>NZ_JANADO010000001.1:8110000-8710000 GCF_024199845.1 Bradyrhizobium sp. CCGB12 | reverse complement strand
CATACCGAGGTCGCGCAAGCTACGCTCGGCCTCGAGCCCAACCATCCATTCCCCTGGCGCGGCGGATGCCGCAAGTCCCATCTTCTCCAGGTGCTGTAGGCGGCCAACCATCAAGCGTCGGATTTCAGGATCGAAAGTCCCGGGATTCTCGGGGCGTAGGTCGATGGTGCCGGTTTCATCGGCTGCCAGCCGAATCTCCTGATCAAGCCGGGTCCATCGTTCCGCGGTGACTTCCCTCTCCAGCGAATTGCGGATTTCATGCTCAGGTTTTGGACCCAGTTCGATGGCGACCAGTTCCTCGGCACGTGATCGCAGGCCTCGACTGATGTAGTCGCGGGAGATCACGAGATCGCCCCGTTCTTCGTCGACTCCCCGAACGAGAAGATGGACATGAGGGTTGTCCGTGTTCCAGTGATCGACGGCGACCCAATCGAGCCGCGTGCCGAGGTCGATTTCCATTTGCTTGGCAAGGTCGCGGGTGAAGGCTTTGAGGTCGGTCATCTCGCCAGCGTCCCCAGGCGAGACGATGAAGCGGAAATGATGCCGGTCGTCCTTGCAGCGTTCTGCGAAAGCCGCGCTATCGGCGCGGTCGCTACCGGCATCGAACATCTCGGCCCGCTCGCCGCTTCGGGTGACGCCATCGCGCTTCAGATATGAAAGATGTGCTGTCAATGGTGCCGAGCGGAAGGCGCGCGCTTTGTGGCGAACCACGCGCGCCTTGACCACAACACGTCGCGTCGGGCTGAACAATCGGGCGCGACTAAAGGACAGCCGGCCGCGGCCAAACGTCGAGCGCCCGTAGGTTACAGAACGCCTGCCAACTGCAGCGACACCCGAGGTGTGTCCGGCTTTCTTCGCGGCGCGCAGCACCTGGTCGACAAAGCTCTTCTGCTTCGGTGCGCGTGTACTGCGGATGCGTCCAGGCCGAATACGCAGATCGCTGTCGCCTGTGCTCATGGCCGGGTCTCCCAACGATCAAAAGCGCACATGGTGCCGAAAACGCCTTTGATTGCATTCGTCAATCTGCAAGGCGCGGCACGCGCCCCGACCGACCGGCACGCCGGAACCCAAGCCATGTCAATGGCTTGCGGTTCGACCGGCGAGCCCCTTTTATCTCGCCGTCCTGCCGTCGTGGTCTCCCAGTCGCCGGATCCCGAAAGAGCCGCCGCGAACTGGCAGTTGACTTGGGAAGCAACCAGTGCCTGCGAGCGCTTGCGATAGCGATCGTTACCCGAAGGGCCGAGACACCCGAAGGGTGGCTCGGTGAGGAGCGAAGCGACGAGTAGAGCGCGGGCCGAAGGCATCGCCCAAACGCCATCAGCTTGCGAACCCGCACACTTGGTCATTGCGATGCTCCCGAATCCGATCGAGCGACGAACACGCCAATTGGCCGAGGAACCATATGCGAAACATCGGGAGCCGAGATTGCGGTCGTGACACCACTCCAAGGCACGAGCGTCAGCGACCGATCGCGCGTTTTCATGAGATCGGATCGCGTGACGAATAGCGTCGCAGCTGCTGACGACCGTCCGCTGGACATCCACGTCGGCGGTAGTTCGATGGCAAGCAGATTTGCAAGCTTTGCGACGTATGCTCGCGTCACGTCTGGCAAAGAGCCGCCTGCGAGATGCCCTTCATAGCGAGATGGTCCCGCGTTGTACGCGGCAAACACGCCGGGCGAGTCATACCGATCGAGCAGTTCGCGCAAGTAAGCCGTGCCTGCCAGAATGTTGTCGCGCGGGTCGTAGGGATCGCTGCCGAGATTATAGCGCTCGCGAAGTTCCGCCCGGGTCGCCGGCATGATTTGCATCAGGCTCATTGCGCCTTTTGGCGATCGGGCGTGCATGTCGCCAGCACTCTCGATGCTGATGACTGATCGGATCCAGTTCGGCGCAATCGCAAAGCGTTGTGAGGCTTCATTGATGAAGCCGGCAAATGAGTGACTGGTCTGACTGATCGCCGGCTGGGCGGCTGATCGGCTCTGGGCCAAAGCGGCACTGTCGAACGCAGTCAGCAGAAGCATCAGGGGCACAACAGCGCAAACGCGCGTGCCCAACCGAGCCAAGCATGCCGGCGTGCTCACGCCGGTCCAGGGTAAAGCTGCTTCGCGCCGGCCGGGCGGCCGCCCTGGGCGGGCGCTGCGCGCGTCGGCCATGCAGACATTGGTCGGAACGGAGGAATGATCCCGCAATAGATCGAACAGAGGAATGGCGGAGCGAACACATGGAAGACGCACGATCACTCCTCCCACGTCCACACCGGAAGCGCACGGCCGATCACGGCCGACGCTGGAAGAAATCCAAAATATCGGCCGTCAAGAGAGTCGTCCGACTGCCAATTCATGAGAAAGAGCTCGCCGTCGCCGACGACGCGGCAGCCCTGCCAGTTCGGCAGCGGACGACCGTGTCGGTCGCGATACTTCGCCTCGCCCACCGCGATATCATCGACCGAAATCGTGAGCTCGCTTCTGCAGACCGTCTGCCCGGGTAGCGCCAAGACTCGCTTGAGCATGGGAACGCCGATTGGCAGATAGCCGTTAAGATCGAGAAAGGTCGCAAGCGGCTCGGGCGGCTGCACGGTGACCAACTCAGTGACATAGAAATGTTCCGCCGGTCGCAGGCGATAGAGGCCAATCGGCACGCTTGCCGATGCATTCCAGATATAGAGCGGAAGTGGCTCCAGGACGATTGTTGCAGCGAGCGCAGCAGCAGCGCCAAACGTCACTGTCAGCATCTTCAGGCGACTGCTCATCGCATCATTCTCTGGCGGTGAAGCCAGGCCTGATGGCGTGCCTTGGTGTAGGGACGCGGGTTTTCGTTGACGGACAGGCGGTTATGAACGTGATGCCAATGATCAGGCGCGACGTCGGCGGGATCGATGCCGAGTGCTTCCACGGCATCGACCATCTGCAGCACCCGTTCGACCTTTTGCCAGCCGGAAAGCCGCAGCAGGATTTCTCCACCAGGCTTCACATAAGGGACGGTCAAGCAGCGCTGTCCCGGCGCGACCGCGCGCAAGATGTCGATCCGCGAAACGATTGTGCCGAAGTCGTTGGAGGTCCAACGGACGAAGGCAAAGATGCTGCCGGGTGCAAATGACAGGACACGCCGGTGACGATCAAGCTTCCGTTCCTTGACGACCCGACCGAACCGAATGCGGTTTTCGATACGCTTCTCGAGCCACAGCACTTCCACCTCGGTCAGGTCGCTCATGCCGTCGCTCCCGGATGCTGGAACAGGCAACCGTGGGCTTGAGGCTCCGAGGAGTTCGCGTGCGGCTTGCCAAGGCAAGCAGGACTGACGGCACCCTGTTGCCGGAAGCCTCTAATGCGGCTTTCGGCTTGGTCCGTTAGAAGAAATCCGAAGGATTTCTGGTTAGCCGGGGTACTGACTTGTGCCCCCTCGCCGGCCGCGTTGCAGCGACGATGCTGCGCAACGATTCGCGAACGGAGCGCGCTGTGCGGTCCGGCGGTCGGCGGTGGAGGCGAATGATGGACGTCTATGCTGGGCTTGACGTGTCGCTGGAGGCGACGAACATTTGCGTGGTGGACGGCGATGGCAGCGTTGTTCGGGAGGCGAAACTCGACACCGATCCCGACGCGATCGAGCTGTTCTTGGCGGAATGGGGCATCGACCTGAAGCGCGTTGGGCTGGAAGCGTTCTCGTGCAGCGCGTGGCTGTTCACAGCGCTCGCCGAAAAAGGCCTGCCCGTGATCTGCATCGAGACCCGGCATGCCAAGGCGGCGCTGAGCGCGATGCTGAACAAGATCGACCGGAACGACGCCAGGGGCATCGCGCAGATGATGCGAACCGGCTGATTCCGTGCGGTCCATGTAAAATCGGAGGGCGCACAAATGCTGCGCGCGCTGCTGGTCGGACGCAAGGCGCTGCTCGGCAAGGTGCTCGACATGGAGAACATGATCCGCGGCCTGTTGCGCCCGTTTGGCCTGAAGGTCGGCGAGATCTCCATGGGCCGTTTTGACGCCCGGGTGCGCGAGATCATCGCCGGGAAGAAAGAATTGGAGGTCATCCTTACGCCGCTCTTGGACGCCCGCAATGCCATGCGGCTGCAGCTGGCAAAGCTGCAGCGCCTGGCTCTGGCGGCAGCGCGCAGCGACAGCGCGGTGCGGCGGATGATGACCGTGCCCGGTGTCGGCGCGCTGGTGGCGCTGACATTCCGCGCCACTGTCGACGACCCGGCCCGCTTCAGGAAGTCGACCAATGTCGGGGCGCATTTTGGCCTGACGCCACGGCGCTACCAATCCGGACAAACCGACCGCATCGGCGGCATCTCCAAATTCGGCGACGAGCTGACGCGGGCGATGCTGTATGAGGCCGCGATCGCGATCCTCACCCGCATTCCAAAGACCTTCAAGCTGCGGCTGTGGGGCCTGCGGCTCGCCAGGAAGAAGGATCTGAAGCGAGCGGCGACAGCCGTTGGGCGCGCGCTCGCCGTGCTGCTGCACAAGTTCTGGATCGATGGCACCACGTTCCGGTTTGGCGCCGGCGGCAAGCGCGGCCGGGTCGCTGCGGCGGCTTAAAAGCCTCTGTGACCCGGCCGCTTCCACGCGCGCCTTTTCCTTCCGCCACGGCGGAGCGGCGTCTCCCGAGGAGACGGGGATTTGGGCGAGATCGCAACTTTTCTTGCCGGCGGCTTCATGCAGACCGTTGAAGCCATCAAGCACGGCGCTGGTTAGCCTGACCGCCCATTCCTCAGATTCCGGCTTGTGGTGGCCATCGTGCCAACCACGGATGTTAGCGAGTTCTCCTCGACGAGCGAGCGGCTGCAAGAGGACCTGACGCGCACCAGGCGATGATGTCGACGTTAGCAATCGCGCGGATTTGCGCGTGATCTCGTCGACGCGCGTGCATTGGCGACAAGACTCGCATTGCAGCGAACCTTTGCGCGTGCGAGAGTGGCTGCACGAGGCATGCTCGTTGCACGCGCGGCCGACTTGTTCACAACGTACTGATTCACAACAAGAAGTTAGTGTCAGTATGTTAGTAAAGTTAGAGCGGCTGGAAGGCTCAGAAAAACAGGCACTTAAGCTGGATTTCGGTCCCCGATAGCACGAGGATCGGGTCCCCGATAGCACGAGGATTACGGTCCCCGATAGCACGAGCTGATTCACAGGTTGTCCTCCGAATTTGGAATGAGACCGCGTCGGCGCAGGCGTGCCGTTAACGGAGCAACAGACGTAGGCGCGAAGTTCAGCCGCTCGGTGCCGTCTGGATCGCGCGTGAGCGCGAGCTGATAGCCGGGCAATGTCTGGCACTGGACGATCTGACGCACGTCGTACGCAAAATGCTTGAGCGGCGAGAGGATGCCGGACTTGGCATGGAGGTGCACAAGATCAAAACTCCAGCCGCCGTCCTGCCGGCCGCCATGCTTGCGCACAAGACGATAAAGCCAGCGCTCAAGTCCGCCCGTCAGATCGAAATAAGCGCGGTCGATCGTCAGCACGAGCGCGTCATCGATGACACCGGCGTAGAACCAATCCGGCAGGATCAGTTCGAGCCCGAATGGACGGCCATTTGCATCGGCCGTCTCTTTCCACTCGTTGATCCAGGAGAAGCGATGCCGCCGCCGCTCTGCCGGCTGGCGGATCGAGGTCAGCACCGTCGTTGACTGCAACCTGTCAAGACCGGCCTTCAGCCGGTCATAGTCGCGTGCGCTAGTGCCGCGGCCGACAAACGTCAAAATCTCGTACGGCGTTGCAGCCAGCAGGCGCGAGGTCTTCAAGCCGGCGTCACGGGCTTCGACGATCTGCGAAGCGGCCCAGATCAGAACGTCTGCATCCCAGATAGTCGCGATGCCGTGTTCCGGCACGGCTTCGACACGAATAGCGATTGTACCAGCGCGGAAATCGATCGGCACAACCCGCTTGGTCTTCGCCAGAGAGAAGAACGGATATGCCATCAGATCCTGCGCATCGCGCGGTGCGAGATCCCCGGGTAGCGCTCGAAAGAGCTCCAGCTGGTCGCGCTCGGAATGGGGTTTACGCCGCATGGTCACTGTTCTCACGCGGCGGTCAGCGACGTTCCTGGCCTGCATACGGGCGCAAGACCGGATGCTTCTTGGCCGGCAGCACGGTCCCCTTTCCGGGGTCGGACGTTGACGTTTTGGCGCCGAGGTCGGCCCAAGCTTTCAGGTCATCCAGGGCGTAGACGACACGTCCGCCGATCTTCCGATACGTCGGCCCGGTGCCATACGTGCGGTGCTTCTCGAGCGTGCGACCGGAGAGGCCAAGGTAACGCGCAGCCTCCGGTGTCCGCAGGAAGCGCGGAGGTAAACCGGCCGTCGAATCGGGCATTTGAGAACTCCAAGGTGACAGCGCACCGCGCATGGCGGCGTCGGCGCGTGTGCGGTCATCATGGAGAAGCGCGATCTCGGAGGGGGATGCTGAATATTGAGGGTATGATTTTCGATACCCTTGGCCGAGAGGCTAATCGTCCCTGCGGCCGGGCCGCAGAAGTTTGCGGTAACCTGCGCGTACCAACGCGAGGCCGCCTTTCACCAGGCGGACCGTTCGATTGCGGAAATCGTGCGTCTTCCAGGCGCGATCAGGGATGCGCTTTTTGCCGAACAGCGCTTCGGCGACAGTGCGATAGTTACCGCCGGCGCTGCGAGCATCGAGCGCCGGGATCGCGGCGCTCAGTCGTTCGCGCCGCTGTTGGGATAGTTTGTAAAATGCAGGACCCGGCGCGCGTCCATTCATCGCGCGCCAAAACTGTCGGGCTGCATACGCGCGAGCTTCCAAATCGCCGTCAAACGGCAATTTGGCTGCGTATGACGCGCCGAGCACCGGCGGTTCTTTGGACCAGACACGGTAATCCACCGCGCCGATGCGCAGCACGGCGTGCCAGCCATCGGCGGCACGGCGCAACTGACCGGCTGCAAGGTCGAGCAATGGCAAAGACGCCGAACTGCGATCGGCAGCCGAGGCAACCGTCACTGGAACGACCGTCGCCAGAACCTCAGGCGCCCAAAAGATCGTCTGTTCGTCGAAGGACCTCTGCGGGTCATGGGCGAAAGCAAATGCCCCACCTCCTCCTGAATTCCTCGGTCACCTCGCCGTCCGGACTGTCGGCGATCATCGCTTCGTAGGCACGTCGATAGTCCGCGTTTCGGCGAAGACATTCCTAGGCGATGTCGGTGATTTCCGCGTCTTGTAGGGTCTTGTAGGATTCCGGCGACCGCCAGTCGTATTGAGGCATTTCTTCCGCCCCATTGCATGCAGCTAACAAAGATGCGGCGCAATAGGTATGAACGAGGCGGTTGGAGGAAGCCCCTAGTTTGGCACCACGTGGTGCATGAAAATGACCACGAATTAGCGATAGAAGATAATTCGCTCAGCAAAACTTGGCGCGACAATATTCTTTATTTGGAGCCATCTCCACGCAATAGACGGCCCTTCTCGGTCAGCCACTTAGCGCGCGCCAGGTGGCTCTGGTATGCGCGGCGCGCACGATCCGGTTCGCGCTCCGGATCCATATGCAGCACTACCCGAGCGACTTCTGTCCAGTCAGCCCCTTCGCTCTCAGCCTGCAGAAGGCGCATATAGGTCACCACGTGCTGCTCATCATAGACCGTCAGAATCTGATCGGTGGGAGCAGCGTCGGCGACATTGGGATCGAGTGGCGGCTTCCTCATAGAACTCCACGCCTTAGATCAGACAACTTCTAACACGCAGGCCGGAAGAGGCAGAAGCGCTAAAATCTTGTCACGGGACCCGACCTGATCGTCGAGAATACTCCGTGGTGAGATACTCTTCAAAGAAATGCCCTCTCGCGTATGGACATACGCGAGATACTTGCAATCAATTTGCGGAAGCTCCGACAAGCCCGCGGCTTGTCGCAGGAGGAAATCGGCTCACTGAGCGAAAATTGACCGCACCTATATCAGCGCACTAGAGCGAAGCGTCTATGCGGCGGGCATCGATGTTGTCGATCGGCTGGCTCGAAGCCTGGGTGTCGAGGCAGCTGACCTTCTCACTCGGCCGCCCACAACAAGCGCCAAGCGCAAACTCGAGGGAGACCGAATAGTTGATGCGACCGGCTCGGTCCAGCGGCGACGGCTTCGCGCCCCGACGGCCCTAAGAAAGAGAGCCCCGCCCGGCGAACCGGACGGGGCTTGGCGGAGCGTCTACTCGCCGCTCTTCCGCGGCCGCGACCACAGGAGCGTGTAGCCCTCGCCGCCCTCGTCCTCGAACAGGTTCGCATAGATCGGCGCGTTGAACGAGGGATCATCGAGCTTGAGAGAGAGGTAATCGCGGCCTTCTTCGGAGCGCTTTGACCAGGCTGCGCCGATCTCGGCGCGGCGCACGTAGATCCGGTGGCTGGGAGCGTTCTCGTTGGATCGGCTGGTCTCGGCGACGATCCGGACGCCCTTGGCCTGCAGGCTCAGGGTGACGATTTCGCCCTGGAACTCGTTGCCGACCTTCTTGAAAGAACCGATGTTAGCCATGTCACTTCTCCTGTTGTGTTTCGAGCCCGCGACCACCGCGGCCTCGATGGCGATCTAGAGGCCGAGGACGATCGGCGACGCACCCGCTCGCGGGCCGGAGCGCAGCGGAGGACGCCGTTGTTGCGACTTTCTTGCCTCGCGAGGAATGGGCGCAAGCCCAGGGGAAGAAAGTCGCATCAACGGCGTTGCGGCTCAGGCGATCGAGGCGCAGCCGGTCTTCGGCCAGATCAAGCCATCAAAGAGGCCACGTGCGTCCGCGTGCTGAACCGCAAATCTTAAGGAGAAGACTTGGCGAATCTCGGTTGAGCTGCACAAGAGGTTGGTACGGTTCGGCGCAGAAAGAGAAACAATCTGCCGCAAAGGGCGGTATCGTCCGGAAGGAATGATCGAGCGCGGCGCGCCGCTCTCCCGCAGCAATGTGGACCAGGCGGAGATTGGGGGCTTGGTCAAAGCGCTACGAGGAAGAGCGGCGTTACCTCTCTCTCAAGCTCGATGATCCCTCGTTCAACGTGGCGCCCTGCGCGACCTTGCTCGATCGATGATGGCGATGAAGCGTCATCGCTTATGCGTCGCTGCTGTGAGCACCGGTCGAGGCATATTCTCCGCCACCTCGGCCGACTCCAACGGGCGGGTCTCCGCGAAAACGGTCAAGCGCGTCCATGCCGTGCCGCCGATGCAAACCGCACCTAGGCAAGCGAAGGCCTCGCGCCAAGCCAGCGAAGGCACCCCGATCTGCGACAGGGCGAACATCACATGATAGCCAGCGATAGCCGCAGGGACGGCGAATGCGGCTGCGATCGCGATGCGCAAGGTCCGGACCCGACTGACCGCGACGCCGACCTGACCGGCAGCAAGCGTCGATGCGCCGGAGGCCAATCCGATAAGCAGCGCCCCGACGACACCGGCCCCGCCATGGAATGCCAACATCCCGACGCTGAGTGCGACGAAAAACGGCAGCGCATAGACCGCCAGCGCAAAGATCAGCCAGCAGAACAACCCGATGCCGAATGTGTTGAGGACAAGCCCAAGGGCAAGCATGGCGGTGGCTCCATTGCATAGATGTACTGGTTGCGCCTTCCACCACCACCGCGGCGCGGCTTCGGACGTAGTATGGAAACGAGGCGGAGTTGCGGCATGCAACTCCGTCCTGGAGGCGAGCAAGACGGCGCTCACGCGCCGCCGAACTTCCAGACGGGAATGCAGAGTCGCTTCGCCTTGTCGGCGAGGTTGTCCTGAATTCCCGTGCCTGGGAAGTGCATGACGCCGATCGGCATGAGTTCGAGCATGGCATCGTTGCGCTTGAATGGAGCTGCCTTGGCGTGTTTCGTCCAATCGGGCTTGAAGGCAATTTGCGGTACCTTGCGATTGATCGCCCATTTGGAGGCAATGAGTTCGGCGCCTTTCGGTGAGCCGCCATGGAGCAGGACCATGTCGGGATGCTTGGTGTGAACCTTGTCGAGGCGATCCCAGATGAGGTGGTGGTCGTTAAAGTCGAGCCCGCCGGTGAGTGCGATCTTGGGGCCAGGCGGCACCAGGACCTCGGTCTCGGCGCGGCGTTTCGCTGCGATGAAGTCGCGGGAGTCGATCATCGCCGCGGTGAGCGTGCGGTGGTTGACCAGTGACCCCGACCGAGGACGCCAGGTCGAGCCGGTGTGGACCTCAAATCGCTCGATGGCCTGGTCGCGGAAGAGCTCCAGGCAGTTGCGGCGCTCGATCAGCGTGATGCCTTCAGCCGTAAGGCGCTCGAGTTCGACCGATCGTACTTCGGAACCGTTCTGCTCGCGCTGGCTCTTGTGCTGCGCCTGCTCGTTGTCGTCGAGCTGGCGCTCGATGCGATCGACGGCACGATGGAACAAGTTGACGGTCGACCAGAGCAGATCGTCCAGGTCCGGCTCGAGCCGCGTGTCGTTCAGGGTCGCAACCAGGGCGTCGAAGATATCGGCCACGGCACCGGCGATCATCTTGCCTTCGGGAAGCGGTCTCGGATCAGGCTGGTCGTCGAAGGGACGGTAACCGAAGAGCTGAAGTTCGGTGAGGACGTGGTCGGTCGGAGAAGAGGCGTGCAGCGGCTCGACGTCGTCATGGTCGGTCATGGAAGGAGGTCCTTTGCCGGGTTTGGCCGCGCCCTTCGCGGCCTTCGTGGCGATCACTCAGACGGCGGGCGGAACAGGCCAGAACCCGAAGGGCCGAAGCGGCAGCGGAGGATGGCGGAGGCCGGCTATTTTGCTTCGCGATGCAAAGCGCGCTGGCTAGACATATGATGTGTGTTTCAATTGCCGGCGCGCGGCGGAAAATAGCCGGACGCAGCCATTGCCGGCCCGGGCCGCTTGCCGTCCGATCGCCCTCTAGAAGGCCGAGGTCGCGCCCTCTTCCGGTATTGGCCTCGCCCATGACCGACCTGTCACGGTCGATCGAACCGTCGTGACCTATTCCGCGGGCACCGTCGACGAATGCAAGAAGCTGACGACGTCCTCTGGCACGAGTTGAATCGGCAACGCTGCTCGGAGGGCTCCGATACCAAAGATGTGCAGGTCTTCGTTGAAGTCGCCCAGCCGAGGCGATAGCGTGATCGCTTCAATGCCGGCGTCTGCTGCGCGCTGGGTCAGAATGGTCTGCGCCATATCTCCCGCGGCATCGGCGTCGCGGGCGATATAGAGCCGACGCAAGCCCGGCGGTAGCACCATCGCTGAGAGATGATTGGCCGACAGTGCAGCGGCCATCGGCATGGTCGGCAGCACGCAGCGCAGCGACAGCATGGTCTCGATACCCTCCCCGGCAGCAAGCACGTCGTCCGACATTCCAAACCGAACCGCGTTGCCAAGTAGGTTGCCCATGGCCCGTCGTGGCGTGTCGATCGGCGCCTTGCCGAGTCTAATGCGATCAAAGCCGTGCGGATCGAGCCAGGTGCGGTGCACGCCGGTAATCCTGCCATCGAGATCCGTGACGCGAGCGATCATCGCCGGCCAGGTTTCAGTGGGTGAATGCTCGTCTGGCCGATAGTAGCAGCGCGGATGGAAGCGCAAGCTGCCGCCATGGTGGATGTGGACTATTCCGCGACGCCGTAAATGCGTTTCAACGACAGTCCCCTCGATCGGGCCAGATATCGCAAAGAGCCGACGGGCGGCCTCTTGCGATCCGGCCGGTGCTGCCGGACCGACAGGCTTTGAGATGATCTCCGGTTCAGCGCGAGGTAGTTTCAAGAAGCGTCTTGCCTCATCGGCAACCTCGCGGAAGTCGCGAAATCCCGTGCTTTCACGGATGACGTCGAGGAGATCGCCATGCTCGCCAGTCGCAGCGTCCGTCCATTTGCCGGCAGCCCCCTTCGGCGATTCCTGGAGCCGCACGAACAGCGAGCGCCCCGGGGTGTTGTGGACGTCTCCGACCACCCAGTACCGCCCCGCCCGCTTGCCATTGGAGAGATAGTATCGGCACACCGCCTCGGCCTCGCGCGCGAGGCGGCGTGTCAGTTCGGTGGCGTCGCGGGGCATCAGGCGGCCTCCCGCTCGCTGATGCGCGCGATCGGATACTGCTCGAGCACCTTTGACAGGATCTCGACACCGCTCGCGTCCGTGGGCACGAACATGCGCAGCTTCCAGGAGATGATCTCTCCGAAGAGGCCGTAGGCGCGCAGCCGATCGCGCATCGTGTCGTTGAACCCAGACAGTTCGATACGGTATGCGCCCATCACCCGGGCACGGCGAAGCTGGAGCCCTTCCGAAAGCTCGAAGACGGTCCGCCCCTCCATCAGCGCTGCAAAGCCAGCCTCCGACGTTAGCGCCGGCGCGTCAGCCGCAAGGAAGCTCGCGACCCAGGTCGCCGAGACCTTGCGCCCGATGACGCGCTCGCCCGCATATGTCTGAAGCCTATAGACGCGCGTCGACTCGTTCGGCAACCGCTTCCAGATGGGCAGCAGCAAGCCGGCCACGACGTGGATAGTGCTTTCCGTGAACTCGGGGACCTCGGCAAGCTCCGCGAGCCAAGCTGCAGCAAAACGCTTACGGTCCGCTTCAGCCCAATGGCTTTCCGCCATCATCTTCAAGGGAACGCTATGCAGCTCCATCGGCCGGATCAGGCGCACGCGCTGCTCGATCTCGCCGTCGTCAAGCATGAAGCTCGGGGCTGCGACTTGCACTGCCGCACGTCCCGAGCGCTCATTGATCAATAGGACAGCGCGGCGATCCGAAAGACGACCAAGAGCGTCATCGAGGCTCACGGGATGATTGCGTTGGCGCTGCGTGATCGTGAGAAGCCGGGTTTCGGCACCAGTGCCGGGATGGACATAAATGGTCCGCCGGTCGCTGACGATGAAGCTTTCGGCGCGAAGCGTTTCCAGCCCGACATCGTAGGTGCCCGAGGCAACCGCGCCCTCGATCCGAGCGGTCAATAGCCGCTCGAAGACGGTGAACAGAATGTTCTGAAGGTCGATCGTGAGCGCCAGCAACCTGTTCAGGAAGGTCGTAATCGGCGGCAGCTCATCCCTGAGCCCATTGGCATCGGTCAACTTCAGACCGGTCGCATCCTCGAATCTCTCGAGCGAGCACCTCTGGACCGTGCCGCGTGCTAGCAGCGTGTAGAGTTGGCGCAACGCGTCGCGGCCGTACTGGCTTTCGAGATTATCCTCGGGCCGGAACAGGCCCTGCCCGCCGGTCTGGCGCTGGCCGCGCGTGATCGCTCCCAACGTATCGAGCCGGCGGGCGATGGTGCTCAAGAAGCGCTTTTCGGCCTTCACGTCGGTCGCGATCGGACGAAACAGCGGCGGCTGCGCCTGGTTGGTGCGGTTGGTCCGGCCGAGCCCCTGGATTGCGGCATCAGCCTTCCAGCCGGGCTCGAGCAAATAGTGGACCCGCAGACGGCGATTCCGCGCCGAGAGTTCGGCATGGTAGCTCCTCCCAGTGCCGCCCGCGTCGGAGAACACGAGGATCCGCTTGACGTCGTCCATGAAGGCCGATGTCTCCGCGAGGTTAGCCGAAGCGGCCCGGTTTTCGACGACCAGCCGTTCGCGCTTGCGAACGATGCGGCGTGAGCGGCCGGTGACTTCGGCGACCACGTCGGTGCCGAAGCGCTGGATCACCTGATCCAGCGCACCCGGGACCGGCGGCAGCGAGGCGAGTTTCTCGATCAGTCGGTCGCGGCGCGCGACGGCGTCCCGGCTCTCGACCGGCTGGCCGTCACGATAGACGGGCCGGGAGCAGAGATTGCCCTCTGAGTCGGTGAATGGCTCATAGAGCTGGACCGGGAAGGAATGGGCGAGATAGTCGAGGACATATTCGCGCGGGGTGATGTCGACCCGGACGTCGCCCCACTCCTCGGTCGGGATCTCGGCGAGCCGGCGCTCCATCAGCGCCTCGCCCGTCGAAACGATTTGGATGACGGCGGCGTGGCCGGCGTCGAGATCGCGCTCGATCGATCTGATCAGCGATGGCGTCTTCATCGAGGTCAGGAGGTGGCCAAAGAAACGCTGCTTGGCGCTTTCAAAGGCCGATCGTGCCGCCGATTTGGCCTGCCCGTTCAGCGTTCCGGTCTCGCCAGTGATATTCGCGGCCCGCATCGCGGCATCGAGGTTGTTATGGATCACGCTGAACGCGCCGGCGTAGGCGTCGTAGATGCGTACCTGCTCTGGTGTGAGCTGGTGCTCGATGAGCTCGTACTCGACGCCCTCGTAAGAGAGTGAGCGAGCCGAGTAGAGACCGAGCGCCTTGAGGTCGCGGGCCAGCACTTCCATCGCCGCGACGCCGCCCTCCTCGATCGCTTCGACGAACTCGGCGCGGGTGGCAAACGGAAAATCGGCGCCGCCCCACAGGCCAAGGCGTTGGGCATAAGCAAGATTGTGAATCGTAGTGGCGCCCGTTGCCGACACATAGACCACACGCGCATTCGGCAAGGCGTGCTGGAGCCTGAGGCCCGCACGCCCCTGCTGAGAGGCCGCCTGGTCGCCGCGCTCGCCCTTCTGGCCTGCCGCGTTCTGCATCGCGTGGCTCTCGTCGAAGACGATCACTCCATCGAAGTCGGAGCCCAACCATTCGACGATCTGCCGCACACGCGAAAGCTTTTCGCCACGCTCGTCGGTCCGTAGCGTAGCGTAGGTGGTAAATAGGACGCCTTCCGAGAGCCTGACCGGCGTGCCCTGGCGGAAACGCGAGAGCGGCGTCACAAGCAGCCGCTCCATGCCGAGTGCCGACCAATCGCGCTGTGCATCCTCGATCAGCTTGTCGGATTTACTGATCCAGACCGCGCGGCGGCGACCCTTGAGCCAGTTGTCGAGCAGGATACCGGCGACCTGCCGCCCTTTGCCCGCGCCGGTGCCATCGCCCAAGAACCAGCCGCGACGAAAGCGGAGGGCATTCTCTGCGTCGTCGCGCGCGGCCACGACAACGTCAAAAGTCGCATCGACCGTCCAGGAGCCTGCGAGAAATTCGGAATGCGCCTCGCCGGCGTAAATGACGCTCTCAAGCTGGGCGTCCGACAGGATGCCATCTGCCACGAGGCTGGCTGGCAGATGCGGCCGATAGGATGGCCTTGGAGGCGCGACAGACGCCATTGCAGCCGACTGCACGAGCTTGGTCGGATGCGCGTGCGCGCCCGGAATACGGATCGACTGCAATCCGTATTCCTCGTAAAGCGCATCGGTAAGCCTGGCGCCTTCCAGCGGTAACCACTCGACCGTCTCGTACGAAAGTTCGACGTCTTCTGGCGCGGCGCCGCCGGAAGTAGAGGACGGACATGGTGCAGAGGCGCCGAGGAATCCTGACATCGGAGGGCGCCTGGTGACGTTGATCACGTCTGGGGCGGCAACAGCCAGCCTCGAAGGCACATGCTCGGTCACCCAACCGAGTAAGGTAGCGACATCGCCCGCAATGCCGAGCGGAGGCGGAAAAACGTTCGGGTCTGCCGCGTGCTGCTTGTCGATGACGAGCAGCCGTGTGTCGATGCGTGTTCCGTGTTTCGCGTAGACGGCGCCGTCGACCGCGGCAGAGAAAACAACTCGCCCGCGTTCCTGAAGGCGAACGAAGGCGTCTCGCCATGCCGGATTGTCCGGCCCGAAGCTTGCACCGGTGATGGCGACCAGACGCCCACCGTCGCAAAGGCGCGCTAAGGCCGAAGCGATGTGCCGGAGCGCCGCGTCCGCCATCCGACGATCGACGTTGGTCAGCGCAGAGAATGGCGGGTTCATCAGGACAACGCTCGGGACAACACTCACTTCGAGGTGATCATCGATCTGGGCGGCGTCGAACCGCGTGACGTTGACGTCGGCGAACAGATGATTGAGCAGCGACGCGCGGGACTCGGCCAATTCGTTAAGCACGAGAGTGCCGCCGGCGAGCTCGGCAAAGACCGCAAGCAAGCCGGTGCCCGCTGAGGGCTCCAGAACGCGGTCGGCCGGCGTGATGCCGGCTGCGGTACATGCGGCCAGCCCCAGCGGGATCGGCGTCGAGAATTGTTGAAGCAGCTGGCTGTCCTCGGAACGCCGCGTGTGGGTCGGCAGGAGACTGGCGACTCTCGCGAGCATCGGCAGCGTCGCGGCCGTTGAGCCAGCCTTGGTCCGGATGGCCGGACCGAACTTGCGAAGGAATAGAACGGTGGCCGCCTCGCAGGTGTCGTAGGCGGTCTTCCAATTCCAGGCACCGGCCGCGTCCGAGGCGCCGAAAGCAGCCTCCATGGCTCCACGCAGGACTGCGGCATCGATGCGCTGGCCGCGTTCGAGATTGGTCAAGAGCTGTCGCGCAGCCCTGACCGCAGCGGAGGTGATCGTGGCAGCGGCACGCATCGAGAGCGGTGCAGCGGCAGCGCCGCCAGCGAGAGATTCGGTCATGGGGATTTCTTTCGGAGAGCAGGAACGGATCGAACCGCCCGGCGCTCTCACGACCACGGCGATTCAAACCCTTCACGGCCCCACTCTTCCTCTCAGCCCTTCCCAATAAAAATGGGACCGCTGCTGGGCACCGGTCCCCCAAGCAAGTGCAGGACAGCCGGAGCCGACCCTTATGCTGTCACTCAGCCGCGTCGAGCTGTTGCGGATGCTCGTCGCTACCGTTCTCCAGATCCTCCTCGCCAGCGAGGAATTCTGGCAGCGGGCCCGCTTCACCTACCGGCTCCGCCGAAGACGGCCTGGAATCGGCGAGACGCAGCGGCTCCGGCAACCAGCCCGAGCCATCCAGGAGACGCTCGGCCTCCTTGGCCATGTCGGCCTTCTTCAGATGGTCGATCAGTTGCACCGACGACTCGCCCTTGGCTTCCCGCACCGCGTCCAGAATGCGAGGCTTGGTGACTCGGCCGAGATAGTTGTCGACGGTCGGTCTCCAGCCAGCCTGCACCATGTCAAGTCCGGCAGCGCGCGCTAGCACGTTGGCCTGGTCGAGACGCGTGCGGACGCCGTGGGCTGAGACGCGACCCTGATTGTAACGATTGGCCGGCTCATAGACGGCGTTGACCGCAAAGGACGCGCAGTGGGCGAACAGCGAGGCCTTTGCACCACCATCGAGAGCAGTCAGCGCAGCCCAGAGATCGTTCTCGCGCTTCGGCAACCGTGCCTTCCCGGCCTCATGCCGCGCCTCGACAGCCTTAGCCGAGACGCTTTCCCTCAGCCCCGGAGCTTGAGCGGGAAAGGTTGGCGTGCGGAGCCCGATTTCCAGGCAGCTTCCGGACGAAGCAAATCGGTAAAAGGCCGTCAGCACGAAGTTGTGCAGCACCGCCTGGAACGCGACCGCAGGATTTTCGGCCAGCGCATCTCGCAATGCCAGCGTACGGTGCGCCGTGAGCTCGATGATAAGCCGATCCGGCAAGGGCCTTGCCGGGTCTTCATCATCCTCCTCCGGCTCGCTCGTTGCGCCGGCGACCGAGATCGCCGTGCGCTGTACGGAAGCACCAGCTTCCTGCCCTTCAGTCGGTGACGTATCGGCGTCCCGCTCGACATCGAGACCGGCCACAGGTGCCTCGTCCTCCGGCCTGACATAGCCCCGATCGACGCAAAGCCGCCCTTCGGAATCGATGCTGACGAAGACGCCGGCCCGGGTAATCTCCGCCGGATCGTAGGTTTTCGGCCGGTTTTCGAGCGCCAGCAGCGCCGCCTCGATCGCGCCGAGACGCTGGTCGATCTCTTCGGGCAGCTCATCCGCGTCCTGATATTCGGCTTCAAGCTTCGCCTGCTCGGTGTTGAGAGCGTCGATGGTGGCCCGTTCTTCGGAGGTGAGATCGACAGGTTGCCCTTCCAGCTCGCGCAGTCGTGTGGTGTGGCCGTAGGGGAAGTCAATGGCGACTGAGATCCATTTCCATCCCTCCGAACCAATTGCTTCCGCCTCGGCTTTGAGCCTCTCCGTGACAAGACGGTCGAGCAGAGCGACGTCTTGAAGCCAGCCGCCATCATCGTGCTCGAACAGGTCGCGCAAAATGCCGCCGCCTGCCTGCTGGTAATCATCGAGCCCAATGAACTGCACGCGGCGATCGGACGCCCGCACGGTATTTTCCGTCAGCATCCGCCGGATTTGATATGGTTCATCGTAGCCCGAACGGCTGACATTCTCCCAGACTTGTTCCTGCCGAGCCTGATCCCCGGTGACGGAAAACGCCATGAGCTGCTCGAGGGTCACGCCGTCTTCGGCATAGACGTCGTGCAGCTTCGGCGACACGGACGCCAGCCGGAGGCGTTGCTTCACAACGGCCGGTGTCACGAAGTGCCGAGCCGCGATATCCTCCTCGGACATGCCGGCGCCGCTCAAGGTCTGGAAAGCCCGGAACTGATCAAGCGGATGAAGGCCTACCCGCTCGTTGTTCTCCGCAAGCGAATCGTCTTCGGCAATGCCCCCCTCGCGCACCACACAAGGAACGGCCTGCGCCTTCGCCATGCGCTTCTGCCTGACAAGAAGTTCCAGTGCGCGATAGCGCCGGCCGCCCGCCGGCACCTCGAACATACCGGTCTCATTGCCTTCCGCATCTACAACCGCCCGCACATTGAGACTTTGCAGGAGCGTCCGCTGGGCGATGCTTTCCGCGAGTTGCTCGATCGAAACGCCCGCCTTCACGCGCCGGACGTTGGACTGGCTGAGTACCAGCTTGTTGAACGGAATGTCCCGCGAGGGCGACAGGGTGATCTTTTGGACAGCCTTCGTCATGTCGATTCTCCACGACGGGCGGCCGGGAGCCTCTCTCTCGACCTCCAACCCGTCGCGAAAGCAGCCACTCCCCTCTCACTCTCTTATTCGAGGCGACTGGCGAGAGCTTCACGCGGCCTCCTGCTCCGCTCTCTCAGTCATCTTGTCGACAACGGGCTCCGGCAAGAATCCAAGGAGATAATCCGCAACCTTGCTGGCTTGTGAGGCAGCTCGCACGATCGCGCGATTGTCCTCGCGCAGCACCTCGAGCCAGGAGCCGATATAGTCGGCATGTCGCACCGTCGGTACGATACCAAGCGACGCGCAACTGAATGCAGCCGATATTTCTGCGATGAGTTCCTCGAAGGCGTACTTCCTGGTGCCGTAACCGCCAGACAAGTCGCGGCTGAGACGTGACCGATGGCCGCTGGCATGCGCCAGTTCATGCAAGGCGGTTCGATGCCAATTGATCGGCTCAAAATAGGCTTGTGGTGGCGGCACCTGCACATAGTCTTCTGCCGGCGCATAGAATGCGCGGTTGCCGCCAATGCGGAAGTTGATGCCGGTCGCCTTGATGAGATTTTCGACCTGCGGCTCAATCAGGCCTGGTGGCGGAGGCGGCGCCGTCGTCGCGATCTCCGAAGGCAGGTCGTCGCATTGATCAGTATTAAAGACAGTGAAGCGCTTGAGGAACGGGATGGCCTGCGCTTCATCGCTCGTTTCGCTCGCGCGCCGTTTTTCCTCAACCGGTACAAATCGATCGGCATAGACAACGGTCGTCCCGCGCTCGCCCTTGCGGACGTGACCACCGAGCGACAGCGCTTGGCGGAACGTAAGCCAACTCTGACCCGTGAATGAGTGTTCGGTGGCAGCACCCCAGAGGATCAGAACGTTGATGCCGCTGTATTGTCGACCGGTCGCCGCGCTTTTCGGCATGGCCAAAGACGCCTTCGCCGCGGTGCCCCAAGGCTGCACCCACGGCACTCGGCCAGCCTCAAGTTCACCGATGATCTTGTTGGTGATGTCGTCATAAAGGCTTGCCCGATCCGCACCGGCACGCTCTCGAGGATAGTGTCTGGACATCGCGGGTCTCCGCGACAGGCGCCGCGAGCCTCTCTCGCAGCCTGTAACCCGTCACGGCAAACCCCATTCAGCACTCTTGCTCTCAGCCTGTTGCGCGGAAGCGGCGACGCGTGACGCCCCGCCGCCCGCTCGCAAGTGAGAGAACGGGATAATCTGCGGATCGACCACCTTAGGTCCCATTTCTTCATGGGATGTGGCCTCGACTGCTTAGGGCCGCAGGCCCTGACCAGGCGTGCGCGCAGCGCATCGCCCCACTGAAATGGCACCCGGAGAGCGTGAGCATAGCGACCCGAAGGGGCACGCGGGTCTGAGTGCAGCGACGAGACCGGTTAACAGCGGCACCCGGGAACGGGGCAGTGATAGCGATCGCCGAAGGCGAGCCCCTTTCCCGAGTGCCCCCGGCGAGGAGCTCCGCAGTTTCTGCGCGAGGGATCGAAGCCGGATGGCCGAGACGCGAAGCGGCTCGGTTCACGAGAGCCCGGTGCGGCGAAGCCGCACGCGCGCAAGCGGAAGAATTCCGCCAAAAAGTTGAGAAGGACCTAAATTTCCTCGCGCGCATGCGTCTGCGCGTCATAGATCCTGATCTGAAGCATCGGAAAACGCTTCTTCAGTTCTTCTCCACCTGCCCTGGCGCCGTCTCTAGTTGCAAATTCGGCCTTGAGTCGGCCGTCCACTTCAAGCGCGTAACCAGAGGCCGGCAATTCACGGGTAGCAGCAACCATTTCATTCTCATTCTGCAGCGAGGTGGTGGGAATGATGAAGTAGCGTGAGTCGCCTAAACCGCGCTAGACTAGAGCCGCCCGCAAAAGTGCGGTGATCGTCCATCACACGTTGTCGATTGACGCCCTCGTGGAGGATCCCATCAAGGATGGGCATTTGCATCGTCCGAACAGGCAGACGGCTTTCCACCAGCGCGGATGCATGCACGATAGAGCCACGGCTCGACGTAGCTACCCTTCCAAAGTCCTTGGCCCACGCGCTCAGCCTCGCGCTGGGCTTCATGGTGTCTGCCCTTCGAGTATTGGGGCCACTCCAGCGCGAGACCGTTGCGCACAAGCCATTCCCCGAGATCCCCGCCTGCGACCGAACAGGTCGCGACCGTGCGGCCATATTGGTCGAGGCTGACCGGGACACAGTTTACGGGACGCTGGGTAATAAAGGCATCGAGTTCGTTCGCAGCCTTCGAACCACAGCGGTACTGTAAACTGTCCTCACCGCGACACAGCTGAGTGCTTTCCGGAGCATCCACACCCCAAAGGCGGATCCGCGTTCCGTGAACTTCCAGGGTGTCGCCGTCAATGACGCTGGCCTGGCCGACAAAGCTGTCGGCAAGGGCCGCGCATACCGTCTCTACCCAGGCACTCGGCGATTTCGACGGGCCCCGCCAAATAGGAGCGCGGCATTGCGGTTGCGACGCGCGCTCTCGAGGCCTATCACAATTTTTCGTTGAATTGTGTGTCCCTCCGTGATGAGCTACGCGAATATTACGATGGCCCGGGGGCCAATATGGATTTCACCATCACTTTATCTAATGACGACTGGGACCGCTCCAAGGGCGGATGGCGATGTCCGGCTCTGCAGATCCCCACAGTCAAGGTCAAAAACGTCTACGTCGATGGCACCGCAGTTGACGAGAAGCTTTACGATGTAAACACTGCCTTGCTCCTTATTAGATGGAGTCAACCGACCCACCCCCGCCAGGCTGCCGTCCATTTGCAGGTCGACAAAGCTCTTTCCACGGAGGAGCTAACTCAGCGGTGGAAGAAGCTGGCGATCGTCCTACCTGTGCTCGGCAGCGTCGCCGCGGCACTGATCACCGCCGTCTTCAAGGATACGCCGAAAACGCCGTCTGCTTCGCCCACGACAGGCAAGAAAGACATCGCCAAAATCTTCGAGCGGTCGAACGATTTTCTGGCGACCGGCGATAGGCAACAATTTCCTTCGCTTCTCAAGCAGGCCAAGAGAGAAGCGTGGTTTGTCGGCACGACCTTCTATATCTCCGTCGACCAATATCATGACGTGATCTTGAGCAAACTGGCTGCCGGAGTCGATCTCAATTTCCTCGTCCTGAGTCCGAACGGCGACGCAATCAGCAAAGTGGCACATCTATTAGGTGTCGCGGAAAAGGAGCTCGCCTCCGATTGTCTCACCGGCATCAGGATCTTAGGCAGAACAGTGGAAGAAGCGAAGGCGGCCCACTATCCCGGCACGCTACAAGTGAGGATCATCGACGAACCGGTGCAGACGCGTCTCTACTTCTTCGATCCTAAGGCGGATGAAGGCTACGTCTATTTTATTCCCCAGATGAATGGAACGAATTCGCAAACCCTACCGGGTTTCCTTGTTGAGAACTCGGTCGCGGATTATCACTCCACCTACTTTACAGGAGTATTGAGAATGTGGAACGACTCCGGCACGAAGTCACTGGAAGCTTGGACCGCGGCGCATCCAGAGCTGAAGTAGGTCGTTGCTTCTAATCTCGTCGAATCGACGCAGCGCTCGTCTCTAGATCTGCGAAGCGGCGATGACAAAGTTATTGAAGTTAGCGTGACCCACCTCGGTCCAACGCGGATCTTGCACACGATCGATGAGCATCCTCCGTAGAACTTTCCTCATGTAAGGCAAACCCCATCGATACTGCTCGGTGCGGCTCTGAGTCTTCAATTCACGAACCCGTCGCACCGCGCGCCGAACCAGGAATTCGACTGAACCCCGTCTTCCCGGTTGGAAGGGAGCGGCCCACGAGGGCGAAAGCTTAGCCCAATGCGAAAGGAGGTTCGGTAATCCGGGAAGTCCCGCGTGAAAGCTACCCAAGCCCAGATATTGCTCCAGAGTGACCACTTTATGAGTGAGGTTGGCCGGAATGAACATGGTTTGCCCCGGCCCGATGAATATCCAGCATGAAGATTTCATCGCGAGGAAGGCGTCCATATCGAAGGCCGCGCGATTGTACACCGCGCATCGCTCGACGTCTTCGAGACCGTGCTCGAAGCCTTCGAGCGTATCCCAAAGCAGCCATAGCTTAGTGCCAACAAAACTGTGGTTGCTTCCACTGTGATCGTCCGAGTGCGAGTCGGTAAACCCGCCGGCTGTGCTGATGACGAGAGAATCCTGAGACTCGTACCCATCGGTTCCGCGTGGAAGAAGATTGAAGTCGTTGAGACCCGACGTATCTATGCGCCGATCAAATCGTGTGCCGATGTAATGGAGGTCCGTGACTCCGAACCGAGACCGGGCTTTTCTCCATCTGTCGAGCACTATCGGGATCGGCGCATAGTTCACGGATTCGGACGTCCTGACGCGGGCGCGAGTGGAATTTGGGAAACCCGCTCGAAGCTCCCGCAGAAGACCGTCCGTACTCAGGCGACCGTGGTTGAAATAAGGACGTATCGCAAAATTTGAAAACAGAATCGGTTCGTTTGACGCCATCTTGTCAAAGAGCTTGGAGCGCGCAAACGTCGTTGGTCGAACGCGTTTTTCAGCCAAACGAACAAACGAGCGCGCCTCTATTCTAAGGGTGCGATCAAAACAAGCCGCACTTTTCCATACCCGATCGATCTCCAACGCTGCAAGATGGCTCTTTGCCGATAGACTGCCATAGTCGAAATGTTCCATCGTTTCCTCTGATCAAATGACCTGAAACGCGATATCTTAGACTTTCAACTTGCTGACGCGAGATCGACAAGCGCCGTGATCACCAGCGCTCGCTAAGTCGTACCGCAACCTTCACCGCGAGCCGGGCTGCCAGTTTTGCGACACCTCGTTGCTCGTTGTTCTCGACCGTTGTGTCCTGCTTCTGCTTCGCCTTGTCGCCTTCGGCGCGGTCCGAAATGCCTCGAATGTTGAGGTACGGTACGTGATGGCTCAGGCACACAATCCCCATGGCGTAACCCTCTTCTTCCACGGCAAGCCCGCCGGGAAATTCGTCAAGTATCCTTTTCTTCTCGGCCGCCGAGTCCTTGATACCGGTACCGCTCACTATCATGCCTTCGTAGAAGTATCTGAGTTCGTCCTTCATTTCGTTGGCTGCCTCGTGAGCAAGCCGGAATAGTTCAGGATCCGTCGGGATGACCATCCAAGTATCCCCATCAAACGGGACCTTGGCGTTTTCAATCTCCTCCCTCACTTTGTCGCGTATATGAAAGGGGGCCATGGACGTCGCGACGACCAGATCGCCCTTGTCAGGTCCTTTGAACTGCGCACCATCTCCTTTCTTTGCAGTCGATTTTCCGAGCGACCCGGCGACGCCGGACATGATGATCCATTTCGCGTTATGTTTTTCAATTAGAGTGCTGGTGGCGGTGGTCGCGGCGTTCAAGGACTTACCGACACAGATCGCGGCCCTGAATTTCTTGTGTTTGACGATCGTCGTCCCGCCCTTTTTCTCGATCGTGGCTCCGACGCTCTTCAATGCATCCTCAATCGCTTCGACCTCATGGTCGATCGCCACAATGAAACCGACGGTGTTGTTTCTTGCGTAACTAGCAAGGAGAGCGTCGATCATTCTGGCGATGTCAGCCTTCTCCTCCGCCTTCAAATGTGGCCAGAGGGCATCGAGCACATTCAGAGATCCCTTGACGACGTCGCCCATTAAGCCGTAGCCCAAAGGCCGACTGAGGGTCTGGGCCTTGTAGAGCAGCGTTAGTGCGTTCTCAATTGTGTCGGACTTATCGGCGGCGTAGGCCCCCTGCAGCACGCGGGCCAGGACGAATACGCGCTCGTCGTCTTCCATCGCATCTTTCGACCATGAAAAATCGGTCAGCCTCTCGACCTGCTCCTTCGCCTCTACGGGGAACAGAGCGACGACCTGGCCGTAGTGCCAAAGCAATTGCCGGGCGGGAATCTCGCGACCGCGATACTTCCCATCAACGACGGTCTCCAAGGCCTGCGCCTTTAGTTGCGCGAGAAGTTGTTGCATGCCACGCGTGTCGTCAGGACCCTTTCCTAGGACCCTGTACGCAAGTGCCGCCGTCGCAGGCCCATACCACTCGCGATCCGGATTGCCCACCGATAGGCCGCCAAGCGTACGTTTCTTTACGGCCTCGTGGAACGAGTCCATTTCGCGCGCGGCAGCCCGTTCCGCGCTCGGGGACGCGGAACGCACCTCCATGAACGCGTTGACGACCGACGCCCAGTCCCAATAGTCATCGCCGTAAAACGGCACACTTGGCTGACGTCCATTCAGAAGCTGGCGACAGGTCTCCTCGATATGAGGCTTCAGACGTTCGAGAACATCTGGCCGGTTCACATGTGGATCCGTCAAGCAGCGGTGAACTAACCGGATCGCGTGCGCATTCACGACATGCCAGAATCTAGCTGGCAGCTTCGGCGCCGAATGAAGATATTCGATTGCATCAAGGAGGCAGCGCCCAGCGAGCCCCTTGGGTGACTCCTCAGTGAACCAGTTTGTATCGGGGTCTTGTTGATCTTTGAGATTCGAAATCAGAACAAGGTCGGACTTTCGGGCAAACATGGCTGCACCTAATTCACTTTTTCTAATCGGTCGCGGATTACGTTTTCCAATCGCTCGAGACCCAGCTCGAGCGAGCTGGTTTCAGTGCCGTAGCCGAGGCGGAACCAAGCCGAGGATAGGCTCGGGCCAAAGCAACGGCCTCCGGGCGCAATAAGGATGCCCGCATCCAAAGAGGCCTTGAAAAGCATTTCCTCCGAGATCGGGCCATCTACCGCCACGCAGACGGTCGTGCCGCCCGATGGGGCTGAAATAGAAACCAATCCGCGCAATCTTCGCGCCCAATCGATGACTAGTCTTCGATTGGTTCTGACGAGCCCGGCTCGATCGAATCTGGCAAGGTCCTCGAAGACCGAACAACCGATTGCTACAGAAAAGGAATTCAAGGTCAGTGAAAGATATTGTTGCAGAGTCCTGTATCGCGCGAGGCGTTCTGGCCGTGCGGCGATCCAGCCGAGCCGCAATCCCGGTAGTCCGTGCGTCTTGGAAAGGCTTCCGAGGACCACCACGTCGCATCGAAGTTCGATTGCCGAAGGCATCTCGTCGGGAAATCGGAACACTTCGTCAACGATAAGGACTGCGCCGCGGGACGCGAGTATCTCGGCAATTCGCTCGAGATGCTCGTTGCAGATGACGTAGCCGCTTGGATTGTGAGGATTGTTCAGAATGAATGCGCTGCACTCGCTCGCAAGAGCGCACATATCATCAAGATCCGGTTGCCAATCATCGCCCGGTCGATAGTCATATTGCTTTGTCTTTATGCCGAGCAGTGAAGCCAGTCCCCGAAACGCCCCGTAACTCGGCGAGGGAAGCGCGAGCAGGCATTCCGGCGGGGAACACGATTTTGCAATTTCATGGATCGCGAGAGCGATGGCCTCGGCGGCACCTGACGTAGGCAGCAATCCGATACCAGCTGGCGGGGCGAGAGCGCGTTCGAGCGAGCCTAGCAGTCGCTTTGGGTTGGGATAGCCGAGCGAGCCGCCTGCGAGCTCGGCCAATACCTCCTTATCCAGTGCCGATGCGCTCCACGGTGCAGCGTCGCTGGAAGCTAGGTTTATAAGGCCTGTTTGATGTTCGTACTCGTCGAAGAAATCCTCAAGCTCGAAGCGGAGCATGACCCATTACCTTCGCGCGAAATCCAATTAACGTGCAGCAATTTTCTTTCACAACGGAAAATTGTACTCCGCGCGGTGGGCGTTTACAATGGCGGGGCTTCATGACTTAGCGTCGCCGTCATCGCTCGCCATGGGACCGGGAGTGGTTTAATTCACCTTGTAGTCCCGACGCCTACACGCAGGGGCGCTTTCGAACCTACACGGGATAGGCGGCGCTGAATGTGCAATCTCTATTCGATCACGACCAACCAGGCGGCGATCGCCGGTCTGTTCAGGCGCATGAACCAGTATGTCGGTAATCTCGCGCCAATGCCCGGTGTGTTTCCGGACTATCCCGCACCGGTGATCCGCAATGCCGGCGACGCCGAAGAGATGGTGCTGATGCGCTGGGCATGCCCCCCCGCCACCCAAGACCGGGGGGCCGTCGGTCACCAACATCCGCAATTCGTCCTCGCCGCATTGGCACGGCTGGCTGAAGCCGGAGAACCGCAGCCTCGTGCCGGCGAACAGCTTCGCCGAATACGCCCCAGAGCCAAATCCGGAGACCAAGAAGAAGGACGTCAGTTGGTTTGCGCTCGAGGAAAGCCGGCCGCTGTTCTGTTTCGCGGGGATCCGGACCGAGTTCAGGGGCGACCGCAGCACCAAGTCCAAGCCGATCCCCGGCCCCACCTCGTCTACGGCTTCCTGACGACCTCGCCCAATGCGGTCGTCGAGCCGATCCATCGGAAAGCGATGCCGGTGATCCTGACCACCGAGGAGGAGCGCGACATCTGGATGCGCGCTCCCTGGAATGAAGCGAAGGCGCCGCAGCGCCCCTTGCCTGACGACGCGTTGAAGATCGTCATGCGCGGCATGGACAAGGAAGACAAGATCGCCGCGTAGACGGCTTTTGCACAGGGCGGCGGAACAGGCGGAAAAAGCGCCTGCACCGGCGATTTTCCCCCGCCTGAAGGCTGCTTCCTCGTTCTCCTAACGTGATTCCTTAGACCTGCGCTCTTTCCTCGAGCGCCCCAGCCGGCTATCTCGCAGGTTCCTCCTTGGTGACCGGTTATTTCGACCCAGCTGTCAGTTGCGAGACGTACCCCAGCGAAGAGCTATCCACAGGCACCGATGCCTCGCCCGATCGGATCCGATAGAGTTCAACCAAGTGCGTACTGAGCGCGGCTTCATTTTCTAATCATGAACATGACCATGACTACCCCCCTAGCTCTGGCCGAAATGGCGGCCGCGCTCGAGCAATCGCCCGATTATCGGGTCTTGCGCCGGCTCGTTCCGCGGTCAGAATTCGCCGCGAGCAACGGCGAAGCAGCCAAGACTGCTCTCCTGCTGGATGTCGAGACGACTGGCCTCAATCCGACCTGCGATCAGATCATCGAGCTCGGAATGGTCAAGTTCGCCTATCTCCCGGACGGCCGGGTCACCCGAGTCCTCGATACCTTCGGCTGCTTCAACCAGCCATCGGTGCCCATCCCCGCGGAGGTTACGGCTCTCACCGGGATTACCGACGAGATGGTCGATGGGCACAGCCTTGACCCGGGTCGCGTTGCGGCCTTCGCGGCAGACGCCGTTGTCGTCATTGCCCACAATGCCGCTTTCGATCGCAAGTTCATGGAGCGTTACTGTCCGTCGTTTGAACATCAAGCGTGGGCGTGTTCGGTCAGTGAGATTGAATGGCGCAATCACGGCTTCGAAGGCTCGCGACTGCCGTATCTGCTGATGAAGGCGGGCCTGTTTCATGAGGCTCATCGCGCCGTCGATGACTGCCTCGCGCTCCTCGAGATCCTGGCCTTGCAGCTCCCCCATCACAATCGGACTGTTCTTTCCGCTCTGCTGGAGCGCGCGCGGCGCAAGACCATCAGGATCTGGGCCGAACAGTCGCCGTTCGAGCTGAAGGATGAACTCAAGCGACGCGGATATCGCTGGAGTGACGGTACCGATGGACGGCCGAAGTCCTGGTACATCGATGTCGACGAAAGCGATCAAGACGCGGAAATCGAGTTCTTGCAAAAGTTGATCTATCAGCGGGAACTGGAACTGCGCATTCAGAGCTTGACTGCATTCAACCGCTTTTCCGTCAGGGTCTAGAAGAGCGCGGTGCGCCCGCTGCAAAAATCTCGGCGAAATCTGCAGCAGGGCAGTTGAAGATGACCGGGGACAAAACGCCGGATCAAACACCTGCGCTTTGCCATTTCATCCAAAGGCGACGCTCGTTGTTCGGTCAGAGGCGCCCACCATCGTCGGGATCCCGATTTCGATGGATGTCCGAACGATCCACTCTTCGTGTATGTGTTGGGGCGACATTCCAAGTGCGAAGAGATCTGATCGCCAAATCGGCTTTCTTCAACAATTGGCGCAGCGGTGGGCACTCGGGATAGTATCGGACGAGTGTAGCCTTAACCTCATCAAGGTTCACAATGTGCCGATCCCAGCTTGGGGGTACCGCAGCGAGTGCGTCCTCTTCAGGAAGCTCGTGATAGTAGAGATCGAAAAACACGTCGTCCGAAAGCTCATCGCGTTTATATTCGCACTGGACCCAGTTATCGAGCTCGCAGCGGATCGCGTCGACGCGTCGGTGAACGCCAGCGCGTGCCCTTGTCCCGATCAGGATCGACTTGAGCAGTCGTCCGACCAATTTGTGTCCCTCAATCGGCATGCGGGACTTCGGCCGGCGCCGCGCGCCCGAAAGAACCATGCTATATGCAACAGAGTTGTTGGAGCCGCGCCGCTCGCCAGCCATCTTGACCTCGGGCACCTTTGCCTCGATCTCCGCCAACTGACCCGGACTGACAAAAGCGGGCACGATCGGCCTCGACTCTCCATCCCAGGCCGACGCCACGATGGGAGCCGGTGCCTCCGCCAACCGCGAGATCATTTGCTCCAGCAAATACCCCTTGGACATATCGGCCAAAAGAAAGAGCGATGTCCCGCCGTCAGGCCGATACATTCCCTTCCAAGGCGAAACCGCGACCGCCCAACCAAGTCGCTCAGCCCATGCATGCTGCTCGGGACTAACGCTGCTGCGGGCGTAAGGCTCATTTGTGCGGATAAAGGTCTTTGCTGCGGGATCGAACCACGCTGCGTCGTGGTCCGAGCCCGGCATCCGATTCTGGAATTGCCCTCGCGGGAAAGATCGCTTCGCTTTTGACGGAACGAGTCTGGTCGCCTCAATAAACTGAATGGTCCTGGCAGCCTCGCACGCGGCCTCCCGCGCCGCCTTCTGCGACGACGCTGTGTACGTGTCTCCAAGATGATCAGGACCTTCGCGGCGCATCGTACCCAGCCCCCGCGATGCCTTGTATTGCGCCGGCTTAAGAAGCGCGTCGAGGATCTTGCCGAGGGGCATTTTCAGGATCTCGCAGCCCGTTGCCTTGGTCATACGATCCCGCCAAGAAACGGATATGTACAGCACGGGCGATGCCCCAGGGGCTGCAAGGCCGCCCGCAAGCTTGCGCAGCGCATGCTTATAGTTTTCGAAGCCGGCCGCCTTTGATGCCTTGTCCAAGGCGACGGCATGCTGAATGCCATCAGACTTCTTGAATCGCTTGGCGAGTTGTTTGATGCCCTCGATAGAGGACGGACGAATATGATCGTTCGACACGTCAGGTCTCCCGGCCCTTAGCGAAGCGTCGCCCGTCAACCACTTCTCGAGCCCGACATGACATGGCGGGAACGATTGATCTGGACAGCGCCTCAACGGCTTCGCTACGACGGGCGGCAGGCTCCTGCCGGGAGCCGACTCGAAACATACCACGACCGAGACGTTCGCGAAAGGATACCGCAGGATACGGGGAAACTTCGGGTTGCCGCTACTTTATTACCTCTTTGGAGTGACCCGAGATCGTGGCAGTGTCGAACCAATGGGCAGGTTGTGCAGCATGGCCTGGGGGAATGAATGCGCATCGTCTACTTGGAAGTAGAAAATTTCCGCGGCATCAAAACGTTGAAATGGGCACCCTCCCCCGGCATGAATTGTCTCATTGGCCCCGGGGATTCGACCAAGACCACCGTGCTGGACGCGATCGAGCTGTGCCTCAATCCCAGGTCCTACATTTTTGCCGACGACTGCGATTTCTTCGATCTCGACATTAAGGCGCCGATCCGGATCACCGTAACACTTTCTGACCTGCCACCGCAGCTCAAGGCCGAAGATCGATATGGGCTCCACCTCCGCGGCTGGGATGTCTCGGCCAAAAAAATCATCGATGAGCCGGGACCAGGCTTGGAGGAAGTGCTCTCGATCAACGTCGTCATCGATCAGACCCTAGAGGCTCGGTGGTCGATACATAATGACAGGATCGACGCGCTCGACAGCGATCCGCCGACGATCCGGTTCAAGGACGCCAAGCAGCTTGCGACGAACCGCCTCGGCCCCTACGCGGAGAGACATCTGGGTTGGGGGCGGACCTCCGTGCTGACTCGCATCGGCGAGGTGGGCGATGGCTTCAGCCTGCAACTCGCTGAAGCGGCCCGCGCCGCCCGTTCCTCGTTCAAAGCCGGCGACCGAAATGTCTTCAAGAGCGCAGTCGATCGAGCGGAGGAGCTGAGCAAGCTCTTCGCAGTGCCTGTGCGGGGCAAGTTTACGGCGGAGCTCGACGTACAGGGTGTCAGCATCACTTCAGGCGGCATCTCACTTCATGATGGCGATCTGCCATTGCGCAGGCTCGGCACAGGCTCCGCACGTCTTCTTGTGTCGGCTCTCCAGCACGACGCCGGTCCCCCGCATGTTGCGATCATTGATGAGATCGAGCACGGCCTCGAGCCGCATCGTATCGCTCGCCTACTAAGATATCTCAAGGCGCCCAAAGCCGCCGCCGACGCGGCTCAGCCGCAGATATTTGCAACCACACATTCCCCGGTCGTGATCCGCGAGCTTACTGCGGCCGATATCTTTTCAGTCCGGTCAGATGTCGGCATCATCACCGTCAAGTCCATCTCTGCTCTTGCAAGGGACTCCGACACTGCACAACGCCATCTCAGAGGAAACCCCGAGGCCTTTCTCGCCCGGAAAATACTGGTTGGGGAAGGCCGCACCGAACAGGGGCTTGCCCGCGGCCTGGACGAATGGTGGCAGACGTCCGGCAATGACTCATTTGCCTTGCAAGCTACTGTCGCAATCGACGGGGGAGGTAAGGACAAAGCACCCCTTATCGCCGAACATTTACGTGACCTTGGCTATGAGGTCTGGCTTCTCCTGGATTCCGACGAAGAACCGAATCAGACAGATCTGGAGCGCGCCAAGGGGAAAGGCGCAGTTGTTCACCAATGGCCTGACAAGTGCTCGACGGAAGAACGCCTGTTTCTCGACCTCCCCTGGGCTTGTATACGCTCGATGATCGCACTCGCCATTGAATTCAGCAGCGTCGAGAGCGTCAGGGCCGTGATTGACAACGCTCTGTCGGCAGTTGGGCTCCCCACTGCCACGGCAGCTAAACTCGGCAATGACCGCGATACCGTGCAAGTCCGACGTATCCTCGGCAAGCTCGCGAACGACAAGAAGTGGTTCAAAACAATCGAGCGCGGCGAACGGCTGGCCGCGCTCATCGGACCTCATCTTAGCGCTGTTCCCGACAAACCTCTCAGCGCAGGTGTTGCCGCCATGAGGAAGTGGATCGATGGCAAATGATGACGATATTGCCCGGCTCGCTGTTAGCATCCGCCGTGGCAGCATTGTCGCCGCAGCCGGGTGCGGAAAAACGGAACAGATCGCACTTGCAGTCGGAATCTCCGATGGGCGCCGGCTGATCCTCACGCACACACATGCCGGCGTCGATGCCTTGACCAGACGCCTGCGTAAGCACCGAGTTCCGACCGCAAAGTACCGCATCGACACCATCGCCGGATGGTGTTTGCGATTTGCGGCATCCTTTCCACAACGCTCGGGGTTCGCTGGGGTTGTTCCGACAACCAGCGCCCACTGGGACGATGTCTATCATGCCGGCGCGCGCCTGCTCGATAGCGGCGCTGTCGATGGCGTCCTGCTCGCATCCTATAGAGGATGCTTCGTCGACGAATATCAAGACTGCACCAAACAGCAGCATCAAGTTGTCTCACGGCTCGCCAAACTTCTGCCGACTTGCGTGTTCGGCGATCCATTACAAGCGATCTTCGATTTCGGAGATCAGCAACCGGTCGACTGGGATAGCGATGTATTTCCCCTGTTTGAACGTTCGGCCGAGCTTCTGACGCCGTGGCGCTGGAAGAACGCAGAAAATCTGGAATTGGCCGAGTGGCTGCAGGGCGTCCGTATCGCGCTTGAGAACGGCAATGATCTCGACCTGGGATCAAGACCACGATGTGTAACTTGGACCTCCCTGCCCTTGCCACCTCAACACCGTCAGAGAACCATCGTCGGGGAATGCCTCGCTTCCATGCGCGACCCCGTGCAAGGCAGCCTGATCGTCATTGGCGACAGCACAAGCGAGAACCGGCGTGCCGCACTGGCACAAAAACTTGCCAAGCAGGGTTTTGGCAGCGTCGAAGCAATCGGTTGCAAGACCCTCTATGCCGCCGCCAAGAGGATCGATCGGGCGACCGGGTTGGCACGAGCAAGAGAAATCGTCGACTTCGCGTCAAAATGCCTGACCGGCCTCGAAAGAGCGGAGCTCCTCAAAGCGCTCGGAGCCCGTCAGCAGGGTCGACGCCTGGGACTGGCCAAGTTCGGTTCGCTCTTCCCGCTCACCGACGCCGTGATCTACAGCGGTTCGGAATCGAGTATTCTCGCCCTTCTACAAGCTCTCCACGACAGACCCGGCGTCTACTTGTATCGTCGTGAGATGTTCTATGCGATGCGATCCGCCCTGCAATTGAAGGCGACACGTCAACTTGACACGCTGAGCGTTTCGATCTGGGAAGTTCAAAATCGGATGCGGCATGCGGGACGCCGCCTCGGCAACCGAAGCATCGGCAGCACGCTGCTGGTGAAGGGCCTAGAGTTCGAACGCGCGATCATCATCGCAGAGGACACGATGACGAGAAAGGATTGGTACGTCGCACTGACCCGGGCGACAATGAACATTCGGATCACATCCCCGACGGAGCGATTCTTGCCGTTACGGGACCAAATCGAACATGGCCGCGCTCTATAACCAAGTCGGCGACCGAGGAATATCTATCGATGTGCGTTTTGCAGGTAGGTTGAGCCTCGTCCCGTACGCGCTTAGCGATGGCAGAGCCATCACGACGGCTGCCCCTCCGTCTGGGCAGCGGCGATGGATTGGAACGCTTCATGGATGTCACGAGATCGCCGCGGAAAAAAGGCTCTCATTTCTCCGTCTTCCAGCGGATATTTCTTCAAATTGAAGGTCCCGTAGAGTTCGCGCATTTCATAGAATCGAACGGGACGTCGCCTGCCATCCAACGCTGTGACGATAGCGTACTTTACAGCTTCCTTGCAGCGCATTCCGAAGATGACCTCTTCGAGCTCCAGTGGGGAACGCTGCACCCCGCGCCGCCCAATCAAACGCCATTCTTGCTCGTATCGCCAACTCGCTGCCTTCCGCAACAGAACGGCTTCGTCAACCTGACGACGAGCGTCCTTGTCGCCGTCGAGCATCGCTAGGACCTTGCTGGCATCGACGAGCCGCGTGCCGCCGTACTTAACCTGATGGAGATCGTCGAGCACATCAGACGGCACCGAGTAACCGATGCAGACACCGTGATGCTGATCGCCATAGTGGCTCCACATCAACGGGCAGGTGGCGCGCTGCCCCAAGGATACAATGCCCTTGTCGTATTGCAGCAACAGTTCCTTCTCCAGATCGCTGCCAAGCAGTAACTGAAGAGGGTCGTCTACTTCGTAGCTGGGATCGGTAGCATAGAAGCTGATTTCCGAAATGACTTTATCGGCTCGTTGTCGGCTCAGTCGATCGATGTGACCCAGGGCTTCCGGACCCTGGTACCCGATTGTCTGAGCCGCGGCTTTCATCTCCGCACTCACGCGTCGTTCGAGGAGTTGCCGTAGTGCGCGTTCCAGATCCGAAGCCGGAAGGTCAATGTTGAGCGAGGGTCGAGAGTCGAGCGGATCATTGAACGTGCTCGGATCGGCATAGAAGAGATTATCCGCGATGATCATATCGAGTGTGAGATTGTTGAACGCGCGGTATTTGAACAGCCGCCTCGGAATGTTTCGTTTTTCTGCCATGGCTCCCCCTTGAGCAGCGATTCGTGTTTGCCGGTTTTGGGCTACGAATCGGATGAGTGGCAACACGGTGCACCGCTGCAGGAGGTTTCGGCGTAGAGCAGCGAAAACGGCGGCACATCGTTCTTTGGCAGCCCAAGTCTTTGATCTTTACAGATCTTTGGCTCCTGCCCGCCGCAAGCTGATGGAAAAAGGGACACCAAACTTGACACAGGATGCCAAAAGGGGTGATTTACTTGGCGCGAGTCGGGGACGAGGAAGCCGTACCAATCATGCAAACCAAGACCTTTCAGCAACGCCTGGATACTGCTTTTCCCTACGACAGCTACGCAAACACGCTCCGGGCCCTGCGCGAAGGCATCGCCGCCGGCGACGACGTGATCAAAGGCACCCCGATGTTCTCGTCAAAGGTAGGCGACGACATGCGCGGTCTGATCCGCCGCGCCGGCATTCTGATGCGTTTCGAGGAGATGTGCAAAGCCGGCGACCTCCCATTTAAGTGCACGCTGACGCCGATGCCTCGCGGCACCTGGCACTGGCTCGACATCTACAGCGGCGACTGCCACGGGCACATCGTCCGCACCGAGGACCCGACCAAGTTTCCGGAAGACACGCCAAACCGTCAGGACGCGAGGGCGTCGAATATGCCGAATTTCTTCGAGACCGAGGAGGAGCGGATCATCCGCCTGGCACCGCCGAAGCTCTACACATGGCTGACGTACCGCGCGGCGCCGGACGGCCGGTTGTCGCACGCACTCTGGCAATCGCCGTCAGCGAATGCTGACGAGTGGCTCGCCCGTATCAACCTGATGGCCGTGGTGATTCAGAAGAAGTCGGAGGACACAAAACGGCCCGCGGCGGTCGACCCGAAATCCAAGATGAAGCTTAAGGACAACGTGGTCTCGATAATCGAAAAGAAAAAGAGCGACGACACCAAGCGTTGAAGGCGTGCCCATGTCTGCGAGGATCATTCCCGAGAGGATTCGGGAGGCGCGCGAGTCCGTCGGCATGACCGACGAGCAGTTCGCCGACGCGATCGGCGTGAGCCGCCAGTCCGTTGGCACCTATGAGACTGGCGCCTTCGCACCGCGCGGCGACGTGTTCAGCAAGATCATCGCCATCACCCGGCAGCCACCGGGTTTCTTCATAACGCCGCGCAAACACACCGCCGAGCGCTTCCTGACGCCGACGTGGCGCAGCCTGAAGCGCATGCAGCGGCCCGACCGCCTGCGGATCGGCCGTCGGCTGGAATGGGCGTTCTACATCGCGGAGTCCCTCGCGGAATACGTCGAGCTGCCGCCAGTGCACTTGCCCGCCATCGAGTTCGACTACGAACGCGATGGCAACGAGCGGATCGAGGAGATCGCCGATCAAATGCGCGAGTTCTGGAACGTCGGCTTCGGTCCGATCACCGATCTGGCTCCGCTGCTCGAATACCACGGCGTCATCGTGATCGAGGAGCCGGTGCGCTGCGAGGACATGGATGCCGTCTCCCGCTGGCAGGGTGGAAGACCATACGTGCTCTACGCCGCCGACCAAGAGAGTAACTCGCGCAAACTCTTCAACATGGCACACGAGCTCGGCCACCTCGTCCTGCACAACGCTGTCGAGGTAAACAGTCGCAACCTGGACCGGCTTGAGAACCAGGCCAACCGGTTCGCCGGTGCCTTGCTCCTGCCGCGCCGAACGTTCGCGCGGGAAATCGCGAATACCACCATCGACTACTTCCTATCCCTCAAGGGCCGATGGCGCGTGGCGGTGGCGGCTATGATCTACCGATGCAAGGATCTCGGGATACTGAACCCGGACCAGGTCAAGTACATGTGGAAGCAAATGAACGCCCGCGGCATCCGCAAGCGAGAACCGCTCGACAACGCTTTTGCGCTGTCGAAGCCGACGGTTCTCGGCTCGGCCGCGCGGATGCTGATCGAAAACAATATCAAGCTGCCCACTGAGATCGCAGAAGATGTGCTCCTCAATGCGAGCGATGTAGAGTCGCTCTGCTCGCTACCTGCCGGCAGCCTGCAGAACAAGGTGCTGTCGTTCCCAACGTTGCGGCAGGTTTAGATCCCTACCGACCGCAAATCCGCCGCTGTTGTCGGAAGCTGCCCCTCGGGCAGCTTCGTGCGGGCCACGGCCGTGCGGCCGCATTGCCGGGCGGGCCGCTCACTCATGGTGAGCAGTTGCGGGAGGATCGTTGGCAATATCGCTGCCGCGCCCTACTATGCGACTCACTATGAGTGAGCCGCGCGACCATCATTTTATTCCTGCGTTCTATTTATCCCAGTGGACCGGCGCCAACGGCAAGCTGATTGAGTACAGCCTGAAGAACGGCAAGCTCATCGCGAAGCCTGTCGGGCCGCGGGCAACCGGGTTCGAGACCGATCTCTACGAGTTTGCCGATCTGCCACCGGAGCAGCGCCAGTACCTTGAAACGGTGTTTTTCAACTACTTGGACCGCACGGCGGCCGACGCCCTCGATATTCATATCGGAAACGGCTTGCCGTGGACCAATGAACTCATAAACGCGTGGTCGCGCTTCGTCTTCGGGGTGCACTTCCGGCATCCGCACGCGATGCCTGAGCTGCGCGCCGCAGCTAAAGCAATTTGGGACGGAAGCGGCGCCGCGTTCCAGTCTGAGTGGGAAAAAATCAAGCCGCCAGAAGCGCCGGCAACCTTCGACGAATATCTTGCTACTGTCGACCCGTTCACCGCGGCGAAGATGCGCGTCAATCTCATCATCAAGAACTTCGACAATGAAACGCTCATCACGCATATGAACAAAATGCAGTGGGCAGTCATCGATGCTTCGGGGTCGCCGAGGCGTTTCGTCACGTCCGACCGACCAGTCTGCATTCACAATCTTGGTGGGCCTGACGGGGTGATATTCATTCCGATTGGCCCGACCAAGCTATTTCTTGCCGCAAACCAGCAGAACTCCATTGCGTTGGTAGGTGCCCAGAAGCCACCTGATCTGGTCGATCGCGTAAACGAGTTTGTCACCGGGCGCGCAAGGCGGTTCGTATGGGCCGGCGACCAGTCGCAAGAGGCATTTGTCCGAGCCAAGATGTCGACCGAGATGGAGCCGTTGCCGCTCTTCCCTAACATCGGCAAGTATCCAACCGTGGATTGAATACAGTCGAATCTAGTATTGTCGCGCAATCTTGGGGCCTTCCCCAAGGCGGTACGTGTATCCCCAATTTTACGCCCCCATCATTTCAATTAATCGAGGCGCCCAGGTGGCAGCAGTCAATCTCGACTTCCAGCGCATTCGCTCCTTCGGAGGGTCCCAAAATTACGCCTTCGAGGAATTGTGCTCACAGCTTGCTGCGCTGGAGCCCCGGGTATCCGGTGACGTTTTCTACCGGAAGGGCGTCGGAGCAGACGCAGGTGTCGAGTGTTTCATGCGGCACGGTGACGGCTCGGAGACAGGCTGGCAGACAAAGTATTTCTTTAAATTTGACGCAGGTCAGGTTGCGCAGCTCGACAAGTCCATCAAGCGGGCGCTGGCCAAGCATCCGCGACTTAACCGGTACATTGTCTGCATACCGTTCGATCTGTTTGACCAGCGCACCGGCAAAGCCAAAACCCAGCTTTCGCGCTGGCAGGCCTGGGTCAAGAAATGGACGACTGCCGCAACCAAAGCTAAGTGCAAGCTCGTCATCGAACTGTGGGGACATTCCGAGCTTGTGGAGCGGTTGGGCCGCGACAATCCGCTCTATTCCGGTAGGGCGGCTTTCTGGTTCGATGAGACCTTTCTAACTTCCGCATGGTTCGTGAGCCGCTTTGAGCGGGCACGCGTTAGCCTCGGCCAGCGCTATACTCCCGAAACGAACGTCGAATTGCCGATCCGCCGTACCATCCTCGGCCTATGCCGCGACCCGGCCCTCCTTAGCGAGGTTCAAGCATGGGGTGAGAAACTGGAAGAGGCGCGTCACGTTGTCATCAATCGTCTGAAGCGGCTGAACGCGGACACGGTACTGGCTGCCGAAATCACGGCGGTTGAGGCCACGACGAGCGCGCTCAGCTCGCTATTGTCGGCGACGCCTGATGATCCCGCCTATGTATTTCCCATTGATCGCCTTCAGTCGCTGGGGAGCGATGCCCTTGTTGCGGCTGGCCAAGTCATGCGGGCCGTTCGCAATCTCAATCCGCCGCCTTCGAAACGCGACGATGACGCGGGCTACCTGTATCACGCCATGCGCGGGCTCGAGGAGGCGTTGGACACCATCATCGAAGGGGTGGCCGGTGATAGCTGGCGCCTGGTGAACGGCCGACGGGCGTTGGTGACAGGGCCGGCCGGCGTCGGCAAGTCACATCTGTTCGGAGATGCCGTCGATCATCAGGTCGCGAATGGCCGCCCGTCGCTTCTTATACTCGGCGGCACGCTGATTGATGACGACCCGTGGGCGCAAATCATCAAGCAGCTTGATCTGCAAATCTCTGTAGAGAAATTTCTCGGCGCCCTCGACGCCGCAGCGCAGGCGGCAGGTACCCGGGCCGTCATTTTTGTCGACGCCATCAACGAGCGGCATGGAATCGCCATCTGGTCACACCGGCTGGCCGCATTTCTCAAGACTATCGAGGATTTCCCGCGCGTCGCCCTCGCCTTGTCGTGTCGCTCGACTTATTTGCCGTACATCCTGCCGGCGGGCCCTGGGCCCGATTTGACTCAAGTCGAGCATGTGGGATTTGCCGGCCGTGCGGCGGAGGCCGCCCGCTACTATCTTGATAAGCGCGGCATTGTGCGCATGGCGGCACCGAACCTCATCCCGGAATTTGAGAACCCGCTCTTTCTCAAGACCTGTTGTGACTATCTCGAAAAGGAACAACTTCAGGAATTTCCACGCGGCATGCGCGGGGTAACGGAGATCTTCGGCTTCTACTCGGAAGCCGTTGCAAAATCCGTCGAGCGGCAGCTCGGGCTCGACCATAAGCTTGGCAGGGTCGCCAAAGCGCTGGAGTCGCTTGCGGCCGCTTTCGATGAGGGGGAGCGCGGCTTCCTCGAATACGATAAGGCCGATGCGCTCATGGAGGCCATCGCTCCGGCGCATGGCGTGTTTGAACGAAGTCTGCTCGCCAGGCTGGTGAGCGAAGGAGTCTTGGCGGATGAACCCGTGACGGGAGATGATGGGGCTATCGTCCCCATCGTGCGCTTTTCGTTCGAGCGGTATAGCGACCATCGAATTGCGCGCCAGCTTCTTGACAAGCATCTTGATGTATCGGTGCCGAAGGATTCGTTTTTGCCGGGCACTCCGCTGGAGGCCTACCTCGAAGGCGAAAAGGCCTACGAGCATGCGGGCGTTCTGGAAGCGATGGCGGTCCAGTTGCCGGAGCGCTGCGGGCTCGAACTCCCGGACGCCATGCCCAAGCCGCGGAACAGGCTGCTCCTGCTGCGCGTGTTTGTTGGCAGTGTGCTTTGGCGCGAGCAGCGTGCATTCACGCAGCGAACCCTTGATTTGTTGAAGGACGCTTCGCGCTCCTCGGGCCGTAACGAGGCCATGCGCACGCTGCTTGCCGTCGCGAGCGAGCCGGATAATGCGTTTAATGCTGAATATTTGCACGGAAGACTTGTCAAGCGGGCGATGCCGCAGCGGGACAAGACTTGGTCTATATATGTTGCTCAGGAGGGCGACGAAGAGGACAGCCCCATCGAGACCTTGATTAGCTGGACTCTCCAGAACGGCTTTGAAGCAATCGAAGAGAAACGCGCCGAACTTGCCGCCATCGCGTTGAGCTGGCTGTTTACGACAAGCCACCGTCTTATCCGGGACCGGGCTACGAAGGCGCTGGCGGCGTTGCTTGCGACGCGGCTGACAGTGGCTGCCGGCCTTGTTCGTCGTTTTCAAGACATCGACGATCCCTATATCCTCGATCGTGTCATGGCTGCCGCCTACGGAGCCGCCTTGCAGGGAATGGCGAAGGACGGGTTGGGTGAGCTGGCGGAGGCGGCGTATCGTTGCGTGTTCGACCGCGATGAAGCGCTTGCCCATGTCCTTATCCGTGACCATGCACGTGGAATTATCGAGCTTGCCCATATGAGGGGTGTTTTGCCGGCAGGCGTCGATCTAACACGGGCGCGGCCTCCGTATCTCAGCCCATCGGGCATTGAGGATGTGGCGGATGCCGTCATTGCGACCTATGTGCAGGAATACGCCCCAGGAAAGAGCTTTCGCGATGATATTGTGAACTCCAGCGTGAACGACGGCGATTTCGCACGCTATGTCATTGACGGCCCGGTCGGAAAGTTCAGCGCGTTTCCAATCACCCTCATTGAGCAGAGCCAGGAGCAAATCTATCGCAATTGGATCAGCGATGTGGTTGGCCGGATCCCGAATGCGGAAGCGCGTCTCAGCGAACTCATCGTAGCCTGCGATGCGTGGCGGGCCAATCAGGGGCCCATAGGTCCGTTCAGGTTCAAGTTCCTGACCGTCGATGACTCAGGGCAGGAAAAGGATGAAGTCGAAGACGACGGAGATTTTGAAGAAGAGGATGTGAGCCGGTTCGAGCAAGCCGTCGATGAAGCGGAAGCGCGGTTGCGGGCCACTTTGGGTGAGGCCGAATGGCTGGAGTACAATAACCGGGCTCGCCATATTGTTCGCAACGATTTGCGCGGCGCAAAGCGTTACTACACCTGGCCACCATCCTTTGACCGGATGCGGGCGCGGCGTTGGGTTTGCAAGCGTGCCCACGATTTCGGCTGGACTCCGGAACTGTTCGGAGAATTTGACCGGAATTACGGGAACAGAGACAGGACGAATCATCGGATCGAGCGCATTGGGAAAAAGTATCAATGGATAGCCTTTCACGAGTTTCTGGCTCGTTTAGGCGATAACTTTTGCTTCGTTGGGTCGAGTCGCGACGACGGGCTGCGTATCTTTCAGGGGCCATGGCAAGTGAGCCGACGTGACATCGATCCCTCCCTTTTTGTCACAAAGACCCCTAAGGAAGCCCGGCAGAGCGACCGGACATGGTGGATGCCAGCTCAGGTGAACCTCCGCGCGATGTCGCCACAGTCGCGTCTCGCGTGGCTCGATACGCCGGAAGATATGGTGAATGACGCGTCATTACTGAGCGTGACGGATCCGAAGACGGGTCGGGCATGGCTCGTTGTCGATGAGTTCGAACGCTGGAATTGCTGGGTCATGCGAGAAGGTGAGCGAATGCTCGATCGGCAGACGGCGTTTGAGATTCGCTGTTTTCTGGTGCGCGCCGCGGATCGCAGCAAGGTTGTGCAGGAATTGTCAGGAAAACTGTTTAGAAGGCATTCCGATCTTCCTGAACTGGACAAGTCGTCGGACGGGTATATCGGCGAATACCCCTGGCATCCGCTGTATCATGATGTTTCCGTGTGGATGAGCCCTGAAGATTGGAATGGATTGGTCGTCGAGATTCAGCCTACGGTTACAGACTATCTCGCTGAGCGCAGTGGTCACGACTATTCAATCGAGGAATCCTTCAGCTTCAGCGTGCCTGCACCGGGGCTCATTGCCGGGCTTAAGATGCACCTTTCAAACGGGCGGGACCTCTCATATTCGGATGACGCGGGTAAGATACTCTTTTTCGATCCGTCAACGCATGAAGCGGGACCTGGTGCCGCTCTGGTGGACCGCGATGCGTTTCTGTCGTTCCTCGCACGCGAGGGGCTTGAAGCCGTCTGGATTATCGCCGGGGAGAAGGAAGCGCACGGCGGAAGAAAGCACCGCGAGGGTTGGGGCGGCTCAAAGAGCTATACGTCCATCTATTGGCTGGCTAATAGCAAATTCGATCGCAAGAATTTTGTGGAGCGTGAACAGCCAAGAGGCGAGCAGCTCGAAAGGTTCTATGATGAACCCGGCGTGCCGATGCCACCAGCTCGCGCGAAAAAGCCGTCATCCGCATCGGGCGGGAAGAAGAAGGGCTCGACTAGGAAGAGCGGCGCTTCACGACCAGCACGCGCGGCAACAGCCAAGAAGCCCAAGGCTAAGTCAAAGGCCAAGTCCAAGGTAGAGCCGAAGCGCGCAAAAGGAGCTGCACGGCCAGTGCCAAAGAAGGCAAAGAAAACGAAGAGGAAACCCCGCCGTTAGGCGGGGTACATTGCCGCAGGAAGTCCGCCGCCCGCTGGGCATGTGCTGCCGCGGCATGCGGCCCAGCACCGAATGAGTGCGAATCAGGTCCCGTCAGCTAAGATGGCTGATGTTTCAATTGCCGCTTCATTCTGACCGGAGGTATCCACCGGAGAACCGTTGTATCTACTGCGGTTGCGAAGATGCTCTTACGGACGAGCATATTGTTCCACTGGGGCTTGGCGGCCGCTGGCTATTGCCGAAAGCGAGTTGCCGACCTTGCGCAGCCATCACAGCCACATTTGAGGGGGTTGTGCTTCGCGCCATGCTTGGACCGCTGCGAATGTATTATTCGATGCCCTCGCGCCGAAAGAAGCAAAGGCCCGAGAAGCTGCCCCTGAAAGTTAAACTCACTCCGGATGCTGACTTTTCCTTCATTGAGGTGGCGCAGGAGATCTACCCGTTTCTTATCCTGTTTCCCAATCTAGCTATGCCGGATGAGTTGACCGGGAATGTCACGGAAGGCGAGCGTGGCGCCAAGGTGAAGACGCTTTGGATTAGAGCTGCGTCCTTTCGGGATGGCATCATGCCCCATCTGGAGAAGCTCGCTCGCCACTTAGGCGTCGCCTATATCGAGCCGCAGGCCCACTTCATCGCGCCACCGTTCTTTCGCTTGCTGGCGAGGATCGCCCACGCATTTGCTGTTGCCGAGATGGGCGTTGGAGCTTTTCAACCATTTCTTCTGCCGATCATTTTGAGAGAAGAGACAACAAATAGTGTGCAATTTATCGGAGGGGTCCAGGATACTGAGCCGGCGGGCGAAGGACTTCACGAGCTGGCGCTACTCCCTCATCAAGGTCCGTCGAAGGACGTTGTTGCAGTTCGCATTCGCTTGCTCGCTCTTTTGGAGACGCCAACCTATTTTATCGCCGTAGGACAACGAGCCAGATGAACGAGCCGCGCGATCACCATTACGTTCCGCAATTTTTCCTCCGAAACTTCGCGACAGACGCCGAGAAGCGGAAGATAACGACCGTTGCAAAGAACGGCGATTTTGCGGTTTGGGCGGAGCGGTCAATCGAGAGTCTCGGATTTGAGCGTGACCTCTACGTCTTCATGCAGGGAAAGACACCTGTATCGGTTGAGAGCAGGATCAACAGCCGCATCGAAACGCCGATATCTCGAAGCGATACATGGGCAAAGATTGCAAGCGGGCGAACCGAAGCGCTGGATCGATCCGACAAAGCGATTCTCTACGCGCTCATCCGGCACTTGGAAGCGCGAACTCCCCACTACCATGCAACCAATATGGAGCTCGCGAAACTTGCGGCGTCGCCAGCCAGCGCTATTCCCTTCTCGGACCAAGAACGCATCCAGTATTCGGAGATGCGAACCGCCCCCGAATTGGCGAAAGAGTTCTTCACCAATATGGCGTCGTCACTTGAGTGGACGGAGCAGAACTTTCGTGGATCAGGGATCATGATTATGCGGTCGAAGATTCGGCTTCGCTCATCGAGCACGCCCGTATTAGTGATCCCCGCGCCACCAGACCCGAGGCTTTGGCTGCCGTTGCCCGGAATGACGCCCTTTCAGTACATCTTGACTTTGACGCCGACGACAATGGTTAGCCTTGTCCTCGGTGATTTTGATGATGCTTTCGCGAACTTCGAGAACGAGCCAGACGTATCACGGGGGATAAATCGGTATTTCGTCGGTCAGTTCGGCCACAACAGCTACACCCGCCATTTGATTGCCGACCGGGACGGCCTGTCCGCGGAGATGGCTTGGGCCCACTTCCAAACACTAAAGGACAGTCCACGAAAAATAGTATTCCGCAGAAATAGTACCGCCTGAATGATGTCAGAACGGGGCGGTCCATTACCGCGCGATCTTTCGTGCCTAAGCCGTCCGGCCGGGCGCTTATGCACAAGCGCCGCGAGGGAGAGGTTTGTCCCTTGCAAGGGCGGGCCCGTGTAATTCGAGCCGCCCCGGCCGGTCCTCGGTCTGGCGAAGACTAGTCGTCTCCGTTGAAGCATAGGGTTGTGTCGGTGTCAGTGGTACGCGTGCGTTACACCGGGCCCGTCGAGGCTTGGAGGAGCCAGCACCGCCGCGGGGCGGCAGTGGTGTCTGCCGGGTCGGCGATGCCAGCAGGGCGACGAAGTCCTCCGGCTGGGTCAGGAGGAGTTTGCTTTGGTCGTTGTCACGGTCATGCCGGCGTAACCGCCGTTTTGCTCTCCGTCTTGGGTTTGAGAAGCTGGAGAGAAGAGCGGAGTTTCAGGCGCATCGGCAACCAATCGCTTGCTTGGAAAAAATGCTACGTCGTATCCTTCATACGATTGCACGCCCACCGGCAAGCACCAGACCTGCGAGCGAACAAGAGTTGTGCCGGTCCGTTCTCCATGTTGTCTGACGAGATAGGTGCATTATGAGCTATTATGTACGTGCAAGCGACGCGATGCCGTTGCAGGTTTGGAGAATTGATGATGTGTCGGCGACGTGCCTGGGCGTAACTAATCCCGAAACCGGCGCTGGAACATACTTCAAGGCCGAGCCGGGCGAACCGATATTGGATGCTGTCAAGCGTCAGGCCACGAGTTGGTTTGCGGCAGACGGCCAAAGCCCATTTCACAAGAGCCCCTTGAAGCCGGGAGAGTTCTTCCCTCGGATGGCGCGGCCAACGAATGAATGGTCAAGCGCTCCTATCGGCTTCAATCCCGGTGTTGAGGGCGATTTAGCCTTCATCGCAACCGCGCGCGGGCAAATGAAAGCACTTACCCGGCAGCTTGATCGGATTTGCCAAACCGTTCATCCAAGCGAGGGAACGCTGAAAACATACGGGCACGATATCAGGAATCTTCTGATTCTCGCGTGCACCGAGGTAGAGATGCATTGGCGCGGCGTTCTCTCCGCTAACGGATATCTAAGAGACCGATATGATACGCGCGACTACGTGAATCTGCGATCCGCGATGAAGCTCGACCAATACGAGGTATCATTCTCCAATTTCCCCTGGCTTTCACCTGTTGGTCCATTTGGCGGCTGGGGCTACAACGGGAGGCCCAGTCAGGATCTGGAGTGGTACGACGCGTACAACGCGGTAAAGCATGATCGAGAAAACAGCTTTGAGAGAGCAACGTTGGCGCATTGCTTTGCCGCAGTGAGCGCCTGCTTTGTCATGATGACGGCGCAGTTCGGTTCTGCGGCGGGCTCCGATGGGGGTATTGAAACAGGAGCGTTCTTTGAGATTGTGGCTGTGCCGGCATGGGCACTGTCGGAGATCTACTTGGCTGTCGGTGATGAGCACCACAAAAGCTGGTGTCCGATAAATTTCGATTTCAGCGCAGGGAAAATCACAGGAGGCTGAGCAGGAAGCACGCTTCCGCTCGTCAGCCAGTCTATATCGTCTTCTCCAAATCGGTTGGGCTGTCAGTCCGGGTAGTGTACCCGTGACGTCGGTACCACGCGATGAGGCGCTCCTCCGGGAATCCGGGCTCGAGCGGGCGTGGATAAAGTGTCACGCGCTCGTAACCTTCCGTGCGGGCAATAGCCTCAACCTTATCGAGTAGCTGCGCGCCGAGGCCAGAGCCGCGGAGTCTGCTGGGAACGAATAGTTCGTAAAGGACAAGACAGCCAAGCTCCGCAATATCGTCGAGCGCGACGAAGCCGATCTCGGAACCGTCCCGATAGGCGATATACTGAGTGGTGCGCTTTCCTCGTTTGCTTGTGGCAATGCGCTGGCGAATGTCTGCGTCATTGCAAGAAACGTCGTCACCGATTGCGACGAGCGTAATTGCTAGAATTTCCACTCATCCTCCCAAAGGCCTAATACCATGGGGGCAACAAGCCCGTTCTTGGAAGGCGGGCGCTGCAATTCCTCATGATGCATGCCCAATGAAAGATAAATGAGCGCGGCGCGCGCCAATTTTAGCACCCGAAGAGTCCTCCTGAAAAAGTCCTCCCGTTGCACGGAGAATGCGAGCCTATCGAGAAACAAATCCGATGGACCTGTGGGCGGCAGCAAGATTTCATGGACCTTGAGGTAGCTGTGTTCGAGGCAATTCCGAATAATGTAAAGCTCTTGTGCGTCGGGTTCGGCAGTCGCTTGCAGCTCCGCATCGAAGAGGTCCCTGGAAAGCCAGTAGAGCCCACGCAACGGCCAATTCCGGGAGTTCAGAAACTCCTTGCGGATGCCGCGCTTCCAATCCTGATTGTCGTACCAGATTGTCTTGAAATAGATCTGCCTTGGATTGACGCGGAGTTTTGCATAGTCGTTGAGGAAGAACGCTATTTTGTCGAATAGCGAATAAGCGATGCGGAAGGCCGCCTTCACTTTCTCAACGGCAATGGAGTAGCTCGGATAGTCAAGCGTGTTGGGAAGCGTCACGCCTCGATCCGCGAAATGCGGCGTGTCGGCCTCCATGCCGTCATAGAGCATCCACCGGGCGGATATGTATTCCTGCTTCATTTGATTGAAGAGGCCGATGAGCGTTGGCGGCTCGTCTATCTTTGTTGTGAAGCTTGGAAGGCCGAATATGTCCTCGGCGCTGATTGAATGCCGTCCAAGATCGTTGAGCGGGTTTAGGAATAGTCCGTTGTCCAGCACCCATCGGCGATAGTTCTGCTCCTCAGGGCTGTCGCCCAAAGAATAGCCATCCATGTGCAACGACTTCTGGACGGCTGCGCAATCGATAAGGCGTTCGATTTGCTTTTGTTTTTGTGCACAGACGGCCTTGGCGTCGTCGTCAGAATAGCCGGCATAATCTGCGTCTGGAGAAAGTGCAGCAATGAGGTCTTTATGTGCAAAGAGCAGGAAGACATCCGTATGGCCGTCGTCATAGAGGCGTCTTCCATATTCAGATAGGCCAAGACCGCGATTTCCAAGCGCCATTCCAAATCGGGGATTGACCGAAAGAGCGCGGCTCCACATGGGGACAGCTTCGACAAAGCGCCCCAGCGAGTTCAGGAGATTGGCGAGATTCGTGAAGATCTGGGCCCGGCGCACCGCGTCGAGATTCTCGAAGCCCGGATGGCGGGTAGCCCTGCGCAGGAACCGTATCTGCTCAAGCGCTTCGGGCTGATCCCAACTCCAGGCGATATTGGGGTCCCGATGTTTCGTACGTTGCCGTGCATGCCATGCATTTGCGCGGAAGTAATCGAGGGTTGGAATATCCGTGCCTTTCAGCGGCCGCTGTTCCAGCTCGTCGCACCACGCCAGCGCCTTATCAAGCCCATCACCCCGGCCCAAATCCGAAGACAGATCAATGAGAGAACCGAGCGCCTCCATGGCCCGGGCATCTGCGTAACGGGCGAGATTGTCCAGCTTCATGAGCCGTTGGAAGATTTTCTCGAAGTCCGTCGCCGAGGACATATCTGAAAGTCCTATCCCAACTGGCTAGGTACGAGGTCGGCTGGACCGACATACGACATCTCAATCCTCGTGCGATCTCCATTTACAGAGGCGCGCAGCAGACCCTTCCTTTCCGCATGAAGAGGGCTGGCCAGCGCCCCCAATAGTTCATGGTCTGGGGAGAGTATTTGAAATGTATCGCCGTCCTGGGCATTCACAATGCGAACAGCGCTTCCGGCTGGGGGGCGATTGTTGATATCCACCCAGTTTGCGCTATCCGAATAGGTCCACGATTTCCATTCGGTGCGGTCTTGCGGAACGTAACTCGATAGAAAGCTCATCCAAATGGCATGGCTGGTCTCGGTTGGCCATTCGACATCCGCTGAAAGAGCAGCCACTTCGTCTGACCGAAGCCACTCTCTAAGACCCTCGGACGTATCGAAATCAGCGTCAGTGGCGGAGATGGCCTTTATCGCTGCAAGGCGAGAGGTAAATCCGGCCTGCATCAGAATGGCTGCCGACCTATTCAGCGTGCCTGTCTCAATCGCTGGCACCGCAAGGCTGAGTTCATAGTCATCAAGATCCGTTCCGTCCTCAAACTGGTCGCCGCAAGCGAGGGCACGAACACGAATGGCCTCCATCCCCCACGGCAATCGGTAGATCAAGGCATCTTCGACAAAGCGGAGGACATCCTCGTCATTTTTCGCCAACGCCGCGACAGGCTCGCCCAGGAGCCATGCGCGGAGAATGTCGCGCCAATTAGCCGGCTGCACATTTGGTTTGAATGGCAAAATCTCGAAAAGCAGTTCTGCAAGTGCCGTAATCGCCGTTATGGCCTGCTCATTGTCACCCGTGAGAACCGCCCCGTTCGCTTGCAATAGTAGCTCATTGGCATTTGGAGCAATTTCGTCCAGCTTTTTGCCGGTCTCGTATCCCACGCCCGCTAAGAAATAAGCGCGACGCTGGGTCGATGTGGAGTTTTGCCAAAGGAACTTGGAGCGGCTTAAGAGAGCGCTCTTAAAAATATGCTGAATCTCTTGGGGTCGTCGAGTGAGCCGCCGTTCCCACAACGAAGAGCTTAAGATAGCGTCGAGCTGGGCAGAGACCTCGTCATCGGGCACTTCGTTTTCGCCGATGAGACTCAAGATGGCTGTATCAAGCGTCGTTAGATACTGTTGCCAGTCGCGTAGCGCTGCGTCCCTGCGCTCAGCAGACTCGCCAGTAACGGCGGGAAACTCCCAGACCTGAGCGTTGTTGAGGATGTATTCGAGCAACTGGGCAAGGTCGCCACCTAGACTTGAGTACATGCGTTGTACGAGAGATATGATTAGGCGGAGCAGGCCGCTTTCCATCTCGCGGCCCTGGTCACCCGCCTTTAGCGTTTCCCATTGTGCGGATCGTTGTGCATTCGGCTCGAAAAATGGAAAGAGGACCAGCCCGTCCACATCGACGAAAGCCCTTCCGGCTCGCCCGATGACGTTGCGGAACTCGGAGACTTCGATAGGCTGCCTGTTCCGGATGATGCCGTGCATCACAATCGTTGTGGCAGAGAGATTGAGGCCTTGCGCAAGCGTCGGTGATGATACCGTAACCCTGAGAATGCCGTCACGCAGAAGCTTTTCAACTTCTTTCCGGAACGGCGTCGGAAGTGCGCCGTGGTGGATTGCTACACCAAGTTTGAGGCATGACAGGATATCGTGGTCCTCGCCCAGCCACCGCACCGATAGCGAGAGCAACAGCAATGCTTGCCTCATTCGGACCCAGCAGCGAGGGTAACAGACCGTACCCGTGCAGCTTTACTATCGCCGATGCATAGGGCTCAACCGACCGGCGTTCCGGGCAGTAAATCAGGACGGTTTGTCCATCATCTGTAAGCCGCCACGTGGTGGCTAGAACCAGTTCTCGGTGATCGGACGGAAACAGTTTTCGCCGCTGCCCGCGTGTGGGAGCTTTCGATGAGAAAAAGCCGGGAACGAAGGGATTCTCATTGCCGACATGGATATTCATACGGGCGCGATTTGCCGACCATATAATTTCGCCAAATCGGAGCCGTGTCGGCCGCCACGCGCTCTTGATGAGGCTTTGATCGTCATCGTTGCCGAGCCAAGCGACAAAATCGTCAAGCTGGTCGCCTTCAGGTAAGATGGCGGATAGGCAAACGATACGTCGATTGCCAGCGTCGGGACGTTTCAAGAGTCGCTGGATTTGAACCTCGTAACGCACCTCGCGCTCGCCTAGTCCTATCATATGTCCTTCATCGAGAATGACGAGGCCGACATCGTCGAGTAGCGACGGCTGATTTCGCAGGGCAAAGTCAAGCTTCTCCGGTGTGGCCACCACGATGTTTCGCGAGCCCAGCGCATCCGTCTCAAAAACACTCGTGCCAATGCTTCCATAGAGGGTTGAGATGGTCTTGCCCAATGGTCCGAAGGTGCGGTGGAGGGTATTTTCGGTCTGAGCCGATAGGGCGCGAAGCGGTGTCACAAACACAACGCGCTTCTCGGCAGCCAGACAGCGGAGAATACAGAGTTCGGCGATGCGCGTTTTTCCCGCGCTCGTCGGAAGGGAGACGACCAAATCGTTGCCCTCGTTTACGGCTTTTGCCGCGGCATCAATCTGCGACGGCCAGAGGTCTATTTCGGAGCGCGGTCGCCGATATAAAAGAGAAATGAACAGCTTTCTCAGATCCGCCCAGCGCACCTCATCCGGTGTGTTCGGCAGCAACGGGAGACGTGCATGGAAACTGGATGACCACAGGTCGTCGATGATGTTTATAGCAAGGCGGTATGTCCACCATTGAGGCAGTAGATTTACCTCAGCGCACACTCGAAGGCCGACCCGAAGGCGCTCAACGGCCTGGGTGATATATTCTTGTTCCCCACGTTCCACAGCGAATAAGAAAAGACCCATCCCGGCAAGGAAATTATCGATAATAGCTGCGCCAAGGGCATCGACAACGTAAGAGCCGTTTTCTGGATCTGGCGGCTCGCCTTCTGTTGCGGCATCCCAGCCATCTTGGAGAAACTGCGCTATGCTGGCATCCGCGCCGGGGCCTTCAACGCGCCACGCAAGAATTCAGATTCCAGCGTAGCCAAGTCCCGAAGGACGAGGCTGGCCAGGCAACGCTCTATTGGAGAGAACGAAGCTTCGCGCTGTCCGTGTGACAAAAGCGAGAAGGCGCGCGCGGAGAACCGGCCCAGATGATATGCGCCGGCGGCCACGATGTAGTGAAAACTGCGCGTGTCATCGGCACGCTCGCCTTTAAGAAGAACGCTTTCGAGGGCCATGCCTGCGTATTCGAATGCCTGGCGCGCGATCACTTGATCACCGCCAGCTTCCTTCAGGCGCAAACCCATCCCAAGCAGCGAATAGGCATAGGACAGCAGGTCATACGACAGTGTTTGAGCGAATGCCGGGGAGCCGGGCGGAAGGACGCCGTCTCGCCAAATCATAGACCTGGCTTCGCCGCGGTCGATCAATCGGGCGCGGAAGCCGGGGCCGATGGCTTGGCGGATACTGTTTTGCAGCTCCTCAACCGTTGTCGCCATCGGCAATCACCTTCTCGTAAACGTCCTCAATGAACTGTGCGTGGTCGGCAATTCTCAGGCCTACGCTAAATTGCTCCATCGTACCGGCGTACTGCTGGAGATCTGTGCGAAGAAAATTCGTCGGGTCGTTGCCCGTGAATACGAACAATAGATGGCAGACTTGATCGGGAAGAATCCCATCGGCGAGCTGGGCGTCATCGATCTTATTGGAGAGTTCGACTTGCCCTAGTTCGCGCAAGCGGTCAGCAACGAACGCCAGAGCGTGTGGTGATGGCAGGCCTCCGTCGGCATTCAAGGATGTTCTGGCTGATGCGACGACATCTGTTTGAAGCTGCGCACGGCTTTTTGATTCTGCCTTGAGAAAGTCGAGAGGGTTGCCATCGTCTGGGATGCGGACTGCCAGTACATCGTCACCGCGCATTGCCATCTCGCGATGGTCCTTCCATCGCAAGCGCTTGATGGGCACCGTGAATGTCATCTTTTCGGCGACGTATTCCGTGGCCAGTATTTCGCCGAGGTCGCCGGATCGGATACGGGAGCCTTCCGGAAGTTTTTGCTTGATGAACGCAGCTGACGCCGTTTTACCGAGACGCTGAAGTAGATCCGCGATGCGTTCCTCGGATGCGTAGTGCGTCGGTACACAAAGCGCGGTCGCATCCCGGCCGACTTCGCGGCCTGCGGCTAAGCTCGTCAGGACTGTGAGGTTGTGGTCGCCAACAGCCTCTTCCTGTTGTTCACACCAATCCGCGAATGACACTCTTCCCCCCAACCCATAGCGGTTCCAGTATTCAACTCTGGATTACGCACATTGCCCGCGCGCAACTCTAGCCCACGCTGCCGGAACGACGCATATTTTTTGGGGAGAACGCGGGGCGGCCATTCGGCGTTTCCAGGCTCCCACGAGGCACCAACAAAAAACCGCTGTATTTCAATAAGTTACAGGAAGCCGATTTCGAGCCTGGCCGTTTCAGGCGATCCTCTACAACGAAAGGTCATGATCGGCTCGCCGGCCTGCTGTTTCGACGCTGTCCGGAACGAAGATCAGTTAGGCCGAACCCGGACCAGCGAAGCGGCGCGGCTGAGCGGTTCTTGCCGCTGGCCATCATCGCCGAGGACGAAGTGATTGGAGCCCCCCTTTCTCAGCCTTTCGTGGAGCGCTTTGCTCACGCGAAGCTGCGTCGACTCCATCCACGCATACATCCCCGCATCCGTGATCTCGTCGGCAAGGATATCGATGAATTGATTATGCCGACTACCAACTGTGCGCTCTTGTTTTTGGCTGAGACCCTCCGCAAGACTGTCGAACGTGATGATCTTGAAATCGTCAGTTTCGGCGGCCTTCACAAGCCGCCTACGATCTTCGTTGCCCGCGTATTCTGCTCGACGATCGAAGACGAGAACATATTTGTTGTAGGTCGGATTTCGGGCCATATGCTGTGGGACCTGGACGGCGCTGACTGTGGCCAGGAAGCCAGATTTGTTCTGGTCCGAGAGAAACCAAGCTTTCCACTGATTTATCTGCTGCTGTGCGCGCAGAAATCTTAATATTGAAATCCCAATGCACGAGATTGTCGCTGCCGTCGCTGCGAAGAAAATTCTGCAAACCGTTGGGTTCGCCAAAGCGAGCGCGAAGGTATCTTCCCGAGCGCTTTCCGAATCGACGACCAAACCAATCATTTTCAGCTAACATTGACCCCAGATGCGAGGTCCATCAATATTTTGGGATGCCGATCGGCCCCAGACCGCAGACAGCTTCAACCTCTCGGCAAAGGGAGCGACTCGTCCTATTTGCACGCCACAGCTACCCAGCAGCCATAACAGCGCTTTAGATTTCTTTCTTGCTTGAGAAGGCTAGGATCTTATTGCCTAAGACCGATCATGGTTCGGAGCTGAGGCATGGGCGGCAAAGACGGAAAGACCCGGATCAAGACACTTGGGTCGCCAGACGACATCAAGGTGCCGCCTGCCACAAAGCGGCGTCGCAAGAACCGTGGCATGCCGCCACCGGCGACGTTCGATATCGATACACTGCCGAGCAGCTCTAATTTGACGGCATTAGAGGCGGCCGCGGTCATCCGGCGCACGCCCGGAGCGCTGGAACAGTGGCGGCGCGATCCAAACCACCCGCTGAAGTGGCGCTACGTCGATGGCCGGCCTCTCTATCGTGTCGATGCGGTGCGCGACTATCTGGCCAAGTGCGATAGGACCACTAGGGCGCCTCAGCCGCATAATGCTCACGGAGACGGCCGAGGAGTTCGGCCTTGATCGGGTCAAGCGGATTCGTCCGCTGAAGGCGCACGATTTTGCCGACCCGTTTCGCGCCGACCAATTCGGCAATGTAGTCGTGGGCTGCTTCGAACGCCATCTTGCGGATGATCCACTGTTCGTCGTGATTGTAGACCTGATCAATTCCGCTTGGCTTTTGCCCAACACACAGCCGCTGGATTTCGTTGTCGTAGCCGCAACGCGACATGATGGTGCGCAAGCTGCGCCTTAAGTCATGCATGGTGAACTTGGCGACGCTCGCTTCCTTGACCAGGCGATTGACCATCTTGGTGAAGCCGGACATCTGGCCGCCGGTCTTTGGTGATGGGAAGACATAGTCGGAGGTTGCCCGCTGGAAATGTTTCGCGGCCGTGAGCACCTCGTCAACCAGGTGAGTGCGCGGCACATCGTGGTGCAGCCCCATCTTGGTCCACGTTGCGTCGAAGGTGATCCGGTCGTCCATGATGTGCTTTCGCCACTCGATCATGGTAGGCTCGCTGCGGCGTGGGCCGCCGAGCAGGCACATGCGTGCCAGGAGACCGAACGCCCCGAGCTTGCCGGATGCATCCCAGATCTTGATGATTTCCTCATCGGTCAGCGCGCGACCCTTCGTTCGGCGTCCGACCCTTTGCGCGCGCGTTTCCTTGGGAGCGCGATAGCCAGCGAGTACGTTGTGCTCGACATAGCCCTCGCCGACGCACCATTCGAGGAAGGTATGCACGTGCTTGCGCAAGTCCCTAGCTGCACCGCGCTTGCCGGTCTTGGCAATCTTGTCGACCGCAGCCATGATCTGCCGTCGCGTTAGGTCCCCCACACCGCTTTCGGCGTGATCCTTGAGCCCGCGCCGCAGCGCCGACATTGCTGGCTTCCAATTTACCACTTGACGTTCGGTCAGGGACGTCTGGTAGGGACCATCTTCAACAATGAGGGTCGCGAGCGTGGTGCGCTGCTTCTCGGCTGCCTGTTGCCGCCTCGCCTCGCGCTTCGCGTCGTTTGGGTCCAAGCCCTTGACGACCTCGCCTGCGGCGATGGTGGCGGCCTTGCGCGCGGCTTTCTCATTATATTTGGGCCACGCGCCGAGGGTCTTGCGCTGGGTACCCCTCACCCCCGGCTTGGTGAAGAGGTAGACCCAGGTCCGGCCGCCGGTGGCGCGCATGCGCAAGGCAAGGCCGGGCAGCTTGTCGTCGTGGAGATAATGCTGCGCCTTACCCGGCGGCAGCGTTGCGTTGCGGATCACCGTATCGGTGAGTGTAAGCTGGTTGGCCGGCTCCGTCATGATTCCTTCCCTCTCTCTGTGCCCAGCGTGCCCCGCAAAAAGGGCGGGCAGCTCTCGAACAGAACTGGGCCTCAGACCCTCCCCTTTTGCCGTGTGCCTGCGCGGGGAGGATCCACAGACCCAAACAGAACCGGGTCTCAGACCTCCCCTCGTTTTTGTGCCCCGAGGGAAAATCCACGGCGGGCACAACGGGGGCATACAAAATGTAGCAAGGTCACCTATGGGCTCATATGGCCGAATAGGGCTACAACCCATCTTAATTGAAGGGGTTTTTACATTTCAACTATGGCCGGATTTGGTTGGCTCGGGTCTACGGATTGTGGTTCACACGGGAGAGGTCCAAGGTTCGATCCCTTGTGCGCCCACCATCCATCTTCCTGAAACATGCCGGCTACAGTCGATGGTCGACGCCTGACAGGCTCCGGGGGCCGCCTCGATTAAACATGCGAAAACAACCCCATGCACAGTAGCTGACGCGAGCGAAAACAAGGGGTTGCGACTTTTCCGAATTCCGGTTGACGCGTCGGGCAAAACAGGGGCACAATGGCATCATTCGGGAGAGCCCGCACGCGATTGGAAGAGAGGCCGCATCCCGCACATCGGCGGCTGAAGAGCGCGTAGCTCAGCGAGAGAGAGTTCGCTCGATCCCTTATGCACCCAAGACGATAAAGCGCTTTCCGTTGCGCTAACCCGACGAATGCTTCTCCAGAGCCAGCGCGATCCTCTCCAGGGCGGCGTTCCTGTGCTGCATGTCGGCAATCTGTTGTTCGCGAACCTCGATCATTGTCCGCCCGGACCACCGTCGGCGCGCATGCACGCCTGTTCGGCTACAAAGCCAGCCAATCGCAGCTAGCAAGACAATGGTGGCGAGCCATAATAGCACCTGTTCCTGGCCAAAGTCCGCGATGGCGCGGCGGAAATCGCCCCTGGAGAGGTATGCAGTGGCGCGACTGCTATGGGCGTCGCGATCTTTCGGATCAAGCGCGATGATCTGATCGTAGTCGGTGATGGCAAGGTCGACGTCACCCTTGGCTTGATAAGCGTAGCCGCGGTAGTAATAGGCGTCCCTGTATTGCGGACAGAGCGCGATCGCCTGACTGCAGTCGGCGATGGCGCGATCAAGGTCACCCTTTTCCCTGTATACGAGGCAGCGGTTGTAGTAGGCGAGCGCATATTTCGGGTAAAGCGCGATCACCTGGTCGTAGTCGGCAATGGCGCGATCGAGATCGCCTTTGGCATGGTAGGCACTGCCGCGGGCCGTGAGGGCGACATAGTTGTTCGCATTGAGCTGGATGCTGTCGGTATAGTCCGCGATGGCACGGTCGTTGTCACCTTTGGCTTGATAGGCGTAGCCGCGCTCGCCGTATCCGACCCGCTTTCCATAGTCCGACAGGCCGCTTTCGAACGCCCGGTTCACATCCGCTATCGTCCGGTCGTAGTCATGCCGTTGGTTGTAGATATGCGAGCGGTTGAGCAGTGAGCTAACAGCTTTCGGTTCAAGCCGGATCGCGTCGGTGTAGTCCTTGAGGGCGCGGTCGACGCGATCGGAGAGACTTGTCCACGACCAGGAGTAGCCGCGGTGATGATACAGGTTGGACAGGTCACCATCGTCGTAGTCTCCCCTTTCAATCGCGCGTGTACAGGCGGCGATGGTCGCGGCAGCGGTTTCCTTCGATCCGTTCAAACACTCCTGTCGATCGTCGGCTGCTGCTGGTCGGCTCACGGCAGCGGCCGCTGCCAATACCAAGGCAACCAGCCGGACATGCGCGGAAATCCCAGAGCGCATCCTCTTCTCCCCGCGATGCACCAGTGCTTGAGCTAACCGGCGGACGGCTTTTCAAGAGCCACCGCGATCCTCTCCAACAATGCGTTCGTGCGTTGGGTTTCCACGATCTGCTGCTCGAAGAGATCGACCCAACTCGCACCGGATGACGCGCGCCCATTCCTGCGCGAAAACCATAGCCAAACGCCCACCAGCCCCAGGAAGGGCAACCAGGACACAATCAGACTCACCAACCAGTACGGCGCACCACCGCGTGGTGTGAGCGTAAACCAGGCGAGAAGAACTCCGACGAGAGCGATCCACGCAGCAACAGGCAGAAACCAAGAGCGAAGCTTGGTCATTCCAGGTACGACTGTCCCCTTGGTTGGTCTCAGAAAGAAAATGCTATCATTGGTTGATTGCTCTTTCCATGCCTCGCGTGTGCAGCCCTCGCACGTGGTTAGCTTTTCCTTTGCGAGATGCCTCAGCCACCATGAAAAGGCGTCGGGCAGAACAGGGGCAGGACGGCACTCTTCGGAGAAACCTCCATGCGGGTCTAATGAGCCATCAGGACCGGCAAATCCGCGTGTTCCATGATGTAGCTGGTCGCTCCACCGAATATCATTTGCCGCAGCCTGGTGCGGGTGAAGGCTCCTTTGATCAATAGATCGCAGCCCTGAGCTCTGGCGGCATCGAGGACCGCCTCTCCGGTGTCGCGGTTCTCCAGTTCAACCCTCATCACATCGGCTGCAATATCGTTGTAGCGCAGTTGCTGGACGATCCGGTCGGCAGATGGTCCCGGTACCCCTTGCCCCCCAACAACAGTTAGGACCGATACTCTTTCGGCCAGACGAAGCAACGGCATGGCAAATGCGTTTGCCCGCGCTTGTTCGGTACTGCCGTTCCAGTGGATGATGATGTTGGTCGCGATGCTTCTTGATGAGTTCAATGGCGCCAGCAGGACGGGCCTGCCGCTCTCGAACAACGCGGATTCGATCGCGCGACGGTGAGGGCCCGCAGCATCAGCGTCAGACCGTGCCATCACGATCAGATCGAAGGCACGTCCATAACTCCCGACGAAGTCTTCGCCCTCAGGCGCGTTTTCCAGCCAGCCGAAGCATGGTCTGCTCGATCCCGCCGTGGCTCGGGGAATATCGTGCCTCAGCATGAATGCCTCGAAAAAGTTGCGCATGTCGTTCAATTCGGCTTCGCTCTTGTCCTGGTACGCATCTACAGGAATGCCGGTGGCCAATTCTGCGGTTAGATATCGGGGGATGCCGAACCGGAGTGGAAAAGCTTCGACGTAGGCACCGGAACGTTGCGCGAGGCCCACGACGACATCGAGCGTGGATGGCATCATCGAGATATTCTGGAGCGGGACCAAGAGCGTCTTCATTCGTACCTCCCAGTGCTTTCGGTGAACATTGGACGTCGGATGCTTCATCTCACCGGGATATGGTCTCACCTTGCAAGCCGAGCCGGTTCGTCATCGACCAGGAGAACGGTTACAGTCATGCGGCCTGCTCAAGTCTTGTATCGATCTCCTGGCGCAGCGCCGCGAAGTCGATTGGTTTGGTCAACAGGTCGGCCGCGCCGTTCGCCAGCGCCTTGCGCCTGGTCTCGGCGTCACCGTAGGCCGTGATCATGATGACCGGAACATCGGGACGGGCCGAGCGCACGATAGGTAGCATCTCCAGCCCGCTCATTCCGGGCATGTTGATGTCGGACAGGATCAGGATCAGGGTGGCATCCTCAATCTCGACCGCGCGCTGCAAGGCCTCGGGTGCCGACGATGCAAACTCCATGAGAAAGCGACCGGCGCGCAGATCGCGTCGGAATTGCTGGCGGAACAGCGCCTCGACATCAGGCTCGTCGTCGACCACCATGATATAGACGCTCAATTTCTGCCTCCGGTCTGCCCTGGTGCCGCCAGCGTACGCGGCAGCGTAATGATGAACTCCGTATAATCGCCAGGCTCGGTATCGACCTCGATGCTGCCGCCGTGCTGCTTCACAATGATGTCGTGGCAGATTGAAAGGCCTAGACCGGTTCCTTCGCCCGCGGGCTTGGTTGTGAAGAATGGATTGAATATTTTCTCCCTCACGTCGACCGGGATCCCCGCGCCGTTGTCGCGAATCCGGATTTGGACGGAGCCGCCGAGATTTGTGGTCGTCGCCCACAGCCTTGGCTCGAAGCCGTCGCCGGCGGCGTCCCTTTGTTTGCTAGCCGCGTAGAAGCCATTTGAAACGAGGTTGAGGAACACCCGCGTGATTTCCTGCGGGTATAACTCGAGCGCCCCAGCAGACGGATCGAGATTCGTTTCAAGCGTGATATTGAAGCCTGCTTTTTCAGCGCGCGCCCCGTGATAAGCAAGGTTGAGACTTTCCTCGACGATGGCATTGATATCGGCCGAGCGGCGCTCGCCAGACCCCTCGCGCGAGTGCAGGAGCATGTTCTTGACAATGGAATCGGCGCGCGTTCCGTGTTGCACGATCTTTTCCAGGTTGCCTTGCAGCATGTGTATCAGCGCGTCGATGTCCTGCCTTGCTGTCTCGCCGAGTGCGACTGAGCGCAGCCCGTCACTGAGCTCGTCGATCAGTTCGGAGGAAATCGCAGCAAAATTATTGACGAAATTGAGCGGGTTCTTGATTTCATGTGCAATGCCGGCGGTGAGTTGCCCGAGCGAGGCAAGCTTCTCGGTCTGGATCAACCGATCCTGCGCATTTCGCAATTCCTCGAGCGATTGCGACAGTTCCATAGTGCGCTCGCGCAATTCATTCAGCAGGCGCGCATTCTCGATCGCGATCACGCCCTGGTGTGCGAAATTGGATACGAGCTCGATCTGCTTGTCTGTGAAGGGCTTCACTTCCTGACGAAAGATCGTGATGGTGCCAATCAGCTCATCTTCCCTAAGCATGGGCACGATGACGAGGGTCCTTGCGCCGGCAAGGTCGGCAAGCGCGCGAACATTCGCGTTGCCTTCGACGTAGGGTGGCTGAGTCCTGATATCGTCGATATGAACCGTCTGATGAGTTTTCTCGACGGTACCGAGCCCGCTTGCTGGATGTGGACGAATCCTCTGGTATAGCCGGGTGTCAACGTAGGCTTGCGGCGCGTTGTGCAGGGCGACCGTGCGAAAGCCGCCATCCTCGTAGAGATTCATGGTGCCGAAGCCAGCGCCGCAAATTCGCGTCGCATTCTCCAGCATCTTGTGGAAGACCGGGATCAATGCGCCCGATGAAGCGCTTATGATTTCCAGCACCTCCGACGTCGCCGTCTGTCGCTCCAGCGATTCGTTCAATTGCTCGAACAGACGGACGTTGCCGATGGCGATAACAGCCTGGTCTGCAAAGGTCTGAAGCAGGCTGATCTGCTTCTCGCCGAATGGGCGCACCTCCGTACGACGGAGCACGATCGCGCCCATGCTCTCGCCTTCGCGCAACAGCGGCACACTCAGAACGGTTCGAACGTTGGAACGGAGCGCGTATTCCCGTCCTGTCGGGAATTCCTTCCCTTCCGGCCCGAGCAGATCGTGCACATGAACGGTGCGACGGTCGATAATGGCCCGGCCGGAGGGTGACTTGACGCTGATCGATCGCCGGCTCCAAACCACGGGAACTTGTCCGTGGTGCGCCTGGACGACGATGTCGTCGCCATCCCTGAGGACGACCAGCGCATCATATGCCTCGCAAAGTCCGCATGCGCTTTCCACAATCGCCTTGAGCACCGGACCGACCTCGGTCGGCGAGGAAGCGATAACCCGCAGGATATTGGCGCTGCCGGTCTGGTAAGTCAGCGTCTCGGACAGATCTCGCGTCCTGGTTTGCAATTGTTCGAACAGCCGTACATTCTCGATCGCGATCACGGCCTGGTCGGCAAATGTGGCGACGAGCTCGATCTGCTTTTCCGTGAAGGGCTGCACGCGCCTGCGAGCGATCACGATCACGCCGATCGGCTCGTTCTCGCGCAGGAGGGGAACGCCGAGCGCCGTGCGCTGACCAGCCATGGTAATGGACTGGTGCAGGCCGTATTCGGGATCGGCAGCGACGTCGAGGATTTGCACCGGCCGGCGCTCGAGTACGGCCCGACCTGTGACCGTGCCCCGTCCGGGGCTAATCGGGTGGCCCCGCAAGAATTCGATGTATTCCTCGGAAAACCCGACCGCTGCGCCGGCCTGATATTCATCGCCCTCGCGGCGCATGATGAATGCCATCTCCGCTTCGCACAGCCGTGCCGCCGAATCGACCAGCGTGTTGAGCACGGACTGCAGATCGAAGGTCGAGCGGCTGATCACCTTCAGCACATCGGCAGTCGCAGTTTGCTGCTGGAGCGATTCGGCGAGATCGCGCGTTTTCGCCTGGACCTGATCGAACAGCCGGACATTCTCGATCGCGATCACGGCCTGATCGGCGAAAGTGGAGACCAGGTCGATCTGCTTGTCCGTGAACGAATTCACGGTCTTGCGGCCCAGGAACAGCACGCCGATCGTTTCTCCGGATCGAAGCAGGGGTACGCCGAGGAGGGTCCGATAGCCCCCGGCCCGCTGCTGCTCGGGATAGGCATATTCAGGATCGGCCACGACATCGAGGATCTGGACGGCTTTGCCGCACAGCAGGACGCGCCCGGCGACGCTGCCGCGTCCTGCAGTCAGTCGAATGCCCGCCGAGACCCTGGCCCACTCGGGCGAGAAATTGTACCGAGTTGCATGACAGTAGGCGCCGTCGGTGTCCTGCCGGACGATTGCCGCCATGTCGGCGCCGCTGAGCCCCGCCGCCGATTCCGTCAGCGTGTCGAGAACTGTTTGCAGATCGAACGCAGAGCGGCTGATGACCTTCAACACATCGGCGGTTGCCGTCTGCTGCTGCAGCGATTCTCGCAAGTCGTCGGTACGCGCCTGCACCTCATCGAACAGCCGCGCATTCTCGATGGCGATAACGGCCTGATCGGCAAAGGTCTGCAGAAGTTGCACATGATGTGGAGCAAAGGTCCCCGGCTCGACTCGCGTCACGCTGATCATGCCGATCACCACGTCACCGGTCGCGAGCGGAACGAACAACATGCTGCGAAAGCCGCGGGCGCGCGCGATGAATTTGATGTCGTTCGTCAGCGCTTCAGTATCGGGGGTCGGTACCACCTTACCCGCCTGTGTTCTTGCGAAACTCTCAAAATCGGCGATCGGCCGCGGAAACATTTTCTTCAAGGCCTCATCGGCGGCAGAGTTCGTCGGCGTGAATGCCGCCAAATGGGCAGTGCCGTCGATGAAGCGGAATACGGTTGTCGAAAAACCGCCGAGCAAGGCATTGGCCCGCCTCGCAATTGCATCGAATACCGGCTTCACCTCCGATGGCGAACTGGCGATGATCTTGAGAATATCCGCGGTGGCGCTCTCGCGAGCTTGTGCGGCGCGCAATTCGGCAAGCAGCCGCGCGTTCTCTTGCTGCAAATCCGCCACCACGTCCTGAGGAAGCGCGGCCATCATGAAAAATCCATGTCGCCAGCCGGTTCGGGGCCGACGTTAAAATCTGATCAAGAAAGCGTCGGGAATTATTCCACTCTCGGGTCTTTCCGACCAGACCTATCGTGAGTTGATTTTCAATCGGCTACGCGTCAACCCGCTGCTCGGAAACACCTCGCCAGGGATCGGCGCGGAGGTCGGGGCTGACGCGCACGGCGATCGTGTCCTTGGCGACGAGTTCGCCCGGACGAATACCGGCGCGCGCTGTAAAGTGCGTTTCTGAGACATCCGGAGAATCAGCGCATGGCGATCGTATTCATCACGGGCAGCGCGGACGGTCTTGGCCGGGCGGCGGCGCAATCGCTCCTTGATCAAGGGCATCGCGTGGTGCTGCACGCGCGTTCGGCCGATCGTGCCGCCGCGCTCGGCGAGCTCACCTCGCGTGCCGCGGGGTTGGTGGTCGGCGATCTCAGACGTGCCGCCGAGACGAGGAGCATCGCGGATCAGGTCAACGCGATCGGCCGCATGGATGCGATCATCCACAACGCCGGCGTCTACACGCGGCCGAGTCGTGGCTCGACACCGGAAGGCCATGCCGAGACTCTGGCCATCAACACGCTTGCGCCATTCATGCTGACGGCCCTGATCGAGCGGCCCGGCCGATTGGTGTATCTCAGCAGCGGATTGCACCGCGGCGGAGAGGGTTCGCTTACCGACCTCGATTGGACCAAGCGGGCCTGGGACTCGGCCAGGGCCTACGCCGAGAGCAAGCTGCACGTCGTCGCGCTGGCTTTCGCACTGGCGCGACGCTGGCCCAAGGTCCTGAGCAACGCCGTCGATCCCGGATGGGTACGCACGAAGATGGGTGGCGCGGGCGCCCCGGGCGATAAACACCGGAAAACGGACCCAGGCCTGGCTCGCGGTGAGCGAGGATTCCGCCGCCATGGTGGGCGGGCGCTACTGGCATCATCTGCGGCAGGAGGAGCCTGCCGGTGAGGCAACCAATCCGGAATTTCAGGACCAACTCATCGGCAAACTGAGCAAGCTGACGGGCGTTGAACTGCCGGAGGTCTAAGCTCGACGGGCGCACCGACCATTCGCTGGTCGCTTGTCGCTTCTCGCCCGTCCCTTCAAGCCTCCATTCGTCGTCATTGCGAGCGCAGCAGTCCTGAGTGCGTTCGCGGAGGCAGACTGGATTGCTTCGCAGCGCTCGCAATGACGAAGCAAGCTTCAATCCGCCGGAGCCGGCCGCCAGGCTGCGTAGAGACCGACGAGGGTCCCGATGGCGACCAGCCCGGCCGCCAGCATCACCTGCAATTGCCCATCATCGGTGGGGCCTACGGACGACACAAGTCTGGTCACGATGACGAACAGAACGCTCACGGACACCGCTGCACCCACACTGAGATGGGCGAGCTCTCGCGTCAGGTTGCGGCCGAGAAGTCCGAGTGCCGTGAAGTACATCGCGCAGGCGTTGGGATGAACGAACAAGGCAACGCGCGCATAAGGACCGTAGGCGTCGAACAAGGACTCACATCGGCTCAGCGCCGCTTTTGAGGCAACCCGCTGCAAGAACGGTCTGAAAAAACGAGCCTGTCCGTAACTTAAGACGGCGCCCGCGATGATGGCCAGCCACGCCACCATGAAAACGGAGAGATCCGCGGCCTTCGGATTGAGCGCCACCGACATCAAGATGAGGGCTGTTCCGGGAAAATAGCCAAAATACGGAAAGACCGACTCCAGCAGCACGCAGACGAACATGAAGGCCGGAAACCACGATGAACCGGTCGCATCCTGGACGATGGCGTTCAGGTCGAACAGGTTCGTCCTGTACAGGACGAGATACATGCACATCGCCAATCCGGCCAGCGCGTAAAACGGCCCCGCTCCCGACAGAAACCGTCTCATCCGACCATCGAGCTCGGTTTGGCGGACGCGGCGGAGACCATCGAGCTCTGCTTCCTTCGTGCTTCAGATACCATGGTCTCCGTTCCCGACAGCTGCAGCGCGATGGACATAGACTGAACCGGCTTTGCGCTTCAGCTGCCGTTGGCCCATGATCTTTCCGGATCATGCTTTAGGCGAATGAGGTTGCTTCTGTCGATAGCACCCTTTGCCGCGCAATCCTCGCCTCGCACTGGCCGCCTTTACGCGATCGACAGAATCTCGATCTCCTGCGCGCCCGACCCCACGACATCGCCGACCGCCTTCCCCATCAGCGACCTCGCGACCGGCGACACGAACGAGATCGATCCCGCCTTCGGATCGGCTTCGTCCTCGCCGACGATGCGATAGGTCTGCACGCGGCCGTCAGCGCGGCTGAAGGTGACGGTGCTGCCGAAGGCGACGGTATCGGTCGAGGTCGGATCGGGAACGACCTGCGCGGTGCGCAGGCGTTCGGTCAGATAACGGGCGTCGCGCAGCGGCACAGCCGATTGCCGGCGCTTCTCGTTGACGTCATCGATGGCTTGTGCGGTCTCATAGGCCTCGCGCGCTTCGGCAAGCTGCGTCTGCAACGCCTGCAAGCCCGTTTCGGTCACGAGGTTGGCATGAGGCGAGATCGGGCGATCCGGCAACAGCGTTTCAGACGCGGTTTCGGCACTCTCTTCCTTGGTGAAGGCGACGCTCAATTCGGTATCCTGTCCAACTCGGTTGGCGAAGGGCGATGCGTTCGCGCCGCGATTTCCGGGATCGCGCGCTGGACCACCGCCGGCGGTTGCCTCGAATTATATCTCAAGTTCGACGAAACGACGGAGCTTGAACACGAGGTCCGGCATGGCCTGGCGGAACCGGGTCGCATTCTGGAACGTGGTCGAGAACGGCGCGAAGGTGATCATGGCGTTCCAGTGCCTGTAACCGTAGACCGTGACCGAGGCGCCGGTCGCCGGAAAATTCTCCAGCTTGCGCAACTCGCCAAGCACGAGATCGGCAATCGCTTCCGCAGGCAGCAATTGCTTGCCATCTCGTGTGGTGGCTATTTTCGCAGGTGCCTCGGCCGGTTTTGTCTCGGCCGGCGGGGCATCGGGCTCGGACTCGGACTTGGCCTCTGACTCGGGCTCAGCCTTGGCTGACGCAGCCTCGAGGGCGGACGGCTCGACCGCCTCAACCCCATCTGTCGGCGCGGTCGGTGGAACCTCGCTGAGCGGCGGTGTAACGATTTCGGCGCGCTTGCTGCCTCCCAGAATGCTGGTGATCATGGCCACCAGGCCAGCATCCTTCCCGTCGTCAACCATCACTCCCCCCGGACTTTGGCCTAGTCTAGAGCATGATCGGTTCTGATTGAATCAGAACGGAGGCTCCAGATTCTTGTTTTGATGCGTTGTCTTGACGCGCACCAGCCGTGCCTGGATTGCACCGGCGACGCGACCGCTGATCGCGTCGCGCCGCCGCGCCATCCGCTACCGCTTATCGAACGGAATATATTGCTGGTACTGCTTGGGCACCGAGCTGCGGTAGCGCGCCGGGACGGTGCCGCTGTCGATCGAATGATCGATCTCCTGCTGCCGCGTCATCTTCTTCTTCGCCGGCTTCTTCGATGCGCTCTTCTTGGACGCGGTGGGCTGGCTGGAGGTGTCGGTGGTCGCAGCCGGTGCCGTTGTCGCAGCCGGCGCCGTTGTCGCGGCCGGTGCCGGCGTCGCGGCCGGCGCAGGGCTTGTCGCGGCAGGCGGAGCGGTTCCGTCGGCGGCGGGAGCGCTCTGCGCCAGAGCCAGCGGCGTTTGCATCACGAGCACCAACGCCGCCGCCGCAGCCAGCAAATATGACTTCTGCATCAGAACCTCCAAAATACCTGATCCGAATGAGGCAAGCCTAGTCCCACGGGATCGAGGCGTGCAAGTGCGGACAGAATAGGTTGGAACCCGCGCGCGAACTGTGGCCGGGATCACATTACCCGCTACCGGACATCGCTCGAGCTGGGGCGACGCAATACGTTCTACGCTCCGGCTCCAAGGCCAGTCTCCGTAAGGCGCGTTGCGAACCAGCGCGACTGCGGCTCATCGACGAGCCCGCTGACATAGATCTCCGACATCGTCACGTGATGCCTGTCCAGCACCAGCAGCGCGCCGATCCAGTAGGGAAACCAGACATGCACGTCGGTCAGCGCGCGCAGCTTGTGCTGGTCGTGCTCCAGCGGCGTGTGATTGCTCGCCTTGCGGATCTCGATAGTAAGCAGATTGTTCGGGATCTCACGCTGGTGCACGGCGACATCGGGATAGATCGACTTGCCGAGATGGTCGTCGGTCGAGATGATGGTGCCGTGCGGCAGATGCAGCGTGCGCTCGCCGAGCCGATCGTAATTGCAATCGACTGACCAGCCCGAGAACTGCTTCTCCAGATGCACGGCGAAGCGGTGCGTGATCGCGCGCTCGCCGACGTCCTTCTCGAACAGGAATGCTTCGTGCGCGTATAAGTCCCCGAGCGCCGCGATCACCTTGTTCAGCTCGGTCTGCATTTTGCCCCCGGCCTTCGGCGCCCGTTCCGATGTTCCTCTACATCTGGACTTCGATCAGGCGCGGCCCGGGCTCGGCGACGGCTTCGGCCAGCGCCTTGTTGAACTCGTCGGCATTGGTGACGGCGCGGCCGGGCACGCCCATGCCCTTCGCCAGCGCGACGAAATCCAGCGTCGGGCGGTCGAGCCGCAGCATGTCGTTGGCGCGCTGGCCGGGCTCGCCGGCGCCGACATTGTCGAACTCGCCGCGCAGGATCTGATAGATGCGGTTGGCGAACACGATGGTGACGATGTCGAGGTTCTCGCGGGCTTGCGTCCACAGCGACTGGATCGTGTACATCGCGCTGCCGTCGCCGACCATGGTGATCACCTTGCGATCCGGGCAGGCGATCGCAGCGCCGATCGACAGCGGCGTCGAGAAGCCGATCGAGCCGCCCATGTTCTGGAGCCAGTCGTGCGGGGCGGCCGCCGCCGTCGGCGGGAAGAAGCCGCGGCCGGTGGTCAGGGATTCGTCGACCATGATCGCGTTCTCAGGGATCGCACAGGCAATCGCCTGCGCGATCGAGGCGAAGGTGAGCGCGCCGGTCGGCTTGACCAGTTCAGCCAACGCCTGCGGCTTGACATCCTTGGCGCTGGCCTTCACCGCGCCGGCAAGGGCTTCGAGCGCCGCAACCGAGTTCTCGCCCCAGGAGGTCATGCGATGGACGTCGCACCCTTCGGGCTTGAGCATGCTCGGCTTGTTCGGATAGGCGAAGAACGCTACGGGATCGTCGGACTCGACCAGCACGATGTGACGGAATTTTGCCAGCATAGGCAGCGCGTTCTCGATGACGTAGTGGATGCGGTCGATCGAGAAACGGCCGCGGCCGCGCGCCATCTTGGGACGGAAGGTCGGGCCCATCACGGTGCAGCCGGTCTTGCCGGCGATGCGCTCGGTCAGCGCCAGGCCCTTCTCGCTGAGGGCGCTGCCGGTCATCAGCAGCAGCGTGCCCTCGCCGTCGCCGTGCAGGATCCTGGCGGCCTGCTCGACCGCCTTGGGGGAATAGCTCGCACGCTGCTGCTCGGCCGGAACCTCGGCGATGCCGTCGGCCTCGTTCCAGGCGGTGTCGGCGGGCAGGATCAGAGTCGCGATCTGCGGCGGGGCGCTTTTGGCAGCGGCGATCGCCGCGGCGCCGTCGGCGGCGACCGATTTGGAATCCGGCGAGGTGCGGACCCAGGACGACATCGGCCGGGCCAGGCCCTCGATGTCAGAGGTCAGCGGCGCGTTGTAGCCGATGTGGTAGACGGCGTGCTGGCCGACGATGTTGACGATGCCGGAATTGGCCTTCTTGGCGTTGTGCAGGTTGGCAAGGCCGTTGGCGAGGCCGGGGCCGAGATGCAGCAGCGTCGAGGCCGGCGTTCCCTTCATGCGGAAATAGCCGTCGGCAGCGCCGGTCACCACGCCTTCGAACAGGCCGAGCACGCAGCGCATGCCGGGCACGCGGTCGAGCGCTGCGACAAAATGCATCTCGGAGGTGCCGGGGTTGGTGAAGCAGACGTCCACCCCGCCCTTGACCATCGTCCGCACCAGGCTTTCCGCACCGTTCATCCCAAGGCTCCCGCGATCGGCATTGTCCAGATATCCGTTCGATCAATCATTGTTCGCGCGATCCGTCAAAGCAATAGCCGCCATCGCTGCCCTGCCCCGCGCGACGATGCGCCGGTTTGGCTAATTCTTTTCGGCAAATTGGCGGGGTTGCCGAATTGGTAACGCCGATCGCTGAGCATGGCCTCCCTCACGGGGCCGTGGCTTGCGAAATGCCCGCAAATATGGCCTGTGGCTTTCATTGAATCGATTTCTTGCTGGGGGAAACAATGATCCGGATTTTTGCCGCGCCGATGACCGCAATGGCGCTCTTGCTGGCTGGCGCGGCCGACGCATCCGCGGCGGGGATGATAGATTTCACGGGCACCAGCTCAACCGGCTTTCTCGGCGGCGGCGGCGCGAGCCCGATTCCCCGCTCCACCGTGATGTATCCGACCAATTACGCGCCCGGCACGATCGTGGTGAACACAGGCGAGCGCCGGCTCTATTTGGTGCTCCAGAACGGCCAGGCGCTGCGCTACGGCATCGGTGTCGGCCGCGACGGCTTCCGCTGGGGCGGGGTGCACAGGATCACCGCCAAGAAGGAATGGCCGGACTGGACGCCGCCGTCGCAGATGCTGGCCCGCCGGCCCGACCTGCCGCGCCACATGAAAGGCGGCATCGACAATCCGCTCGGCGCGCGCGCGATGTATCTGGGCTCGACGCTGTACCGCATCCACGGCTCCAACGAGCCTGAGACGATCGGCCAGGCCGTGTCCTCGGGCTGCTTCCGCATGACCAATGACGACGTCACCGACCTCTATGGCCGCGTCGGGGTCGGTACCACGGTCGTGGTGCTGAGGAACTAGCCGGCTGGCGACTGCGGCGGGAACCCGCAGGGCGCGTGAATTTGCGGACTTGTGCGCAGGCGGCGAATGCGGCAGCGTCGCACGACGATGAGCGCAATGAATCCGCCCTCGCTTGGCCTTCGCATTACCCTATTGGCGCTCGCTGCACTCACATCGGTGCCCGACACCGTGATCGCGGCTGCCGCGGGTGAATTGCCGGCGATCACGTCGCGTCAGCGCTCCGAGAGGAAGAGTTTTTCTGACGGCGAGATCGTCGAAGGCTTCCTGAAGACGGCGTTCGGCGCCGAATACCACCTCGCCGGCCGCGTCGACCGTATCCGCAAGTTCGACGGGCCGGTGCGCGTGTACGCCGAGAGCGATCGCGCCGATCGCAGGACGCAGCTTGCGAGGGTCGTGAGCGACATCGCCACGCGCGTGCAGCACCTCGACATCGCCATGACCGACACCAGCGAGGCCGCAAATGTGCGGGTCAAGCTCGTGCGCGACCGCGACCTCTACCGCACCCTCACCAGCTTCTACGGCGCCGAGAAAGCGCGCGAGATCCGCACCTCGCTCGATCCGCAATGCCTGTCCGGCTTCCGCAAGAACGACAATTTCGAGATCGAGCACTCCGACGTCATCCTCACCGTCGACAACGGCGATTTCGTCTTCCTCGACTGCGCCTATGAGGAGCTCTTGCAATCGCTCGGGCCGATCAACGACACCGCGAGCGTGCCCTGGACCATGTTCAACGACAACGTCTCGATGGGCTATTTCGACGTCTACGACCAGTACATCCTCAATTTGCTCTACGATCCCCGCATCAAGCCCGGCATGACGGTGGCGGAGGCCAAGGCGGTGCTTCCCGCCGTGCTCGCCGACGTGCGAGCGTGGGTGAAGCGCGTGAATCATCTGAAGGAGTGATCTCTTCCCTCTCCCCTTTGTAAGGGGAGAAGGAATTGGACCGAGATCTCGTCCTCACACCTTCCTTGCCTTTGTCATTAGAAACTGCTGGCGCATCACGTTGCTGCTGCCGTCGAAATATTCGGAGATCAACGCCTCGAACTCGCTGCGAAAGCCGCGCAGCTTGTCCGGCTCGTCCTTGTACTGGGCAACGAGCCTGATCAAGGGTCCGATCGTCGCTTCCATGGTGCGGCGGAAATGCTGCGGACTGAGCGCGGAGGGCGTCATGATGTCGACCTCGAAGGAGAGGTCCCTCGCCTTGCCCGCGAGGCGCTCGGCCACGATCTTCGGATCGCCCCACAACACCGGTGATGCCACGCCCTCGGGCGGCGGCAGGTGGCGGCCGACCAGGGCGAACATGCGTCCGACATAGAGATGCGGCGGCCAGGTGGAGAAGGCGATGGTGCCGCCGGGCTTCAGCACGCGCAGCATCTCGCCAATGGCCACATCCGGACGCGGCGCGAACATGTGGCCGAACTGGCTGAGTACCACGTCGAACTCGTTGTCCCCGTAGGGCAGGCTTTCGGCATCGCCCTGGGTGAAGCCGACATCGAGATTCATCAGCTCTGCGTGCTCGCGGGCCCGCTCGATCAGGACGGGCGACAGGTCGAGACCCCTCACCTTCGCACCGCGGCGCGCCGCCGTGATCGCGACGACGCCGGTGCCGCATCCAACGTCGAGAAGCCTCTGGCCAGCGGCAGCGCCGGCAAAGCTGACGAGCTTGGCGGCGGCCGGTGTGGTGAAGACCTCCATCGGTGTGAACAGCGACCAGGCTTCCTTCTGGATGGCCTTGAAACCTGCAAACGGATCCTGTGCGATCATGGAACTCTCCTTTGCTCAAGGTCGGTCTTCATGAGGCTGGCGGCGGACATCGAAGGTTCAACGCATTCCGGCAGGATCTCTTCTCGACCGCACGCGCCGCGCTCTCGCGGCGCGCGCGAACCCATCGCCCTATTGCACGAGATCGGCCACCGTCGTTGCGGCCTTCAGGCCGGTGCCGGTGAGCACCGCCACCGTGGTCTCGTTCGCCTTGATGGTGCCTGCGCCGGACAGTTTTTCCAGCGCCGCAGCCGCGCTGGCGCTGGTCGGCTCGGCGAACAATCCTTGCCGCGCGAGGCGCCGCAGGGCGGCGACGATCTCGTCCTCGGTGAGCGCGATGGTGCCGCCGCCACTCTCGCGCAAGGCGCCGATGATCTCGCGCAGACGCAGCGGGTTCTTGATGGCGGTGCCTTCGGCGATGGTCTTGTTCACGTCCCGCGTGACCGGCGTATCGACGCCGGCCCGAAAGCTCGCATCGATCGGCGAGCAATTCAGCGGCTGCGCCGCGAACAGCCGCGGCAGCTTCGATATCTGCCCGGCTTTCAGCAGCTCGCGGAAGCCGAAGGCGCAACCGAGCAGGCTGCTGCCGGCACCGACGGGAACGATGACGTTGTCGGGCGCGCGAAAGCCAAGGTCCTCCCAGATTTCATAGGCGAGCGACTTGGTGCCTTCGAGAAAGAACGGTTGCCAATTGTGGCTGGCATAAAACGTCCGGCTCGACTGGCGGATCGCCTCGGCCTCCGACTCCTCGCGCGGGCCTTCGACCAGCTGCACCGTCGCGCCGTAAGCACGCACCTGCGCGATCTTGGCCGGCGATGTCGAGGCCGGCGCAAGGATCTTCACGCGCATGCCGCCGGCGGCACCGAGGCCCGCCATGGACGAGCCGCCGTTGCCGGAAGAGTCTTCCAGGATGGCATCGACGCCGATCTGGCGCAGGAAGGACAGCATCACCGCCGAGCCGCGGTCCTTGAAGCTGCCGGTCGGGTTAAACCATTCGAGCTTGAAGAACGGGCGCAGCTCACCCCAGCTCTGCTGAACCAGCGGCGTGCAGCCTTCGCCCAGCGTGATCGGATTCTTGATCTCGACCGGCAGCGCCGCCCGATAGCGCCATAGCGAGCGCGTGCCGCGGTCGATATCGTCACGCGAGATCCCCGTTCCCGGTGTCACCAGCAGCGGCGTGCGCTCGTCCGAGCACCAGCGCGGCTGGTCGAGCGGATAGAGCTTGCCGTTACGGGGATCGATGTAGCTGGCGGTGGGCATGGCGTTCTCCGGGACAGAGCCGATCCGCCCGATATGTCCGAATATGCAGGTTTTATCCAGCCGCCTGTTTGGATGGCGCGGAGCCGCCCCTTCAAAAATTCAAACAATTACATAGATATAGGTTGCGTTTTGGCGTCGTTTACCGATCCGGACGGGCGCCGCAACGACCGCTGGCAGCCCCGCACGATTAACTTGTCTGTCGCCGAGGGCCGCTACAATATGTTGGATTGAGCTTGCGTCGCCGGGATCCTCGACTGGCAACGCGACCGAGCCAGGCCCGTCCCAGCGGCGGGCCATTGGCTTTTTGGGAGCCTGGACATGAGCCGCGCGAACCGTACCGACCACATCCGCCTGACCTCCCATCCGGAGCCGGGCCGGAAGGCCGCCTTCCCGATCCACTGGGGCGCCGCGGACGCCCGTGCCAGGGGGCCGATCATCGGCACGGTGTCACGCGCCGGGGATCGCAACGTGATCGGCAGCCATGGTGGCTCCTACGCGATGTACCGGGCGCTCGCGGTGTCCGCCGGCGCGCTCGATCCGATCAGGCGCCCCGATCTCACCAACACCTTTCCGGCCGCGACCATCGGCCCGTTCCCGCAGTGGAGTGATCCCGCAAAAATCGTCGCGCTGGATCCCTGGGGGCATCTCGTCGCGGAGAACTTTCGCCAGGAGATCGCCGAAGGCGCCGACATCCGCCCGAGCATCGCGGTGACGCGGGCGCGGCTCGACCTGCCGGAGATCCGCGAGGCGCTCGCCGCAAAGCGGCTGCGCGCCGACGGCGAGGTCGTGCATGCCAATGGCAGCGTGTCGGTCGTCAAGATCGCGATCGATCCGGTCTGGTACCTGCCCGGCCTCGCAGAGCGCTTCGGCACCAGCGAGACCGAGCTGCGACGCACACTGTTCGAGCAGACCGCCGGTATGTTCCCCGAGCTGGTGACGCGGCCGGACATGAAAGTGTTCTTGCCGCCGATCGGCGGCACCACCGTCTACATGTTCGGCGATGTGACAAAACTGCCGGACCATCGCACAAAAATCACTTGCCGCGTGCATGACGAGTGCAACGGCTCCGACGTGTTCGGGTCCGACATCTGCACCTGCCGGCCCTACCTGATCCACGGCATCGAGGAATCCGCGCGCGGCGCACAGGAGGGCGGGCTCGGGCTCGTCGTCTACAACCGCAAGGAAGGCCGCGCGCTCGGCGAGGTCACGAAATTCCTGGTCTACAACGCCCGCAAACGACAGGAGGACGGCGACGCGGCCGCGGCCTATTTCGAGCGCACCGAATGCGTCGCCGGTGTCCAGGACGCGCGCTTCCAGCAATTGATGCCCGACACCATCCACTGGCTCGGATTGACCCGCATCGACCGCTTCCTGTCGATGAGCGACATGAAATACGACGCGCTGACCTCTCAGGGCATCGACATCGTCGAGCGCGTGCCGATCCCGCCGGAGCTGATCCCCGCCGACGCCTATGTCGAGATCGCCGCGAAGAAGGCGGCCGGCTATTACTCGACCGACATCGCGCCGGAGAAGGATGTGGGCGGCGTGGTCGGACGTTCGCTGGAAAAATACTGATCACGCGATGGCGGAAGCTTTGGAACGAGAGGCGCGCGCGCTGCTCACCGCAGCGGCGGTTCGCGCGCGGGCCGGGCAGATGCTCGAGCTCGGCCTTGACGGCGGGCTGAACCATTTCACTGTTGATCTTGATCGCATGGACGGCGTCGCGGAGGCCGTGCTCGCGGTGACGCGAAAGGCCTATCCAACGCTGGACATTCCCTTCCACGCGCGCTGGCGGCACTTTGTGCTTGGCGGCGTCGATCGCTGGGCACGGCTTGCCGACGCGGCATCGTGGCCTGATCGCGCGGCCCGTGCGCGCGCGGAGTTCGACCTTGCCATCGTCAGCGTGCTGCTCGATGCCGGCGCGGGCGCGGCGTGGCGATACCACGACGCAACGACGGGACAGAGCATCGGCCGCTCCGAGGGGCTCGCAATCGCGAGCCTCGACATGTTTTCAGGTGGCCTCTTTTCTCGCGATGCCCGGGCACCATTCAGAGCGGACGCGCTCGCGCAACTGCCGCTCGCCGCACTTACATCCGCTTTTCAAGTGACCGACGCCAATCCGTTGCTCGGCCTCGAGGGACGCATCGATCTGCTGCGACGACTGGGCAAGCTGGTGGCCGGGCGCTCGGACGTGTTCGGACTGCGCGATACGCCGCGGCCGGGCGGGCTGTTCGATCACATCGCCGCGCAGGCGAATAGCGGCGCCATTGCCGCGCCCGCGATCCTGTCCGCGGTGCTGAACCAGCTTGGGCCGATCTGGCCGTCGCGGCTGGAGCTCGCGGGCGTCCCGCTCGGCGATTGCTGGCGCCATCCGGCGATCAAGGCGAATGACGAAACGACAGGGCTGGTGCCACTGCACAAGTTGTCGCAATGGCTGAGCTACTCGCTGATCGAGCCGCTGCAGCGCGCGGGCTTCGATGTGACCGACATCGACGGCCTGACCGGGCTTGCCGAATATCGCAATGGCGGCCTGTTCGTCGATCACGAGGTGCTGCGCCTGCGCGATCCCGCCGATGCCGGGCGCGCGCATGCGGTCGATTCGCTGCTCGTCGTCGAATGGCGCGCGCTGACCGTCGCGCTGCTCGACCGGATGGCCGAACTCGTTCGCGCCAAGCTCGGCCGCACGGCCGAGACTTTACCGCTCGCGAGCATTCTCGAAGGCGGCACCTGGGCCGCGGGCCGCGCCATTGCGTTTGCGCGCCGGCCCGACGGTGCGCCGCCGCTCAAGGTGATCAGCGACGGCACGGTGTTTTAGAGCATGGACAAAGATTTGCGACCACGCGCGTCATTGCGAGCGCAGCGAAGCAATCCAGCATCTTTCCGCGGTGGGACTCTGGATTGCTTCGCTGCGCTCGCAATGACGACGCGATGAATTTCAGGAGCAGCCCGTCATGGAAGGCGTCACCATCGTCGATCATCCCCTCGTCCAGCACAAGCTGACGCTGGTGCGGGACAAATCCATCTCGACCAAGTCCTTCCGCGAGCTGATCAAGGAGATCGGCATGCTCCTGTGCTACGAGGTGACGCGCGATTTGCCGCTCGCCGATACCGTGATCGAGACACCGCTGGCGACGATGCACTCGGCCAAGATCGCCGGCAAGAAGCTGGTGTTCGTGCCGATGCTGCGCGCCGGCACGACCTTCGTCGACGGCATGATGGATCTGGTGCCGACCGCCCGCATCGCCCATATCGGCCTCTATCGCGAGCCGCAGAGCTTTGCCGCGGTCGAGTACTTCTTCAAATCGCCGTCCGATCTCGGCGAGCGGCTTGCGATCGTGGTAACGCCCGTGGTCGCCACCGCCAACACGGCCGTCGCGGCCATCGACCGGCTGAAGGAACGCGGCGCCAGGGACATCCGCCTCGCCTGCCTGATCGCCGCGCCGGAAGGACTGGAGCGGCTGCGCGGCTTACATCCTGACGTCCCGATCTGGACGGCGGCGGTGGACGAGGGCCTCGACGAGAACGGTTTCATCCTGCCCGGCCTCGGCGATGCCGGCGACCGCGCCTACGGGACGCGATAAAGCGGAATGGGCTTAGGTTGAATCAGGCGGCCGCGGGCTCGGTGCACCTCTCCCGCCTGCGGGAGAGGTCGGCGCGTCCGGGCGATGCGAAGCATCGTCCCCGCGCCGGGTGAGGGCTCTTTCCTCTTAGGGGTTCTCGATTGCGGAGATACCCTCTCCCCAACCCTCCCCCGCAAGCGGGGGAGGGAGCACACCTCCCTCGTTGCGGCATTCGAACCTGATCTCATCAATCTCTAACTTTCAGATCTTCCCGCTGCCGCAAATCAACTTCAGCGCCTGCCATTCCTTGTCCGTCAGCAAGGGCGGGCCGCTGGCGGGACGGTCTTCCTTCGTCATGCGCGCGAGCCGGTCTTCGGTGAGCGGATGGCTCGCCAGGATCGACGTGAGGCCGCCGCCTTCCTTGCCGGTGATGCGGAACATCAGCTCGGCCGCGGGTTTTGGCGAGCGGCCCAGCGCGTGCATGACGTCGATGGCGAATGTGTCCGCGCCCGTCTCGGCCTCGCGCGAGTAGGAAGCTTCGACCAGGCTGCGCGAGGCGAAGATCACGGCGGATGAGCCGGTGACGTCGCCGAACAACAGGCCGATCAGGAACGAGGTGCCGCCGTTGTAGATCAGCCCGCGCATGTTGTCGTGATGCTTGAGATGGCCGAGCTCGTGGGCGAGAATCCCGGCGAGCTCGTCGGGGTTCTCTGCCTTGTCGAGCAGGCCCTTGAGCACGAACACCTTGCCGCCCGGCAGCGCGAACGCGTTCGGGACCGCTGTCGGCAGCACGCCCGCCGTCATGGAATCGTCGTCGAGGCCGGCGGCATCGCGCAGGCGGTTGACGAGCTTCGTGAACGCGGCCTTGCCGGCGGGGTCTTCGCACACGCTGCGGCCGAAGATGGTCTTCATCTGCACCTCGGCGGCATCGCCGATCCGCCGCTCGACCGGCTTCGGCACCAGCGGCGCCAGACGATCCGCGGCGAGCGGGACGCCGAACAGCACGACGCAGACGATGGAGACCGCGGCAGCCACCGACCAGCCGACGATTTTTGCGACACCGCGGCGCGAGGTCTGGTGCTCGTCGAGACGCATGCAGCGGGCGGTCACGTCGGCGGCCAGCGCGGCGTCGCGGATCTCGAGCCGCGCCAGCGGTGGCGCGGTTATGCAGGCAAGACGCAGAACGCCGGCGGGACTGTCGGCGCGGCGGATATCGGCATAGGCCCAGCTAACCGGCGTCCCGCCCTCCTCGGCGATCCCAAGCGCGTCACCAAGCATCAGCGTCACCTGCCGCCTGCGGCTCGACACACCATCGAAGAAGATCGTCGGCTTTACGGACTGCGCCGGGGCCTCGGTCGACAACTCACTCACGGCTCAAAATCCTGCAACGTCCAGTCCATCGGCAAAACCTTCGCCGAGCGCGCCGGCGAGCTGACCGCTGCCACGCACATCCGCCGTGGCCGCGATGTTGTGCACCTCGACGGTCTCCAGCACCTTGGCCCAGAGATCGCGCTGGAGATAGACGCGCATGACGATGTTGATGGCAAGAGCGGCCGCGAAATAGCCGATCACCATCATCACCACCATCGGGATGCTCTTGGTGGCGTTGTCACCCCCGAACATCTCCTCGGCCGGAACGCCGCTCAGCGTGACGACCAGCAACATACCGCCGACCATATAGGCACCGAAAACGGCCGAGAGCAGCGTCCACCAGCCGATCACCTTCCAGTACAAGCCGTAGAACGCATCGTGCGGCAATTGCGAGGACAGGCTGACGCCGCCGATACGGATGCCATCGAGCCACCAGCGCCATTCGCGTGCCTTGAACTCGGCGTAGAAAAACGGTGCGAGCGGGAAGATGACGATCGCAATCGGGCTGAGCAGCCACAGCCACCAGCCGCGCTTGAAGAACGTCCAGCCGTCGCCTTCGAAATCGCCGGCGAGATCGCCGTAATGGGTGTGCTGCATCTTGTAGCGTTCGAGCGCGGCCTCGCGCCAGGGCAGCGCCAGGCCGAGCGTGAGGAACACCAGCAGGCCCCACGCCATGGCCCGGAACGAATAGGCCCAGCCCGAGCCGTCCATCCAGAACCGCACGCCGCGCCAGACCGTACGGGTCAGGCGGTAGCGCCGCGCGCGAAAGATCGCGAATTGGCCGAAAGCGTAAAAGCTGATGAACAGCGGCGTCGAGGCAAAGCCCTGCCAGCGCTCGAACTCGATGCCGATGAGGAAATAAGCCAGGTAGATCGGCACCAGGATCGCGAGTGCGAACAGGAAGCCGACCAGCAGCTCCTTGGCCCGTCCGGTATATTCGGCGGCATCGCCGTCGACCGCTGTGTGCGTCCACAAATGACGGCGGATGTCGGTGACCAGCCAGAACCGGTAGAACCCGAAGGTGACGAGCTCCAGCATGGCACCCTTGATGACCAATTTGCGGAACTCGGAGCGGTTGCCGGTGAAATCGACCCGCGTGGGGGGCAGTGGCGGGGGTAAGGGTTCGGAGCCAATGGGGACCCACTGCATGTCGTTCACGGCGGCAACCTCGGGATGAGTATCTGTTACGGTCAAACTATAGATCAGAGGTTAGTCGATCCCCAAGATGGGCGGGTTCGATTTACCTCGATTCCAGTGGGTTTCTTGCACGATTTGCCACCGAACGGCGTGCGGGAGATCACGCTGACACATCTCCGTGACGGCCGTTCAAACCCTCTCGCAAAGGTTGGATGTGGCAAAACTCTCCCTTGCTCCGGCGCAGACAACCGGCTGTAATTGCAAATCAAATACCGCAGCGCAGAATTCAACGAGAACGCGCGGTTGGTGCCAGGGAGAGCGGTCATGCATGGGACCATCGAGAGCGATGCCAAGCTCGATGCACTTCGCGCACGTGCGTCGTCACTGCCGCTGGAGCAATTCGATCCGGGCGATCCTGAGCTGTTCAGGACCGATACGTTCTGGCCCTATTTCGATCGGTTGCGCCGGGAAGATCCCGTGCACTACTGCAAGGACTCGATGTTCGGGCCGTACTGGTCGGTGACGCGCTACAACGACATCATGGAGATCGAGACCAACCACTCGGTTTTCTCCTCGGCCTCCGCGCTCGGCGGCATCACCATTCGTGACGTCGATCCGGACCTGCGCCGCGAGAGTTTCATCTCGATGGATCCGCCGCGCCACGCCGCACAGCGCAAGACCGTAGCGCCGATGTTCACGCCGACGCATCTGGACAATCTCGCGCTCAACATCCGCAAGCGTTCGGCCGAATGTCTCGACAATCTCCCGCGCGGCGAGGTGTTCGACTGGGTCGATCAGGTCTCGATCGAGCTGACCACGCAGATGCTGGCCGTGCTGTTCGACTTCCCCTGGGAAGATCGCCGCAAGCTGACGCGCTGGTCCGATATCGCCACCACCATTCCCGGCCCCGACGGTCTTGTCGCGACCGACGACGAACGGATGGCCGAACTCGCGGAATGTGCGGCCTACTTCTCTCGCCTCTGGAAGGAACGTGCCGAGCAGCCGCCGAAGAGCGACTTGCTCTCGATGATGGTGCATGGCGCAGCGACACGCGACATGGATGCGAAAAATTTCCTCGGCAATCTCATCCTTTTGATCGTCGGCGGCAACGACACCACCCGCAACACCATGTCGGGCTCGATCTACGCGCTGAGCCAGCATCCGGAGCAGTATCGCAAGCTGCGCGAGAACCCTGCTCTGCTCGACAGCTTCGTGCCCGAGGTAATCCGCTGGCAGACGCCGCTCGCGCATATGCGGCGCACGGCGCTTTCCGACTTCGAGTTCCGCGGCAAGCGGATCAAGAAGGGTGACAAGGTCGTGATGTGGTACGTCTCGGGCAACCGCGACGACGCGGCGATCGAAAAGCCCTACGATTTCATCATCGACCGCGCCCGCCCGCGCACGCACCTCTCCTTCGGCTTCGGCATCCACCGCTGCGTGGGCTTGCGGCTCGCTGAACTCCAGCTCAAGATTATTTGGGAGGAAATTCTCAAGCGTTTCGACCATATTGATGTGGTCGGCGAACCCAAGCGCGTCTATTCGAGTTTCGTAAAGGGTCTTGAAACCCTTCCGGTGAAGATTGCGGCATGAGTGAAAGAACTCTCCCTCTCCCCGCTTGCGGGGAGAGGGTTGGGGTGAGGGGGAGTCTCCACGGGGACGGAGAGAATTGGACTCGCGGAGAGTCCCCCTCACCCGGAATTCAAGCTTCGCTCGAATTCCGGCCTCTCCCCGCAAGCGGGGAGAGGCGAAGAAAGACCAACTGGAGCCACGACCATGAACATCCAAGCGTCGGTTAACGTGGACAAGGCCGAACGCATACGCCGGGCCCGCGAGGAAGCCTATGCGACGCCGCTTTCGCAATTCCACCCCGGCGCGCCCAGGCTGTTCCAGGACGACACGCTGTGGCCGTGGTTCGAGCGACTGCGCCAGGAAGAGCCGGTGCATTACTGCACCAACGCGCCGATCGAGCCCTACTGGTCGGTGGTGAAGTACAACGACATCATGCATGTCGACACCAATCACGGCACCTTCTCCTCGGACTCGACGCTCGGTGGCATCTCGATCCGAGACGTGCCCGAGGGCTACGACTGGCCAAGCTTCATCGCCATGGATCAGCCCCGGCATTCGGCGCAGCGCAAGACGGTGTCGCCGATGTTCACGCCAACGCATCTCGACGAGCTGGCCAAGCTGATCCGGCAGCGCGCGCAGACCGTGCTCGACAATTTGCCGCGCAACGAGACCTTCAACTTCGTCGAACGCGTCTCGATCGAGCTGACGACGCAGATGCTGGCGACCCTGTTCGATTTCCCCTGGGAGGAGCGGCGCAAGCTGACGCGCTGGTCCGACGTCTCGACCGCGCTGCCCAAGAGCGGCATCGTCGCCTCGGCCGAAGAGCGCCGCCGCGAGATGGACGAGTGCTACGCCTACATGTCGAAGCTGTGGAACGAGCGCGTCAACTCCGCACCGCGCAACGATTTGTTGTCGTTGATGGCCCATAACGAGGCCACGCGCCACATGGACCCCGACAACCTCATGGGCAACATCATCCTGCTCATTGTCGGCGGCAACGACACCACGCGCAACACCATGACCGGCTCGGTGCTGGCGCTGAACGAGAATCCGGACCAGTACGAGATGCTGCGGAAGAATCCGGCGCTGATCGATTCCATGGTACCGGAGGTGATCCGCTGGCAGACGCCGCTCGCGCACATGCGGCGCACCGCACTTGCCGACACCGAGATCGGCGGCAAGCCGATCCGCAAGGGCGACCGCGTCGTGATGTGGTACGTCTCGGGCAACCGCGACGAGGCGATGTTCGAGAAGCCGAACGACCTCATCATCGACCGCCCGCGGCCGCGCACCCACCTCTCCTTCGGCTTCGGCATCCACCGCTGCGTCGGCATGCGCCTCGCCGAGCTCCAGCTCCGCATCGTCTGGGAGGAGATGCTGAAGCGGTTCGACCGGATCGAGGTGGTCGGCGAGCCCAAGCGGATCTATTCGAGCTTCATCAAGGGATATGAGTCGCTGCCGGTGCGAATTCCGGGGTAGGTTCCATCCTCCGTCATTGCGAGCGCAGCGAAGCAATCCAGAATCCCTCCGCGGAGACAGTCTGGATCGCTTCGCTGCGCTCGCAATGACGAGGTTTTGGATGCATATGCGCGTCACGGCCGCAGCGGCAAGCGCGGCGACTCCCAGCTATAAAATTCCGGCATGACAGCTCGCGCCAGATGCGAAGGCAAGGCGGCGCCTAACTGTTCTACGACACCCCTGCATCTTAACTCAACTTGATATCCCACAGGCCTTCCTTGCGGCAGGCGGCGACCTCCTCGCGCAAAAGTGCGGTGATGGCCAGCGAGGCCGTCGAGGCCGGGCGGTCGATCGGAGAGGCGAAAATGAGCTCGCGCGTCATCGGCTTTGAGACAACGGCGGTCTCCAGCCGTCCGTCGGCGACCTCGCCATGGACCGACGAGGGTGGCAGCAGCGCAAAGCCGAGTCCCTCCTCGACCAGGCTCGTCAGCACGCGAAAGGAATCCGCTTCCAACTGGACGTTCAGCTTGATCTTGCGCTGGGCGGCCGCGTGCTCGATCAGCGCGCGGAGGCCATGGGAATGACTGGGCAGCACCAGCCGCTGCCGCAGCAGCCAGCCGATGTCGACGCTCTTCTTGCGCGCGAGGCCACAGCCGCGCGGGCCGACGGCGACGATGTTGTCGCGCCCCAAGCTTTCGACGTTGAGATGCAGGTCGGCGGAGCGGCCGTAGAGGATGGCAAGGTCCATCTCGCCGCGATGCAGCCATTCGACGAGATGGCCGCTGTAGCTCTCGACGATGCGCAGCGAGATGCCGGGAAACTTTTCGACGCTGCGCCGCGCAAAGCGCGCCGACAGCACGCAGCTGACGGTTGGAACCAGACCGAGCACGACCTGGCCGGACGGCGGCCCCTTGGTCGACTGGATGTCATCGCGGATCTGGTCGATCTGCCGCACGATGCCGGAGGTGCGCGCCAGCAACAGACGGCCGGCCTCGGTCAGCACCATGCCACGGCCATTGCGGGTGAACAGCTCGGTACGCAGCTCGTGTTCCAACAGCTTGATCTGCCGGCTGAGCGCCGGCTGCGCCACGCGCAACGTATCGGACGCCTTGGAAAGGCTGCCGAGCTCCGCGACGCAACTGAAGGTCCTGAGCTGTCGGAAATCCATGCTTGCCAATCCTGGAAGGCTACTCCATACGCTATAGCAAATGAGCATAGGGGGCTGGCGATGTTTTCACAACGCCAGAGGATCGGCTGGCGTTATCTTAACTGCCGCTATCGATTGGAAACGCCATGAGTCAAGAACACCACAGCGAAGATCACGCCGACATCCGCGAAGCCGTCGCCAAGCTCTGCGCGCAGTTTCCCGGCGAATACTGGCGCAAGCTCGATCGCGAGATGGCCTACCCGAAAGCCTTCGTCGATGCGCTGACGCAGGCCGGCTATCTCTCGGTGCTGATCCCCGAGGAATATGGCGGCGCGGGCCTCAAGCTCTCGGCGGCCGCGGCGATCCTGGAAGAGATCCAGCGCGCGGGCTGCAATGGCGGCGGCTGCCACGCCCAGATGTACACGATGGGCACCGTGCTGCGGCACGGCAATGACGAGCAGAAGGCAAAATATCTGCCGAAGATCGCGAGCGGCGAATTGCGCCTTCAGGCGTTCGGCGTCACCGAGCCGACCAGCGGCACCGACACCTCATCGCTGAAGACCTTTGCGCGCAAGGATGGCAACGACAGCTACGTCGTCAACGGCCAGAAGATCTGGACCAGCCGTGCCGAGCATTCCGATTTGATGATCCTGCTCGCGCGCACGACGCCGAAAGAGCAGGCCAAGAAGCGCACGGACGGACTTTCCGTGTTCATCGTCGACATGCGCGAAGCCAAGAACAACGGGCTGGAGATCCGCCCGATCCGCACCATGATGAATCACGCCACCACCGAAGTGTTCTTCACCGACATGAGGGTGCCGGCGGAAAATCTGATCGGCGAGGAAGGCAAGGGCTTTCGCTACATCCTCTCCGGCATGAATGCCGAGCGTATCCTGATCGCCGCCGAATGCGTCGGCGATGCAAAGTGGTTCATTGCGAAGGCCACCAACTACGCCAAGGAGCGGGCGGTGTTCGGCCGGCCGATCGGCCAGAATCAAGGCATCCAGTTCCCGATCGCCAAGGCCTACGCCTCGATGCGCGCGGCCGAGCTGATGGTGAAGGAGGCCACGCGAAAATACGAGGCCGGGCTCGACTGCGGCGCCGAGGCCAATATGGCCAAGATGCTCGCGGCGGACGCGTCCTGGGAAGCGGCCAATGCCTGCATCCAGACCCATGGCGGTTTTGGCTTTGCCGAGGAATACGACGTCGAGCGCAAGTTCCGCGAGACGCGACTGTATCAGGTGGCGCCGATCTCGACCAACCTCGTGCTCTCCTTCGTCGCCGAGCACGTGCTCGGCATGCCCCGCTCGTACTGAGGCAGCCATCATGGGTGCATTGGACGGGATCAGGGTGATTGCGGTCGAGCAAGCGGTGGCGGCGCCGTTTTGCTCCTCGCGCCTGGCGGATGCCGGCGCGGAGGTCATCAAGATCGAGCGGCCGGAAGGCGATTTCGCGCGCGGCTATGACGCCGCGGCCAAGGGCCAGAGCAGCTATTTCGTCTGGCTCAACCGCGGCAAGCAATCGGCCGTGGTCGATCTCGCCACCAAAGAAGGCTGCGCCGAGCTCGAGAAGCTGATCGCCAGCGCCGATGTGCTGATCCAGAACCTCAAGCCCGGCTCGATGGACAAGCTCGGCTTTTCGCGTGAGCGCCTGCTGAAGGACTATCCGAAACTGATCTCCTGCACGATCACCGGCTATGGTGACGAAGGCCCGTACGCGCACCGCAAGGCCTATGATCTCCTGATCCAGGCCGAGAGCGGATTGGCCTCGATCACCGGGAACCCTGATGGCGCCTCGCGCGTCGGCATGTCGATCGTGGACGTCGCGACCGGCGCGACCGCGCATGCGGCAATTCTGGAAGCGCTGATCGCGCGGGGACGCACGGGCGTGGGTGCCGACATCCGTATCTCCATGTTCGACGTGATGGCGGACTGGTGCACCGTGCCGCTGCTGAATTCCGAAGCCGGCAATCCGCCCAAGCGCATGGGCCTGCGCCATCCATCGATCGCGCCTTACGGCGTGTTCACCTCGAAGGATGGCAAGGACATCCTGATCTCGATCCAGAGCGAGCGCGAGTGGAAGACGCTGTGCGTGAAGGTTCTGGACCAGCCGGACCTGCCGGCCGATCCCCGCGTCGCCAACATGGTCGAGCGCGTGCGCAACCGCGATTTCACCGACAAGACGGTGGCGGATGCCTTCGGCAAGATGACGCGCGATGAGCTGCTGAAGCGGCTGTCCGACGCCGACATCGCCTTCGCGGAGGTCAACACCATGGCCGACCTCACCAACCATCCGCATCTGCGCCGCATCGAGGTGGACACGCCGAACGGCCGCGTCAGCTATCCCGCGCCGGCGCCGATCATCGTCGGCGAGACGCGCGCCTACGGCGCTGTGCCCGCGATCGGCGAAAAGCCAAAGTCCAAAAAGTAAGAGCGAGGCGTCATGACCGAAAAGCTCGACATCGATCATCTCAGGCAATGGATCGGTCGCAGCACGGAAGCCACCGACATCGTCACTGCGCAACTGGTGAAGGGCCTGCGCGCAACGCTGTTCCAGGACGTCGGCGAGCCCAAGGTCGGCGATGCGGCGCCGTTCACGGTGCACTGGTGCCTGGCGCAGCCGGTGTTTCCGATGTCGATGCTGGGGCCCGACGGCCATCCGGCTCGCGGCGGCTTCCTGCCGCCGGTGCCGCTGCCGCGCCGGATGTGGGCCGGCGGCGAGATCGAGTTCCTGCAGCCCTTGCGCGTCGGCGATGAATCGACCCGGACCTCGCGCATCGCTGATGTGCAGGTGAAATCGGGTTCGACCGGTACGCTGTGCTTCGTCTCGGTCGAGCACAGCATCTCCTCGCCGCGCGGCGTTGCGATCCGCGAGCGGCAGGATATCGTCTATCGCGAGATGACGAACACGCAGGCGGCTCCCGCGAAGGCCCCGCCTCCGCCTCCGCCGCCGAAAGCGCAGCACCGCGAGATCCATGTGTCCGATCCCGTGCTGCTGTTCCGCTACTCCGCGCTGACCTTCAACGGCCACCGCATCCATTACGACCGCGACTACGTGACCAAGGTCGAGGGTTATCCGGGGCTGATCTTCCACGGGCCGCTGCAGGCCGCGCTCATCATCGAGATGGCGGCCAAGCTTCGCAGCGGCAAGGCGCCGAAGAAGTTCACCTATCGCGGGCTCCAGCCGCTGTTCGAAGGCACGGAGTTCTCCATCAACGCCAATGACGACGGCGAGAGCATGGAGCTGTGGACCGCGAACGCGGAGGGACAGCCGACGATGAAGGGCACGGCGGTGTGGTGAGCCCTCTCCTCGTCATTGCGAGCGTAGCGAAGCAATCCAGAATCTTTCCGCGGATACAGTCTGGATTGCTTCGTCGCAAGGGCTCCTCGCAATGACAGGTGGGGCCGATAACGTCGACAAACAACAAGGGACGGAAACCAATGTCCAAGAACGGCAAGTCCGGCAGCAAATCCGTCACCCTGAAGCAGGCGACGCTCGACCTGCTGCGCGCCTTCGGCATCGACAGGGTGTTCGGCAATCCTGGTTCGACCGAGCTGCCGTTCCTCAGCGACTGGCCCGATGACATCGACTACGTGCTGGCGCTGCAGGAAGCCTCCGCCGTCGGCATGGCCGACGGCTACGCACAGGCGACGCGCAATGCCGCCTTCGTCAACCTGCATTCGGCGGCGGGCGTCGGCAACGCGCTCGGCAACATCTACACCGCACACCGCAACCAGACGCCGCTCGTGATCACCGCGGGCCAGCAGGCCCGCTCGATCCTGCCGCTGCAGGCGTTCCTCTATGCCGAGCGCGCCTCGGAATTTCCGCGGCCTTACGTCAAATACAGCGTCGAGCCGGCGCGGCCCGAGGACGTGCCGGCCGCGATCGCGCGCGCCTATTACACCGCAATGCAGCCGCCGTGCGGGCCGACCTTCGTGTCGATCCCGATCGACGATTGGGCGCATGCGGCAGCACCCATCGAGGCGCGCAAGGTCAGCCGCGAGATCGGCCCCGAGCCTGACGCGATGCAGGCGCTGGTGAAGGCGCTGGCGTCGAGCAAGCAGCCTGCCCTCGTCGTCGGCCCTGGCGTCGACCGTGCCGGCGCGGTGGAACTGATGGTGCGTGTCGCCGAGAAAGCAAAGGCCAGCGTCTGGGTCAGCCCGTTCTCGGCGCGCTGCTCGTTCCCCGAACGCCATCCGCAGTTCGCGGGCTTCCTGCACGCCTCGCCTGCGCAGCTGTCCGATGCACTGCGCGAGCACGACCTCGTCGTCGTCATCGGCGCGCCGGTATTCACCTTCCACGTCGAAGGCCATGCCGCGATCTTCGATGGCGGCGCGACGATCTTCCAGATCACCGACGATCCGGATGCGGCGGCCGTGACCCCGGTCGGTACCAGCATCATCGCGACGATGAAGCCGGCGCTGAGCCTGCTGCTCGACCTGCTGCCGGAGAGCAAACGCGCGGCACCAAAAGGCCGCACGCTGCCGCCGGCACCGCAAGCGGCCGATCCGCTGCCGGTCGAATTCCTGCTGCACTCGCTGTCGCAGGCGATGCCGGAGGGTGCCTCGCTGGTCGAGGAAGTGCCCTCGCACCGACCGGCGATGCAAAAGTTCCTACCGATGCGCGGCCAGGACAGTTTTTACACCATGGCGAGCGGCGGCCTCGGCTACTCCCTGCCCGCCGCCGTCGGCATCGCGCTCGGCAAGCCGAGGCAGCGCACGGTCTGTTTGATCGGCGACGGCTCGGCGATGTATTCGATCCAGGCACTGTGGACCGCCGCGCAGCGCAAGCTGCCACTCACAATCGTCGTCATCAACAATTCCGGCTACGGCGCGATGCGTTCGTTCAGCCAAGTGATGCAGGTGAGGAACGTGCCCGGGCTGGAGCTGCCGGGGATCGATTTCGTGCGGCTCGCCGAAGGCATGGGCTGCCATGCGGTGCGGGTGGCGAGGGCGGCAGAGCTCAGCGAGGCGCTCAAGCGCGGGATGTCGTTCGCGGGCACAAGCCTTGTGGAGATCGTCGTGGATTCGGCGGTGCCGGTGCTGTACGGGCAGAAGCATTAGGGGGGCTCGTTATCTCCTCAATGTCGTCCCGGCGAAGGCCGGGACCCATACTCCCAAGCAGTCGTTGTGACGCGAACCTGCCCACTCCGAGTCTTCGCCAAACCCCATCTTGTGGGTATGGGTCCCGGCCTTCGCCAGGACGACACCGGTTGCTGAGCGCGACCGGACCAACACATCACGACGCCAAAAATCCCCCGTCCGCCGCCAGCACATGCCCGACCACATAGGATGACGCGTCGGACGACAGCCACACCACCGCCTCTGCCACCTCCTCCGGGCTCCCCATCCGCCGCAGCGGCAGCCCGGCACTCACGGTTGCGACATCGCCGACGCCGGCGCGCAGCATCATGTCGGTGACGACGCGGCCCGGCGCGATCGCGTTGATGCGGATGCCGCGCGGGGCGTTCTCCATCGCCGCCGAGCGCGTCAGCGAGATCGCGGCGGCCTTGGAGGCCGAATAGAGCGAGAAGCCGGGATTGGGATTGCGCACGCCGCTGACGGAGGCGTTGACGACGATGTTGCCGCGTCCCTGCGCGAGCATCGCCGGCAGTTGATGGCGCAGGCACAGGAACAGCGCGCGGACATTGGTGTCGAACACGCTGTCGTAGATGTCAGTGCCCTGCTCCTCCAGCGGCGCGCGGCGTTCCTGGAAGCCAGCATTGTTGAAGGCGACGTCGAGCCGGCCGCAACGTTCAATCGCCGTACGGACCAGACGCTGGACGTCGTCTTCGCGCGTGATGTCCGTCTTGAGCGCGATCGCATCCGCGCCTCCATTGCGGCACGCGGCGGCGGTGGCGGCGATCTCGGCTTCGCGCCGTCCCGCCACGATGACCGCCTCCGCGCCATCGGACGCCATCCGCAGGGCGGTGGCGCGGCCGATGCCGCTGCCGCCGCCCGTGACGAGGCAGACCTTGCCCCTCATCCGCTGACCAGCCGGCAAAGTTCCGCTCATGACTCACTCCAAAACGCTTGCGCGCGCCGCTGCACGCATATAGTTGTATGGTACAACTATATGCCGGGAGTCAAGCCATGGCCGAGCTTGCGCTGATCGACGACATTCGCGCCGCCTCGCGCCTGATGGTGCGCGAGCTCGGCTTCATGGACGCGACGGTGGCGGCATCGGACTATCCGCCGTCGGCGGTCCATACCATCCTCGAGATCGGCATCCGCGGACCAATGACCTCGGGAGAGCTCGGCGATTTCCTGCGGCTGGAAAAATCCAGCGTCAGCCGCCTGGTCCGCAAGCTGATCGATTGCGGCGAGCTCAGAGAGACGCCGGATGAGAATGATGCGCGCAGCAAGCTCTTGTCGCTGACGGCGAAGGGCCGGCGCACGCTGGAGGCGCTGCACGCGTTCGGCCGGCAGCAGGTGAGCGGCGCGCTGGCCGCGTTGACGGAAGCCGAGCGGCGCACGGTGCGCGAAGGGATGATGCTCTATGCGCGGGCGCTAAGGCAGAGCCGGGTGGGGGATGAGGTGGCGGCGTAGTCACCAGCGTCGTCCCGGCGAAGGCCGGGACCCACCGCGTGATCTATCGGTCAAGCGCAGGTGTCAGTACCGAACAACTAACAGTCTTCGCCAAACTTCTTCCTGGGGTTATGGGTCCCGGCTTTCGCCGGGACGACGGCGGAATGTTTGGCGCAAGCACGCCTCTAGCGCACCGACCTAACGGTCACTTCCCGAATTCCTCCCGCATCTTGGCCTGGATCTTGGCCATGCCGCCGATCCAGCGGTCGTAGTTCTCGGTCTTCTTGCGCATATAGCCGAGCACCTGCGGGTGCGGCAGGATCAGGAACGTCTCCTGCTCGAGGCCGGCGAGCACGTCCTTTGCCACCTGCTCGGGCGTGAGGTCGCCATCGCCGGACTGCGGGCCCTTCGGGATCGAGCGCAGCATATTGGTGTCGACGCCTTGCGGGCAGAGGATCGAGACCTTGATGTTGTCAGCCTTGTGCGAGATGGCGAGATTTTCGGCAAAGCCGACCGCGGCATGCTTGGTCGTCGAATAAGCCGGGCTGCCGACCTGCGACAACAGGCCCGCCGCCGAGATCGTGTTGAGGAAATAGCCGCCGCCACGCGCCTTCATGCGCGGCACCAGATGCCGCGCCGCATAGACATGGGCCATGACGTGGATCGCCCAGCTGCGCTGCCACGGCTCGTCCGAGGCGCCGCCGGCATTGACCGACATCGGATCGAAGCCGCCGCCGATGCCGGCGTTCGAGCAGAACAGCTCGATCGGGCCGAACTGCCGCTCGGTCTCCTCGATGACGTGCGAAACGTCTTTCTCCTGCGCGACGTCGCATTTGAAGGCGGCGCCATCCACCTTGGCCGCGACCGCCCTCGCGTTGGCGGCGTCCATGTCCGCGACGACGACTTTGGCCGCGCCCGCTTTGTGAAAGGCTTCGCACAGCGCCTTGCCGATGCCGTTTGCGCCGCCCGTGACGACCACGACCTTGCCGGTCACCTGCATGCGACGTCTCCTCTTGTCTTGGACCGCTTTGGATCGCGTCTCTTATACCGCGTCGCGGCTCGCTCAGCTCAACACAAGGTCGAGCACCGCGGTATAATGGCACGCCGCACCGGCCAAGACAAAGCCGTGCCAGATCGCATTCTGGAAGCGCAGCCGCCGCCAGGCATGGAAGATCACGCCGAAGCTGTAGAGCAGGCCGCCGGCCAGGATGAAGCCGAGCACCAGCGCAGGCAACGCCCTGACCACCGGGCCATAGAGCATCACGCCGCTCCAGCCCATTGCGAGGTAGATGCCGACCGAGACGCGATCGAACCGGCCCGGATAGAGAAGCTTCAGCACGATGCCTGATATCGCCACGCACCAGACGCCGGCAAGCAACACCAGGGCGAACACGCTGTCCTTCACTTCCAGGATGAACGGCGTGTAGGTCGCCGCGATTAGCAGATAGATCGCCGAATGGTCGAACCGCCGCAGCAGCCATTTGGCCGGCGACACCGGCCAGAGATTATAGGTCGCCGACAGCACCAGCATCGAGAGCAGGCCGGCGACGTAGACCGAGACGCCGACGATGTCGGTGGCGTCGGCATAGATCGCCGTCAGCACAACCAGCACCGTCGCGGCGATGATGCCGGAGAGGACGCCGATCGCATGGACGATGCCATCGGCGATCAGCTCGGCGCGATCGTAGTTCCAGCCGATCACGTCGGCCGCGGCGTGGACGGAGTTGGATGCGAACTGTTTCAGTTGGAAGACGGTCATGGCATTCCGCAAGGTGAGGCAATGCTCTCTTCTATGGGTCTCTTGGGACCGGCGCGTCGTTCAAACGGCTGATTTGCCGACAAAGGCGGTGGAAGTATGAAGCTTGATTTTCCTCAGGCAGTTGCCACTTTTGTGACTAATCCATTCTGCCTATCCCCGCCCGAGGTCCCCCGCGTTCATATGGCATTCAGTTTCCAGGATATGGTCGAGGAAGCGCGGCTGTCGGCCCGTGCGCTGATCGACTATGGCGAGCATTTCTTCAATCCGACGGTGCGGCTCGGGGTCACCGGTCTGTCGCGGGCCGGTAAGACGGTATTCATCACCGCGCTGATCCACGGCCTCACCCGCGGCGGCCGCTTTCCGGTGTTCGAGGCCTATGCCTCGGGCCGGATCGCGCGGGCGCATCTGGCGCCGCAGCCGGACGATGCCGTGCCGCGCTTTGCCTATGAGAACCATCTGCGTGCGCTGATCGAGGAACGGCGCTGGCCGAGCTCGACCGTCGACATCAGCGAGCTCAGGCTCGTGATCGACTATCAGCGCCACAACGGCGCCGACCGCACGCTGACGCTCGACATCGTCGACTATCCCGGCGAATGGCTGCTGGACCTGCCGCTGCTGCAAAAGACTTATGAGCAATGGTCGGCGGATAGCCTTGCGCTGTCGCGCGAGGCGCCCCGCGCGCATCTGGCGGCGGAATGGCACGCGCATCTGGCAATGCTCAAGCCCCAGGCACGTGAGGACGAGCAGGCGACGCTGACGGCCGCAAAGCTCTTCACCAACTATTTGCGCGCCTGCCGCGACGAGCGCTTCGCGATGAGCCTGTTGCCGCCCGGCCGCTTCCTGATGCCCGGCAATCTCGCCGATACGCCGGCGCTGACCTTTGCACCGCTCGATGTGCCCGTGGGCGGTCAGGCGCCGGAGGGATCGCTGTGGGCGATGATGGTGCGCCGCTATGAGGCCTACAAGGACAAGGTGGTGCGCCCGTTCTTTCGCGATCATTTCGCCCGGCTCGACCGCCAGATCGTGCTCGCCGATGCGCTCGCCGCATTCAACTCCGGACCCGAGGCACTGCACGATCTCGAAGCGGCGCTTGCCGGCATTCTCGATTGCTTCAACATCGGCCGCAGCACGATTCTCTCCAGCCTGTTCCGGCCGCGCATCGACCGCATCCTGTTCGCGGCGACCAAGGCGGACCATCTGCATCATTCCAGCCACGACCGGCTCGAGGCTGTGCTGCGCCGCGCGGTCACCCGCGCGGTTGCCCGCGCGGAAAATACCGGCGCGCAGATCGACGTGGTCGCGCTCGCCGCCGTGCGCGCCACGCGCGAGGCGCAGGTTGCGCATGGGCGCGACAAATTACCGTCGATCCTGGGAACGCCGGCCGCGGGCGAAAGCGCCGGCGGCGAGTTCTTCGACGGCAACACCGAGGTTGCGACCTTTCCGGGCGATCTGCCGCTGGATCCTGAGCCACTGTTCAACGGCACGGGCGCATTCCGTGGCCTCTCGACGCAGGCCGCAGAGACAAGCGATTTCCGCTTCCTGCGCTTCCGGCCGCCAAAGCGCGAGCACGAGGGCGACAGTGAGCCTGCGCTGCCACATATCCGCCTCGACCGTGCCTTGCAGTTCCTGATCGGAGACAAGCTGTCATGACCGAGCGATCCCAGCCGCGGCGGCCGGCGACATTCCGGCTGGACGATCCCGGAGTCGTCGTCACCGAAGCCGACGAGACCAGCCGGCTCAGTCGCGCCACCATCCAGATCACGCCGGAGCCCGATCCGGCGACGCTGCCGGTACCGGTTCAGACCGCGCTTCCGGCGCGGCGCGGTTTTCCCTGGGGCACCCTGTTCTGGTCCGGCCTCGCCGGGCTGACGCTGCTCGGCGTCGGGCTCGGTGTGGTGCATTTGATCGAGGATTTGTTTGCGCGCAGCGAAACGCTCGGCTTCGTCGGCCTTGCCTTTGCATTCGTCACCGCGCTTGCACTCGCGGTGGTGATCGGACGGGAAGCGTTCGGCCTTGCGCGCCTCGCGACGATCGAAAAACTGCATCAGCGCGCGGCCGCCGTCCTCGCCAGTGACGATCGCAAGGAGAGCCGCGACATCGTGCAGGACCTCTTGAAGATCGCGCACCAGAACCCACAGCTCGCTCGCGCCCGCGCCACGCTGGAGAGCCATGCCGGCGAGATCATCGACGGCGCCGACATGATCCGGCTCGCCGAGCGCGAATTGATGGCGCCGCTGGATGCCGAGGCGCGGCGGCTGGTGTCGTCGGCCGCGCAAAAGGTCTCGATCGTCACGGCGGTGTCGCCGCGCGCAGCGATCGACGTGCTGTTCGTGTTCGTCGCCGCGCTGCGCCTGATCCGCCAGCTCGCCTATCTCTACGGCGGTCGCCCCGGCGCGCTCGGCATGATCCGCCTGCTTCGCCACGTCATCGCCCATCTCGCCATCACCGGCGGCATGGCGGCAAGCGACAGCCTGGTGCAGCAGATGCTCGGCCATGGCATCGCGGCAAAGCTGTCGCAGCGGCTGGGCGAAGGCGTGCTCAATGGATTGTTGACGGCGCGGCTGGGGCTGGCCGCGATCGACGTGACAAGGCCGCTGCCGTTCGCCGCGTTGCCGCCGCCGAAGCTGTCGGACCTCGCGACGGATCTGCTGCGAAAGAAGGACGACGAGGAGTAGCGGCGATGCGGGTGAGGTTTCTCTCCGCGGGGCCGGAATCGTAGGGTGGGCAAAGGCGCATTTGCGCCGTGCCCACCATCGATCCAACACTGCAACGGAAGCGGTGGGCACGCTTCGCTTTTGCCCACCCTACGATAGTGCCCGCGTGGAGAGATCACCCCACCCCGCTCGCGCTGCGCGCGATCGACCCTCCCCCTCCAGGGGAGGGTGAGAGAAGGCGCGCAAGTCGCGCGTCAAACTCCCCCGCCAGCACGCGCCACTGGAACAGCGGCGAATCCTTCGGCGGCGACAGCTCCGGGGTCCAGTCGGTCAGCTTTTCGAGCACATAGGTGTCCATCACACGGCCGCGCCAGCGGCGTTCGACTTGGCCGAGCTGCTCGCGCTTCGCCGGGATGTTCTCCCATAGCGATGAACGGTTGTCTGGCTCGCGGCCGACATAGATGCCGGCGTGGCCCTTGATCCGGTCGATGCCGGGATCGCGGAAATCCTGGAAGCGGCCGCGCTCGTTGATCTCGACGACGGGCACGCGGCCCCTGAACAACCAGCGCATCATGGCGTAGGTGCGATAGTCCGTGGTGGCGATCCAAGTCGCGCCGGTTTCGTCGAGTGCGGCCTGCGCGCGCGCGGCGACCTGCTCGTAGCCGGCTTCCGCGCCGATCGGATCGATCTTGCCGAGGAAGTTCCAGGGCGCGGCGACGTAGTAGAGGAACACGATAACGACGAAGGTGATGCCGGAGACCACCGCCGTGTTGGCCCAGAACAGTGACGATTTGAGCATACGGGCCGACCAGCCCTCCTTCGTCATCGCCGCGAGGTTCACAGCCGCGGCCGCGAATCCGACCGGCCACATGAACATCGGCCAGGTGTCGCCGACACGAAGCGTCAGCGACTTGAAGAAGAAGTAGAGAAACGGCACCAGTACCGCGGTCGAGAGCAAAATCGCGACCGGCTCGCGCGTGCGATAGCCGCGCCACGCCGTCAGCACCAGCCCGGTCAACACCACCGGCAGCATGACGAAGCCGACGAGGCCGAATTGCAGGCCGATGTAATCGCCGATCGTGCGCAGCGAGACGCCGTAACTGGCGGTCGCGCGCACGCCCTGGAAGCGAAACGAGGCCCAATCGTGCCCGGCGTTCCAGATCAGCACCGGCGAGAACACGGCGATCGCGACCAGCACGGCGAGATAGGGGTAAGGGCTCCGCAGCCAACGCCAGCGCCAATCCGGCACCAGCAGAAAGGCGGCAACCGCCGGCGCGAACATGATCGCGGTGAATTTCGACAGCATCGAGAGGCCTGCGAACAGGCCGGCCGCGAGCCACCAGCGACTGTTGCCGCCCTGCGCAAGCCGCACCAACGACCACATCATCGCCACCGCGAAGGGGATCATGGCGACATCGGGCGCGACCTTGGCCATCAGCAGGCCGTAATAGAGCGCGGCCTCCGGCATCAGGACTGCGAACATGACGGCGCGCGCATCATGGGTGAGGCGGCGAACGATGTCGGCGAGCAGAAGCTGCGTCACCAGCATCGCGACAATGCCGCCAAAGCGGACGCCGAGCGCGGTGTCGCCGAAGATCGCGGTGCCGAAGCGGATCAGCCAGGCGATGCCGGGGGGATGATCGAGGAAGCTGAGCGCCGTTTCCTTCGACCAGGTCCAGTAATAGGCCTCGTCGGTGCGCAGCTCGATCGCGGAGGCGTAGACGATGCGCAGCACGGTCATTGCGGCGATGATCGCTGCGGCCATCACGAGCGGGCGGCGGGCGAGGCCGCGGGGGAGCACGGTGCTGTCGGGGGCTGTCGTCACGCCGCGCTTTTCGCCAACCTCGGAGGGGGAGTCAATGCGGCGCCACATAAGCGGTGTCGTCCCGGGCAAGCGTAAGCGCAGACCCGGGACCCATAGCCCCAGGGAGGAGTTTGGCACGAGCTGGTAACCACGAGTCTTCGCCAAACCACTCCCTGGGGCTATGGGTCCCGGATCGGCGCGCGCTTGGAGCGCGCTTGTCCGGGACGACAGCGGAGAGGATGCGGGCGGATGGTGGGCACGGCGCGCAAGCGCGCGCCTTTGCCCACCCTACGATTCCCTACGATTTCGTCACCTTGCCGCGCATGTGATCGGGCAACCTGTCCAGCCCGGGAATTAAACGCTACGCTGGCTGTTCTCCTTCATGAACTGATACAATCGAATCATGGCCACCGCTCCCGTACACATGCCCGAACTCGTCCGCGCCACAGGCGTGCGGCAGGTGCGGCTGGTCTGCGGAATCATCCTGTTCGCCTACGTGGTCAGCCATTTCCTCAACCATGCGCTCGGCAACATCTCGGTCGATGCCATGGAGATCGGGGTCTACTACCACACGCTGTTCTGGCAGTTCCTCCCGGTTGCGATCGTGTTCTACACGGCTGCGCTCACCCATATGGGGCTCGGCATCTACGCGCTGTATCAGCGCCGGCAGTTCCGCTGGCGAACCATCGAGCCGCTCCAGCTCGTGCTGGGGTTGAGCATCCCCGCCCTCGTCATGGCGCACGTGATCGGGGTGCGGCTCGGCCAGACGCTGTACGGACACCAAAAACTCTATCCGCAGGAACTCTATCTGTTCTTCGTGGCGTCGCCGGGCGGCTCTGGCAGATGACGATCCTGCTTCTCATTGCCTGGGTGCACGGCTGCATCGGCATCTTCTTCTGGCTTCGCCTCAAGCCGTTCTTCACGCGGGCGGCGCCCTATCTGCTCGCCGCCGCCGTGCTGATCCCGACGCTGGCGATGCTCGGCATCTACCAGGGCGGCCGCAGCGTCGCCGTCGAGAGCGACGATGGAGAATGGCGTACGCACAATCTCACCCGCCGCCAGGTCGGCAGCGTCGCGGAAGGCAATATGCTCGACCGCATCGCCGGCGGCCTCACCATCGGCTATTTCGGATTGCTCGCCCTAGTGCTGGTGGCGCGCGGTGCACGGGCCTTGCGCGAACGGCGCGGCGGCATGATCGCGTTGTCCTACGGCAACGGCAAGACGGTGCGGGTCCCCAAGGGCCTTTCGGTTCTGGAAGCAAGCCTGCGCCACAATGTGCCGCATGCCAGCGTCTGCGGCGGCCGCGCCCGCTGCTCGACCTGCCGCATCCGCATCATCGGCGACCATGACGCCCTGCCGACACCGTCTCAGCGCGAGGCCTTCGTGCTCACCCGCGTCGGCACCGCCGATCCCTCGATCCGGCTGGCCTGCCAGCTGCGGCCGACGTCCGACCTCTCCTTCTTCCAGCTTTTCACACCGCACACACTCTCCGCGAACGCCCACGCTTCGTCGCCGACTCGGATCGGCCAGGAGCGCTATCTCGTCAGCCTGTTCGTGGACATGCGCGGCTCGACGCAGCTCGCCGAGAAGCGGCTGCCGTTCGACACAGTGTTCATCGTCAACCGCTTCCTCGGCGCGGTGTCGCAGGCCGTGATCGAGAACGGCGGCCAGCCGAACCAGTTTGTCGGTGACGGCATGCTGGCGCTGTTCGGATTGTCGGCCGATCCGCAGACCGCGTGCCGGCAGGCGCTGAAGGCCGCCAGCGGCATCGCCACGCATATCGACGAGCTCAACGAGCTCCTGAGCCACGATCTGCGCCAGCCGATCCGCTTCGGCATCGGCATTCACGGCGGCGAGGTCATCATCGGCGACATCGGCTATCGCGATCACATCGTCTTCACCGCGCTCGGCGATGCCGTCAACGTCGCCGCCCGGCTCCAGGACATGACCAAGACGCTGGCCTGTGAGGCGATCGTCTCGGAAGAAGTCCGCGGCACCGCCGGCCTTGTCGATGACACGCTCCCCCAGCAGGAGGTCGCGATCCGCGGCCGCGACGAGCCGCTGGCGGTGCGTGTGGTCGCGGATGCGAGGGAGCTGACCGCGCTGGTCGATCGAAGCGAGCGCGTTGCGGCGTAAGGCTAGCTACACGGGAGGTGCGCTCCCTCTCCCGCCTGCGGGAGAGGGTTGGGGAGAAGGTCTCTCGCAGTGGGAATGTCCCCTAGAGGAGAGAACCCTCACCCGCGCGCGGGACGATGCTTCGCATCGCCCGGGGCGCGACCTCTCCCGCAAGCGGGAGAGGTGCACCGTCGTCGTCGCTACAGCCCGGCTCAATCGCGTTGCAAACGCAACACCGGCCTGTTGCAACGCAACGGCATGGGCTTGCTGCGAAAGCACGAATTGACTTCATCCAAATCGGTGCGACAGATGAGCGCGGGACCGCGGTGATGACCGCTGGTCCAACGAAAAGCTCCGGGAGGAGACCAGAATGTTCGATCGACGCGACCTGCTCAAAGGAGCGGGTCTTGCCGCTATCGCGGCCACACTGAACTCAACCAAAGCGCTGGCGCTCGACACCGTCACCCTGCCCTTCGCCAATGGCGAACGGCCGCTGGTGAAATATCCGCAGAAGCGGCCGATGATTGGACTGACCAGCCGGCCGCCGCAGCTCGAGACGCCGTTCACGGTGTTCAACGACGGCCCGATCACGCCGAACAATGCGTTCTTCGTGCGCTATCACCTCTCCGACCTGCCCTACAATCTCGACCCCGACAAGTTCACGCTCGAGGTCAAGGGCAAGGTCGACAAGCCGCTCAAGCTGTCGCTGAAGGACATCAGGAAGATGAAGGCGACCGAGATCGTCGCCGTCAACCAATGCTCCGGCAACAGCCGCGGCTTCTTCGAGCCGCGCGTCGCCGGCGGCCAGCTCGCCAATGGCGCCATGGGCAATGCGCGCTGGCGCGGCGTGCCGCTGAAGGCGGTGCTGGCGATGGCGGGCGTGCAGGCCGGCGCCAAGCAGGTCACCTTCAACGGCATGGACGGCCCGGCCAGCGACAAGACGCCTGATTTCGTCAAGGCGCTCGACATCGATCACGCCACCGACGGCGAGGTGATGCTGGCCTATGGCATGAATGGCGAGGACCTGCCGTTCCTCAACGGCTTCCCGTTGCGCCTGATCGTGCCCGGCTATTACGGCACCTACTGGGTCAAGCACCTCAACGAGATCAACGTCATCGACAGCGTCTATGACGGCTTCTGGATGAAGTCGGCCTATCGCATTCCCGATACGCCCAACAATGCGATCGAGCCGGGCACCGCGCCGAAGGCGACCATCCCGATCAACCGTTTCACCATCCGCTCCTTCATCACCAGCATCCCCGACGGCGCCAAGCTGAAGGCGGGAGCTGTGACCCTGCGCGGCATCGCCTTCGACGGCGGCAAAGGCATCAAGGAGGTCCAGGTCTCCACCGACGGCGGCAAGACCTGGACCAGCGCCAAGCTCGGCAAGGATTTTGGCAAATATTCGTTCCGCGAATGGAAGCTGCCGGTGAAGCTCGCGGCAGGCAGCCACGAGCTCAAGGTCCGCGCCACCGGCAATGGCGGCGAGACCCAACCCGATACGCCGCGCTGGAACCCGGCGGGTTATCTGCGCAACGTCGTCGAAACCGTCCGCGTGACCGTGGCCTGAAGGAGAATGATCATGCAGCGCACCGTTCTCCTCGCCATGACCCTCGCCCTTGCCGCCGCGGCCGGTTCGGCACCTGCCGCGCCGGTCAATTACAAGACCCCGGATGAGGTCGCGGTGTTCAAGCCCGGGCCCAATCTCGAGGTCGTGCAGGGCAATTGCAGCGCCTGCCACTCATCGGACTACGTGGCCACGCAGCCGCCGATGAAGGACAAGAAGGCCTTCTGGCAGGCCGAGGTGACCAAGATGATCAAGGTCTATGGCGCACCGATCGACGATGCCGATGTCGGCAAGATCGTCGATTATCTGGCCGCGACTTATTGACGGAGGGCGCGCGGCGTGCCGTTCAATTGACCGCGAAACGGGCAAAAACGGCAAAATCGCTGCCAAGTTGAGCGGATTCGGCGAAATGCCGATATGGTTTGAGCTACCAAGCCTTCCACATTCCGCGTATCTTGTTAGGACCGAACCGGCCGGTTGGCGGGGACTGGCGGTTCGAGATCTCGGAGGAAGACCCGCGGAGAAGTCGTGATGGCTAAAGGTACGGTCAAGTGGTTCAACCCGACGAAGGGTTATGGATTTATCCAGCCTGCGTCGGGCGGCAAGGATGTGTTCGTGCATATCTCAGCAGTGCAGAAAGCCGGTCTGTCGACCCTCAACGAGGGACAGACGGTGGAATACGAAGAGATCGCAAACCGGGGCAAAACCTCCGCAGAGAACCTCAAAGTATAAGCCCGCCAGCCTTCAGCTGCCTCCCGGATTTGTCCGGGAGCGGGGCCAAAAAAATTTTAGAACACGGCCAGTGCATTCGACGACAGGCGTTGCGATTGCACAAGGATAGCTATTTTTTTTCGAAAGACCGCTTGTTCAACGCCACAGCAATGACAATCGCGACGGCACTTCGTCAACCCACCGGCAACGGTGCGTCGCGCTTGATCTCCTCCATCACCGCATAGGTTCGCGTCTCGCGCACGCCCGGCATCGACAGCAGGGTCTCGCCGAGGAAGCGTCGATAGGCGGTCATGTCTGCCAGACGCGCCTTCACAAGATAGTCGAAGCCGCCGGCAACCATGTGACACTCCAGCACCTCGGGCGCGAGTTTCACGGCGCGGGCAAAACGCTCGAAATTGTCGGGCGTAGTCTTGTCGAGCAGCACCTCGACGAACACCAATAGACCGAGACCGAGCCGGTGCGGGTTGAGCCGCGCACCGTAGCCTTCGACAAAGCCCTCGCGCTGCAGGCGCTTCAGCCGCTCGCCGATCGACGTCGGCGACAACCCGATGCGCTCGGCGAGCTCGACATTGGCGATGCGCCCATCCTCCTGCAGTATCGAGAGGATTTTCCGGTCAATTCGATCTAATTCCATAATTTCCATTGCCACAATTCTATTTGCCTTCATTTTCTAAGGCAAAATTGCTAGATTGTCTATCGAACTACGGTTGCCCCGGCACTATCCTGATTTCAGCCACAGGACACGTCATGCCGAACATCCCGCCGCCCTTCACTGCACCCTACGCGCCCGATGATGCCGCGATCGCCGCGCACCTCTTGCCGGCGTCGCATCTCAGCCCGCCGCAGGAGGCGCGGATCGACCGCACTGCGACGCGGCTGATCGAGGCGATCCGCAAACGCGACGACCGGCTGGGCGGGGTCGAGGACATGCTGCGGGAGTTCGCGCTCTCGACCAAGGAGGGCCTCGCTCTGATGGTGCTGGCGGAAGCGCTGCTGCGCGTGCCCGATGCCCTCACCGCCGACCAGTTCATCGAGGACAAGCTCGGCGAAGGCGACTTCATCCATCACGAGACAAAATCCACGGCCTTCCTGGTCAACGCCTCAGCCTGGGCATTGGGCCTCTCGGCGCGGGTGATCCAGCCCGGCGAGACGCCCGACGGCACCATTGGCCGGCTAGTGAAGCGGCTCGGCGCACCGGCCGTGCGCACCGCCACGCGGCAGGCGATGCGGCTGATGGGCAATCATTTCGTGCTGGGCGAGACCATCGAGCAGGCGCTGGAGCGGGGCCGGCCCCGGTCCGGCCAGAAGCCGCGCTACTCCTTCGACATGCTCGGCGAAGGCGCGCGGACGGCGGCAGACGCCAAGCGTTATTTCGACGCCTATGCCAGCGCGATCGAGACCATCGGCAAGGCGGCCGGCCCCCATCCCCTGCCCGACCGGCCCGGCATCTCGGTCAAACTCTCGGCGCTGCATCCGCGCTTCGAGGCGATCAGCCGCGCCCGCGTGATGGCCGAGCTGGTGCCGCTACTGCTCGATCTGGCGCAACGCGCCAAGGCGCATGATCTCAATTTCACGGTCGATGCCGAGGAGGCCGACCGGCTGGAACTGTCGCTCGACGTGATCGCGGCAACGCTCGCTGATGCCTCACTTGCCGGCTGGGATGGATTCGGGCTCGCGATCCAAGTCTATCAGAAACGCGCAAGCGCTGTGATCGACTATGTCGACGAACTCGCCGGCGCGCATGACCGCAAACTGATGGTGCGGCTGGTCAAGGGCGCCTATTGGGACACCGAGATCAAGCGCGCGCAGGAGCGCGGGCTCGACGGCTACCCCGTGTTCACGCGCAAGGCGATGACGGATCTGAACTTCGTCGCCTGTGCCTCGAAACTTTTGAGCCTGCGGCCGCGCATCTTCCCGCAGTTCGCGACCCACAACGCGCTGACAGTCGCAACCCTGCTCGAGCTAGCCGGGGGCAGCGGCGGCTTCGAATTCCAGCGCCTGCACGGCATGGGCGAAGCGCTCTACGAGCAGCTTGCCAAGGACCATGCTGACATCGCCTACCGCACCTACGCGCCGGTCGGCAGCCATCGCGACCTGCTCGCCTATCTGGTGCGGCGGTTGCTGGAGAATGGTGCGAATTCGTCGTTCGTCGCGCAGGCGGCCGATTACCGCGTACCGGTGCCGGCGCTGCTGCAGCGCCCGGCGGATGCCATCGTCCGGCCGCAACAGGCGGCCCATTCCAGGATTCCGCTGCCCGGCGATCTCTTTGCGCCGGAGCGGCGCAATTCGCGCGGTGTCGAATTCGGCGCGCGTGCCGCGCTCGACCAGCTGCTGGCCGACGTCAGGGCCGAGGCCGCCGACCTCAAGCCCATCGCTGATGCCGCTCCGGATCAGGCCAACGCCGCGGTGACTGCTGCGCGCGCGGGCTTTGCCGCCTGGAGCCGGACGCCTGCGGGCACGCGCGCGGCGGCGCTGGAGCAGGCCGCGCATCTGCTGGAGAGCCGTGGCGCCCGTTTCATCGCGCTGCTGCAAATCGAGGGCGGCAAGACGCTCGACGACGCGCTGTCGGAATTGCGCGAGGCCGCCGATTTCTGCCGCTACTATGCCGCGCAGGGCCGCAAGCTGTTCGGGAGCGACGCCGCCATGCCGGGCCCAACCGGCGAGAGCAATGCGCTCGCCATGCGCGGCCGCGGCGTCTTCGTCGCGATCTCGCCGTGGAATTTTCCGCTGGCGATCTTCCTGGGACAGGTCTCGGCAGCGCTGATGGCCGGCAACAGCGTGGTTGCAAAGCCCGCCGAGCAGACGCCGCGCATCGCGCGCGAGGCCGTCGCCCTTCTGCACGAAGCCGGCATCCCCAATAGCGCGCTGCATCTCGTCACCGGCGACGGCCGTATCGGCGCGGTGCTGACCGCACACCAAGACATCGCCGGTGTCGTCTTCACCGGTTCGACCGAGGTGGCCCGCAGCATCAACCGGACACTCGCCGCCAAGGACGGGCCGATCGTGCCGCTGATCGCGGAGACCGGCGGCATCAATGCCATGATCGCGGATGCCACCGCACTGCCCGAGCAGGTCGCCGACGACGTCGTGACCTCCGCCTTCCGCTCCGCCGGCCAGCGCTGCTCGGCGCTGCGGCTGCTGTTCGCGCAGGAGGATGTCGCCGACCGCATGATCGAGATGATCGCGGGCGCCGCGCGCGAGCTCAGGATTGGAAATCCCGCGGATGTCGCGACCCACGTCGGTCCGGTGATCGATCTCGACGCCAAGCAACGCCTCGATGCGCATATCGCGCGGATGAAGAGCGAGGCCCGGCTGCACTTTGCAGGCCGCGCACCGGAGGGCTGCTTCGTCGCGCCGCACATCTTCGAGCTCAGGGACGCCGGCCAGCTCACTGAGGAGGTGTTCGGCCCGATCCTCCACGTCGTGCGCTATCGCGCCGAGACCCTCGAGCGCGTGCTGCAAGCGGTCGAGCGCACCGGCTACGGACTCACGCTCGGCGTCCATTCCCGCATCGACGATACCATCGAGGCCATCATCGATCGCGTTCAGGTCGGCAACATCTATGTCAACCGCAACATGATCGGCGCGGTCGTCGGCGTGCAGCCGTTCGGCGGCAACGGCCTGTCCGGAACCGGCCCCAAGGCCGGCGGCCCGCACTACCTCGCGCGCTTCGCGACCGAGCAGACGGTCACGATCAACACCGCGGCGGCCGGCGGCAATGCTGCCCTGCTTGCGGGGGAGGAGTGAGGCCGACTCTATCTCCGTCATCCTGAGGTGCGAGCCGTGGGGCGCGAAGCGCGCCACGGGGAGCCTCGAACGATGAACGGCCCGGATGCAGCCGGGCCGTCGCCCTTCGAGGGCCGCTGAAGAAGCGGCGCCTCAGGGTGACGGGGATGAACGTGCCGAACACCGCAACGAGCCCTGCGCCGGGCGCCGTTGCATCCCGGCAAAACATGGGTCTAATGCCAAGACCTGACCCGTGCCAATTCCAGCGCGCGGGAAACGACAAGAGCGAGGAGCAACGCCGCGATGGAAAAAGGCATTTTTGCAGGGCTGAAGGTTCTGGACTGCGCGAGCTTCATCGCTGCGCCAGCCGCAGCAACCGTGCTGTCGGATTTCGGCGCCGATGTCATCAAGATCGAGCCGCCCGGCGCCGGCGACCCCTATCGCAATCTGCCGAACATTCCGGGCTATCCCACCGGGGAGCACAATTTCGCCTGGCTGCTGGAGGCCCGCAACAAGAAGAGCATCGCGCTCGACCTCGCAAAGCCCGAGGCGCAGGCCGTGCTCTACAAGCTGGTGGAAGAGGCCGACGTCTTCATCACCAACATGCCGCCGCCAGTGCGCGCCAAACTCGGCATCACCTATGATCACCTCGCCCATCTCAATGACCGGCTGATCTATGCTTCCTTCACCGGCTATGGCGAAAAGGGCGAGGAGGCCAACAAGCCCGGCTTCGACAGCAATGCCTATTGGGCGCGCTCGGGCCTAATGGACCTCGTCCGCGCCGACATCGACACCACGCCGGCCCGCTCGGTCGCCGGCATGGGCGACCATCCCTGCGCCATGGCCTTGTACAGCGCGATCGTCACCGCGCTGTATCAGCGCGAGAAAACCGGCAAGGGCTCGCATGTCGCCTCCAATCTGATGGCCAACGGCGTATGGGCGGCGGGCACGCTGGCGCAGGCAAAATTGTGCGGCTCCAAGTTCGCCGAGCGGCGGCCGCGCGAACGTGCGCTGAACGCCGTGGCCAACCACTACCAGTGCAAGGACGGCCGCTGGTTGATCCTGTCGCTGCTGAGCGAGGAGAAGCAGTTTCCGATACTGGCCAGATGCCTGGGACGCGAGGACCTGATTGACGATCCGCGTTTCGCCACCAAGGCCGACCGTCACGCCCGCTCGGTCGAGCTGATCAAGATTTTTGACGAGACCTTCGCCACCAGGGATCTCGCCGAATGGCGCAAGATCCTCGACGGCAATGGCCTGGTGTTCGGCATCGTCGGCATTTTGGACGACATCCCGAACGACAAGCAGATGCTCGACAACGAGGTGCTGGTGCCGTTCGAGAACGACACCATGCTCACCATCTCGAGCCCGATCTGGGTTGACGGTGCCCAGAAGGTGCAGCCGCGCAAGCCGCCCGGCGTCGGCGAGCACAGTGACGAGATTTTGCGTGGCGCGGGATACGACGAGGCGGCGATCAAGCAGCTGCGGGGATCGGGGGCGGTGGGGTAAGGCCCCCGGGGCGCGCGCCACATACACCGCTGTCGTCCCGGGGCGCGCAAAGCGCGAGCCCGGGACCCATAATCGCAGGGAGTGGTTGTGAGGTGCGACTGGTCACTCCGAGTTTTCGCCAAACCACGGCCTGTGGTTATGGGTCCCGGATCAGCGCTGCGCTTGTCCGGGACGACGATGGGGAGGCAGGCCGCGCTACACACTCCGTCATTGCGAGCGCAGCGAAGCAATCCAGAATCCCACCGCGGATGCATTGCTGGATTGCTTCGCTGCGCTCGCAATGACGATGCGGGACGATCTCGCTATAACCTCACGACAATACAAGCCTCGCGAGGTCCCATGCCCAGCTACCGCCTGCACTACTTCCCGGAATCCGGCAACAGCTACAAGCTGGCGCTGATGCTGACGCTTTGCGGCGAGAGGTTTGAGCCGGTGTGGACCGATTTCGGTGGCGGCGTCACGCGCACGGCGGAGTGGCGCAAGGCCGTGAACGAGATGGGCGAGATTCCCGTGCTCGAAATCGACGGCGTGAAGATGACGCAGACCGCCCCACTGCTGCTCAAGCTTGCCGAGCAATATAGCCGTTTCGGCGCCGAAACGGAGGAAGAGAAATTCGAGCTGCTGCGCTGGCTGTTCTGGGATAACCACAAGCTCACCGGCTACATAGCGACCTACCGCTTCATGCGCGCCTTCACGCAAAACAACGATCCGCAGGTGCTGAAGCATTTTCGTCGGCGGCTCGAGGATTTCCTCGGCATCCTCGACGGTCATCTCCAGCACAACGCCTTCGCGATCGGTGCGAAGCCGACGGTCGCCGACATCTCAATGATGGCCTATCTGCACTATCCGAGCGATGAGCATGGCTTCGATTTCGCCGCAAGCCATCCCGCCATCCACGCCTGGCTCGGCCGCATGGCCGCGCTGCCCGGCTGGAAGCCGGCCTATGAGCTGCTGCCGGGCAAGCGGATGACGAATTACGCGAAGTAGGGCACTCTCTCTTCTCCCTCTCCCCGTTCTTACGGGGAGAGGGCTGGGGTGAGGGGCCTCTCTCCACACGGGAGATCGTCGAGGAACCTGTACCCCCTCACCCGGATCGCAAGAGCGATCCGACCTCTCCCCGCAAGCGGGGCGAGGTAAGCAAGATCACCGCAGCGCCAGCCAGCCGAGCGTGAACAGGATTCCGCCGATGATGACGACCACCGCGACCGCCCAGGTGCTGACGCGGATGCTGCCGGTGACCTGCTTGACTTCCTCATTGCGCGCAATCTCGCGATTGCGCTCCTTGTCGGCTTCGCTCGTGTCCGTCATGGGTCATCCAAATCGCTTGTTGGCTTTATCGTGCGCGTGATCTTTTCGGAAAACCGCTACACACTTTGCGCTAACGCGGCCCTTCGGGTCCGGATCACGCGCTAACGCGTCTTGATGAAGCACATGCCGATGCGGCTCGACGCCGCGGCAGCCTGACAGGTGAGACCTTTAGCACATGTCCATGACGTAAAACTCTTGTCCGCCGTTCCCGATCCCGCATTTTGCAGGGAACAATGTGCACCCCAGCCGTCCTGATATTCGGTGCCGGCCAGCTCGAGGCTGCCGCGGGTCTGCGGCCGATTGGCAAATCCGCGTGAGAAATCAGGACGTTTGCCCGCGGCGAATGCGGTCAGGATGTCGCGGCGGCGGAGCTGATCGCCGAAGAAATGCGGCGAGGCCGGCACGATGGTGGAATTCGACGGCTTGTCCGCAAGCCAGTCGACCCCCGGGAAATGGAAGCCGCCGATGCCGCGCGTCTGGTGACAGCCGGCGCAGGTGACGTCATTGAGGCGGCGCTGGAAGCCCGCCGCCGAGCGGACGTTCTGCATGTCGACGCCGCGTGCCGCCGCCTGCTTCAGCGCACTGACCACGTCATTGTCAGTGAAGATGGGATCGGCTTTGCCTTCGCCCTTGTCTTCCCCTTGCATCATGCCGAACTCCGGCTGCAACGCCGAGGCGTCGAGGCCGGCGGGGGTCGGCACCACCGCGGCCTTGGCCAGGAATTTTTCCGGGATCAGCACGGTGCCGCGATCGAACTCGCGCAGATGATCGGGCGCGAGCAGCCAGTCCCTGAAGTCGCGCCGCAGCGCGTCGTCGGCAAGAATCCGGTCGCGATCGATCTGGTTCTCCAGCGTCGATTCTTCGAACGTCTTGGTGGCCGCGTCGTACTTGAACACCTTGAGCAGGTAGTCGGAGCGGAAATCGTGCAGCGCGGATTTCGGCGCGATGGAGACCTGGATGTTGGTCTCGATGCGGTCGAGCATGGCGTCGTAAGGGGAGATGCGACTGCCGATCAGCCCCTGCCAATCGCCATTGTCGAGCCAGCGGCGCGCGATCTCGGCGCAATTGATCGGCCTGCCGTTTCCATCCGTCTGGCGCGCGTCGCGCGCCTTCATCACCAAGTTGAGCGTCATCGGCAGGCGCGTCGCCGTCTTGCCGCCGTCGGGCCTGCTCTCGAAACGCGTGAGACGGTAGATCAGCCGGATCTCGCCGCAGGACTCTTCCGAGACATAGGCGCGGTCCATGCGATTGACGATGCCGGCCAGCACGAAACGCGTGTCGCGGGATTTCAGATTCGCCCGATCGAACAATTGCACGTCGAAACCTTCGCCGACGCCGATGCTCTCGCCCGGATATGTCTCCTTGTACCGAGAGACGTAGCGGTCGAACTCCGCATCGATCGCCGGCGGAATTGCTTTGAGCTGTGGCAGGGACGAGAACATCAGGTCGGTCGCGAGCGGAACATCAGCATTCCGTTCCGGCCATAGCAGGCGCGAGATCGTAAGAGCGTCGCTCTGGTCGAGCCGGCGCAATAGATCGGGATCGGTGATCGCCGTGCCGCGCGCCAGTTGCGCGTTCTCAGTCGCCGCAAGCGAAACCACGCCGCCCAACAATGCGGCGGCAGCAACGAGAATTCGCAACGCGCGGCTCATGTCTCAGGTAACACCGCGAAGGGACACCTATTCAAGCAAAAAGGCGCCTCACAGGGCAGTGAAGCGCCTCTTCGAAAGTCGTATCCGAACCGTTCAGCGCGCGACGATCAGGCCCTTGCTGGTGACGACCACCCAGCGGCCGTCCTGGCGGCGGATCGCATCGACACGGCCAACGCCGGGAATGGGATCGCCGGCATAGACCTCGTAGAGGCCGCCGCGGCCTTCGATCAGCGCGCCGCCATTGGCGACGTCGCGCAGCCTCCAGCCTTCGATCGTCGGCAAGCGGCCGACCTCGGTTTTGGGGGCGGCGGGTGCGGGAGCCGCGACTGGCGCTGCGGTCGCAACCTGGGTCGGGGCGATCGAACCAGTGGTTTCCTTGGCGGGCGCGGCGGCCGCCTGCGCCGGGGCGGCGGGCGGCGTGGCGCGGAGCTTGTCGACCGTCTCCGACAGTTTTGCGATCTTAGCCAACGGTTCGGCCTGGGCCTTCTCGAGCTTGTCGAGGCGGTCATTGGCCCGGTTGACCTGGCTGACGCCGGTCTTCGAGCTGTGCTCGACGTTGGCCTTCAGTGCGACGAGGTCGGCATCGATCCGCGCGACAGAAGCGTCCAGCGCGCTGGTGTCGGCGACCTGGACCGGCGCCTGGGCCGGGGCGGCAAAACGCATCATGCCGGCGGTCGCGAGCGCACCGCTGATCGCGCCGACGCAAGCGGCAATCACCACCACCGCGGCCATCGCCGACAGGCGGCGCTTGCCGCCGGTCTCGCGCGGCTCCTCGGCCTTCACATGGGGGGCAAAGTCCTCGCGGTCCCAGGAGCCGTCCCAAGAGCGCTCTGACGGCGCCATCACGATCAGCTTGCCGGGCTTCGGGTCGGGCTTGGTCTCGGCTTTGGCCTCGAGCTTCGGCACCTCGATCCTTGCTGCCTCGATTTTTGGCGGCTCGATCTTGACCGGATCAGGCTTGGGGGGCGCCTCATGATCGGGGGCGATCGAGGGGGCCTCGATCCCGGCGACGGCCTCGACGACCTGCGGCGCGGTCGATGCGGCTTCGCCGGCGCCGTTATCCAGGGTGGCCTGCTCGGGCATTGGTTCGCTCACGGCTCAAATTCTCCAGTCTAGGTTGACCTTTTGGTAACTTTCATTGCTTGCGAATTCCTTACCTCGGGACCCGCTTACCGAAATTTTAGGAACTCGTCCGAGGCCGAATTTGGCCGGGAAAGTGGAACCGGCGTGGCGGGCGTAAGACAATTTGTAACCGGGCGAAGATGAACGGCTGCGCAATGGCGCGGCGTAAACCGGTTGTTTGCCCATCACCGTTCCCCGGCTAACATGGCCTATCCCGTCAGCCAGAAGGCGTTTGGGGGGTGCCATGACGATCGAGAAGTGCATCAACGCGTTTGGTGTCGATGACGTCATCTTCGAAGAAGGCTCGACCGGCCGCGAGCTGTTCGTCGTGCTCGACGGTGAGGTCGAGATCGCCAAGGTGAACGGCGCCAGCAAGACCAGCATCATCAAGCTCGGCAAGGGCGAGTTCTTCGGCGAGATGGCAGTGATCGACGGCTCGGCGCGCTCGGCCACCGCGATCGCATCGGCACCGAACACGAAGGTGATGCGGATCAACCACGCCCGCTTCGTCTATCTGGTCAGCCAGCAGCCTGCATTCGCGCTGATGGTAATGGATGCGCTCTCCAAACGCCTGCGCGCGTCCAACGCCGTCAACTACCCGGCGGCACAATCATGAGCGACTGCAAGCTGACCTCCTTTCCGGTCCTGATGAAGAACGACACCTGCACACTGATCGAGGCGGCAGACAACGTTTACCAGATCCGCTTCACTAACCGCGCGGCGAACGCCTATCTGGTGCGCGGCTCGGCGCGCACGATCCTGATCGATGTCGGGCTGTCGTCGAACTATCCGGCGATGGTCGAGTGTCTGACTTTCGCGGGCTGTCCGCCGGAAAAGATCGACATGGTGGTGCTGAGCCATGAGCATCTCGACCATATCGGCGCGGCCTGGCACTTCAATGAGCGCCGCACCTTCGTCGCCGCGCATCGGCTCGCCGCCAACAAGATCATGCTGCGCGACGATTTCTCGATGCTGCGAAAGATGTTCAACGAGCCGAAAGTGCCGATCAACATCGACATCTGGCTCGAGGAAGGCAATCTGATCGACCTCGGCAATTTCCGCCTCAATGTGATGCACACGCCGGGCCACACCTCGGCCTGCATCACGCTGTTCGACCAGGATAAGGGCCTGCTGTTCGCCGCCGATACGCTAATGCCCGGCGGCGTGATGGGCGGCGTGTTCGGTTCGGGCAGCATTGCCGACTACATACAGTCGCTGGAACGCCTCAAGGGGCTCGATTCGAAGCTCCTGCTGTCGGGACACGGGCGCTTGTCAGACACGCCGCAAGACGATGTGCGGATCGCGATTGCGAGGTCACACGGATTGCTGGAGGACACGGCGCAACTGTTTGACGCGCTGGATGCGCGCTCGAATTTCGAGCCGATCATGCAATCGGTGCGGGATTTAAATAAGCTCGATGATTGAATGGGCCTGCGCTTCGCGCGTGGATGCACGAAGGGACGCACAATCACCTCCACGATATCGTCCCGGCGAAGGCCGGGATCCATAACCCCCGGGGGTAGTTTGGCGAAGACTCGTCGTTCAGGAGTTACACCGCGTGCGATCGGTAGACCTCGCGGTGATGGGGTGGACGGCCCCCTACGGCATCAGTGTGCCAGAATGAGGTTGTCACACACTCATTCACAGGAGCCGTCCGTGGGTCAGATTATCCGCATTGGAATGGATACGTCGAAGTATATTTTCCAGCTCCATGGCGTTGACGCCTCCGAGCAGGTCGTGTTGCGCAAGCGGCTCAGCCGCAAGGCGATGCTGGAGTTTTTTGCCAAGCTGCCGCCGACGGTGGTCGTGATCGAGGCTTGCGGGGCCGCCCACCACTTGGCACGCGAGCTCGGCCGGCTGGGACACACGTTCAAGCTGATTGCGCCGCAGCTGGTGAAGCCCTACGTGCCGCGCAACAAGAACGACGGGCGCGATGCGGAAGGGCTGTGCGAGGCGGCGAGCCGGCCGCGGATGCGGTATGTGGCGGTGAAGACGGCGGAGCAGCAGGCTGCACTGATGCTGCTGGGCGTCCGCGAGCAATTGGTCGCGCGTCGCACGCAACTCTCCAACACGATCCGCGGGCATGCGGCGGAGTTCGGTCTGATCGCGGCCAAGGGGCTGGACAAGCTCGCCGCGTTCCTGGCGGCGATCAGCCAGGACGAAGGCGTGCCGGCGCTGGCCCGCGAGCTGTTTGCGATGCTGGCTCGCCAATATGACCAGGTGCAGGTCGAGCTGAAGGCGGTCGAGGCCAAGCTGCTGGCCTGGCACCGGGCCGATGCCACGAGCCGGCGATTGGCGCAGATCCCGGGGATCGGTCCGGTCACGGCGGCGGCGCTGGTGATGAAGGCGCCCGACCCACACGCCTTCCGCTCGGGGCGGCTGTTCGCAGCCTGGCTCGGCCTGACGCCCAAGGACCATTCCACTGCGGGAAAGACCCGGCTCGGCAAGATCACCCGGGCAGGTGATGAGAGGCTACGTCAGCTGCTGGTGGTCGGGGCAACCTCGGTGGTGAAGATGGCCAAAACCCGAGATCGCGGGCCTCGCTGGCTGATCGAGCTGTTGAAGCGCAAGACGCCGAAGCTGGCCGCAGTGGCGCTGGCCAACAAGATGGCTCGCATCGCCTGGAAACTGATGACCACGGGGGAAAGCTACGATAGCGCGCGGATCGATGCCCAAATGGCCGTTGCCGCGTAGTTGAGAGATTCGGCCGGCCGGCGACTTAGTCCGCCGACCGAACCGGAGCTGCAGGAGCAGAGGAGATGGTGTGATCGGTCGACCCGAGACGCGAGCAAATCCGTGGGACCCATTGGCCGAGCAAGGTCGCAGCGGTGATTGGAACTCGTGTTGCGGAAACCATCTTGGCCAGCGGCTACAAAGCTGCATCAACAGGCCGCACATATGGATGCAAGCGATCCGATCAAACCTCACAAAGCTCTTGTGCCACGGGGGCCGTCCACATATGGGTCCCGGCCTTCGCCGGGACGACGTAAAGCTTACATCACCACCGGTTCGTCCGGCAGCTCGTTGCGATGCGCGCCTTGCGGCGGGAAATGCTTTGCCAGCTCGCGCGACACCGCCGCGATGCCGTCGATCACGCCGCGTTCGAACTGGCCTGACCTGAACTCCGCCTCCATCGCACGGCAGATGCTCTCCCAGCCCTCGCCTCCGACCTTCGCGTCGATGCCGCGGTCGGCCACGATCTCGACGTCACGGTCGGCAAGCAGGAGATAGATGAGGACGCCGTTGTTGTGCGCGGTATCCCAGATGCGCAGATGCGAGAAGACGTCGAGCGCGCGCTCGCGCGCCGGCTGGTTGCGGAACAGCGGCCCGCCGTCGAGCGCGCCTTCGACCACAAAACGGACCTGGCCGGAATGGGTGGCCTCGCCCTGCTTGATCGCCTGCTCGATGCGGTCGAGCACGGCTTGCGGGAAAATCTGCTTCGCCCGCCAATGATGCTGGAGCAGATGCCTGCCGATGCGCCTGATGCTCATGCCTACCAGCTCCCCGAGGCGCCGCCGCCGCCGAAACTGGCCCCGCCGCCGCTGAAGCTGCCGCTGTCGCTCGATGAGCCGCTGCTCCAACCGCCCCCCGAGGAGCCGCCCGACCACGCGCCGCCGCGCGACGACCCCGTACTCGGTCCCATCGCCGAAAACAGATCGGCGATGAAACCGATGATGAAGCCGATGACGCCGAGCACCATGGCGAGCGCGAAAGAGCCGAGAATGAGCCAGCTCAGCGCTGCGATGATGCCGCCTGTCGCCACCGATCCAAGCAGCCGGCCCAGCATGGCCCGGAAGAACCCGCCGACCCCGATCGATACGAACAGCGTGACGATGAAGAGCGGAGCGAGATCGTCCAGGCTTCCAAAGCTGACGGTTGGTGACGGAACCGGCAGCGGCTCGCCGTCGATCACGCGGATCATGCGATCGACGCCGTCCGAAATGCCTCCGGCGAAATCGCCCGTCCTGAATTTGGGCGTGATGATCTCGTCGATGATGCGCCGTGACGTGACATCGGTGAGCGCGCCTTCGAGCCCGTAGCCGACCTCGATGCGCAAATGCCGGTCGTTCTTCGCAACGATGAGGATCGCACCGTCATCGACCTTCTTGCGGCCGATCTTCCAGGCGTCGGCGACGCGGATCGAGAACTGCTCGATCGTCTCCGGCTGCGTCGTCGGCACGATCAGGACGGCGACCTGGCTGCCCTTGCGGTTCTCGAAATGGCGCAGCTTTTGCGACAGTGCGGCGATGTCGGCGCTGGAGAGCGTGCCGGTCTGGTCGACGACGCGGCCGGTGAGCTGGGGAACGGCGACGTCGGCGTGGGCAGGGATGACGAAGGCGAGGAATACCGCCGCAATGATGACCGCGCACCATACACTCAGGGTCATCGCCCGGCTCGATCGGGCGATCCAGTATTCCAGAGACGCCGGCGGGCTACGGAGAAGCCGCGGCGTACTGGATTCCCCGCCTTCGCGGGGAATGACTGCGGAGTGTGGGGCGCGCATTTGAGGCGAACGCGCTTACTTCGACGGCGCGGGCGCCGGGTTGAAGTCCACCTTCGGCGCGGTCGAGATCTCCTTCTCGTTCTCGACCGAGAAGTTCGGCTTCTCCTTGTAGCCGAACATCATCGCGGTGAGATTGCTCGGGAAGGAGCGGATGGTGACGTTATAATCCTGCACCGCCTTGATGTAGCGGTTGCGCGCCACCGTGATGCGGTTCTCGGTACCCTCGAGCTGCGACATCAAATCCTTGAACAGGGCGTCCGACTTCAGCTGCGGATAGTTCTCGGTGACGACCAGGAGGCGCGACAGCGCGCTGGAGAGCTCGCCCTGGGCGGCCTGGAATTTCTGGAACGCTGCGGGGTCGTTCAGCACCTCGGGCGTCGCCTGGATGCTGCCGACCTTGGCGCGGGCATTGGTGACGCCGAGCAGCACGTCCTTCTCCTGCTGCGCAAAGCCCTTTACCGAGTTGACGAGGTTGGGCACGAGATCGGCGCGGCGCTGATACTGGTTCACCACCTCGGACCAGTTGCTCTTGATCTGCTCGTCCTCGCTCTGGATGGCGTTGTAGCCGCAATTGGTCAAGCTCAGCGAGGCCAGGGCCGCCAGCACGGTCAGGATCTTGCGCATCAAATTTCTCCCGGTGAAATCTGGCATAAGCTATCAGATTGGGCGCGCGAGAACAGCAGCCGGCTGACGCAAGCCTCTTGCCTATCCCTCGCCCACATAGTCAACTCGGGTAAAACAAGAACGGAAACGCCAGGGAAAAGCGATGTCCTCGTTCGAGACCATCCTCGTGGAGCGACTGGAGCCGGCGATTGCCCGGATCGTGATGAACCGGCCCGAGGCGCGCAACGCGCAAAACCTGCAAATGACCTACGACCTCAACGCCGCCTTCGATGCGGCAGTGCAGGACGATGCGGTCAAGGTGATCATTCTCGCCGGCAACGGGCCGCACTTTTCTTCCGGTCACGATTTGCGCCCCGGCGGCAAGAATGCCGCAGGTGCCGATTTTCCGCCGATTGGAAATTGGGGTGGCTTTGCAGAGCCCAATGCCCATGGCCGCTTCGCGCGCGAGCAGGAAATATATCTCCAGATCACGCGGCGCTGGCGCAACCTCGCCAAGCCCACGATTGCCGAGGTGCACGGCAAGTGCATCGCCGGCGGCCTGATGCTGGCCTGGGCCTGCGATCTCATCGTCGCCAGCGATGACGCGCAGTTCTGCGACCCCGTCGTCACCATGGGCGTCTGCGGTGTCGAGTGGTTCGTGCATCCCTGGGAGCTGGGGCCACGCAAGGCCAAGGAGTTCCTGTTCACGGCCGACAGCTGGAGCGCGCAGGAGGCGCATCAGCTCGGCATGGTCAACCAAATCGTGCCACGCGCGGAATTGTCGTCGCGCGTGCTGGAGCTGGCGCGCCGCATCGCGACAAAGCCGTCCTTCGCACTGAAGCTGACCAAGGAGGCCGTGAATCGCTCCGTCGACGTCATGGGCCAGCCCGTCGCGATCGACCAGGCCTTTGCGCTGCATCAGCTCTGCCACGCGCATAATCTCCAGGAGTTCGGCATGATCGTCGATCCCTCCGGCCTGCATCCCTCCGTGCGCAAGCCGCCGGCGGCCGGAGAGTAGCGACATGGACCTCAATCTCAGTGACAAGCAGCGCCTGCTGCGCGAGAGTGCGGAACGGTTCGTGGCCGAAAGCTACGACGCCGATCATCGCCGCAAGATGGCGAACGATCCGCTCGGCTTCAGCCCCGATGTCTGGAAACTATTCGCCGAGCTCGGCTGGCTGGCGCTGCCGCTTCCGGAGGAGTTTGGCGGCCTCGGCGGCGGCGCGGTCGATGTCGGCATCCTGATGGAAGCCTTTGGCCGCGGACTGGTGTCGGAGCCCTATGTTGCAACCGTGGTGCTGGGCGCCGCGCTGATCGACAGATGCGGCACCAAGGAGCAAAAGCAGGCGAGCCTGCCCAAGGTGGCGGACGGATCGCTGAAGCTTGCGTTTGCGCATTCCGAGCGCGCGGCACGGTTCGATCTTGCCAAGGTCGCGACCGTCGCCAACAAGACGGTGCAGGGCTGGCGCCTGACCGGCAGCAAGATCGCCGTGCTCGACGGGCATGCCGCCGATGAGATCATCGTCTCCGCAGTTACCCATGACCATCACGGCCCTTCGGGACGGATCGGCCTGTTCGTGGTGCCGGCCACAGTGCCGGGCCTCGCGATCTCCGACTACGCGCGCCTCGGCGGCGGGCGCGCCTGCAACATCGCGCTGTCCGACGTGCATCTGCCCAAAGACGCCTTGCTTGGCGACGACCGCGACGCGCTGCCTGCGATCGAATGGGCCGTCGATCGCGCCATAGCCGCGCTCGGCGCCGAGGCCGTCGGCATCATGCAGACGCTGCTGGAGACGACGCTGGAGTACACCAAGATCCGCAAGCAATTTGGCCGGCCGCTGTCCGCCAACCAGGTGATCCGCCACCGCCTTGCCGATATGGCCATGCAGGTCGACGAGTCCCGTTCGATGGCGCTGCGCGCCGCGCTGAAAGCCGACAGCCCGCCGGTCGAGCGCGCGCGGGCCGCATCGGGCGCGAAAGCAAAAATCGGCAAATGCGCCCGCTTCGTCGGCGAGCAGTCGATCCAGCTCCACGGCGGCATGGGCGTCACCGAGGAGCTCGAGGTTGGCGCCTATTTCAAGCGGCTGGTCGCCTTCGACACGCTGTTCGGCGGTAGCGCGCATCATTATGGCCGCCATGCCGGGCTTGGCCGCACCGCCGTGCCCGCCTGACACTGGGAGAGCCTCATGGACCTGTCGTTCAATGCCGAGGAACGCGCCTTCCAGGACGAGGTGCGGGGCTTCATTGCGAAGAACCTCACCGATGAGATGAAGCGCGCCACCGCGCTGACACCGTCCGTGTTCTCCGATCCCGACATCGGCATGGCTTGGCAGCGCGCGCTGCACAGGCAGGGTTGGGGCGCGCCGGGCTGGCCGGTCGAGCACGGCGGCCCGGACTGGACGCCGGCGCAGCGCTGGATCTTCGAGACCGAATCCGCACGGGCTGGCGTGCCGAATGTCAACGTGATGGGCGTGAAGATGGTCGGGCCCGTCATCATCGGCTTCGGCTCGCCGGAACAGAAGAACTTCTATCTGCCGCGGATCCTCTCCGGCGAGGATTATTGGTGCCAGGGCTATTCCGAGCCCGGCTCAGGCTCCGATCTCTCCTCACTGAAGACGCGCGCGGTGCGCGACGGCGACGACTACATCATCAACGGTACGAAAATCTGGACCACGCATGCGCACCACGCCAACCGCATGTTCGCGCTGGTGCGCACCAGCGACGGGCCGCGGCAGCAGGAGGGCATCAGCTTCATCCTGATCGACATGAAGACACCCGGCATCACCACGCGCCCCATCCTCACCATCGGCGGCGACCACGAGGTCAACCAGGTGTTCTTCGACGACGTGCGGGTGCCCGTGGCCAACCGCGTCGGCGAGGAAGGCAAGGGCTGGACCTACGGCAAATATCTGCTCGAGTTCGAGCGCGGCTCGGGGATCGCGTCGGCCAAGCTGCGCGAAGGACTGAAGGCGATCGCGGATCTCGCCGAGTCCGACCTCACGGGCCGCGCGATCGACAGCCCCGACATCGCCACGCGCATCTCCGAGGTCGAGGTTGACATCGACGCGTTGGAGATGACCGAGCTGCGCGTGCTCTCGGCACTCCAGACCGGGCAGAATCCCGGCGCGGTGTCGTCGATCCTGAAGTTGCGCAACAGCGAAATCCGCCAGGCCGTGACGCGGCTGGGGGCCGACGTGATCGGCCATGACGCCCTCGCCGTCGAGCCGATGCGCCCGCTCTACAAGCTCAACCACGAGCCGGCGACGCCTGAGGAGATGCTGACGGTGGTGCCGGAATATCTCAACGGCCGCGCCTACACGATCTTCGGCGGCACCTCGGAGATCCAGCGCGACATCATCGCCAAGATGATGCTGGGGATTTGAGGCGGCGCTAGCGCCACACACTCGCTGTCGTCCCGGGCCTCGTGCGCAATCGCGCACTAGGCCGGGACGACACCGAGTTTGAGGCTTCAGCTGAGCCCCTAACTCGTCTTCGCGTCGCTGATCGCGTTCCAGATCTTCTGCGGCGTCAGGGGCGTATTCAGCTGGGTGATGCCGAGCTCGGCGAGCGCGTCCATCACGCCGTTGGTGACGCAAGGCGGGCCGCCGATGGCACCGGATTCGCCGCAGCCTTTGGCACCGAGCGGATTGGTGCGACAGGGCGCGGAATCGTCGAGCGTCACCACGATCGGCGGCACGTCGTCGGCGCGCGGGATGCAGTAGTCCTGGTAGCTCGCGGTGAGGAGCTGGCCGTCGGCATCGTAGGACACGCCCTCATACAATGCCTGACCGATGCCCTGCGCGACGCCGCCATGGATCTGCCCCGTCACCAGCATCGGGTTCACGGCCACACCGACGTCGTCGACGGTGGTGTAGCGCACGACCTTCGACACGCCGGTCTCGGGATCGATCTCGACCTCGCAGATATGCGTGCCGTTCGGCCAGCTCGGCCCATCCACCTCACCCTCTGAATCGACGCTGAGCTTGGCGCCGCTCTCCTTCTCGGCGAGATCGAACAGGCTGATGCGGCGGTCGGTTCCGACCACGGTGAGCATGCCGCCCTGGTATTCGATGTCCTCGACCGAGGTCTCCAGCACGTTCGCCGCCTTCTCGCGGGCCTTCTGGATCAAATCGTTGGACGACACCGCGACCGCCGTGCCGCCGACGAACAGTGAGCGCGAGCCGACGCTGCCAAAACCCATGGCGAGATCAGTGTCGCCCTGGACGACATCGATCTTGTCCATGGCAATCCCGAGCGTGTCGGAGATCATCTGAGTGTAGGTGGTCTGCAGCCCCTGCCCCATCGCCATGGTGCCGGAATGCAGCACGACGCGGCCCTGCGAGGTCGCGTGCAGGCTCACCTTCTCGGTGTGGGCGCGGCCGCCGGTCCATTCGATGTAGGACGTGAGCCCGCGGCCGTAGAGCAGGCCTTTCTTCTTCGCTGCTTTCTTACGTGCGGCAAAGCCGTCCCAGTCGGCAAGCTTCACGGCACGGTCGAGCATGTGCGCGAAGGCGCCGGAATCATACACTTGGCCCGCTGCATTGGTGTAGGGCAGCTGCGCGGGCTTGATGTAGTTGGCTTTGCGGATCGCGCGCGGATCCATGCCGATTTTTCGCGCGGCCGCGTCGAACAGGCGCTCGACGATGAACACCGCCTCGGGGCGGCCGGCGCCGCGGTAGGCACCAACGGGCGCGGTGTGCGTCATCACCGACTGCACTTCGAAATGCACCAGCGGCAAATCGTAGACGCCGGTCTGCACGAACGGCCCAAGCACCAGCGGAATGATGTTCGCCGCACCCGAGGAATAGGCGCCGGTGCAGCCGATCGACTTGACGCGATAGGCCAGCACCTTGCCCTTCTCGTCGAGCGCGAAGGACGCCGTGGAGGTGAGATCGCGGCCGTGGGTGCCGCCGACGAACTCGTCGGTGCGGTCGCCGCGCCACCGGATTTTTTTGTTCAGCTTGGTTGCCGCGTAAGCGACGATACCATCTTCCGGATAGAGGTTCGTCTTCTGGCCAAAGCCGCCGCCGATGTCGCCGACCAGCACGCGGACGCTGTCCTTGGGACGCTTGAGCACGGCTTCCGCCAGCACGTCGCGGGTCGAGGCCGGCGTCTGCGATTGCACATGCAGGAGAAGGCGACCGGATTTCTTGTCGATCTCGGCAATGGTCGAGCGCGGCTCCATCGCGGAGGGCACGAGGCGCTGGCTGACGACATCGAGCTCGACGGTATGTGCAGCCTTGGCAAAGGCCTCGTCAACCTTGACGGCATCGCCGTAAGCCATGGCGCCGACGATGTTGTCAGGCGCCTCCGGCCACACCACGGGCGCGCCGGGCTTCACCGCCTCGACGGGATCGACCACTGCGGGCTGCACGTCATATTCGACCACGATCGCCTCGGCCGCGCTCTGCGCCTCAGTGCGCGACGACGCCACCACGGCGGCCACGGCCTCACCGGCATAGCGCACGACCTCGTGGGCGAGCAGGCGGCGCGGCGGCACCGTCATCGGCTTGCCGTCGGGACGCTTGAAGATGCTCAGCGTGGGGATGCTGCCGACGTCGTCCTTGACGAGGTCCGCCCCCGTATAGACCGCGATGACGCCCGGCATCGACGCCGCGACGCCGGTGTCGACCGAAACGATCTTCGCGTGGGCGTGCGGCGAGCGCAGCACGTGCAACCACAGCGCGCCGTCCTCCGGCTTGTCGTCGATGAACTGCCCCTTCCCGGTGAGCAGCCGCTGGTCTTCCAAACGCTTGACGGGCTGCCCCGCTCCGAAACGCAAATTGCCGGGAAGAATGTTCATTCCGTGGGGTCCTTGAAATCCGGAAAACGACCGCGGCGGTTTTAGCCGATTTTGCAGTCGATACAACCGACCCGCAGCACATCTGCATTGCGTGCTACGCCCGCTTTGGCCGCGCAGATTGCCGGTTCAGGAGCGCTCGATGTCGATGATGCCCACGTTCACGTCGCGGCTGTCCGAGCCCCGCTTGACAGTAATGCGGACAGTCTTCCCGGCGCCGACCTGCTCCAGCGCATCGGTCAGGTCGGCGAGGCGCCGCACCGGCTTGCCTTCGACGGCGGTGATGATGTCCCCGACCGCCCCAGTCGAAAAGTTGACACCACGAATCCCCGCCTGCTCAGCCGGACTTCCGGGGGCCGTCCGCACGACGATCACCCCTTCGACGCCAAGCCGGGTCGAGACATCCTCGCCGGCGGCCACAATGCCGATGCCGGGCGTCGGCACGCGGCCGTTGCGAATGAGCTCGGGGACAATCCGATTCACGATGTCGACCGGCACCGCAAAGCCGATCCCGGCGTTCGATCCGGACGGCGAGATGATCGCCGTGGTGACGCCGATCAGCCGGCCGGCGGAATCCAGCAAAGGCCCGCCCGAATTGCCCGGGTTGATCGCGGCATCGGTCTGGATGACGTTGGCAATCTCCCGGCCGCCATGAGTCGGAAGCCTGCGCTTGAGCGCGCTGATGATGCCGCTCGTCATCGATTGATCCAGCCCAAAGGGATTGCCGATCGCGAAGGCAGACTGCCCGACCTTCAGGTCGTTCGAACTGCCGAGCGCGATCGGCGGCGGAAGCTGGCGCACGCTGCGGATCCGCAGCACCGCGAGATCGTAATTGGGAGCTCGGCCGACGAGCTCGACCTCGGCCACCTCTCCCGACGCGAAGCGCACGGCGATCTCGTTGCCATTGGCCACGACATGGTTGTTCGTCACGAGATGTCCGTCGCGATCCCAGACGAAGCCCGTGCCTGAAGCTCCGCCGCTGCCCTGCCCTTCCTCGCTCATTAGAGGATTGGCCGCCGACTTGACGGCAACCTGGACGACCGAAGGCGATACGCGCTCGAAGATGTCGATGGTCGCCTTTTCGCCATCGGACAGCGGCCCGCGCTGCTCGACGGCACGTGCGGAGGGCGCCGCCCATGGGACATACGAGCTCGGGACATGCAGGATTTTCGCGGACGTGATGGCGAGCAGCAGGGCGGCGAAGACCGCCGCGGCAATCGCATAGCGACGATTCATCGGGGATTACCGTCTCTTGTGCCGGATACGATCTCGGGACGCACATGCATGTGGTCACACACCTCGCTCACGCAGCAACGTCGCAAACGAACGGAAGTTTCTCCGTCAGGTAAGGAGTGTTTTTGCGTCCGGCACGGCGCCGGGGCAAATTGCCGCGTGGCAAACGGCTATTTCAGCTCCCGCAACGCCGCTTCCACGACCTTGCGTGCGTCGGCCGTCAGCGGGACCTGCGGCAGGACGGGATCGCCGACATCGTAGCCCTGGCTCGCCAACCCCGCCTTGATACAGGCGGCGAGATTGAAGCGGGCGAAGGCCTCGTTGATGCGCCACAGCCGGCGCTGCAGCGCCATGGCCTCATCCCAGCGGCCCGCCTTGCAGAGATCGTAGAGTGCGACGCTCTGGCGCGGGATGATGCAGGCAGGTCCCGCCATCCAGCCACGGCCGCCGATCAGCATCACTGCGGCCGGGATATGGGCCGAGGCCGAGAACACCCGCAGAGCCTCGCCGCAGCGGTTCATGATCGAGAGCAACCGACCGGTGTTGGTCGAGGCATCCTTGATGTAACCGATGCGCGGATGTTCGGCGAGGCGCGCAACAACGTCGAGCGTGAGGTCGGAGCGCTGGAATTGCGGATTGGTGTAGATGACGACGGGGATGTCCACGGCATCGGCGATGGCGCGGAAATAGGATTCGACCTGTGAATCGGCGAGCGGGAAATAAGCCTCCAGGATCGCCAGGATACCGTTGGCACCGAGCTTCTGATACGCCCTCGCCTGCGCCACCGCGTCGGCCGTCGAGGTGGAGGCGACGCCGGCCACAACCGGCACACGGCCCTTCGTAGCCTCGATCGTGGTCTGCACGATCATCATGCGTTGCGCGGCATTGAGATAGGCGAACTCGCCGGTCGAGCCAAGCGGCGTCAGCCCGTGGACGCCGGCGCCGATCAGATCGTCGCAGAGTTTTGCGAGGACCGCGGTGCGCACGCTGCCCTCGGCATCGACGGGCGAAACGAGATAGGGGAAGACGCCGTGGAATTCGGACATGTCGGATGTGGATCCCGGAGCTGTTTGCCCGGTATTACCAATGCCCGCGCCTGCGATCAAACCCTGAGCAGCCGCACACGCGTGCCCCAGGGATCGATTGCCTCGACGCCGTCCGCGATCGTCGTGACTTTCACACCAGCCTTGCGCAGGCGCTCCTCCTGTGCGGCGAGCAGGTCCTGTTTCTCCATCACCAGCGAGAACCAGGCGAGACCCGTGGCCTGATCGTCGCGTTGACCGGCGCCCTGGCTCTGCCAGACGTTCATGCCGAGGTGATGGTGATAGCGGCCCGACGACAGGAACGCCGCGCCGTTGCGCTTGCGGGTCGGATCGAGGCCGATCGTGCCGTGATAGAAGCGCTCGGCCTGCGCAAGATCGCCGACGCGCAGATGCATGTGGCCGATGCGCAAGCCGTCCGGCGCCTTGGCATAGTCGGGAACGCGGGTATTGGTTAGCGACAGCAAATCGGGGATGTTGAGCTCGTCGGTCGCCATCTTCACGCTGCCCTCGCTCCACTGCCATTGCGAGGGATCGCGATCGGCATAGACCTCGATGCCGTTACCTTCGGGGTCATCGAGATAGACGGATTCAGAGACGAGGTGATCGGCAAAGCCAGACAGCGGCACGCGGTGCGAGGCGGCTGCTACCAGCCAGCGCGCGAGGTCCTTGCGCGTCGGCATCAGGAAGGCGGTGTGATAGAGGCCGGCGGCGCTGCGCGGCTCGATTCCCGCATCGGGACGCGCCTCCAGCACAAGGAGCGTGATGCCGGCCGTGCCGAGCTTGGCGGTGGTGCTTGAGCGCTCCATCACGGTGAGCCCGATCACGTCACGGTAGTAGTCCGCGACCTTGTCGATATCCTTGACCCGCAGCGTCACCATGCCGACCCGCATCGGCGTGCGGCTGGCATAGGTCGGCCCGCCGCCCTGCGCGGTGCCCTCGGCACGTGCCGCGGCTGCGGCGGCCATTGCGAGCGAGGTCGCACCGGCGAGTTGAATCAGGGTGCGGCGGGTGAGGTCGATGGTCATCAGTCAGGGCTCTTGGAAGCAGGGGAAGTCATGCGGCACAAGGTCAGGCCGATTGCTACACGTCCCCGTGAGCAGCTCCCAATCACATGTTCGTCGGCCGTGGCCCTGCGGAAGCCAGTTCATCGTCTATGTCCTGGCCACCCGGCCAGTTTCGCAAACGCCTGCGACGTCCCAGATTGAGGGCAGCTACAGGAGCCTGCCATGACCGACCCCACTGCCCTGTCTTCCCTATCGTCCGCGCTCGCGGACGTGGTGGCGCGCACCGCGCCGTCCGTCGTCTCTGTGCATTCACACCGCTCCCGCGCGACCGGCTTCGTCTGGAAACCCGGCCTGATCGTCACCGCCGACGAGGCCCTCGCCGACGAGGGCGCGGTCGAGATCGGCCTTCCCGACGGCAGCCGAGCGGCCGCCACAATCGCCGGCCGCGACCATACGACCGATATCGCGCTGCTGCGCACCGACGCCGCCATCGCGCCGGTCAAGCTGGCCGCGTCGGTCCCGGCCCTCGGTGCGTTGTCGGTCGTGGTCGCCACCAATCGCGATACGCCGAGCGCGACGCTCGGAATGGTGTCCGCGTCCGGCAAAGGTTGGCGCTCCCTCCGCGGCGGCGACATCGATGCGCGGATCGAGCTCGACGTCAGCCTGCGCGGCAGCCAGCAGGGCGGGCTCGCGCTCGATGCATCGGGCGAAGCCTTTGGCATGGCCGTGCTCGGGCCGCGTCGCGTCCTGGTGATCCCCACGGCGACGATCGAGCGCGTCGCGCCCCAGCTCGAGACCCGCGGCCGCATCGCGCGCGGATATCTCGGCCTCGGGCTCCAACCGGTGCGGCTCGATGACGGCATCGGCGCGATGGTGATGAATGTCGACAAGGCCGGACCTTCGGCTGCCGCCGGCATCCGCCAGGGCGACGTGATCGTGGCGGTCAACGACCAGAAGCTCTCCGGCGTGCGCGCCCTGTCGCGGACGCTGGGTCCTTCGAGCGTCGGCGCGGTGGTCGATGTCGCGGCGCGCCGCGGCGGCGAGCCTGTCAGCTTCAAGGTCACGGTCGGTGAAAGGCCGGAGGCGTGAGCGAGGACAACGCGCCCGAAATCGTGCTGGCCCTTGAGATCGACGATCCCGCCCTCGCCGATCGCCTGGCGAAACTGCTCGGCAACGTCACAGGGCTTCGCCTCGCCGCGCCCGGAGAGCCCGCTGCCGCGGCAGTCATCGCCCGCGATCCGCGTATCATGCCAAACGATATCGCGCTGACGCAGCGCGAGCTCGACGTGCTGGCGCTGATGGCCGAAGGCGCCTCCAACAAGATGATCGCGCGCCAGCTCGGCATCTCCGTGCACACCGTGAAGTTCCATGTCGGCTCGCTGCTCGACAAGCTCGATGCCACCGGCCGCACCGACGCGGTCGCGCATGCGGCGCGCCGCGGCGTGATCGAGCTGTGACGCCTTCCGGCATCACATTGCTGATGTCGGCGGGAAGCTGAGCTGGACCGTGAGGCCCGGCGCGTTGTCATGCAACGCGATCTCGGCGCCGTGAAGGCGCGCGACCGCGGCAACGAGACTGAGACCGAGGCCATTGCCTGGCGTATAGCGGCTCTGCTCGAGCCTGTAGAAGCGCTTGAACACGTATTCGCGTTCCTCAGAGGGAATGCCCGGGCCGTCGTCAGCGATCGCGATCGTCGCGCCGCCACCGGCGCTGCGGCAGGTGACCGTCACCTGCCCGCCTTTGCGCCCGTGCTTGATTGCGTTGTCGACGAGATTGGCGATGGCGTCGAACAACAGGTCGCGGTCGCCGGTCACCGGCACCTCGCGATCACCGCCGAGGCTGAGCTTTGTGGCGACCTCTTCGGCGGCGGCGTCGTAGAGCTCCACGACCTCGCCGGCAATCTCGGCGAGGTCGAGCGCGCGGAAGGCGCCGGTGCGGGCCCGGGTCTCGATCTCCGAGATCCGGGTGATGGAGGCGAACATGCCGAGCACGGCGTCGAGATCAGCGATGGTGTCGCCGATCAGCGCCGCATCGGCTTCGCCGTTGCGCGGAGCATGATAGGCCTTCTCCAGCCGACCCCGCATGCGCGTCAGCGGCGTACGCAGATCGTGGGCGACATTGTCGCTGACCTGCTTGACCTCGCCCATCAGCGTCTCGATGCGGTCGAGCATCTGGTTGAGGTTTTCGGCGACGCGGTCCCATTCATCGTTGCTGCCGCGCAGGGGAATGCGCTGGTCGAGGCCTGCGAGCATGATGGCGCGGCTGGTGGCGTTGATCTGCTCGATCCGGCCGACGGTACGCCGCGTCACCAGCACGGCCGCGAGCCCGGCGAGGACGAGGAGCAACACCGCAACCGCAGCCATCGCGAGCTCGATCATCCGCGTGAAGGCATCGTGATCGCCGGCAGCGCCGAGCCGACTTTGCACGTAGGCGAGCGTGCCGAAATAGACATAGGCCATGATCACCGCCACGATCAGGCCGAACGCCGCGATCGCGATCAGCGCCAGGCGGAAGGTCGACGAGCGGAGCGTCTTAGCCAGGAGCACGGAGGCAGTATCCGATGCCGCGAATGGTGTGGATCAGCGGGTAGTCTTGGCTGTCGTCGACCTTGCGGCGGACCCGTCCGACATAGACGTCGATGATGTTGGTGGAGGGATCGAAATGCAGATCCCACACATGCTGGAGCAGCATCGCGCGGGAGACGACGCGGCCCTCGTTGCGGACGAGATATTCGAGCAGCTGGAACTCGCGCGGCAGCAGCGGAATCTTGCGGCCGCGGCGGCTCGCACTGCGCGCGATCAGGTCGATGGCGAGATCGCCGACCCGCAGGATCGTTTCCTTGGCGATGGTCTCGCTGCGGCGGCCGAGGGCCTCGAGCCGCGCCAGCAATTCGGTGAAGGAGAACGGCTTGACGAGATAATCATCGCCCCCGGCGCGCAGGCCCCGCACGCGGTCGTCGACCTCGCCGAGCGCGGAAATGATCAGGAACGGCGCGGCGATGCCGTCGTCGCGCAATTGCCGCATCACGGTGATGCCGTCGATGTCGGGCAGCATACGGTCGATGGTGATCACGGCATAGTCGCGCGAGACGCCGTGGCTCAGGGCTTCGCGCCCCGTTGCGGCGAGATCGACCTCATAGCCTGACGTCGTCAGTTCCTCGACGAGCTGGCCCGCGGTTTCCGGATCGTCCTCGACGACCAGGATGCGACGGTGACCTCCGGTCATGACAAACTCCGCGCGACGACCGCCACCAGACTATCCCGTTCCGGGGCAGAGCGGAACCGCCCGGTGGCGATCGCGACAATGGTGCGGTACAGCGATGCTAGTACCAACCGTCTCCGCACACATTGACCCATTGCCACCCATAGGGCGTCAAACTCCTGCGCCAGCAACCATCGTCGTAATAGTTGTAATAATTGGCGTAGTAGTAGGGCGCGCCGAAAAAGGCGAACCGGTTGAAGCGGTGACGGTGGAAGAAGGCATGGCGGCCAATGAACGGCCTGCCGTGCCAACCCCGGCCAGCAAACCGCGGGCCGAAAGCGGCGCGGGTCGCTAATGGTGCACCGGCAAAGCGCGGCCCCATGGCAGCACGCGCGGCCATTGGCGAACCGGCGAAGCGGGCGCCACCGAAACGAGCACCGCCCATGCCGCCAAATCGCATGCCGCCGCCACCCATACCGCCGACGTGCATACCGCCTCCGCGCATTCCTCCACCGAAGCCGCCCGCGTGCATTCCGCCACCACCGAAATGTCCGCCACCACCGAAGCCACCACCGCCGTGACCTCCGCCACCACCGCCGCCACGGGCGAGCACCGGCGAAGCGAGCGCCATTGCAGCGGCGACCGTCACCGCGGTGAAGCCTTTGAGAAGCCTGTTGTTCATCGAAGCATCCTCCGTGCTGCGCGGCGAAACCAATGCCACGCGAGAAGGACCAGATGAGAGGAAGGGACAAGCAGCTTCAACTTACAAACGCGCCAGATTCTGACGCGGAAGTTAGGAAGGTGAGCTTTCCGCGCAAACGGCGACAGCCGAACAGGCACGCTCTCTCCTCGTCATTGCGAGGAGCCCTTGCGAGGAATCAATCCAGAGTCTTTCCACGGGGGGACTCTGGATTGCTTCGCGGAGCCTGTCATCGGGCCGCGCTACGCGCGGACCCGTTGGCTCGCAATGAGGATGTGGAGAGCACTCCCCACACGTCCAACAGCTCAACGCGTAGGAACTGCCCGACCTCTCCCCGCAGAGAGCGGGGAAAAGGTAAAGGCTCAGGCCCGCTTTCCGTTGTTCTTCTCCGCCGCGCGGCGCAGGGCTTCGGCGAGGGCGCCACCGCCGGAGGATTCCTGCTTGCGCGGTGCCGACGAGGTCATGCGGGCGGCATTGCGCGTGTTGTTGTCGCGCTGCATGCCGGGGGCGTCCTTCTTGGCGCCGACCTCGTCGTCGAGGCGCAGCGTCAGCGAGATGCGCTTGCGGGCGACCTCGAAGTCCAGCACTTTCACCTTGACGATGTCGCCGGGCTTCACCACCTCGCGCGGATCCTTGATGTAGGTCTTGGACATCGCCGAGATGTGCACGAGGCCGTCCTGGTGCACGCCGATGTCGACGAAGGCGCCGAAGGCGGCGACATTGGTCACGGTGCCCTCGAGGATCATGCCCTTCTGGAGATGCTTGATCTCCTCGACGCCCTCCTTGAACACCGCGGCCTTGAACGCCGGTCGCGGATCGCGGCCGGGCTTCTCAAGCTCGCGCAGGATGTCGGTGACGGTCGGCAGACCAAAGGTCTCGTCGACAAAATCCTTCGGCTTGAGCGTGCGCACGATCTCGCTAGAGCCTATCAGCGCCTTGATGTCGCTCTTGGTGGCCGCGAGAATCCGACGTACCACCGGATAGGCCTCCGGATGCACGCCGGAGGCATCGAGCGGGTCTTCGCCGCCGAGGATGCGCAAAAAGCCCGCGCATTGCTCGAACGCCTTCGGACCAAGCCGCGGCACCTCCTTCAGTGCCTTGCGCGACTTGAACGGGCCGTTGGCGTCGCGGTGCGCCACGATGCTCTGCGCAAGACCGGAGCCGACACCCGACACACGCGCCAGCAGCGGTGCGGAGGCGGTGTTGACGTCGACGCCGACGGCATTCACGCAGTCTTCCACCACGGCATCAAGCGATTTGGCGAGCTTGGCCTGGCCGAGGTCGTGCTGGTACTGACCGACGCCGATCGCTTTGGGCTCGATCTTGACGAGCTCGGCGAGCGGATCCTGGAGACGGCGGGCGATCGAGACCGCGCCGCGCAGGGTGACGTCGAGGCCCGGCAATTCCTCCGAGGCGAAAGCGGAGGCCGAATAGACCGAGGCGCCCGCTTCCGACACGACGATCTTGTTCATCTTCAGCTCGGCCAAGCCCTTGACGAGGTCGGCCGCGAGCTTGTCGGTTTCGCGAGAGGCGGTACCATTGCCGATCGCGATCAGCTCGACGCGGTGCTTCAGCGCGAGCCGGCCGAGCGTCGCCAGCGACTCGTTCCACTGCCGCTGCGGCTCGTGCGGATAGATCACGGCGGTATCGACCACCTTGCCGGTGGCATCGATGACGGCGACCTTGACGCCGGTACGGTAGCCGGGATCGAGGCCCATGGTGACGCGGGTGCCCGCGGGCGCGGCCAGCAGCAGGTCGCGCAGGTTCGAAGCGAACACGCGCACCGCCTCGGTCTCGGCCGAGTTCCACAGCCGCATGCGCAAATCGATGTTGAGATGCACCTGGATCTTGGTGCGCCAAGCCCAGCGCACGGTGTCGATCAGCCAGCGGTCGCCGGCGCGCTTGAGGTCGGCGATGCCGAACCGCTTCATGATCTTCAATTCATAGGCGCCCGGCACGCCGGCGGGCGGCGCTTCGGCCTCGGCCTGCATTTGCAGGTCGAGAATCTCTTCCTTCTCGCCGCGGAACATCGCGAGGATGCGGTGCGACGGTAGCTTGGTCAGCGGCTCGGAGAAGTCGAAATAGTCGGCGAATTTTTCACCCTCGGTCTTCTTGCCGTCGCGCACCTTGGAGGCCATGCGCGCATTGGTCCACATCTCCTCGCGCAAGCTCCCGATCAGGTCGGCGTCCTCGTCGAAGCGTTCGACCAGGATGGCGCGGGCTCCGTCGAGTGCGGCGGCGGCATCGGCAACGCCCTTCTCGGCGTTGATGAAGCCTTCCGCCACGATTTTCGGATCGTTGCCCGGCTCCGCGATCAGCTGATCGGCGAGCGGCTCGAGGCCGGCTTCCTTGGCGATCTCGGCCTTGGTGCGGCGCTTCGGCTTGAACGGCAGATAGATGTCTTCGAGGCGGGCCTTGCTGTCGGCGGCGAGAATGGAGGCTTCGAGTGCGGCATCGAGCTTGCCCTGTTCGCGAACCGATTCGAGGATCGCCTTGCGGCGGTCCTCGAGCTCGCGCAGGTAAACCAGGCGCTCCTCCAGGGTGCGCAATTGCGCGTCGTCGAGCGCACCGGTCGCTTCCTTGCGGTAGCGCGCGATGAAGGGAACCGTCGCGCCGCCGTCGAGCAGCGTCACCGCCGCCTCGACCTGCTCGGCCCGAACCCCAAGCTCCTGCGCAATTTTCTGGTTGATATTTGCCACGCGAGAATCCCTCTATCCAAGCACGCGACGTGGAGCGAACCACCGGGTCGCGGGACGCCGCTTATGGACCAACCAAGGTTGATTCATCAAGGTGCGGCGCGCAACCGTCGACAGACGATTTTTTGTTGAACCGATGCGATCTCGCCACATTCGTGGGGATGTGGCCGAGACGGCGCAGCATACTCCATTGGCGTCCTGGCGAAAGCCAGGACCCAACCGCGAGGTCCATCGGTTGGGATGAGGTGCGTGCACCGGACGACGCGTCTTCACCAAACATCTCCCTGGGGTAGTGGGTCCTGGCTTTCGCCAGGACCACGACGGGGATTGACAGCAGCCTCCGTTCCACGGCTGGTTGACTCGCCGGACCACCGAACTGAGGACCAGTCATGCGCACCACATCGGTCGGCGTCTTCAAGGTCGCCACCAAGGGCCCCGGCGACGTCTCCGGCCTCATGAGTATGATCGGCTCCGGCACCATCGATCCCAAATCAATTCTCGCGATCCTCGGCAAGACCGAGGGCAATGGCGGCGTCAACGATTTCACCCGGGAATATGGCGTTGCCGCGCTGTGTGCGGCACTGGCGCCACATCTCGCGCTGCCACCGCACGAGATCGAGCAGCGCATCGCCTTCGTGATGTCCGGCGGCACCGAAGGCGTGCTCAGCCCGCACATCACGGTGTTCACGCGGCGCGAGGTCGAACGCCCGGCAGACATCTCCGGCAAACGCCTGAGCATCGGCATGGCGCACACCCGTGATTTGCTTCCCGAAGAGCTCGGCCGCTCCGCACAAATCACCGAGACCGCCAGGGCCGTGAAGGCCGCGATGGCAGACGCCGGAATCAGCGATTCCGACGACGTCCATTTCGTGCAGATCAAGTGCCCACTGCTCACCAGCGATCGCGTCGAGGCGGCCGCTGCGCGCGGAAATAAGACGGCGACGACCAGTGCCTACGGCTCGATGGCCTATTCACGCGGCGCCTCCGCGCTCGGAGTTGCGGTTGCGCTCGGCGAGATCGCACCCGACGTCCGCGACGAGGACGTGCTGCGACGCTACGATCTGTTCTCGAAAGTCGCCTCCACCTCGGCCGGGATAGAGCTGATGCACAACGTCGTCATCGTGCTCGGCAATTCAGCGTCGTCGGCGAGCGAGTTCGAGATCGGCCACGCCGTCATGGACGATGCCATCGACGCCGCGGCAATCATGTCCGCATTGAACGACGTCAGAATCGGCGCCGCACCGCAGGCGACGAAGGGGCGCGAGCTCGTCAACATCTTCGCCAAGGCCGAGGCCTCGCCTGATGGCAGCGTGCGCGGCCTCCGCCACACCATGCTGGAGGACACCGACATCAGCTCGACACGCCACGCCCGTGCCGCCGTGGGCGGGCTGATCGCGGGCCTTGCGGGCACCAGCGCGGTCTACGTCTCCGGCGGCGCCGAGCACCAGGGGCCTCCGGGCGGCGGGCCGGTTGCAGTGATCGCACGACTGTCGGACTGATACGGCCTGTACGTCTGCTCCCCGCCACCTCTCCGCCCCATGCAACCCTGCCCCTCGCGCCGGCTCAGTTGATTAAGGCGGGCCCTTGCTAAAGGAAGGTGCCGCATCAAGGGGATTTGACGACATGACTTTGCCGATGACCTGGAATGAATGGGCGCAGCACGACGGCATGGCGCTGGCCGCCCGCGTCCGCAAGGGCGAGCTGACCGCGAAGGAACTGACGCGCCAGGCCGCCGCGGGCGTCGCCAAGGTCAACCCGGCGCTGTCGGGCGTGGTCGAGCTGTTCGAGGACGTGATCGCGGACCCCGCCAAGGACGGCGCCAACCTCTCCGGCCCGTTCGCCGGCCTGCCCTTCCTGATGAAGGATCTGGGACCGACCATGAAGGGCCGGCTCCAGGAGATGGGCTCGCTGTTGATGCGCGGCAATCGCGCCGGCGCCGACACGTTCCTGACCGGAAAATTCCGCCAGGCGGGGCTCAATCTGATCGGGCGCACGACGACGCCTGAATTCGGCGTGTGCAGCTCGGCCGACAATCCCGCGGTCTACGTCACGCGCAATCCCTGGAATACCGACTACACCACCTGCGGCTCATCGGCGGGCAGCGCCGCGATGGTCGCCGCGGGGGTGGTGCCGATCGCGCATGCGACCGACGGCGGCGGCTCGATCCGCATTCCCGCCGGTGTCAACGGCAATATCGGACTGAAGGTCTCGCGCGGCGTGTTCTCGCTCGCTCCGCACATGTCCGATCTCACCGGCCTCGTCTCGATCCAGGGCTGCCAATCACGCTCAGTACGCGACACCGCGGCCTTCGTCGATCACGCCCGCGGGCCTGCCCCCGGCGAGTTCATGCCGTTCTGGACCACGGCGCAGCCCTATTTCGAGATGATCAAGCGCGATCCCGGCAAGCTCCGTATCGCGCTGTCGCACACCTGGGGCGACTACACCGCGACGCCCGAGATCACAGCCGAGTTGGAGAAGACCGGCCGCTTCCTCGAAGGTCTCGGCCATCACGTCGACTACGCCCTGCCCGAGCTCGACTTCCGCGCCGCGTTCGCGGCGCAGACCACCTGTTACATCTCGAACTTCGCCGTAGTAATTTCCAACATGCTCGCCGCACGCGGGCTGGAAAAGCCGCCGGAAGATCTCATCGAGCCCATGAACATCCGGATCTGGGAAGCCGGCCGGCACACGAGCTTCGCCGAACGCGCGAAGATGCAAGGCGTGTTCAACACGACCTCGCGCGGCTTCGGCAGCTTCTTCGAGCAGTGGGACGTGATCCTGACGCCGATCACCGCGCTGCCGACGCCGAAGGTCGGCACCAGGGAATATCTCACCATCTCCGACAATCCAGACGTGCTCGACTGGTTCGGCAATCTCTGGCGCTTCTTCGCCTTCACGCCGCTCGCCAATCTCTGCGGCATGCCCGCGATCTCGATGCCGATGGCAGCGCAAGAGCACGGCCTGCCGCTCGGCATCCAGGCCATCGCCAAACAGGCCAATGACGGCCTGCTGCTGCAGCTCGCCGCCCAGATCGAGCGCGCGCTCGACGGCAAGTGGAACGGCGGCAGGAAACCGAAGGTGCATGTGGGCTAGGGGCGATATCGCTCGACCTGAGCCGCCTCTCACGTCACTCTCGATATCTCAGGTTCCCTGACGGCGAGTACGCGAATGGAAGCTCATGAGATTCTCGAAAGATTGAGCGCATCGGAGGGACTTCCCACCGAGGCAATCCTGGCCGCACGCGCCAACCGCGAGGCGGTGATCCCGGTGTTCATTGAGGCCTTCGACCGCTTCGTGTCGTCCGGTCCCGCATCAACCGATCTCGGCCTCTTCTTCGCGTTTCATCTGCTTGGGGAATGGCGAGCCCAAAGTGCCTATCGCACCCTTGCAAAATTCCTGCAGGTGCCGGGAGAAGCTCTTGAACCAGTCTTGAGCGATGCCAAGGTTGCTACGTCTCATCGCGTGATGACAGCTGTCTTTGACGGTGACCCCAAGCCTTTGGAGGACATCGTCTACACGCAGGCGGCTGACGAATTCATCCGCTCGCGCATGATAGAGGCTATCGCGCTTCTGACCTTGGGCGGCCACCTTTCGCGCGCATGGACCGAACAATTTCTGCGAGAGTGCTATGATCGGATAGAGCTACAAGACGGTTGTTACGCCTGGTACGGCTGGCAGCAATCGATCGCATGGCTCGGATTAGACGATTTGAAGCCGCTGGTGCAGCAGGCTTTTGTGCGGGGATCCATCAACGAGGACTGGCTCTCGTTCAAGGATTTCGAGAAAGACCTACGGCATGCGATTGATCATCCAGGCGAGCTCCCACCCCGCCTGGCCCGCGAGCAGTCCCCATTCCAGGACACGATCCTCGAACTATCGGAATGGGCAGCATTCAACCCGAAACATCTGGCCCAACAGAAACGTCTTGGCTCGCTGTCGCTCAACGATTCGCACGCCAATCCGTTTGCGAAGGTCGGCCGCAACGATCCCTGTCCTTGCGGCAGCGGCAAGAAATTCAAGAAGTGCTGCCTGAACGCGGATTTTGCCGGCTGACCCGCCGCCTCAATTCTTCATCGCCGGAATTTCCTCATTCGGCTGCTGCTGCCCCTGCTTGTACATCGCCAGCGCCTTGTCGAGCGCTTCGCGCAGCGCCAGCGCAGCGGCAACGCTACAGCGCAAATGCGCGGTCTGGACCACGTCGACCCTGACGGCGGCGCCGACCGGCATCAGGAGATTTGCGGCGAGCTCGATCTGGATCGCGCCGTTGTGATGGCCGAAACAGGAGGCACCGTCGAAATAGATGATCGGCGCCCGCTCCGAGCTCGAAGTCGAAATGGTGACAGGCCCCTGGGCGGTCGAGGGCGTTTCGGGGTCGGCCATGGACGCTCCTTGCGGCTAGTCGAACGAAACAAGCACCCACCATCGTCGCTTCGGCCCGCCCTGTCGAGGCCAAACCGCCCGAAGCCGACCTGCGAGGGCCATTCGGGGTTTTGCGCGACGCCCGGCGCTGGTCTAGAACATCGTCATGTCCACTCTACCCACCACGCTCCCCTTCGAGGAACTCGCCGAGGCGATCCAGGGCCGCCGCTCCGATTACGGCCATATCAGCGGGCTCAAGCTCGACCGCTTCGCGCCTGGCGAGGCCTGGTCCAGCCTGCCCTACCGTCCGGTCTTCGTCGGCGACACCCAGACCGGCGTTCTCCATGGCGGCGTCGTCACCGCCATGCTGGACGAAAGCTGCGGCATGGCGGTGCAGCTCGCGCTCGACGGCACGCGCGCCATCGCGACGCTCGACCTGCGTATCGACTATCAGAAGCCGGCGACGCCGGGCCTCGACATCAAGGCGCATTCGGTCTGCTACCGTATCACGCGCTCGATTGCCTTTGTGCGCTCCACCGCCTATCAGGAGTCCGAGGACGATCCGGTCGCGACCGCGACCGCCTGCTTCATGATCGGTGCCAACCGCACCAACATGCTCGCCGACCGCCGGATGGATACGCGGGACACCCCGACGTTGGAGGCGCCGGAGGATCCGGAAGGCCCATTCGCGCGTAGCCCGTTCGCGCGCTGCCTCGGCATTCGCGTCAACCAGGACGGCACGCTGACGATGCCATTCTCGCCAAAGATCATCGGCAATCCGATCCTGCCCGCGATCCATGGCGGCATGACCGGCGCTTTCCTCGAGACCACCGCGATCATCGGGGTGGCACGCGAGCTCGGCGCGGCCGCCCCGCCCAAGCCGATCGGCCTTACCGTTAACTATCTGCGCTCCGGTCGCGCGCTCGACACGTTTGCTAACGTCTCGATCGTGAAGCAGGGCCGGCGCATCGTGGCCTTCGAGGCGCGGGCCTGGCAGGACGATGCGAACAAGCCGATCGCCACCGCCTTCGGTCATTTCATGCTGCGGCCGACGCCTGGAAGTGACGAGGAATAGGCGTATTTTACTTGACGGCCGGGGTCTGGGGCCACAACGATAGCGTGTTCCCCGCGAGAGGTATTGGGTTGCGGCATCCGCTCGACATCATCGCCATGTTCGCCGCACTCTGGCTGCTGGCCGCGATGGTGCTCGACGCACTGACACCGAAGGAGCTGACAGCGGTGATGATCGCCATTGCGATCGGGCCCGCCACCGTCATCACCGCCGTGTTCTATTACCTCCGCTGCCCGCGCCTTGATTTTGCGGTGATGTTCGCAGCACTGTGGCTGATCTCCGATATCGCCATGGCGTTCGTCTCACAGACACAGCTGCCGCATTTCCTGATCGCACTGGGCTTCGTACCGGCGCTGCTGATCGGCATCGTGCTGCACTGGCAGCGCTTCCAGCACCGCCACGAGCGGCTGCCCGCGCCTTCGGTGAAGCGGGGCTAACGCGGCAGCAGATTCGTCTTGGCGAGATCGAGCACCTCGTCGCCGCGGCCGTTCATCACCGCGCGCAGCACCCAGAGGCTGAAACCCTTGATCTGCTCGGGCGTGATGGTCGGAGGCATCGACAGCTCCTGCTTGGCAGTGACGACGTCGAGCAGCGCCGGCCCGTTGTGGGCGAGCATCTCCTTCATCGCGCCGGGGAGCTCGCCGGGGTCCTCGACGCGTTTGGCGAAGATGCCCATCGCGCGCGCCATCGCGGCGAAATCGGGGTTGTCCAGATCGACATTGGTGTCGACGAAGCCCGCGGCCTTCATCTCCAGCGCGACAAAGCCGAGCACGCCGTTGTTGAAGACGACCACCTTTACCGGCAGCTTCATTTGCGTCAGCGTGATCAGATCGCCCATCAGCATGGTGAAACCACCGTCGCCCGAGAGCGAGATGACCTGGCGGCCGGGTTGCGCGGCCTGCGCACCGATCGCCTGCGGCATGGCGTTCGCCATCGAGCCGTGCACGAAGGAGCCGATCAGTCGGCGGCGGCCGTTCATGTCGAGATAGCGCGCCGCCCACACCGTCGGCGTGCCGACATCGGCGGTGAACACCGCATCATCGCTCGCATGGTCGCTGATGACTTTTGCGAGATATTGCGGATGGATCGGCTTGGTCCCCGGCGTACCCTTGGCGAGCGAATCGAGCCCTTCGCGGGCCTTCTTGTAATGCGCGATGGCGTCGTCGAGATGCTTGCGCTGCGTCTTGGTCTTCAATAACGGCAGCAGCGCCTCGATGGTGAGCTTGACGTCGCCGACGAGGCCGAGATCGATCTTGCACCGCCGTCCCAGATTTTCCGGACGGATGTCGATCTGCACCACCTTCGCATCGGTCGGGAAGAACTGCTTGTAGGGAAAATCAGTCCCGAGCATCACCAGCGCGTCGCAGGCGTGCATCGCCGCATAGCCCGAGGAGAAGCCGATGAAGCCGGTCATGCCGACGTCGTAGGGATTGCCGTATTCGACATGCTCCTTGCCGCCGAGCGCATGCACGATCGGGCTCTTCAGCGCCTCGGCCAACTGCATCAGCGGCGCGTGCGCGCCGGCGCAGCCTCGGCCGCAGAACAGGGTGATGCGTTCGGCGCCGTTGAGGAGATCCGCAAGAGCCTTCACCTCATCGGCCTGCGGTACGACCTTCGGCGGCGCCAGCGCAAGGCCGCGCGTCGTCGACAGCGCGCGCTTGGGTGGGCTACGGAAAGCGACATCGCCAGGCATGGCGACGACGGCGACGCCGCGCAGGCCCACCGCCGCGCGAATGGCGTTCTCCAGCACGTAAGGAAGCTGGCTCGGATCGGAGACCAGCTCGCAATAATGGCTGCATTCCCTGAACAGGTTCTGCGGGTGGGTTTCCTGGAAATAGCCGCCACCAATCTCGGCCGAGGGGATCTGCGCCGCGATGGCCAGCACAGGGACGCGGCTGCGATGCGCGTCGAACAGGCCGTTGATCAGATGCAGATTTCCGGGGCCGCAGGAGCCGGCGCACACCGCAAGGCTTCCCGTCATCTCGGCCTCGCCGGCGGCGGCAAACGCCGCGACCTCCTCGTGGCGGACATGGATCCAGTCGATGGTGCCGCGGCGGCGCAGCGCCTCGGTAAGTCCGTTCAGGCTGTCGCCGACGATGCCGTAGATGCGCTTGACGCCGGCCTGTTCGAGCGTTGCCACGAACAGATCGGCTATGTTGTTGATCGCCATGTCGGCCTCCTGATCTCGCCGGTAGGCAAGATAGGATAAGGCACGACCGTGACGCCATCACGGCTTGTTCATCACAAGCTCAGTCTTTCGCAATCGCCCGATCGTAGGCCGCGATGGTCGTTTTCGCACATGCCGCGACATCGGCGGCCGACATGCCCGGCTTGTAGAGGCTGGAACCGAGCCCGAACGCTGTCACGCCGCCCTTGATGTACTCCGCAAAATTCTGGTCGGAGACGCCGCCGACGGCGGCGATCATCACGCCCGCGGGCAGCACGGCGCGGATCGCGGCGATGCCGGACGCACCGAGCACGCTCGCCGGAAAGAACTTCAGGCTCGAGGCACCCGACCGCGCCGCCAGCAGCGCCTCGGTCGGCGAGAACACGCCGGGCATCGTTACCATGCCGTGCTGATGCGCGCGCGCCAGCACTGCCATATCGACATTCGGCGAGACCATGAGCTTGCCGCCGACATCGTTGAGACGATCGACGTCTGCCGCCGTCAGCACCGTGCCGGCGCCGATCAGCACGCCGGCCGGCGCGAGCTTCACCGCGAGCCCGATCGAGCGAAACGGATCGGGCGAATTCAAGGGAATCTCGATCGCGGTCATGCCCGCTTCGATCAGCACGCCGACGATCGCCTCGGCTTCCTCTGGCTTGACGCCGCGCAGGATCGCGACCAGCGGGCGCTTCATCGGCGGAAAGGGAACGCTCATCTCGGTCATCCTCTCACTTCGTCCAGATCGCCGCAGCCGCCATCGATAGCCCGCGGCGGACCGCTTCATCCGCATCGATCGGGGTCGCCGCCACCGACAACGCATCGAAGGCGAGCCAGTACAGCATTGCAAGCCGCCCCGAGGCGATCAGCGTGACGCCTGCTTTCGGCACAGTGCCGGCAAGCCCTGCAGCGAGCTCGGCACCGATCAACGTTCCCGACAGCGTTTCGCGCGCCGCGGCCGGCGTGCCGCCGAACAGCAGCTGACGCGACCGCGCGGTGAACAGAAGATTGGTGGCGAAGGCCGGAGCCTTGAACGCTGCAACCGCCGCCGTCTTGAAGCTTGCGACGTCTTCGGCGTCATCGGCGCCGGCAACCGCAAGCGACAAAATCGTCTCGCGCGAGACAACGCTGAAGAGCTCGCCGGTCATGAAGGTGGAGAAATGTTCGACAATGCCGTCCTTCGCCCGAACCCATTTCGAATGCGTGCCGGGCATGCAGACCAGCGCCTCGCCGGCGGTATCGAGACCGAGCGCGCCGAGCAATTGCGTCTCCTCGCCGCGCATCACGTCCGGAGCTTTTGCATCGCGCTGCGCGATGCCCGGCAGGATGCGGATGTCGCGCGCCTCGCCCGGCACAAGTGCGGCCTGCTTCAGGATGGCCGCCAGGGGCGCCGGCGTGTCGACATAGCCGGCCTCGACCCAGCCGGTTTTGGCGCCGGCCATGCCGCAGACGAGAACCGGCAGATGATCCGGCGCCTCGACCGCCGCAAGATGCGATTGCAGCACGGCGGGAAAACCGGCCTTGGCCGCAGCCAGCATCCCCTCGCCGCTGCGACGCTCCGCCAGCACCTGGCCGGCAAGGTCGATCAGCCAGAGCCTGAAGCTGCTGGTGCCCCAGTCTACCGCGACATAGGCCGGTTCGGTCATCTCAACGCGTATCCTCGTCTCACGGCCAAGACGCCGTCTCGCGACAGTGAGACGACGCCTTGCAAGTCTGCCCCGGGATATCGGCTATTGCGGCCGCAAACCAGCTCTTTCTCGCAAGCCTGAGCCCCTATCGCGCTGGCACATCCCTTGCTGGAGCCTCCCCACTCGGATCCGTGAACCGCGCAACAAGACGCGTCAACATCAGATGAGGAGACCCATGGAGATCGGCTATTTCACGATGCCTTCGCATCCGCCGGAGTGCGGCTTGAAGGAAGGAAACGATTGGGACCTGCAAGTCATGCGCTGGCTCGACGAGCTCGGCTACCAGGAAGCCTGGGTCGGCGAGCACCATACCGCGCCGTGGGAACCCAACCCCACGCCGGACCTCTTGATCGCGCAGGCGCTGATGCAGACCAAGCGCTTGCGCATCGGACCCGGCGGCTTCCTCTTGCCCTATCACCACCCGGCCGAGCTCGCTAACCGAGTCGCGATGCTCGACCATCTCTCCGAGGGCCGGCTCAATTTCGGCGTCGCGGCTTCGGGGCTACCGAGCGACTGGGCGATGTTCAACGTCGACGGCATGAGCGGACAGAACCGCGACATGACGCGCGAAGCGCTGGAAATCATCCTGAAGCTGTGGACCGAACCGGCCCCGTTCACCCACAAGGGCAAGTTCTGGACGGTGACCAAGCCGGACACGATGTTCGACTTCCTCAAGCCGCACATCAAGCCGCTCCAGGCACCCCATCCGCCAATCGGCGTTGCAGGACTATCGAAGAACTCCGACACGCTGAAGCTAGCAGGCGAGCGCGGCTTCATCCCGATGAGCCTCAACCTCAACCCGGCCTATGTCGGCAGCCATTGGGACTCGGTCGAGATCGGCGCCGCCAAGACCGGGCGCAAGCCGAACCGGCAGGACTGGCGACTGGTGCGCGAAGTCTTCGTTGCTGACACCGATGAAGAGGCCTGGAAGCTCTCGACCGGCGACATGATGGGCCGGATGATGAGCGAATACTTCCTGCCGCTGCTCGGGCATTTCGGCTTCAAGGACTATCTCAAGCACGCGCCCGACGTGCCCGACAGCGACGTCACGGTCGAATATTGCGCCAAGCGGAACTGGATCGTCGGCTCGCCGTCGACGGTCGCCGAGAAGATCGAGAAGATCTACGACGAGGTCGGCGGCTTCGGCGTGCTCTTGGTGTTCGGCTTCGACTACAAGCACAAGGCGGAAGCCTGGCATCACTCGCTGTCGCTGCTCAGTAACGAGGTGATGCCGCGCCTGACGCATCTCGGCTCCGCGAAGAAGGCGGCTTGACCGCCAATGGGTGCGGCGCGATCGTGCCGCACCCACCCACTTCCGGAGATTTCCGCGTGACGGTCGACGCCAAGGATTTCAAGCAGGCGATGCGCCAATGCGCCGGCGCGGTCGCGCTGGTGACGGTCGGCGCCGAGCACGGCAAGCGCACGGGATTGACGGTAACCTCGGCCTGCTCGCTCTCCGACAATCCGCCATCGCTGATCGTCTGCGTCAACCGCAACGCCAGCGCGCATCGGCGCATTCGCGAGGAAGGCGCCTTCGCGATCAACTTCCTGCACGAGGATCACGCCCTGCTCGCCCTCACCTTCAGCGGTCAGAAGGGCGTCAACGGCGACGACCGTTTTGCCTTCGGACAGTGGGCGCGGGGCGAGACCGGCGCGCCGGTGCTGACGGACGCAGTCGCGGCATTCGACTGCGTGCTGGCGCAGGAGTTCGAGACCAAGACGCATTCGATCTTCGTCGGCGAGGTGCGCGGCGTGTCGCATTATGATGGGGCCGCGCCGCTCGTATATCTACGCAGCAGCTTCCACACGCCGCGGGAGATGCGCGAAGTCGTTTCGGTCGGCGACCTCGATTCGCGGCATTTGAGCTGGACGGATTTCTCCTGACCTAGAACAGATCATATCCGGGCGTGAGGATACCACCCGGATCGTGACGGCGTTTGGCTTCGCGCAGCAGCGTCCATCTTGGGCCGAAATGATCTTCCCAATCCCGTGGCGACATCGCAAGCGCGCTGACCGGGTACAGCATGCCGCCCGCGCCGCGAATACGATCGTACAGCATACGGTTGCGAGCGACCTGCCGGTCTGCGTTCGCCTTGTCCGCGGACACCGGGATGCGGATGAGATTGAACGGGAACACGACGCGCTCGTCAGGCAATCGCAGCAGGGGCGTACGGCATCCGTCCGTTAACATCGGGTAGTAGGTGATCCGCCCGAACGGGCCGAGATCATCGCCGTTCAGCCCGGCAATGACCTCGCTTGCGACCTCGAGCGCGTCGCTGCCGCGCAAATAGGTCAGGAGCCAGGGATGCGGATTGAACCATTGGCCATTCGACCGCAGAAGCTTTTCGAGCTTTGCGAACACATTGGCGTCGTCGCCGAAAGCCATGTCGGAAGCGGTCTCGTGCTTGTCGGACAGGCCAGCAAGCAGAGCCTTTTCGTCGAGCGGCTTACTGCCGCCGTAAAAGACACCCGCCTCCAGTTGATAGCGCCAGCCGCCGGTCCCGTCGGGCACGACGGCGCCCTGCAACTGATCGAAGCGCGACTCCGCCAGGACGCGTCGCTGATCGGCGGTCAGTGCAGCAAGATCGGGATAGTACAGCACATAACGCCGGACACGTTCGGGTGCGCGCATCAGCGCGAGCGTCGCTCTGGTGATGATCGCGCATTGCGCAAGGCCGGCTCGAACGGCATCGAAGAGTTCAGCATGCGAAGCCGGCGAGCAGGTCAGCTCCACGCCCTCACCGGTGACGATGTCGAGTTCCAGAACCTGGTCGGTCTGGAGCCCATGCCGGGACGACGACCCGCCGATCCCTCCAACGGCGAGCGTGCCGCCGACGGAGAGGCCGAGGTAGTTGGTCAGGACCGGCGGGACGAGTCCCTTGGCTAGCGTCGCGTCGAGCACCGTGTGCCAGGTCGCTCCGGCGTCAACGACGACGCGGTCCGGCTCGATCCGATGGATTGCTGTCAGCGCGCCGAGATCCAATACGATGCCGTCTTCGGCCATGGCCCGGCCATAGGTCGCATGGCCCTGCCCACGTGCCGCAACCTTCAGCCCCTGTTGTTTTGCCCAGCGCAAGACGTCGGCGACCTCGCCGCTGGTCGCGGGCCTGCAGACGGCCCGCGGCCGCCTGCAAATGATGTGGCCGAAATCCCGCGCGGCCGCCGCACGAGATTCTACGTCGTCCGCAAGTGAGGCCTTGGGCGGTCGTGGGTCGTGCGCCCCTTGCGGCTGACCGGCGAAGGTGGCGGAAGCGAGCGTTGCGGTAACGCTAACGCCCGCGTGCAAGAGTGTACGTCGATTGGGAGTCATGGTGCAGTCCTTTGCGCAGCGCCGGGTGGATGTGCCCCGCACTTGAAGCTGCGATCGACTGCTTGCCGGGACAACCGGCGCGCCGTGGGATAGACATTCCCGCCAGCCGGTAGAATGACGTGTTCCGGAACCGCGCACGCGCAAAGAGATCATTGGCGCCGGCGTCAAAGCCGCTCGTGCTTCAACTTCTCCGCCAGCAGATCCACGAAGAGACGGGTCTTGGCGGGCGGAATCGCGCTCGGCGGAAACACGGCGTGCACCGGCATCCTGGGCGCCTCGAAATCTTCCAGCACGATCTCCAGTGCTCCATGATCGACGAGATCGCGGATCTGCCAGAAGGGACCATAGCCGACGCCGATGCCATGACAGGCGGCGGTATGCAGAGCCGTGGTATGGTCGGCTCGAAAGCGGCCGTTCACCGGCACCGTCTTCACCTCGCCGCCAAGCTGGAAGCGCCACATGTCCGTGTTTGCCCGGCCGGTGTCGCGCATGATGCATTGATGGTCGGCCAGATCGTCGGGATGCCGTGGGCGGCCATGGCGTGCGAAATAGCCGGGCGCGCCATACACGACCGTACGCAATTCGCCGAGCCGCCGGACCTTCAGCGACGAATCCGGCAATTCCCTGATCCGGACCGCGAGGTCGAAACCATCCCCGACGACGTCGATCGGCCGATCGGACACGTGGAGATCTGCCTCGATCCGCGGATAGCGCGCCATGAATGCGGCGATCGCCGGCACGACGTGAGTCGATCCGAACAGAACAGGCGCGGCAACGCGCAACAGGCCGGATGGCTCGATACGCCGATTGGCCGCTTCCAGCCTAGCCTCGTTGATCTCCGCGTAGGCCGGCTTGACACGATGGTAGAACGCCAGTCCCGCTTCTGTCGCGACTGATTGCCGGGTGGTTCGCCGGACCAGTTCGACACCGACACTGCGCTCCAGCGCGGAAAGGACCCGGTTGACGGACTGGAGCGACCGTCCCAGTTGCCGCGCGGCCGCGGTCTGACTGCCAGCTTCAATGACAGCCAGAAAGACTTCGATCTCCTCCATCGAATCCTCTCCTTCTCGCTATTGGTGAAGTGCATGGTCACGCGAGTGCTTCGGCACCCGCTCACGCAAGCTGCACGAGAATTCCGGAGATCTTTCGGCAAGACCCGATCCGCGGAAACTCGTTTAGGACGAGCCCGTGTCGATCTTGAGCGCCTTGATCTTCCGATAGAGAGTCGCGCGGCTGAGCTTGAGCGCGCGTGCTGCCTCGGTCACGCGGCCGCCGTGCTTGCGCAGCGCCTCGACGATCGTGGCGCGCTCGGCCGCTGCGAGATCAGTCTCCGCTGCCCTGCCGCCGAACGGCGGCAGATCGAGGTCGGCGTCGGTAATCACCCCATCCTCCGCCGTGCAGCCGGCAAGCCGCAGCACGTGGCGGAGCTGGCGCATGTTACCGGGATAGGGATAGGCCGACAGCAAGGCCCAGGCTTCGTCCGACAGGCGGCAGTTCGGTGCTTCCTCGCATGCGATCTGGCGGATGATGTCATCCCGGTCCGCACGCTCGCGCAAGGCCGGCAAGCGCACCTCCATGCCACGCAGGCGGAAATAGAGGTCGGCGCGGAAGGCGCCCGCCTCGGCCATGCGGCCGAGATCGCGATGCGTGGCGCTGATCAGGCGGATGTCGACGGCTACGGGCTTGAGCGCGCCGAGTGGCCAGACCTCGCGGTTCTCCAGCACGCGCAGCAGGCGGGTCTGGAGCGCGATCGGCATGTCGCCGATCTCGTCGAGGAACAGCGTGCCGCCATCGGCCTGCACGATCAGGCCCTTCGAGCCGTCGCGCCGCGCGCCGGTGAAGGCGCCGGTCTCGTAGCCGAACAACTCCGCGTCGATCAGGCTCTCCGGCATCGCCGCGCAGTTCAGCGCGACATAATGGTTGCGCGCGCGGTTGCTCGCCGCATGAATGGCGCGCGCGAACACGTCCTTGCCGACGCCGGTCTCGCCGTGCAGCAGCACCGGCAGATTGTGATCGCCGATGCTCCGGAGCCGTTTTACGCTTTTGATCAGCCCGGGATCGCGGCCGGCAAGCCGATTGAGCGCGTCGAAGCGATCGACGGGTGCATCGCGGCGCGGCGCAAGCGGGCGCGTGGACGACCTTGCGCGCAGCGGCGGCGCGACACGGCCCTGGCCCAAGGCACGGCCGTCGGCGCGGCGCAGCTCGACCACATCATCCGCGCCACGCGTGCCCTGATGATCGAACGTTATGAAGCGCGACAGATCGATCCCGGATGCGATCGTGCCATCGGTGAGGCTCAGTAGGGCGCGCGCAGAACGGCAGGCACCGACGACACGCCGGTCGTCGTCATAGGCGAGCAGGCCGCTATCGCCGCCGCCGCCCGGCACGCGCGCGATCCAGGCGTTGCGGAAATGATCGCGAAAGATCGCATCCTCAATGCGGCGCGTCGCCTCCATCGTGACTGCGAGCGCAAGCTGATGCGCGGTGCGGCTGAGATCGCCGCGGCACGAGGTGATGTTCACGGCACCCGCGATGCGGCCGGTCGGGTCGAACAGCGGCGCCACCGCGCAGGAGAAGATGCCCCATTGCTCGCGAAAATGTTCGTCGCGATGCACCAGGATCGGCTTCTCCTCCGCGAGCGCGGTGCCGAGCCCGTTGGTCCCCTCGAAGCTTTCCGAGAAATTCGAGCCGGTATAGACACCCCAACGCAGGAAGATGTCGGCATCGGCGGCGCCGGGCAGCCAGCTGAGCAGAGCCGTTGCGCTGGGGTCCGCGAGATTGACGCAATAGCCGGCCTCGCGCAGGACCCGCGCGAGGTTTTCGAGCTCCGGCGTCGCGAGCCGGATCAGCTGCTCCATCGGTTCGGCGGCATGCCGGATTTCGGCTTCGGTCAGCGTCTGGGGCGGGCCCTGACGGGCCGGATCGAGCTTGTGATTGACCAGGCAGCGCCGCCAGGAATTGGCAATCCGCGAAGAGGCATCGACGTCGGCCACGTGGTCGGCGACGGACAAGACACGGGCGACATGGTTCGAGGCCGAGAGGCTGGCCATCGCGGACGTCTCCACCCTGAATTATTGTGCAAAGTCTGGCACCGCGGATGGGGATGTCAAGGGAACCGGGCCGCAGCTGCATGGCACACTGCCTCAGCGGTCGTCATGGCCGGGCTTGTCCCGGCCATCCACGCCTTTGCCACGCGTGCGAAGGAGCGTGGATGCCCGGGACAGGCCCGGGCATGACGATGTGGATATGGATTGCCTCAAGCAGCGCTGAATTGCTGCACTGCCCTCACCACGTGTCGATGCAGGGCCGCTTCTTCGCCGTCCGCACGGGCGGCTTCGGCACGGAGCGCAGGCCCGCCATGATCCAGCGCCGCGTCTCCGCGGGGTCGATGACGTTGTCGATCTCGAACACAGAGGCGATCGAGACCGCCTTGCCGTTGGCGTAGAGCTCGGCGACCTTGTTGCGGTAATAGGTCTCGCGCTCCTCGGGGTCGGCGATCGCCTCCATCTCCTTGCGGAAGCCGAGGCGGACATAGCCTTCGAGCCCCATGCCGCCGAACTCGCCGGTCGGCCAGGCCGCGGTGAAGAAGGAGGCGTGGAAGCCGCCGCCGATCATCGATTGCGCGCCGAGCCCATAGCCCTTGCGCAGCACGATGCCGAACAGCGGTACGGTGAGGCTCGCGCCTGTCACGAACATGCGCGAGACGTGGCGCACGATCGCGGTCTTCTCTGCTTCCGGGCCGACCATGAAGCCGGGCGTGTCGCAGAGCGAAACGATCGGCAGATCGAAGGCGTCGCAGAGCTGGAGAAAGCGCGCGGCCTTGTCGCCGGCATCGGCATCGATGGCGCCACCGAGATGACGCGGATTGTTGGCGATCAGGCCGAACGGCTTGCCCTCGATGCGGATCAGGGCGGTGATCATGCCGACGCCGTAATCGCGGCGCAGCTCCAGCACGGAATCCTTGTCGGCGACGAGATCGATCACGCTGCGGATGTCGTAGACGCGCAGGCGGTTCTCGGGGATGGCGCGGCGCAGCAGCCGCTGGTCGGCAGCCTGCCAGTCGCTGACCGCGCCCTGGAAATAGGACAGGTATTTCTGCGCAACGCGCGTCGCTTGCTCTTCGTCCTCGACGAGAATGTCGATGACGCCGTTCGGCGCCTGAAACGTAACAGGGCCGACCTCGGCCGGATGATAGACGCCGAGACCGCCGCCCTCGATCATGGCAGGTCCGCCCATGCCGATCGAAGCGTTCTTGGTGGCGATGATGACATCGCAGCAGCCGAGCATCGCGGCGTTGCCGGCGAAGCAATAGCCGGAAACGACACCGACCACAGGCACGAGGCCCGAGAGCCTTGCGAACTGCACGAAGGACGGGCCGTCCAGCCCGGTCATGCCGAGGCGGTCGGTGTCGCCGGGCCGGCCGCCGCCGCCTTCGGCGTAGAACACCAGCGGCACGCGCCAGTCTTCCGCCAGTGTCAGCATGCGGTCGATCTTCTTGTGGTTCATGTGGCCCTGCGTGCCCGCAAGCACGGTGTAGTCATAGGCCACGACGATGCAGCGGCCGCCCTCCGGACCAAACTTCTCGGCATTGACCGTCGCAACGCCCATGACGAGGCCATCGGCCGGCGTATTCTTGATGAGATCGTCGAGCTTGCGCCGGCGGCGCTGCGCTGCGATCGCAAGGCTGCCATATTCCATGAACGAGCCGGCATCGACGAGCTGCGCGACATTCTCGCGCGCGGTGCGCTGGTTGGTGTTGCGGCGGCGCTCGACCGAGGCGGCGCGATTTTCGTCGAGCGTATTGGCCTGGCGGCCGATCAGCTCGGCGAGATCGGGGCGGACGTGCTCGAGATCGATATCGGCTTCCGCCGCCGTGCTATCAGCCGCGACGTCGAGCGGTTCGAGATAGAGGATCGGCTCGCCGTGCATCAACGTGACGCCGTCGCCGGCAACGAGCTTCATGACGCGGCCGCCCTGCTCCGCCATGACGAGATGCTCCATCTTCATGGACTCGATCACGGCAAGCTGCTGGCCGGGGCGGACGATCTCGCCCTCCTTCACCTGGATGGTGACGATGGTCCCCTGCAAGGGCGCGGCGACCAACACCGCACCTTCGGGCACGGCTTGCGCGACGTGCGTCTCGGTGCCGTGGCCGCTTCGCTCGGTCGCCGCGAAATACAGTGGCTTGGCCGCGCCATCGGCCGTCTCGACGAGCTTTGCGATGTTGCGATCGATGAAGTCGGTCGCGATGCGGTTGGTCCTGAAATCGGGATGTGCGAGCACCGCCTGAAGGAAGGGAATGTTGGTGACGACGCCGTCGATCCGGAATTCGCGCAGCGCACGCGAGGCTTTGGCGACGACGTCATGCCAGGCTTCGCCCGGCGTATGCACGATGACCTTTGCGAGCAGCGAATCGAAGGCGGCGCTGGTCTTGTAGCCGGCATAACCAAAACTATCGACGCGAACGCCGGGCCCCGACGGCGGCTCGAACACGGCGAGCAGGCCGCCGGTCGGATGCGTCGCGCCCGTCTCGTCCAACGTCTCCATGTTGACGCGGAGCTGCATGGCATAGCCGCGCGGCTTCGGCATAGTCCCCTGCGCAAGGCCGAGGGAAGCAAGCGAGCTCCCTGCGGCAACCGCGAGCTGGGCGCGGACGAGGTCGAGGCCGAGCACTTCCTCCGTCACGGTGTGCTCGACCTGGAGCCGCGGATTGGCCTCGATGAAGGCAAAGCTGTCTTCGGCAGTGCCGTCGACCAGGAACTCGAACGTGCCGAGACTGTCGTAGGACGCGGCGGCCGCGAGCTGCTTCGCTGCCTCGATGATACGGCCCCGCAGGGCCTCGCTGAGCGAGGGGCTCGGCGCCACTTCGACCAGCTTCTGGTGCCGGCGCTGGATCGTGCATTCGCGTTCCCAGAGATGCGAGATCTCGCCGTGGCGATCGCCGATGATCTGCACCTCGATGTGGCGCGCCTGCCGGATCAGTCGCTCGGCATAGACGCCATCGAAGCCGAACGCCGCCTTGGCCTCGGACTGGCAGCGCGCATAATGCTCCGCAAGATCGGCAACATCCTCGACCACGCGCATGCCGCGACCGCCGCCGCCGGCCATCGCCTTGATGACGATCGCCGCGTTGCTGCCGAGGGACGCAAAGAACGCCGTGATCTCGGCCAGCGACGAGGGCCCGCTGGTGCCGGCGATGATCGGCACGCCGCAGCGCTTTGCCAGTTGCCGTGCCGCGACCTTGTCGCCGAACAGTTCGAGCGCCGCCGGCTGCGGCCCGACGAAAGCGATACCCGCATCGGCACAGGCCTTCGCGAACCCGGCATTCTCGCTGAGAAAGCCGTAGCCGGGATGCACGGCATCGCACCTGGCCGCCTTCGTCGCCTTCACCACCGCATCGATGTCGAGATAGGCCCGCGCGCCACGGCCGGGGATCTCGATGGCTTCGTCAGCAACACGGACATGCAGCGACAGCGCATCGTCGGCCGGATGGATCGCGACCGTGGCGATGCCGGCATCGGCCGCGGCACGCGCGATGCGGATGGCGATCTCGCCGCGATTGGCGATCAGGAGCTTCTTGAACGACATCGTAGCTCTCACTCAGACGGCAGCAGGCAGGTTTGGATTGAGGTCCTGCTTCCTCACCTTGCCCGTCGCCGTCAGCGGAAGGGCTTCAATGATGCGGACTTCCGGAACCTTGTAGACGGCCATGCGCTCGGCGCACCAGGCGCGCAGATCTTCCGCGGAGATGGTGCCGACCGCCTCCGGTTTGAGCTGGATATAGGCCACCGGCACCTGCCCCTTGTCGGGATCGTCGCGCCCGACCACGCCCGAGCCCAGCACCTTCGGATGCTGTCCCAGCAGCGCTTCGATCTCCGGCGGGAAGACGCTCATGCCCTTGACCTTGAGCATCTCCTTGCGGCGGCCGAGGAAGTGCAGGAAACCATCCTTGTCGATAGTGCCGATGTCGCCGGTGCGCAACCAGCCGTCAACGAGGGACTCTGCGGTCGCCTCCGGCTTGTTCCAGTAGCTCTTGAGCAGCGACGGCGTACGCACGCGGATCTCGCCTTCAGCACCGAGCGGCAGCAATTCGCCGGTCTCGAAGTCGGTAATCTTGAACTCGGCGCCGGGGACCGGCAGGCCGACGAAGATCGGCGCGTTGTTGAGATCGAAATCGTCGTCCTGAAAGCCGGCCGTGAAAGTGTTGGAGGTGTGGGTTTCCGTCATGCCCCAGGCCGCCTCCATCAGGATCGTGCCGGTGAGGTCCTTCCAGCGCCTGCGATAGTCGGCGTTGAGCTTCTTGACGAAAGAGACCACGCGCACCTGCTTCAACGACGACAGGTCGAACTTGCTCCAGCGCGGATGGTCCATCAGCTCGACCGCGCCGTCGACCGGCATTGCCGTGATCGTGACCTTGTACTTGTCGATCGCAGCCATCGCGCCGACGGCGTCCCAGCGCGCGAGCAGGACCAGCGTCGCGCCGGAGAACAGCGGGAAGATCAGGCCAAAGTTCTCGCCCGCGATCCAGAATTCGGGGAAGAACGATAGGAACACGCTGCTCTCGTCCGACAGGACCGAGATGCCGTAATTGGCTGCGGCGGTATAGACCATGTCGCGATGGGTATGGACACAGCCCTTGGGCATGCCGGTGGTGCCGCCGGTGTAGTTCAGCGCGGCGACATCGTCGAGGCCGGGCGGCGGCAGCGGCGTCGGTGCGGGTAGAGCGGCGAGCGCCGGCAGTAGATCAGTCGCACCGTCGACTGCGACGCGCGGCGCGCGGATTGAGTCCGGCGTGGGGAATGCCGGCGCTGCCGGCACGACGTCGGCAAAGCTGGTGACGACGATCTCGCGCAGCCGTACCTCGTTCCTGACCTGCTCGACGACGGGGATGAGCTGGTCCAGCGCGACGATCACCTCGGCCTGAGTGTCGTTGAGCTCGTAGGACAGCTCGAATGCACGCGACAGTGGGCTGACGGGGACATGGACCGCGCCGAGCTTGAGGATGCCGAAGAACACGACGTGAAATTGCGGACAGTTGGGCAGGAACACCGCAACGCGGTCACCCTTGCCCACGTCCTTCGACTGCAACAGCGCGGCGAAGCGGTCGCTCTGCTGGTCGAGCTCGGCGTAGGTGGTGACATGGCCGTAGAAGATCACGGCGGGGTGATCGGGACTGCGCTTCGCCCAGGCGCGCAGATATTCCGTCAGGGGAACTTCGCCATGCAGATAGTTCGGCAAGCGCGGCATGTCCCTGGGCCAGGCCTTGTCCCACAGGCCCCGCAAGGTGGCGAGGTAATCCTCCTCGTTGAGGCCCGCGTTCATGGCGTCTGTCCCGTGCTGCTTGTTCTTTTCGCAACGGCACGCAACGTGTCGTCACGCGACGTCGTTACACGTCGAGCACGGCAGACTTCATGTCAAGGAAAACAGTTTTCCGCGTCACGGCCGATGCCGCGCCGCGGAAAAAGTTCGTCGTGCAGCGCTTCGGTTACGCCGCCCGCACGCCCGCAACGAAGGCGCTGACCTCGTTCTCGAGCGATTGCAGCTTCTGCGTCAGCCGGCCGCTCGATTGCAGCACGAGGCCGGCGGCCTGGCCGGTCTCCGCCGTGGCATCGGTGACGCCGGAGATGTTCTGCGAGACCTGGTCCGTGCCGGAAGCCGCTTCCCGCACGCTGTGGGCGATCGCCTGGGTCGCGGCGCCCTGCTCCTCGACCGCGGCCGCGATCGACGAGGAGATCTCATTGACCTCCATGATTGTCTTGCGGATGCTCTCGATGTTGCCGACAACCTCATTGGTCTCGGCCTGGATCGCGGTGATCTGCGCGCCGATCTCGTCGGTCGCCTTCGCGGTCTGGCTCGCCAGCGACTTCACTTCGCTCGCGACCACCGCAAAGCCCTTGCCGGCTTCGCCGGCTCGCGCCGCCTCGATGGTGGCGTTGAGCGCGAGCAGATTGGTCTGCGAGGCGATCTGGTTGATGAGGTCGATGACCTCGCCGATCTTGTGCGCGGCGGCGGCCAGCCCCTGCACGGTGTCGTTGGTGCGCTGACCGTCGGCGGCGGCCTTGTCGGCCACGTTGGCAGCCTGGGCGACGCGCTGGCTGATCTCGATGATGGAGGACGACAGCTCGCCGGCCGCGGAGGCCACCGTCTGCACGTTGCTGGAGGCCTGCTGGCACGCGGTGGCAACGAAGCTCGCGCGATCGGTCGCCTTGTTCGCGGTCTCCGACATGCCGTGCGCGGCCTGCTGCATCGCGCGCGCCTCGTTGAAGACGTCGCGGACGACGGCCTGGACGCTCGCCTCGAACTTGCCGGCGAGATCGGCCATCGCCTTGCGCTTCTCGCCGTCGGCCCTCTGCTTCAGCTGCTGCTGCTCGGCATGCATCCGGCCGACCGCGGATGCATTGTCCTTGAACACGGCGAGCGCCTTGGCGAGCCCGCCAACCTCATCACTGCGACCGGTGTAGGGCACGTCGAAGGCGCCATCGCCGGAAGCGAGGCGCTCGGTCAGCGCGGTGATCCTGGCGAGCGGCCGGGTGACGCTGCGGCCGATCACGAAGGAAGCGCCGAGAACGACGACCAGCACGGCCAGACATATGTAGGCGAACGTCATCGCGTTCTGGCGGAAAGCGGCATCGACGTCATCGAGATAGATTCCGGTGCCGATGATCCAGCCCCAGGGCGCAAAGCCTTTCACGTAGGAGATCTTTCCGACCGGCTGGTCGAAGCCGGGCTTCGGCCAGAGATAGCCGTAGAAGCCCGCGCCCTGCTTGTTGACGACGTCAACGAAGCCCATGAACAGCGCGTTGCCGGCGGGGTCCTTCATCCCGGAGAGATCCTTGCCATCGAGCTCGGGCTTGATCGGGTGCATGACCATCTTGGGGGCCATGTCGTTGATCCAGAAATACTCGACCTTGTCGTAGCGCAGGCTCTTGATTTCAGCCATCGCACCGGCCTGGGCCTGCTCGCGCGAGAGCTTTCCTTCGCTCTCGAGCTTCTGATAGTGCGCCAGGATGCCGTAGCCGACATCCACCATGTGCTGGGTCTTGGCCTGGCGGTCGGCGACCATCTGCGCGCGCAGGGTCGAAAGCGCAATCGGCGCCAGCGCGGCCATGCCGAGAAGGCTGATGCCGACAATGAGGACCAGTTTGAAGCTGATGCGGGAGAAAAACATCGGTGCTCGCAAGAATTCGAAGGGCTGATATGCGAACTTATCCCGTTCCCCTTAGCAAAGCTTTAAGCATTAGGGTTCCGCCAAATGCCTGCAAAACTGCGTGGGACGGCCGCCGATCAGCCGGCGTCAAGTCGCTTCTGCCTTGTCGTTGGACGTCCCCGGAGAAAGATCGGAATTCGCCAACGCGCCCGGCATTGGAATGATTCAAGACCAGACGCGCTAAGCTTGTTTAGATCTAGAAGACCTCAATATCGCCTCTGCGAGCGTTGACTTGCGGAGGGCTCTGGCAGAACGATCGACACAGATCATCAACGCCAGCCGTGGCGTGAGCGCAGCCGAAGGCCCAAGCCTCAATGCATCAATCGACATACGCCAAGCCCCTCGACCTTCCTGCGCTGAGCGCGTCGGAGCGGCTCTTCATCTGGGGATTCAGGGCGAAGGCACGCAGTGGAAGCGCCGTCCCGACCGCGGCCGATATCCAGCAGGTGTATGACCATTTTCGCGTCGGCGACGCCGTGCCCTCGCTGGACGCCATCATCGAGGTCTTTGCATGCACGGCGCACACGGCGATCGAAGTGCACTGCCCCACCTGCCCGCGCATGTCCGACAGCGAGCACGGAATCTTGCGGGCGATTGCCGCGGCCCAGCAGGAACGCATTGACGTCGCGCGCGAGCAGTTCGAGTGCTGGCTGCCGCCGGTCGGGGCCGATTGGGCTCTCGCGCCCGTGCGTGGACTTGCGACGATCTTCCGCATGGCAGGTCTCATCCTGCCCGATCGGCACATCCGCTCATTTGCGCATGATCGGACGATGGCCATGAAAAGCTGGTTTGTGGGCAGTCCCACGCTGCACTGATGGGATCGTTGATGATGCAGGACGCGTGCGGTTCCGTGACAATCCCGGAGGCGGGCCAATCGCGGCTCGGTCCGCTCCAGACCATGCTTTCGACGCCACGAAGCGTCGAGAGCTACGATCAGTTTTCCCGGGTCGCGCTGTCGTTGTTCCGCTTCATCGGGGCGGCCTATGCGACCGGCGCGTCCGATTGCTGGGAAGCGGCCTATCGCTTCGCCGACGAGACCCCTGATATCGCCGACAGCGCGCTGCTGGTGGCGCGGGCGGCCGCCCTCGTCAGGATCCTGCGCAGCGGCGGGCCATGCGAGCTGTGCTTCATGCCGCCGTCGTGCCGGCGTCTGTCGAAGGACGAGACGGAACTGATGCGGTTGCTCGCGGTCGCCCGCAGCAAGCAGCCGGGCGAGCTCGAATCCATCGTCTGCAAGTTCGTCGGCTCCGGCAAGGAGGATGCCGCGACGCGCGCGGTCAACGCGCTTGCGTTGTGCTGAGGCTTCGACGGGTTCTAGTCGCATCTCGAGCGGCCGTGCGCTATCAACATCGCATGGAGGCGCAGAGCTCGATGCCCTCCATGAAACCTCCAGACGATCCCAGCGCAACCACCGCTGGGATCGTCATTCGGGCATGTCCACCTAGCCACCCTTCTTGCCGAGCACGAGGTCGATCGTGTGGGCGGCGATCTTGCGCAATTGCAGCTCGTCGCCGAAGGCACGTTCGAGTACGGCGAGACCGCGCGTCACCGTGATGATGTGCAGGGCCGCGGCGGCGGGATTGCCGCTGAATTCGCCGCGTTCGGCGCCGGCCGACAACGCATCCTGCACCAGAGCAGTGATGCGCGAGACGAGCCGCGCAAAAGCCTGACGCGCCTCTTCATCTAGCCCTTCGCCTTCGGACGAACCGAGCTCCATCAGGCCACGGGTGGTCGGACATCCCCGCGGCGGTGTGCCGGAACGGAAGTTGGTGATCGTCAGGTCGAAGAACGCGGTGAGGCGTTTGCGCAGTGAGCCCGCGCTGAGCGCCTTCTGCAGGGCGACGAGATACTCTCCCGCATAGCGCTCATAGGCCTGGAGGAACAGCGCCTCCTTGCTGCCGAACGCGTTGTAGAGGCTGCCGCGCTGGACCCCGGCGTCGCGCGCGATGTCCGACAACGAGGTGCCGCGCACACCCCTGCGCCAGAACTGCTCGAACGCGATCCGCAGGACGTCGTCGTGGTCGAACTCGCGCGGCCTCAAATGTCCATCCTCTTCGATTGGCGCCTCCCCCATCGGACCTGATGGGCGGGCTTATTTGACACGGTGTCAAGAATATGCTTTTTTGACGCTACGTCAAAAACCGATTGGGGTCGATCGCCGCTTCGTCAATGAGCGACCGCAAGCGGCCGGTCACGTCATATGCAAACGAGGAATTCGATGCCTCTCCTTCACATCTCGATGCGCGCCGGCAAGCCGGACGCCTATCGGCAGGCGATCCTCGACGGCCTCTACCGTGCCATGCGCGAGACGCTGCACGTGCCCGAAGGCGACGAGTTCATGACCATCAACGAGCTCTCGCCTGCGAACTTCCGTTGCGGCAACGCCTACGGCGTGAAGCGCAGCGACGACGCCGTCCTGATCCAGATCACCGTGTTCGCCTCGCGGACCGCCGATGAGAAGAAGGCACTGTATCGCCGGATCGCGGACCTGCTCGGCGAGAGCCCGGGCATCCGTCCCGAGGACGTCTTCGTCAACGTGCTCGATGCCCCCAAGGAGAACTGGTCCGTCGGGCACGGAATCGCGCAATTCGCGTGAGTTGGCCGGACGTGCCGACACCCTCTTGAGAATTGCCGGCCGGAAGGGTCTGATGGGCGGCGGAGTCGGGCTCCGCATGGCGCCTCCCCGATCCGCGTGGGTGAGGAGCCGGAGGAGGAGTGACATGGCCGCGTTCCGGGGAAGCTGCCTGTGTGGCGAGGTCGCATTCGAGGTCGAGGGTCCGTTCGATCGTTTCCTCAATTGCCATTGCTCGCGCTGCCGCAAGGCGACCGGGACCGCACATGCCTGCGAGGTCATCGTGAAGGCGGGGGCGCTGCGCTGGCTGCGCGGGGAAACATCCGTCGCACGCTTCGATCTGCCCAATGCGCGAAGCTTTGCGACCGCGTTCTGCAAGATTTGCGGCAGCCCGATGCCGCACCTTACACGCAGCGGGCGCGAGGCGATCATCCATGCCGGCGCATTCGACGAGCCGCTGGGCGCGACGCCAGACCGGCATGTGCAATGGGCCTCGCGCGCGGAGTGGTATATGCACGGCGACGGATTGACGGTGGAGGATTGAAGCTCAGCTTTGCGCATGCCCACCGTGGCGACGGTGATACGCACTTGGCGACGGCCAGCTCCAGTCCTTCAGCGTCGTTCGATCCGGCTCGAAGATCTCGATCTTGAGCGCATGGCATGCCGCAGCATCGCTGGAATGGGTTGCGCTACAGTCTCCACCGGGACAGGCCGACAGCGCGCCGAGCAGGTCGATCTCCGCGAGAAACTCGATGAAGTCGCCGGGACGGACCGGACTTGCCTTCATGAAATATTGGTGCGTGTCCTTCGTGAAGCCGGTGCACATGAAGACATTGAGTACATCGTGGACATGATGCTCGATCGCGCGTGGCTCCATCTTGAGCTCAGCGGCAAGCGCGCGGGACAGGTTGGAATGGCAGCAAAAATCGTAAGCCGTGCCGTTCAACAGGAGATTTGTATAGGGATCGCAGCGCGTGCCGATGACATCATGAATGCCGGCGCCGTCCTCATCGAAGCCATACCAGCCGAGCGTGTCGTGACTGATGGTCGCCATCGGCCGAAGGTAGGGCATATTGCTCCAGAGCCGGTCCCCGACGCCGACATGCGTGCCATGGAGCGCCCGCGTCTTGCCGCTGAAGAAGCGCTCGGAGAGATCCTCCGCATTCCAGAGATTGAGGTCGCCGACCTGAGGGCCATCGATACTGACGATGCGAAAAAACTGGCCGCGCGCCACGCGAAATGTTCTGGCATCGCGTGGCGGCACGGTGAGCTCGTGCGTCTTGACCATCGTGCGGCGAGCTTGCTCAAGCGCGGCTAGGTCGGGCCCAGGCATCGTGCCGGCCGGATAGACGATCGTCGGCTTGGCGGCGCGGCGCGAAGCGGCGTCTGCGGGCGCGATTTTGGACGACATGCCAAGCTGATCCCTGTGACTGCGATCCATCCTACCGCCTCATCTCACCCACCCGCAACGCACCCCTCCATGATTCCGTCGAGCTCGGTCTTCGAGAGCACCCCGAGCTCGGCAATGAAGACGATCCGTGACCGCGGCACGCCTGGAGGTGGGGCTTCACCCGGCGCCAGCGTCGCGCGGCCGGCGGCGAACTGAAACACCATCATGCGGCCGGGCTGCTCGACCGTCTCGAACAGGCCTTTTGCGCGCGCGAGCTTTGGCGCCAGTTTGCCGATGGCCTGCTGCAAGCGCGGCAGCGAGAGCGGCTGGTCCGACGTCCAGCTCAGCGTCTCGAAGCGCTCTTCCGCCGGCCGTCGCGGCCCGACCTCGCGCGGCGCGGGCGCGCGATCGACATTCGCTGGAAACAGCAGCGCGGCGGGAATCTCGCCGTGATTCGCATCGACCACCACGGCAGGGACGCGCTGCGCACGGATGGCTTCGCGCATCCGGACACCCGCGCCCGCGTCCGCCAGATCCAGCTTGCTGAGCGCCACGATATCGGCGACGCGCAGTTGCGACCGGTGGAGCGCGTCCTCAAGGGCGGCCGGCGACGCGGTCGCGTCCATCACGCAAAGCACCGTCTCCAGCGGCGCCTCGCGCAGGATCACGGGGTCCATCAGGTTGCGCACGATGTCGGAGGGGTCCGCGACGCCGCTGGTTTCGATGACGATGTATTCGGGCCTGGGATCGCGCCGCAGCAGCGTCGAGAGCGTGCGGAGCAGATCGCCCTCGAGCGAGCAGCAGATGCAGCCATTGGCGAGACTCACGACGCCGTCGTTCGCACCCGCGATCAGTTCCGCATCGATATTGATCGCACCAAAGTCGTTGACCACGGCGGCGATCCGCCGTCCCTCGGCGTTCGCCAGCAGATGATTCACGACCGTGGTCTTGCCCGCCCCCAGAAAGCCCGTGACCAGGAGAATGGGGACCGGCATGTGTCAGGCCTCGACGACGGGGCGACGCACCGGCTTTCCCGGCCGCGCGGTCACGTCGAGCACGCCATCGCTGATCAGTGGCTGACCGCTGACAATCAGATGCCGCACGCCTTCCGAGGGACGGTTCATCGCCGTGAAGGTCGCGCGGTCCGAGAGCTTTTCGTAGTCGAACACGACGATGTCGGCATCGGCGTCCTTCGCAAGCCTGCCCTTGGCGCGCATCGCGGGCGTGCTCTGCGAGAGGATTTCCGCCGGGATCAGCGCGCATTTGCGCACGCCTTCGAGCAGCGACACGGCCTTGCGCTCGCGTACCCATTCGCGGATGAACTTCGTGAAGCAGCCGGCCGAGCGCGGATGCGAGGTGGCATCGTCAGGCAGCGGCCAGGCATCGCCGGTGTAGGTCTTGCCGTCCGACGTCGTCCACGGCATCGCATCGGACGCGATGGCACCGCCGGGATAGAGCACCGACATGTCGAGCAGGTCGCGGTGATGCGCATTATGCTCGGTGTCGAGGATGTGCCAGAGCACCAGCGAGGAGGGCTCTTCGGCCTGCGCCTTCAAGAGCTCCTCACGGTCGTGGAAACGGTAACCGTCAGTCACGCGCTGCACGGAATCGTAGCCGGTGCCGTTGCGCTCGACGAATTTGGGATCGCTGAAGAACGCCGCCGCCAGCACGGTCGAGCCGGTGCCGTAGGGATAGGCCTCGACCGTGATGGGCAGGCCCTGCGCCTGCGCCTTCTCGACCAGCACGCGGCAGCGCGCAATGTCGGTCTTGCTCGACGAGTTGAAATGGCAGATATGCATGTGCGCGCCGGTGGCGCCGGCATAGCCGATCAGCCGGATATAGGCTTCCACCGCGCTTTCGGGGTCGATACGCGACATGAAGGCGACGTGGGTGAAGGTCGGGACGTCCTTGGCCGCAGCCAACTGGCAGACCGCCGTCAGCTCCTGCACGCCGGCGCCCGGCGCATAGGCGTTCAAGATGCCGATGCCGATGCCGCCTTCGTTCAGGCCCCGCCCGAGGCGCTCGAGGATGCCCGCGACCTCGGCATCGGTCGCGACGTTGTCCATCCAGCGGCGGTCGCGCATGGCGTTGCCGAACGCCTCCAGCGAGCTCTCCGCATTTGAGCCCGTCATCGCGCCGATGCGCGCAAAGGCCCAGTTGGTGGCGGCGCCGTAGTTCAGCACGCGCCCTTTCCTCGCCTGCCGCTCATACCAGGACCCGACCGGCAGCACACCGGCCTCGAGATCGAGCGTGGTCGTCACGCCGTCGAACGCCTGCATGCGGTCGGCCGGGATCGACTGGCCATGCGCGTGCAGATCGATGAAGCCGGGCGCGACCACGAGGCCGGTGGCGTCGATGACCCGCTCCGCGCCGCCGAGCGAGGAGCCAACCGCGGCGATCTTGCCGTCCACAACCGCCACGTCGCCGATGGCGTCCATCCCGCTCGCGGGATCCACCACCCGGCCACCAGAGATCACCAAGCTGCTCATTCCACACTCCTCCGCGCTGAAGTCGCATCAAGGCAGATTCTGGAAGGAACGACCACCTCCACCGAGGCCGATGCATCATGCTCGCACGGAAGGTCATTTGGCAGGCAATTCGCAGACACGCCGTCGCGTCCTCGCGGCATGTTCTGCCCGAGCTGCGCTCTCCTCTTCACACCCTCTCGCCAGAAAGGGCGCAGGGAAGACCGGGCGCCGGCTGGCACCCATAAGACCCCTGCGCTGAACGAATGCACACGCAGTGCACAGGGGAGACACAGGGCAGCCGAGACCAGGCCTTCCCTGCGCGATGGTTTGACGGCCTATGCCGCGCTCTCCCGGGAGCCGAGTTCCTTCTGGCCTCCCTCACCCCTGCGAAATTCACGACACCGCGCCGGTTGACGCGATGACGCCTTCGCCAAGGCTTGACCGTAGCAACGACGGCCAGGACCACACGGTTTCGCCGTACGCGGACGACCCTGCTTCGCCAAGAGGCTTCGCAGGGCACAGGCGCCGTCCGTCTTCGCAGGACGTGCCATGCTCACGAGGTTCATCTCGCCCTGCACGCCACAGCCCGCCTTCAACGCCGCCCGCGTCCACCGCAATCCCAGCCCGCGTTCGTGACGACGTACGACCGCCCCTTTGGTGGGCCGGGACGGGCGACACATACGACAAATCCGAATTTCGGTAAAGTGGAATATTTTTGCGAGAAGGGACTGACGCTGAGTCGAGCTGCCGGACGAACGCTGAGCGATCGGCACGTCGGGCCGATGACGGTGCGGCGCGTTGATCTGTCTCGGGACGGCTAGTTGACAGCCCTTTGCAAATAAAACTAGGGTGCCTGCGACGGTTCTCCTTCGGGAGATCAATAGGGAATACGGTGCGGGGATCCCCCAACGCCGTGGCTGCCCCCGCAACTGTAAGCGGTGAGCCTTCGCCAAACGCCACTGGGCCTGCGGGCCTGGGAAGGCGGCGACAGGTAACGACCCGCGAGCCAGGAGACCTGCCGTCAGTCGTGGTCACACGCGAGCACATTGGGCGGGGTGTCCTGGTGGGTGTTGGGCTGCCGTCCTCTTGGGGCAGTGGCCAGACTGCGTTCGCGGTGACGTGCCACGTTATCGCGAGTCCTATTGATGACCTCCCGTACCATCTTCGCGCCACGGCATCGCCGCGCGTTGCTCCGTTCAGTTGCATTCTCCTGTTTCGTGTTGTCGACAGACGGCTGGGCACAGTCCGCAAGTCCGGTCCAGATGCTCGACCCCGTGGTGGTGCAGCCGCCGGCAACGCCGCCGAGTACCCGCAGCACCCGACGCAGTTCTGCTGCCGCCCGCGCCGCGCGTTCGCGCCAGCAGCACAACATGGCTGCCAACACCGATACACCGATTTCCGCGCCGACTGGACCTGTCTTCGCCGCGCCGACGCTCAACCTCACCGGCGCGACCACGGCGGGCAGCCGGCTCGGCCTCACACGACTGCAGACTCCGGCCAGCGTGGAGGTGATCTCCGCTGAAACCATCGCCGAGCGCGGCCAACAGAACATCGTCGACGCGGTAACGCAAAACGCCACCGGCTTCACGGCGAGCCCGGCACCGGGCAATGGCGGCGTCTCGTTCAATACCCGCGGCTTCACGGGCCTCGGCTCCGTCATGACGCTGTATGATGGCACCCAGCTCTATATCGGCGCCGGGACGGTGACCTTTCCGTTCGACACTTGGTCGACCGAGCGCATCGAGGTGCTGCGCGGCCCTGCATCGGTGTTGTACGGCGCGGGCGCGGTCGGCGGCGCCATCAACGTGGTTTCAAAACTGCCGTTGTGGATCTCCCGCAACCAAGCCGAGGTCTCGCTGGACAGCAACACGACGCGGCGAATTGCCGTGGACAGTGGCGGTCCGGTCAGCGAGAACGTCGCCTATCGGATCACCGCCTCCGGCAACATGTCGGATGGCTGGGTCGATCGCGACAACACCTCGAATGTCGCGCTTCATGCCGTGGTCCAGATCAAGCAGAGCGAAGACGTCACCTGGACGCTGTCTACGGACTACGGTGACCGCGACCCTTCGCGCTACTTCGGCACGCCGCTGATCAACGGCAGGCTCGACGAATCGCTACGTTTCAAGAATTACAACGTCAGCGACAGCCACATCCGCTACCAGGACAGCTGGAATCAGGTGAAGACCGAATGGCAGATCGCCGACGGAATTTCGGTTCAGAACACACTTTACTATCTTAACTCCAAGCGGCACTGGAAGGACGTCGAAAGCTACGCCTATAACCCCGCCACTGGCCTCATCAACCGAAGCAGCTACATCGAGATTTTTCACGATCAGCAGCAGGTCGGCAATCGCATGGATGCGAAATTCCGCGGGCATGTCCTTGGTATGGCCAATGAGTTCGTCGCAGGCTTCGACGTCAACAGCATCAATTTTACCCACACCAACAATTCACCCTACGGCGGCTCGTCGTCCGTCAACCCGTTCAATTTCGTTCCGGGCGTATTCAACAGCCCAAACGCCACAATTCCGGGTTACGGCAGTGTGACTAACCAGTATGCGCTATTTGCCGAGAACAGGCTGTCGGTCACCGAGCAACTGTCCTTGATTGCCGGCATCCGCCAGGACGAACCGACAATCACGCGCACTGACTATGTCTCGCCGGCCAACCACTTCGAGAAATCGTTCTCCTCGACAACCTGGCGCGCCGGAGCGGTCTATACACCGGTCAAGGATCTCGCTTTCTATGGCCAGTACGCCACCGCGGTCGATCCGGTCGGAGGGCTCATCTCACTGTCCTCCGCAAACAAGAGCTTCGACCTGGCCACCGGCAGACAGATCGAAATTGGTGTTAAGCAATCGTTCTGGGGCGGCCGCGGCGAATGGACTCTGGCCGGCTATGAGATCGTGAAGAACAACTTGCTGGCACGCGACCCCAACATTCCTTCGCTGACCGTCCAGGTCGGCCAGCAATCATCGCGCGGCGTCGAAGCATCGGTCGGCTTCCTGCTCGATTATGGTTGGCGAATCGATGCCAATACCGCCTTCCTGCGCGCGAAGTACGATGACTTCGTGCAGGCGGTCGGCGGCGGAAGTGCGAATTATGCCGGTAACGTACCTGTCAATGTACCGCAGAACGTCTCCAATATCTGGGCGACCTGGGCTTTTGCACCGAACTGGTCGGCCAACGCGGGCGTACAGATCGTCGGCAGGACTTATGCGGACAATGCCAACACGGTGACACGCCCGGCCTACAACATTGTCAATGCCGGCGTGCAATGGAAGCCTGATCTCAACACCACCGTGTCGTTCCGCATCTACAATCTCTTCGACGAGGTGTACACGATGTCGGGCGGCACCACTCAGTGGCTGCTCGGCATGCCACGCACTGCGCAGCTCGCGGTCAACGTGAAGTTCTGAGCGTGGCACGAACCCTGAAACGCACACTTCGGCGGTGGCTATACATCGGCCACCGCTGGGTCGGCATCGTCACCTGCCTGTTTTTCGCCATGTGGTTCGTTTCCGGCGTGGTGATGATGTACGTCGCTTTTCCCGGCCTTTCCGACAAGGAAAGGCTGGCAGCGCTTCCTGATATTGAATGGGAGAAAGTGGCGTTGTCGCCGGACGACGCGATGAAGACGGCGGGCGCCACGCGCTATCCGCGCGATCTTCGGCTTTCCATGCTGGCCGACGAGCCGGTGTATCGGATAGCCGGCTGGGACGGCAAGCGGCGGGCGATCTCTGCAGCCGATGGCCGGGACATCACCGGTGTTTCCGAACAGCAGGCGCTTGCGGTCGCACAACATCATCCCGCAAGTACATCGCCGCAGCTCGAAGAACTCATCGATCGGGACCAATGGAGCGTGACGGCCCGCTACGATCCGCTGCGACCGCTTTACATCATTACGCTCGGCGACAATGCCGGTACCAAGCTCTATGTCTCCTCACGCTCCGGCGAGATCGCGCTCGACACCAACCACACCGAACGCGTCTGGAACTGGCTCGGCTCGATCCCGCACTGGATCTATCCGACCGTGCTGCGCAAAGATGGGCCGCTGTGGCGGCTGGTCGTGCTTTGGATCTCCGGTATCTGCCTGATCATCGGCGTCACCGGCATCTGGATCGGCATCCTTCGCGTACGCCTGAAGCGGCGCTATGCGAGCGGCAGGATCACGCCTTATCGTGGCTGGATGGCATGGCACCACATCACCGGCCTGATCGCGGGTATCTTCGTGCTGACCTGGACATTCTCCGGTTGGCTTTCGCTCAATCCCGGCGAATATTTCGCAAGCCGCAACACGGCGCGCGAGGTGCTGCAACGCTATGCCGGCCATGATGCGCCGACGATTGCGACGAAGCTGCCAACGCCGCAATCCGCCGTGGTCGAAGCGCGCTTTGTCTGGCTTGATGGCAGCGCGATGATGATCGCCGCGTCGCGTGATGGCACGCAAAGACCTCTGGATGTGACGTCGGGCCAATCGGCAACACTTCCGCAGGATCGCCTCTGGACTGCCGCAACAAAATTGTTGCCGACAGCGCGCATCGTGGAACGGTTAACCCTCAGGGAATACGACGCCTATTGGTATGCACATCATCACGACCGCGAATTGCCGGTGCTGCGCGCCGTGTTTGATGATGACGCGAGAACATGGTTTCACATCAGCCCTGTCACGGGCGACATCATTGGCCGCGTGGACAGCAGCCGGCGCACATATCGCTGGCTGTTCAACGCGCTGCACAGTTTCGATTTTCGATTGCTGCTGGTGTATCGCCCGGCCTGGGACATCGTGGTGTGGCTGCTGTCGATCCTTGGGACCATCGTTTCGGTGAGCGGTGTCGTCGTCGGCTGGCGTTATCTGCGCAGTTGAAGCAAATCCGCTTCGTACAGTGCCCGTTACTCTCCAGCGATTCGCCGAACGACCATTCCTCTCCCGCGACCCGCCCGTTCAGGCGCTTGCTCCGACGCAGTCAGTTACGGAACTTCGCTGCATCGCTCGTAGTTCCGCGGCAGGAACGCGGACGCCAGGAACATGCAACCGACCGCGAAGCTGCTCCGCCGTCTTCTCGCCCCCATTGTCATTCACTGAGCTAGGCGGGGCGGCTTACGGTGGGCAAAGTTCCCAAAGGTTCCGCGTGATCGTCCGACGTCTTCTGCAACGCGACTCCAATTATTCCGTTTCGCGCCGCGCTCTCCTCGGCGGACTTTTGTCGGCAGGGAGCGCTCTCGCGCTCGGCGGTTGCGCCGGCTTGGGCGCGACCGGCGCGCGCTTCGACGCATCGTCGCTCTCCGTCGACCCCACATTGCTTGTCACCACCACGCGCAAGCCCGTCAACGGCGGCCGCACGAAACCCTGGTTCGGGCCGGAACGCGCGACCAGCATGACGGTCGCGCGAGCCAGGCTGGTGGCGCCGGACGAGAGCCGTCTTTCTCTCGCCTCGGTTGGACTCGGCGATTGGCGCCTTGATCGGATCGAACCGGTGTCGGCCGACGCTGGCGATCTCGCCGCGCAGGCCGGCGGAGGAGACGTGCTGATCTATGTGCACGGCTTCAAGCAGACATTCGAGACGGCCGTGCTGGATGCCGCCCATCTCTCCGATGGGATCAAGTTCCGCGGCCGGACCATGGCGTTCTCCTGGCCCTCCAAGGCGGGACTGTTCGACTATGCCTATGACCGCGACAGCGCGATGTGGTCTCGCGACGATTTCGAACGTGTGCTTTCTGCGCTGGTGTCGGCGCCAAGCGGCGGCCGCGTGCACATCGTTGCGCACAGCATGGGAACCATGCTGACACTCGAAAGCCTGCGTCAGCTCTATGCGCGATACGGCGACACGGTTACGAGCAAGATCGGCGCTGTCGTGTTTGCCTCGCCCGACATCGACATGGACGTGTTCACGTCGGCGATCCACCGCATCGGTCCGCTTGCCGGCAAGATCGTCGTGATCGCTTCGACGAACGATCGCGCGCTCGCACTGTCGGGACAAATTGCAGGTGGAATGACCAGGGTCGGCGCCGCCGAGAAGGCCGTCATCGCGCGGCTCGGTGTGCGCGTGATCGATGCCTCCCAGGAAGGCTGGGGCATCATCAACCATGATCTGTTTCTGTCGAATGCGGAGGTGCAGCGGGTGATCCGCCGCTCGATCGACGGCACGACGGCGTAGGGGAGCGCCTGCGCGGCGTCAGTCCAAGGCGCGATGAGATCAGGTGAACCGTCATCGCGCCTTAGGTTGTCGAGCTTGATCTCCGCGCAAACGCGTTCCGCGTTTGTCGCGAGGGAAAACCGCTGCACACTTTTCCGGATCATGCTTTAAGCGATCAAACGCTGCACCAATGCCGACTCGCTCGAGTACGTCAGGAGCGCCTCGTGAGTCGCCCGGGTCACCCCGACATAGGTCAGCCGGACGCATTCCTCGACGGTCTCGCCGTGGCGGCCGAGCAAGCCCAGGCCGGCAATAGCGACGCAGGGAAACTCCAGCCCTTTCGCGGTGTGCATGCTCAAAAACCGCACCGCTACCCGCTTGATCGAAACCCTGTTGCGATTGTCCTTGGCCATATCGATGGGTACGTCGTGCCTCGCAAGTATCTGCGCGACCCGCCCGCCGATCCAGTGCTCGGGGTAGAGACACGCCATCTGCGACCACTCGTACCCGGCCTTTTTCCGGTCGAGAAACCACTCGGCGACGCAGTGAGCTTCTGCGTCGATGCTCACGCATCGCCGTACGGCCGGCTCGAGCCCCTGCCGACCCGCATCTTCGGGCAACAGGATGGCGTGCTCATCGTCGGCGGTGATGCCGGGAGCGCCAATGACGTCGGCAGCGAAGCGTCTCGCGAAGGCAACGATTTGCGAAGTGTTGCGGTAGTTGATTTTCAAGACGGTCGTTCTGCCCGACGCTTCAATTCCAAGCTGCTTCCACACCGGGCGCTCACGTCCCTTGTAGATCGCCTGGATGTCGTCGTAGACGACCATCAGCGCCTTGGTGCGCGCGTTGACCATCTTGGCCGCGAGCGCGAGCCATTGCGGCTCGAAGTCGTGCGCCTCGTCGATCAGGACAGCGTCGTACTGCTCCGTTGGGATCTGGCCTTGATCTACCGCCTTCATGACCTCTGAAACGCTCGCAGCCAGTCGCTTTGCGTAGTCCGGATACTCTCGCTCGGATGGAGCGGGGATCCCATAAGTCCGCAGCATTCGGTAACACCAGGAATGAAAGGTGAGGACCTGAACGCGGTTCTCCACGCCCCTGCTCTGCATGGCATCCTCAAGTCGCCCGGCGATGCCATTGGCGTAACACAGGATGAGTACCGGCTTTGCCGCCGCCCGTGCCAGATACTCGGCTCGAAAGGCAAGGATCAGGGTCTTACCCGATCCGGCGACGCCGCGAATAATGCGATGCCCCTCTCCCAGGCTGCGCGCGAATTGCTCCTGATGCATATCCATGACCGCAAGTGTCCGGTCCGAAGGATCGCCTGCAGCCGCGTCGTCCAGAGGCAGGGCAATCTGTCGTATGCGGATCTCGGGAAAGAGCAGCGCACGCAGGCGGTCGAACTGCGGCATGGACAGCGGCTCTCCGAGACGCGGATAGACCATGCGCCACAATCTGGACCGGAATTCCTCGGGATCCGCGCCCTCCGTCATTTCATCCTTGAACACACATAGATGCTCGGCGAACACCTCCTTGAGATTGGTCTGATCGAACTGCTTGCGCGTGATGTTCGTGAACACAGCCCCGAAGCCGAACGGAAGAAGGGATCGGCCCATGTAGCGATGGCCGGGCGGAAACAACAATTGCCCGTCCCGCTCCAGCGTGCGCACGACCTCGAACGTATATTTGCGAGCCTGCTCGAGCGGATTGCTTTCCCGCACCACACCACGGCTCGTCAGCAGCTCGACCTGTGTCTTGTCCGCCGAAACGATCGTCTCCAGGCGCCAGTCCTTCACCTCGAGCACGAGCAGGCCGTTCGCAGGATGAACGATAATAAAATCCGGATGCCGGTTGAGAGGGCCAACAGGGAGGTTGTGCCAGACGACAGTGTTCTCTTCGAGGAAGTCCTTGAGTCGTTCCGCAAGTCGTAGCTCCCCACGGCTGTCGAAGCGCGCGAAGCCCAAACTGGGGATCAGGATTGCCATGCTACGACCGCGAGGTTGATTTGAGCATCCGGCATGGCGATGGGACCGGATGTTCATTCAGCAATACCCGGGCGATACCAGGTGACTGATCGCAGTCCGCCAAGACGTGAGTTGCTGGGACGCTCGTTTCCCCCAACGCATCGCGCATGCGAGAGGGCGCAGGCTTTCCGACCGGCGCCTTGGGTGGCCTGTTGGGAAACTCGCTGCCGAACGAAGTACTCTGCATGTAGCCTGAAGTCGCCATTACGGACCGCCTTAGGCTACGTGTGTAGCAGAGCGGTCTCTCCAGGGCTCACATGGTTGCCTAGAGTGCGCAGGTTTTCAATGGTTTGGGATCTGTCTGGCGCTCCTGAGCAGGACTTTAAGCTCTAGGGTAAATCAAGCACTTAGGGGGACGGTGGGACAGAAGGCGGTTCTACAGAATTGCTATCACGAGCGCTGTCCATGGGACCCACGCCTCGACATCGCTCCCTTAAAAGCTGGGATAGGCGGCCAGTCCTCCGAACCAGGCCCCGAAATAGCCGGCATAGAGCGCCGGCAATTCGAGGTTCATCGAATGTCCAATGCCGGGAACGATCACCAGCCGGCAATCCGGCATCGCCTCGGCCATGGCGCGGAGATCGGCCAGTGGAATCCAGCCATCCCGCTCGCCCCACAGCACCAGATGCGGGTGCCGGATCTCAGCCATGCGTCGCTCCAGCTCGCGGCTCTGCCTTTCGCGCGTCAGGTTCACCGGCGTTCCGATCCAGACACCCTCGGAGACGCCGAAAGTCTGTTCGACAATCCGGTCGAAGAACACCTCGATGTCTTCGAGACCTGGGCGAAAGCGCGGGATCATGTTGGGCGCCATGCTCTCGGGGACAAACAGCGAAGAGGCGGCGGTTGCCATCACGGACCGTGTCAGCTCCTTGCTCGCCATCATGGCCCGGAACAGCCCGATCTGGTCGGCGTCGAAGGCCATCCCGAGCGGCGTCACCGGATCCAGCGCGAACACACGGCCAAACCGCTGCGGCTGCATCAACAACATCCGCGCTGCAATGATGCCGCCGGTCGAATGGGTGGCAAGATGGCAGTATGCAATGTTCAGCGTATCAAGCGCCGCCAGCATGTCTTCGGCGTGCTGCTTCATGGAATAGTTGGCGTAGTCAGGCGCGGGCTCGGGACGATCGCTATCGCCGCAGCCCCGCCAGTCGATACCGACGACGCGTAGGCCGGAGGGAAACAGCGGTGCAGCGAGCTCGATCCAGTCCTTGCTGGCGAGGTTGCCGTGGATGAAGACGACGGTGATGTCGCCCCGTCCCCACTCCCGCCAGCCAAGCTGGACCTCGCCGGCCTGCACTCTCGGCATGGACCGGCCTATTTGTTGAGGCCGGCCGTCGGCGCAGCGCCGGGCGGCGTCGGCGCGACCGGCAGGGCCGAGACCACCGCGCCCTTGATCATCCTGTCGGTACCGAGCGGCGAAGAGGTGTCGACCGTACCCTTGGTCACGAAATCCACGACATCAGCGGGATACTCCACTGGATTGTCGGTGTGGATGAAGTGCCCGGTCTCCGGATAGATCTTGAGCATTGGCCGATTCCCGGCATTCGTCATCCGCGTCATGAAGGGCGTGATGACGTCGCGTCCGAGGTCCGTCAGCCCGTTGAACGCGGGCGTCGGAATGAACGGCTCCTTGTCGCCGAATGCGAGGAAGATCGGCGCCTTGATCTGGGTGACCCGCTCGTAGAGGTTCTTCGGGTCATCCTGCTGCAGTTCGGCGCCAATCGTGTAGATGTCGAAGATGAAGACGTTGCACCACTGCTCGAGCTCCTTGGGATCGCCCTTGATGAGCCCGACGCGCTGCTCTGTGTGGAAGCGGGCATATTCGCTGTCATTGAAGAAGTAGCCACTCTTCGCTGCCGACACCACGCCGGTGTTCGGGTCTCGCTTCTTGAAGTAGAAGAAATCACGCACGCTTTGCTCGTCGCGTGCCTTCTCCGCGGCGAGGATGCCGGTCTGATCCCAGATCGACTTCCATTTGTCGAAGTCGCGCCCCTGGCCCGGCTCGAACAGCGGCGCCTTCTTATCCTTGGCGATAGTGATCTCGCGCGGATATTCCTCGAGGCCGGACGGCGCCTCCAGCGCCAGCCCCTGCACCGCGTCCGGCCAGGTCAGCGCATAGCCCACCACGAACTGGCCACCCAGCGAATGGCCGAGATAATACGCCTTCTTGACGCCGAGCTGGTTGACGACGAGGTCGTAGATCACCTCGCGCATGTCCTGCATCGTGCGTGCCGGGCTCCTGTCGAGATTACCGGGTCCTGACATGCCGTAGTGCGGCAGGTCCGGCACGATCACGCGCAGACCGCTGCGCAGCGCGTATTGCATGACGTTGCCATAGTGTCCGCCGAACGCGCCCTTGCCGTGAATGATGACGAGCACCTTCGGGTCCTTGTCGGTCCCGGCATACTGATCCATGTATCCGATTTCCCAGGCGTTGCCGCTCTTGTCCTTGGCACTGGCGAATTTCACCGGATAGGGATAGGTCACATACGCCTTCCAGAAGGACTTTTTCGGGTCGATGTCTTGGGCAACGTCGGGCACCCGGTAGTTCTTGTCCACGAACTTCTGTGCACGATCGAGGCTCGCGACGTCGTCCATGAAGGCGACGAACTTCGGATCGTTCTTGCGCTGGTTGATGATCGGGAACACGCCGTAGTGCGCGACCGGGCTCTCCTGGGCGATCAGGTCCGCGCCGGGCACGCGGTCGACGGCCTTCTGCGCCAGCTTGAAGTTCAGCCAGAGATCGTTGGTGATGTGCATCACCAAAGTGCGGGCCTGAATGCGACCGAGATAGGGATTGATGTTGTGGGTCTCGCCGACCCGATTGCGCCAGACGAGATCGACCGCGTCATACAGCTTGGCACGATTGATGACGTTCAAGCCGGCCTTCTCGTTCGGCGGATCCCAGTAGAAGATCTCGGGCTGCACGGCTGGCCAATTCTGGGTCGTGCGAAAGGCAAAGTCGTAACCCGTCATTCCGAGGATTGACCAGCCGAACGCAACGCCTGGGACCGGATGCTTTTCCTTGGGCAGCTTGTAGTAGTCGCCCTTCGTCGCTTGCCAGACCGGATCGGACTCGATCGCGGCCGTCATCATCTGGAACGTCCAGTTGCCAACGGGGTCTTCGCCGTCCGACTGCGTGGTGCCGCCAATCGGCATCAGCGCATTGATGTATTCCGGATGCATCACACCCCAGACATAGGTCTGCGTGCCGCCCATGGAGACGCCGGTCACCAGCGCGACGCGCGCGACCTTCAGCTCGTCGCGCAACAGCCGGTAATTCGCCTGAACCATGTCGTAGTAGCTGTATTGCGGAAATTTGGCACCGAGGCCATCCGACGGCTTGCTGGCACCCCAGGTCCCGAGCGGATCGACCATGATGACGTAGTAGCGATCGGTATCGATCGGTCGGCCCGAACCGATGATCGGCACACCCCCCGAGAGTGGCGCACCCTTGACCCACTGCTCGTACATGTCGGTGGAATCGCCGGAATAGTAGGAGTTGATCACGACGGCATTGGTGATCTCGCCGGCCGCATTGCGACGGGCGTTGCCGATGGCGATATAGGCGGTGCGCAGCTTGCCGGCGCCAAGCGACTCCAGCGTGACGCCGCCCTCACCGCCATTCTCCCATTTGGAGGGATCGGACAGGTCATACTTGCCGCCAAGACGGAAGTTGGCGATCTCGTAGGTCTTCTTCAGTCCGTCATGCTGCACCAGCGACGAGCGGCGAGTGAATGGCTCCGCGGTTGCGATCGCCGTGCCGACCAGCACCACAAGCAGGCTCAACAAGCAGCGCTTCAACGCGTCTTGTCCGGTCATGACACGATCCTCCCTCGACAGTTTCTGATAATGCTAGGCAGCGCGACCAGGCGAGTTTTGATCTAACTCAATGGAATCGGCCGCCAGACGTCGAAGATCACGGACAGCGCAAAGCCGGAATTGTCTCGCGATGCCCTTCCTCAGCCACGGCTCATATCGGATCCGCTATGAGCTCGACGGGCCGGCGGGCGCGCCAGTCTATGTCCTCGTGAACGGGCTGACGCAATATTCCGAGCTGTGGGGTGCCTATCGCGAGGCTTTGTCGGCGCGGGGCTTTCGCGTTGCGACCTTCGATTTGCTCGGCCAGGGCGCCTCCGACAAGCCGACGCTCTACATCAGCCAGGACGACCAGGTCACAGCGTTGCGCCTCCTGATCGGCGAACTCGGAGACGGACCGATTTTTCTGAGCGGGATCAGTTTTGGCGGCCTGATCGCGCTGCGATATGCAATCGAGCATGGGGAGCGACTGTCCGGGCTCGTACCGATGAGCTGCTTTGCCGAGCTTTCGCCTCAACTTCTACTGATCGGCAATGCCTTACGCACCGGCCTGATTCTGGGCGGCACAGGCTATCTCCAGGATCTGCTTTTGCCGATGAACCTATCGGACCAATGGCTGAAGCCGCTCCTGGACAAGCTCGACGGCATCAAGCGCCAGGGCTGGCTGGTCAATGACGTCTACGCGCTCCAGAACCTGATGGAGTCCTTCCTCGACTTCAAGCCGCTGACGCCGCAGCTTTCATCGATCACCGTGCCGACCATGATCTTGAACGGCGAGTTCGACTTCCTGACGCCTCGCGCATTGCACGAGACCCTGCGCGTTGAGATCCCCAACAGCTCGCTTGTGATCATCCCGCGCGCCTATCACGCTTTCACGCTCGAGAAGGCCGCGCTCACCGCCGACTTGCTTGTGCGTTTCGCCGATGACGTACTGGCCGCCCGCTGGCAAGGTAACAAGGCCGTCTGGATCGCGCCTGACGAAGCGGGTGGCGAGCTCACACCCTTTCCGGCCGGCTACGATCATCTGCGCGCGATTCCCGTTGAGAGATTGACGACATGAACGAACTCTACGGACCACTCGATTCCGAGGGCCGCGTGCCGCCGCACCAGCAGACGCGTGTCGCCACATTTCTCATCTCCGCGCATGGCGCGCTGGCGCGCCAGTCCGCGTTCACCTTGCCCGCGAAGCTGGAGTCCGCTTGGCAGACCGAGCTGAACGCGCAGCTCTTCCGCGAGACCGAGATCGTCTCGCTGCTGATGCGCGCGACGAGTTGGGCGCCCGACCCGGGTCTCGGCTATATGGTCGCGGCCTGGGAAAGTGCCTGGTTTCCAGCGCCGGTCTACGAAATATCGGACTGGCCTCTGGCAGTGGCGGCTGGTGTTGCGACACTCGCCCATGCCGTTCACGCGAGTATCCGGCCGGCGGCATTGTTGCCGGTGGAGGCAAATCCCGAGGATCCGTTCGCGATGGCGCTACGCCGCATCGAGCTCGAGAGCGGACGCCTGCTCCAGGCACAAATCCTGTCTCTGAAGGGGCCCAATCTCGTGCCATTTCGCGCCGCCGTCGACTCCGCGCTCGAACGCCGCCACCGCGAGGTGCGCAAGCTGTGGCACGACATGCTCCGAAGCGTTGGGATCACCATCGATGTTTCAAATGGCGGGGAGCCTTGATGCAAATCAAAGGATCGCGGTGAGGGCCGGCAAACATCCGGCTGATGCTCTTCCGTATCCGATCGGAGTACCGACCATGAAGGCCGTTTCCGTCGAAGAAGCCGTTGCGATGATACCGGCGGGCGCGAGCGTCATGGTGGGCGGGTTCATGGGAGTCGGGACTCCGGAGCGGCTGCTCGACGAAGTCGTGCGCCAGCGGAAGACAGGTCTGACCCTGATCTCGAACGACGCGGCGACGCCCGGCAAAGGCGTCGGCAAGCTGTTCGATCAGGCCCTGGTGTCGAAGCTGACCGCAACGCATATCGGCCTCAATCCGAAGGTGCAGCAGCAGATGCTGGCGAACCAGATCGCCGTCGACCTCGTTCCGCAAGGCACCTTCGTCGAGCGCATCCGCGCCGGGGGATGCGGTCTTGGCGGCGTGCTGACGCCAACGGGCGTCGGGACGCTGGTTGCCGAAGGCAAACGTCAGATCGAGGTCGATGGCCGGCCATTCCTGCTGGAAACGGCCCTGCGCGCCCAATTCGCACTGGTGCACGCCTTCCTCGCCGACTACCTCGGCAACCTCGCCTACGCGCTCACTTCGCGCAATTTCAATCCGGTCATGGCGATGGCGGCCGACACCGTCATCGTGACGGCCGAGAATATCGTGCCCGTCGGCGTGATTGCGCCCGATCATGTCGTCACCCCCGCGCCGCTCGTCGACTATCTCATCACCAACGGGTGACATCATGGATCCCCAGATCACCATCGCCCGACGCGTCGCCAAGGAGCTGAAGAGCGGCAACCTCGTCAACCTCGGGATCGGCATTCCGACCCTGGTCGCGAACTACGTGCCGCCCGATCTGAAAGTGTTCTTCCAGTCGGAGAATGGGCTGATCGGCACAGGGCCGATTCCCGAGCAAGGCATGGCGCATCCGACGCTGACCGACGCCGGCGGCCGGCCGATCAGCGCGCTGCCGGGCGCTTCAACCTTCGACAGCGCGATGTCGTTCGGCCTGATCCGCGGTGGCCATGTCGATGTCACCGTGCTCGGCGGCCTCCAGGTCGACGCGCACGGCCATCTCGCCAACTGGATGATCCCCGGCAAGATGGTGCCGGGCATGGGCGGCGCGATGGACCTCGTCAGCGGCGCCCAGCGCGTGATCGTCGCCATGCAGCACGCGGCGAAGGGCAAGTCGAAGATCGTGGCAAAATGCTCGCTGCCGCTGACCTCCGCACGCCCTGTCAACCTGGTGGTGACGGACATGGCCGTGATCGGTTTTCCCGACGGCAAGGCGACGTTGCTGGAGACCGCACCCGGCATCAGCGTCGGCGAGGTCCTGGCGCTGACAGAGGCCGAGCTCGCCATTCCCGACAAGGTTCCGGAAATGAGGATCTGAACAGGTCAACCCCATGCGAACATTCAGCGACTTCGACGAGATCAAGTCGGCCCTCGGCACCGAGATCGGTGCCAGCGACTGGATCGAGATCACACAGGAGCGCATCAACCAGTTCGCCGAGGCGACCTGCGACGAGCAATGGATCCATGTCGACCAGGAGCGCGCGAGCAAGGAGATGCCGGGCGGCAAGACCATCGCCCACGGCCTGCTGTCCCTCGCGCTTGCGCCGATGTTCATTCGCTCGGTGATCGGTCTGAAGGGCCTACGCAACACGCTCAACTACGGCGCGGACCGGATCAGATATCTCGCACCGGTTCCGGCGGGCTCAAAACTGCGCGGCCGGGTCACGATTGCCGAAGCCGAGGACGTGCCGCCGGACGGGCTGCGCGTGAACTATCACCTCGTGATCGAGATTGATGGCGGCAAGAAGCCGGCCTGCGTCGCCGAGTTGATTGCCCTGCACTACCGCTGAAACAAAAAGCTCGAAAACAACCCCATGCACAGTAGCCATGGGGTTGATCGCATGATGCTTTTTCGGGCGGTAAAACCGATTGCCCCGTCGGGCAACACACTGTGATCAGCCCCAGGTGCCCGGACGGTCCAGGCCCCGCGTGACGAGGCCCGGCCGCGCGATCAATCGATGATGTGATAGCCGCCGTCGATATAAAGCACGCTGCCGGTGATCAGCTTGGCGCCGTCGAGCGCCAGGAACGCAGTGGCATTGCCGACATCGTCGATGCTGACGAGGCTGCGTGAGGGCGCCTTCGACTGCGCCTTGTCCATCAGCTCGTCGAACTCCGGGATGCCCGACGCCGCACGCGTGGCGAGCGGCCCCGGCGAGATTGCATGGACCCGGATGCCCTTCGGACCCAGTTCGGCGGCAGCGTAACGGACGGAGGCCTCCAGGGCGGCCTTCGCGACGCCCATGATGTTGTAGTTCTCCACCACCATCTGGCTGCCGTAATAGGTCATGGTGAACATCGTGCCGCCGTTCTTCATCAAGGGTTCGGCAAGATGTGCCATCCGCAGGAATGACCAGCAGGAGACGTCCATGGTCTTCAGAAAGCCGTCGCGGCCAACATCGACGACGCGGCCGTGCAATGCTTCCTTCGGCGAGAAGGCGATGGAATGTAGCAGGAAATCGAGCTGGCCCCACTCCGACTTGATCCGCTCGAACACCGCTTCGGTCTGGCCTTCAACCATGACGTCGAGCGGTAGGAAAATCGGCGCCTCCAGTGCCTGCGCGAGCGGCTCGACGTGCTTCTTGGCGCGCTCGTTCAGGTAAGTAACGGCGAGATCGGCGCCGAGTGCGCGAAACGCCCTGGCGCACCCCCAGGCGATCGACTGGTCGTTGGCGATGCCGACGACCAGACCCTTCTTTCCCTTCAGGGCAACCTTGCTGTCCGGAAATACTGGAATCATGACACCCTCGCATGCCTGGGGTTGGTCGATTGGCCGTTCATCAACAGCGACAGCGTGTGCTGCGCGATCATCAGCTCCTCGTCGGTCGGTACGACATAGACGGGGATGAGACTGGCCTTCGTCGATATCAGCCGCGAATGGCGCGTGTTCTCGGCCGCATCGAGTGCCACGCCGAGCCAGCCGAGGTGCTCCGCCACACGTGCGCGAATGCGGCTCGAATTCTCGCCGATGCCGGCGGTGAAGACGAAGGCATCGATGCCCTGGAGCGCAGCGGCGAGCGCGCCGGCATTGAGGCCGATGCGATAGACGAAATAGTCGACGGCCAGCTTCGCTTGCGAATCGGTGCTCGCCTCCAGTTCGCGCATGTCGTTGCTGATGCCTGAGAGACCTTTCAGTCCGCAATCGCGGTAGAGAAAATCCTGCACCTTCGAGACCGTCATTCCCTTCTCGGACATCAGATACAGCACGACGCCCGGATCGAGCTGGCCGGGTCGCGTGCCCATCGGCAACCCGTCGAGCGCGGTGAATCCCATGGTGCTTTCGACGCTCAACCCGCCCTTCATGGCGCACATCGATGCGCCGCTGCCGAGATGTGCGACGATCACCCGGCGTCTTGCGATCTCCGGCGCAATCTGCGGCAGGGTCCTGGAGATGTATTCATAGGAGAGTCCATGGAAGCCGTAGCGCCGCACGCCCTCGGCGTGGAGCTGGTGCGGGATCGCGTAATGATCGGCCAACGGGCCGTGTGTCCGGTGAAACGCGGTATCGAAGCAGGCGACCTGCGGCACCGTCGGGAAATTGGCAAGGATCGAACGGATCGGCGCCAGATTGTGCGGCTGATGCAGCGGTGCCAGCGCGACGAAGCGCTCCAGCCGCGCCACCACGCCATGATCGATGAGAATCGGCCGCTCATAGTCCGGCCCACCATGGACGACGCGATGCCCGACCGCCAACGGATGGATACGAACCTCGTTCCGCAGCCATTCGCCCGCGACATCCATCGCCGCCGGAACGTCCGGAATGGCCTCGATCGGATAGGCCCGATCGGCCATGGGTTCGTTGCCTGCCCTGCTCGCCCGCAAGCGCGGGCGGCTGCCGATGCCGTCCACCTGCCCCTTGATCAGCCGGCGCAAAGTGCCCTCGCCCTCGACTGCAAAGACCTGGAACTTGACGCTCGACGAGCCGGCGTTGACGACGAGGATGGTGTCCATGGCGATCACGCAGCAATTGTCGGCGCCTTTTGGCGCCGGGCATGGGCATAAAGCGCGGCGACCGCGCAGGACGCCATCCGTGCTCTCGGGCTGTCCGCGCGCGAGGTCAGGACGACGGGCACCCGCGCACCGAGCACGATGCCGGCACCGTCAGCCTTGGCGAAATAGGCGAGATTCTTGGCAAGCATGTTGCCGGATTCGAGATCAGGCACGACCAGGATTTGCGCGCGGCCGGCGACCTCGGACTTGATGCCCTTGATGCGTGCGGATTCGAGATCGATCGCATTGTCGAACGCCAGCGGCCCGTCGAGCACGCCGCCGGTGATCTGCCCGCGGTCCGCCATCTTGCAGAGCGCCGCGGCCTCGATCGTGGACGGAATTTTCGACGTGACCGTCTCCACCGCGGACAGGATGGCGACCCGCGGCCCCTTGCCGAAGCCGGCCTCGTTGTAGAGATCGATCGCGTTCTGAATGATGTCGCGCTTGGCATCGAGATCAGGAAAGATGTTGATCGCGGCGTCGGTCACGAAGATGGTCTCGGCATAGGCAGGGACGTCCATCACGAAGACGTGGCTGATGCGCCGATCGGTCCGCAATCCCCCGACCTTCGCCGTCACCGCCCGCATCAACTCATCGGTGTGCAGGCTGCCCTTCATCAGAAGTTCACCTCGGGCGGCATGGATCAATTCGACGCCCTTCGCCGCGGCAGCGTCGCTGTGTGCGGCATCGACGATCTCGATGCCGGAGATGGTCAATCCGATCCTGGCGGCCGTATCCCTGATCTTCCGCTCCGGCCCGACCAGAAGGGGCCGGATGATGCCGGCCGTTGCGCTGTCGACGGCGCCCCGCAAGGAGGACTCGTCGCAGGGATGCACGACGATGGTTGGCGTCGGCGGGATCGCCTTGGCCGCGGCGATCAGGCGATCGTACTTGCTGGGAGACTGCGTGGCGGTGGCATCTGCTGACATGATGTCGCTCCCGATCCTTGCAACCCGCGTTACGACGCCTTCGCTTTGGGATCGAAAGGGGCAACGTTCGGCGCCCTTTCGGAACCTTCCTTGGTCTCGATGCCAAACAGGCCAGCGACCTGCCGCAGGCGGTTTGCGCGCTCGCCCGTGACATCCTCACTGGCCGACAGCACCTGCTCGATCGCCTCAAATGCCCCGCGACGACGGTTCATGTCGTCAGGCAGCAACTTCGGAATAGCGGCGAGCGCCCCGTCGCGATCGAGCAACAACATGAAGAATTGCTCGCGCACCAGCATCTTGAACTCGGCAAGGGTCATGCGTCTGCCGCCATGATCCCGACGGATCCGGCGCAGAGCTTCGATGCTGCGTTCGTCCACCATTCCCCGCGCCGAGCCGACATAGAGCAAGGCGCGCAGCGCAGCTTCGCGAAGGCCGCCCTCGCCGATCCGCGACTTCAGTTCAGCGACCCGCTTCTCGAGCATAGCGCGGTGATCGGTAGACATCTCCTGCCGCCGGGACGGTGCGGAAGTGGGATCGACCCCGACGGTCGCCTGGAGCGCCGGCGAACCATAGACGCTGAGGAAGATCGCCTCGCTGAGCGCTTCCTGCGAATCGCGCCAGCTGTCCAGGGCGTGAACGATCTGCTTCGACATCTGCTCCTGGAACGCCAGGAACGGATTGTCCGTCGCGACCGGCTTGCGCTCCTCCTCGGCCTTCTCGGCCAATGATTTCACCGTCGCCATATAGGGGTTCCGGCTGCTGAAGAGCTCGTATTGCAGCCGCAGCGGATGCATGTTGTGGGCCCACTCGGCCATCTGCGGTGACACCATGCCCTTGATCCAGGGCTGGACGAACTTCTGGTAGGCCTTCAGATTGATCTCTGAGATGCGCTTGGCGGTGGCAAAGCGCCGCTCGTCCTCGGGCGAATTGCCGCCCATGGCGCGGATATCGTCGAGCGTCCGCGCCTCGCAGCGCATCACCCACTGTCCCACCACGAGATCCGAACTCGTGGTCTCCTCGTCCTTCGCCTCGAACGTGGCCTCGTAGAGCCCGGGCGGCAGAACGTCGATCAGGTCGATGTTGCTGGAAAATTCCGCATGCTCCTTCTTGGCAACGCCGCCGGACACGAAAATGCCGAGATGGCCGATGCTCTTGTGCACGGTGTAGACGATGGTCTGTCCATAAGCCCTGATCTCGTCGACGTCGGCATAGCAATCGAGGATCCAGTGCAGAGCCTGCTGCGGCGGCGTGATGTTGTCGCCCTCGGAGCAGAACACAACGATCGGCGACCTGATGTTGCGAAGGTCGACCTTGCGGCCGTCGGACATCTCGATCTTGGCCGCCGCGAGATTGTTCCCGACGAACAGCTCGTCGACGATGAACTGGATCTCCTCGGCGTTGAGGTTGACATGGCCGCCCCACCAACGCTCGAATTCGAGATAGCGGTCCGCCTCGGTGTCGACCCTGGAGTAGACGTTGTACTGCTTGGTCCACAATGTGTTGGACGGATTCTGGTTCTCGAAATTCTGCACCAGCCAGGCACCGTCGAACTTACCGGCGCCGAGATCGGACGTCAGGGCCGTCAGCCAGCTTCCGCCCAGCAACCCGCCGGAGTAGCGCATCGGATATTTTCCGTGCACGCCGGCCCAATAGGCGAGCGGCGCGCCGGCGATGATCAGCGGCCCGAAAAGTTCAGGACGCAGCGAGGCCAGGATCATCACGGCCCATCCGGCCTGGCAGTTGCCGATCACGCAGGGCTTGCCGTCGGCATCCGGGTGACGACTGATGACCTTTTCGATGAAGATGGCTTCGGCACGCGCGATGCGCTCGATGGTCTGTCCAGGCATTGGATCCGGCAGAAAGCCGATGAAATAGCAGGGATGGCCTGCCTTCATCGCCACCCCGATCTCGCTATCCGCCTTGAAGCCGCCGATGCCGGGACCGTGGCCCGCACGCGGGTCGACCACGACGAACGGCCGCCGGTCCACATCGATCTCCACATCGTCAGGCGGAATGATGCGCACCAGCGCGTAGTTGACGGGATCGTCGAGCTCGCGACCGTCCATGATCAATTCAGCGGCATATTGGAGAACATGCGGCGCGGTTTGCGCGACGTGTTCCCTGTACTGATCACCGCGCCGACGCATGATGTCCAGGAACAGAACACTGCGCTGTCCCGCATCGATCATGTATTCGACCGCCGAGGCGACCAGCCCCGACATTGGACCACCCGGAATTTGCGGCTTGTCCATGGACATGTTTCGACCTCTCCATCGCGTTCGACAATTGACGGCGCCGGGCAAGGACGAGCGTTGATCTAGGTCAAGGTGATCGACCCGCAGGAAAGGCTCTCATCCCGTATCAAGCTCCCGAGACGCGGCTCGCTTGACGAGCCGATTTCGCTGGACGACATCGGCATGTCACAGATTGCAACTTACAGCGCGCCGGCCGTACTGAGAGACGACACTCCCGTCGAGATCCGTGCGCTGCGGCCGGACGACGAGGCGGATATGCTCGCGGCTATCGAACGCACCGGGCCGCAATCGCTCCAGAGCCGGTTCTTCGTCATGAAGCGGCACTTCTCCGAGAAGGAGCGGGCCTTCTTCCTGGATGTGGATTTCAGCAATCACGTGGCGCTGGCCGCTCTGGTCGAGGAACAAGGGCGTCCCGCCATCGTGGGTGGCGGCCGATATATAGTCACGGATCCTGGTCGGGCCGAGCTGGCCTTCGTCGTGGTGGATGCCTGGCAAGGGCGCGGGATCGGCACCCTTTTGCTGAGACACCTTATCGCCATCGCGCGCGAGCACGGGATGCGGGAGCTTACAGCCGAGGTTCTGGCCGACAATGCATCGATGCGCAAAGTATTCGCGAAGTCCGATTTCAAGCTTGCGAGAGGTGATGACCCGAGAACGGTGCGCCTGGCTCTGGATCTTGCATCCGCGAGCCCCACTTGAGCCTCATCTCAAGGTGATCGTGATTTGACTGATATTGGCGGCAAGCTCGAGGCCGGCCTTCGGGCCTTGTAGCACGATCGTCACCCCCTTTTCGTTGCGGAGGTGGACGCCGTTGATGCCCCCGACCAGAGCAAAACCGCCGCCGACCGAGCTGTAGGTGCCCGCGAAGTCGCCGACCTCGCGGATACCTGAGGCACGGCCATCGAGCCGGCCAACCGTCGCGCCGACCGTGATGCCAAAACTCAGACCGCTGATCTTGAACGGATAGGCCTTGCCGCGATACGTGAGCACCCCGCGGCCGCCGCCGCCGCCGACCAGAAGGCCCGCCTTGACGATCTTGGCCGTGACGTGACCGGCTGCTTGCGCGAAGGACGGCGTCGCCGGCATGGTCAGCCCGAGCGCCAGCAGGAGGAGCGCTATCGGACGAAATGCGCGCCGGCGCGCGTGCCGTTCAGGGCTTTGCTGCATCGACCTTCTTCCAGGTCTCGTCGGGATCGAACAGCCTGGTCCGCTCGGCGATGAATGCCGTGCGCTTGCCGAGATCCTTCTGGTAGACGGTGCCGGCATGGTTGACCAGAAAGGTCATCACGCCCGAATTACCGTACTCCGCGGGCCAGGCGATCAAGGCGAAGCCGCCGATCATCTTGCCGTTGACGACGTAGTTGAGCGCGCCGCCGGGCGCATCGCGGCCTTGCCCTTTGAGGATGCGGAAATAGTAGCCGTGATAGGGCGCAGGTCCGACATCGCCCGCGCGATAGCCCTCTTTCGAGGCCTCTGCGGCCAGCGCGCCGAGCGGGCTCGGGTCGCTGTCGTCGCGCCAGAACAGGCCGTCCTTCTTGCCGGGCGAGGAGACGATGCGCTGCGCGTAGACACCGGCGCCCTCGCCGCGGTCCTTGTCGGCATATTCGTTTTGCGCGTCGACAAAAGCGAGCGCGGTCTGGATCGCGTCCAGCTCGTTGCGGCCGATGCGGCGGCGGAGCACCTCGATGCGGCCCTCATCGGTGTCGAACTCCCAGCCGTTTCTGTTGTTGACCAGCGGAATCGGGAACGGGAAGTCATCTGGTCCCAGCATCAGGGTCGCGGTCTTGTTGCCTTCCGCCTTGATGCCGTGCTTGGCGTCATACATCGACGTGAAGCGCTGGCGGATGTCGTTGTCGGCGACCTCGTCGCCTGAGGAGACGATGTCGTCGGCAGCCCGCCCAAGCACTTTCAGAATGTCACTTGGTCCGCTCTTGACGGCGGCCGCGAGCGCGGCGGCCGCATCTTCCGGCGTCTTGTAGGATTGCCGCGCCTGCGACGCAGTGCCCAGCAGTGCCAGCGCCATGATGCCCGGCAACACCGCGCGTCGGAACGATTTCTGGCCGGTCATGGCGTCACCTCCGCAGGAATCTTTGCGCCGCTGGCGCGCCAGTCGCCGTAGGTGCGGAATTTCAGCCCGAGCTTTTCGTAGTAGACACGCAGATAACCGTCGCTGCCCCGGGTCACGGCGGCAGGCATCACCTGCTCGACCTCCTGCGCCATGACGCCGACATAGGCCTTGTCGCTGCCGATGTAGCTGAAGCGATAGTAGCCGAGGCCGTTACCTAGATGGCCGAGCAGGACGACATCATGCTTCAACGCGATGTCGGAGCGCCGGCCGCCACCACCTCCGCGGCCGCCTCCGCCGCCTCCACCGCGGAAGCCACCACCACCGCCGCCGCCGCGCATCGCCATGCCGCCCCCGCCGCCACGGCCGGCCATGCTCGGTCCGCCGCCGCCGCGCGGCATGCTCGCCATGCTGGACCGTCCACGCGCCGACGCCGCGGCCGCGGACCGGCCGGACGACACATTCATCGCGCCGCCGCGATTGCCGCCACCGCCACGGTTGGCCGCACCGCCGCCGGCGCGGTTCGCAGCCTTGGCGCGATCGCCGCCGACCTTGGCACGATCGCCACCACCCTTGGCACGATCACCACCGCCCTTGGCACGATCTGACGCACCGGCCCTATCGCCACCACCAGGCCGATCGCCTCGGTTGCCGGCACGGTCACCCGCGCGATCGCCAGCACGATCTCCCGCACGGTCACCCGGACCGCCGCGATCACCGGCACGGTCGCCCGCGCGATCTCCCGCACCTTGATTGGGTCTCAAGACCTGGTTTCCATCACGACCGCGAAAATCCATCCGGTCCGACGCGCCGGCCCTGATGTTGTTGTTGCCGAAACGCTGCTGAACATTGGTGTTGTTGTAGCGCACGCCTTGGCGATGCGCCGGATTGTGCTGCCAGCCGTTGCCGATGTTTGTGGTGCGATGGTTGACGTAGACGTTGCGGTTCCCCCAGTTGCAGCCGCCGCCCCAGTAATTGCCCCAACGCCCGATCGCCCAGGCCGTGCCGAAGGCGAGGCCGGCCGCGATCACGCCGGCGCCGATATAGGACGGGTAACCCCAATAATAGGGCGGATACTCCGCATAGGGCCAGCTGCCATAGACCGTCGCCGGATCGTAATAAGGCACGTACATCTCCGCGGGGTCGGCCTGCTGGATCACGACGACCTGCTTGCCCTCCTGAGACTGGACACTGATCTTCTGCTGCTTGGTGGTGACCAGCTTCTTGTTGTCGTAGGCCTTGGTGCGCAGGCGCTGGATCGCATCCATCACATCGGGTTGCTGGGCAAGAAAGGCGTCGCCGAGCTTCTGGGTCCAGTCGAGTTGGTCGTTCATCATGGTCAGGACGGAAGCGGTGCTGGCGAGCGCCTTGACGCTGTCGTCCCAGCCCTGCTTGTCCACCTCCGTCTTCAGCGCGTCACCTTTGAGACTCTTGCGCTCCTTCAGCCAACGGTCGGCCTGCACCACCTCCAGCGGATAGGTTGAGGCCGCCAGCACATTGGCCAGGAGCTCGTCGGGATAAAGCGCGATCGGCGCGACGAGGGCCTCGAGCTGCTCGGGCTTCAAGAGCTCGGCAGTCGGCGCAGGCGGGCTCGCGGGCTGGGCCTGCGGACTGGGGGCCGCAGGTGTCGTTGGGGTCTGCGCCGTTGCAGCGACCGAAGTCGCCATCAAGAGCGCAAGCGCCATCAGGGTCTTGCCGCAGCGAAACATCACATCCTCCCTCGGACTTCCAGTGCGGGAAGATCGAGCCGGGGCGCAGGCGTTTGTTGATCGAGATCAACGAAACGAGGTCATCGTGGCTGCTGCAGCGCGAGGGTGAACTATCATTCCCCGATGAGGCCGAGACGGCTTGCCCCTGCCGGCCCAGAGGTCAAGGTCCCGGGACCGCCTCTTACCGAGCTCTCGGAAGCCGGATCGTGAACAGCGCGCCGCCGGCGAGCTGGTTCGCCGCGTCAATCGCGCCGTGATGGGCCTCGATGATGGTTCTGGCGATCGCGAGCCCCATGCCCATGCCTTGCGGTTTGGTCGTGAAGAACGGATCGAAGACGTTTGCGAGATCGGAGGCGGCCATTCCCGGCCCGGTATCGGCAATCCTGATTTCAGCGTGATTGCCGGCACGCAGGGTCGAGACGCTGACCTCTCGCTTTCCGGTGTCCGCATCGGAGATCGCATCCATCGCGTTGATGATCAGGTTGAGAATGACCTGCTGAAGCTGGACCGGATCGCCCTTGACGTGCAGATCAGCCAGGACAGGCATATAGCTCAACGTGATGCGGCGTCCGTCGGCGACGGCTTTCACAAGACCGATCGCTTCGCGGACGGTATCGTTGAGCTCGATATCCTTGACCTCAAACGGCGTCTTTTTCAGAACGCTGCGCAACCTGCGGATCACCTCGCTCGCCCGTTGGTCATCGCGCCTGATGTCGGCGAGAATCTGGCGAATTTCGTCAATGTCCGGCGAATTGCCCCTCAGCATGAGTTCCGCCGTCTCGGCATTCGTCAGGATAGAGCCGAGCGGCTGGTTCAGTTCGTGGGCGATCGAGGTCGTGAGCTCGCCGACAGTTGAATAGCGATTGACGTGGGCGAGCTCAGTAAGCCGCTGGCGCGATTCCACTTCGGCGACTCGGCGGCGGCGACGCTCGTGCAGCAACCCGCTGATGAGACCCGCCTGCACCAGGAATACCGCCGTGATCATCAACATCTGCCAGCGATAGCGCACCCAGATGTTCGGCTCGCGAAACACGATCTCGCTGCCGGGAGGCAGGCGACTCTCGCTGATGTCCCAGCGCTGCAACTCTCGCCAATCGTATTTCGGCGTGGCGAATTCGAGCGGCTCAAAGCTGATGCCCGCCGGTTTTGCACCGCCGAGAATGCCAATCGTGGCGCTGACGGTCCTCGAACTCGTTGCAGCAATCGTATGCATTGGTCCCCCGACCGTGCCGTCGCCGAAGAATGGCTCCTGGTAGGAAAAGATCGGGGCATTCGCGACTGCGCGCAGGCTGCGCAGGGCGATGTCGCTCTCGTGGACGACCCCAGCCGCGTCGACAGACATCAGACCCCAGAACAGCGCGGTGTGTGGCGGGAGCTTTGACGCGCGTTTCAGGATCTCCTCGAATGACAGATCCGAATACCAGACGAGCTCTATCCGCTCGGCCAGAGGCTTCAGCTCCCGCTTTACCTCCTCCATCCAAAATTTCTCCAGCGGCGAGGCACCGATCACGACCATGACCGTTTTTGTGTCCGGCAAGACCTGCAGGATGTTGTCGAATGCGGCCAAGAAATCATTGCGGATCGACACCACGACGTCGTTGTCGCTGAGATCAGCGCGATTAATCAACCGGTGCTCGACCGCGGAGAGTATCAACGGTGTATTGGGGAATAGTCTTGCTCGGTATCTCTGCGCAAACCGGGCAGCAGGCGCACCTATGGTCAACACGACGTCAGGCATCGCGCCTTGGTACAGCGATTGGAGATAATCGACGAATGGCGCCTCGGGACCGGGATTGTTGAAGCGCGCCGTCAGCAGGGCGTGCTCCTGAATATCGAGTGGCCAGGGCGATTGGCGCTCGAGCTCGGCTTTGATGTCGCGCGCATACTCGCTCCACGGTCGAAAATCACGGCCGAAGGAATGCAACACCAGCACCCGCTTGAGTTCGCCGCGCGGGCTCCGCTCGACTGCACCGGCTCGCCCGGCCGACAGGCACAAGGCGACAAGCAGGCCGAAACAGAATAGCGCAGTCGCAGCCCACGGCCTGACCCTGTCGATGGACGTGCCCCGGCTCATGCTGCACCCTCGCAGCTTCCGACGGCTGCTTTCTGGGCAATTCTAGCGGGATTTGCCGTGCGCGGACAGCCCGTAACACCACGCCTCGGCTATCCTTCCTGGGCCGTTCAGTGGCCGCTCAGCACCAGTGTCTGGATCGGCAGCAACAGCGCCTGAATGCGCAGCAGCAGCGCGTGGACCAGGCCAACGCCGTCCACGACGTGCAGCGCGATCTTCCGGCTGGTCGGAGTGTCCTTGGCCGAGATTTCCTCGTGATTGCTGGTGTAGGCATTGACGATGCAGCTGCTGCCGGGTGTCACTCCGTTGAGGCCGCCTTTGTAAAGCGGCTCCAAAAACACCAGGATCGTGCCGGGCTTCACGGTGTTCTGGACTTCCAGCAATTGCTCACCGGACCGGAATTGCCCGGCCGCGATGTAGTCCTGCACGGTCGTGATCACCATCGGGATGATCACCCACGGCTTCGACATGCAGGTCGCCTCCGCCACCATGCCGGTCTTCATCACCTGCGCCTCGATCTGGCCGAAGCCGGCCTGAAGAAGCTTTCGGCCGGCCTCTTCCGGAATCAGGATGCCGGCCGGGCGCATCAGCTGGTTGACGACGTCGCCGGAGCGAACCAGGAACTGCTCGACCCGTCCGTCCACGCCGGCGCGAACCACAGTCTTGTCAAGGTCGACTTGCGCCTGCGCCAGAGCCGCCTCGGCGCTCGACTTCTGCGCAGGCAAAAGCGTCGTGACCTGCAAGCTTGTGGATTGCTTTGCCGCGGTCGCGGCGTCGACACCGGCCTGACGCTGATCGACCAGCACCTTGAGCTTGTCGATGTCGCGCTGCGGCACGATGCCGGGATTGCGGCGCTGGAGTTCGCTCTTGACCTCGAGTTCGTCGAGGGCCTGCTGATGATTGGCCTTCGCCTCCTGGATCTGGGCTTCGGCCTTCACCACGTCGGATTGCGCCGCCGTCATTGCAGCGTCAACCTCCAAGATCTTGCGCTTCGCAGTTTCAAAAGCTGCCTGCTGCCGCGAGCTGTCGAGCGAGAACAGCACATCCCCCTTTTTGACGGCCTGGGTGAAGCCGACATTGACCTCAGCCACCCGCCCCGAGCCTTCGGGCAGGATCGGCACCGTGCGGAAATAGAGTGTCGCGCTCGACGTCGACGGGTGGAAGTAGAAGATCATCGTGATGAGCGACACCGTCAGCATCAGGCAGGCGGTGATGCCCCAGCGCAGCTCGTACCAGACCGAGTAGAAGGTGATCTCCTTGCCGAGCCGCCTGCCCTGCACGTAGCGACGGAACAGGTAGTCGGGCAGGATCGTCACCAGGGAGCAGAGCAGGACTTCAAGCATTGCTGTGCGCCTTCTCCTTCGCCTTCACGGGCTCGGCCTTCTGCTCCACCCCGGCGGTCGCTTGCCCCTCGTCCTGCGTGATCTCACGCCCCTCCGCGGGTGCCGTATCCGCGATCTTCTCAACCGAATCGGCAATGCTGCGCAATGGCGTGCCGAAGTCCGGGATATCGATCAACGCGAGCAGCAGGCCCGCCACCCAGAAGACGTGCATATGCGTGAACAGCGACAGAAGGCCGAGGATCGCCACGATCTCGAACTGAAGCTTCTGCGACTTGTGCGCCATCCGCTCGGGCAGGCTGTGCAGCCGCCAATACAGCGTGCCGACCCAGAACACCGCGCCGATCAGGAATACGCCCATTACCACCATCAGTGTGTCGGTCCCGCTCCCCGACGCCAGATAGAACGGCAGATGGTGTGGGGCCATCGGATGAAGCTGGTCGCTCAAACGTCTCTCCCGGTCAGCAAACCTGCACTTGCGGCACTGTGTTCGGGCAGCTTCCCGATTTGCTTGATTTGAATCAAGGGAACGCCCCCTCCCGGACCTAGCGTCCCCAAAAGCCGATTCACAACCAAGGGAGCCGCAGCCATGCCCGGCCTCGACGAACTCATTCCCAGCGCCACGCAGATCCGCAAAGAGGCCGCGCTCAAGGAGGCCGAGAAGGCCGAAGAATATGTCCGCCTCGCCGCGGCTGCCGAGGCCGAGAAGCATGCCCTGATCGATCGCCTGAGCAAGCCTTCCGGCAAGACTGAGGAGGAGAAGATCAAGCTCGCCTCGACGATCATCCAGCGTGCGGTACGAAACGGGCTTACCGAGGTCCTGGTGTACCGTTTCCCCAACACGCTCTGCACCGACAAGGGGCGCGCCATCAACCAGATGGAAAAGGGCTGGGAAAATACGCTGACGGGCATCCCCAAGGAGATCTTCCAGCTCTGGACCGACTATCTGAAACCGCGCGGCTATCGCATCGCCTATCAGATCATCGATTTTCCGGGCGGCATGCCCGGCGACGTCGGCGTGACCATTTCATGGGGCGACGACTAGCGCTCACCAGCAGCGGAAGGACGGGCATGGCCAAGGACGCGCCGGCGGAACGGATGAAGCGGAAGGACTATGAGAAGGAGCTGGAAAAACTTCAGGTCGAGCTCTGTCACCTCCAGGAATGGGTGAGATCCGAGAAACTGAAGGTGATCGTCATCTTCGAGGGGCGCGATGCCGCCGGCAAGGGTGGCACCATCAAGGCGCTGACCGAGAAGGTGAGCCCGCGCGTGTTCCGTGTCTGCGCCCTGCCCGCGCCCTCCGACCGACAAAAATCCCAGCTGTTCCTGCAGCGCTACATCGAGCAATTCCCGGCCGGCGGCGAAATCGTGATCTTCGACCGCAGCTGGTACAACCGCGCCGGTGTTGAATATGTCATGGGGTTCTGCTCGCCGGCCGAGCACAAGCGCTTCCTGGAACTATGTCCGCTGGTCGAGAAATTCGCCGTGGACGCCGGCATCATCCTGATCAAGCTGTGGCTCGAGGTCGGCATGGAGGAGCAGGAGCTCCGCTTCCAGGCGCGCATCGAGGATCCACTGCGGCAGTGGAAGCTGAGCCCGATGGACACCGAGTCGTTCGGACGCTGGTACGATTACTCCCGTGCACGGGACATGATGTTCGAGGCGACCGACACCAAACATGCGCCGTGGCGGCTGATCCGCTCCGACGACAAGCGGCGGGCGCGGCTCAACGTCATCTCGCACATCCTGAGAACGATACCCTACAAGAAGGTCAAGCGTGAGAAGGTCAAGCTGCCGGCACGGTCCCACAAGGGACGCTACAACGACCAGGCCAGCCTGCGCGGGATGAAGTTCGTTGAGGAACGATACTAAATGCAAACGGGCTGCGGTACGCAGCCCGTTTGCCTTGAGTCAGGTCCTGAGCCTATTTCAAACGGATCGTGACGCCGCCGACCGCGGCCGACACTTCCGCGCCGACCCTTGGACCGCTGAGCTGAAGGATCACGCCATTGGCGTTCTGCAGCTGAACGGCACCCGCGCCTGCGGCGACGGCTCCGCCGGCGCCACCCACGGCATAAGAGCCTTCGATGGATTGCGGTCCCTTCAGATTGAGCGCCCGGCCGACGAACTTCGTGGTCGACGCCCCGATTGTCAGGCCGACGCTCATGCCGGAGACCGTGAAGGGATATTTCTTGCCGCGGTAAACCAGAACGCCCTCGCCGCCCCCGACGCCGACGACGAACCCGCCCTTGGTGAAGACGACGGCAACTTGGCCGGTATCTGCACGCGACGGCGTGCTGATACCGGTACCGGCTGCGATCGAGGCAATCAGGACGGCGCCGATGGTAACTTTCCTCATGACGTTACTTTCCCCTTCTGGTTATTGAGCCAACAACATCGCGAAGTAGCCGAAGATGGTGAGCAGGATGCCCGAGACGGCATAACCGACCGGGAATCCGATCCAGGGTACCGAGCTCTGGATCTCGACCGCGGCCTCGCGGCACGGGCCGGAATGCGAACGCGCACCCGCAACGCCACCCATCAGCACGGCCGGATTGATCTTGAAGACGTGGAAGCCGATCGCCCAGACGATGAAGGGCGGGATCGTGCAGGCGATGAAGCCGACAAGGAATATCTTGAGGGCGACCGCACCGGTGAGCTGTGCCAAGAGACCCGCGCCGGCATTGACGCCGACGATCGCGACGAACACGACGAGACCGAGATCCTCCAGCACGTTGCGCGCCGCGTTCGGCGTGTTGCCGAAGAAGCGCAAGCGCGACACCACCGAGGACACGATCACGCCCGACAGCAACAAGCCGCCAGCGTTGCCGAGGCCGACCTTGGCACCGAACGCCGGGAACTCGATCATGCCGATCAGGAAGCCGATGATCATGCCAACGGCCAGCGTCAGCAAATCGGTCGACGTGTTGGCCCGCGCAATACGGCCCCACATGTCGCCAAGCTCGTTGACGGCGGACTTGAGACCGACCACGGAAACGATGTCCATCCGCTCCAGCTTGGTCTTGAGACCAGCCGGAATCTGGACGCCGCCGCGCTCGACCTTGATAACCTGCAACTGGCCGGCGATCGCGGTGTCGCGGAAGGACTCGAAGGTACGTCCCACCATCTCTTTGTTGGTAACGAGGATGTCTGCCTGGTCCATGGGAATGCCGAGTGTCTTGGCATCGGCGACCTCCGGGCCGATCAAGCCCATCTTCTCGGTGAGATGCTCCGTCGCGCCGCCGAGTGCGACGATGTCGCCCCTTTGCAGGACGAGGTTGGGATCGGCGCCTTGCGGCTCGCCGTTCCGTCCCACATTGACGATCCGGTACTCCGGATTCATCGCGCGGAACTTTGCGATGCTCATGCCGGTCGTCGCGGGATTTTCCAGCCGGTAGGCGCGCAGGCCGAACTGGCGATAGCCGGTCAGGCCGCCGCCTTCGAGATCCTTGACGCCGAACTCCTGCTCATACTGCTTGGCGGCGGCTTTGGCGTCGACGCCCCACCAGCGTGGCAGATATTTGCAGATCAGGATGATTCCGACGGTGCCCCAGATGTAGGTAATGCCGTAGGACAGCGCGATCATGCCGGTGGCGTCTTCCGGCTTCATGCCCTCGGGCAGCTTGACGACACCCGATGTGACGGCCTGTTCGGCCGAACCAATCGCCGCCGACATGGTCTGCGAGCCTGCCAGCATGCCGCCAGCGGCACCGGGCGGAAGTGCGAACAGTTTTGCGCCAATCACCACCAGCGCAAGGCCAAGGACGCTCGACACCAGCGCCAGGATGCAGAACTTCAGGCCGTCGCCCTTCAGGCTATTGATGAAGGACGGACCGACCCGCAAGCCAACGCCGTACATGAAGAGATAGTAAAACAGGCTCTTGGCAAAATTGTTCAGTTCGAGCTTCACGCCATAGGTCGACGACCACACCGATAGACCCGCGCCGACCACGATGGCGCCGGCGACCATGCCGAGGCCATAACCTTTGATGCTGGCCCGGCCGATATAGACGGCGAGGCCAACGACGAAGAACAGCAGCAGATACGGATATTGCTGCAAGAACGTGAAAAATGCCTGCATGATCGTCCCCTCCAACACTTATGACGCAGCCTTGAGCTTGGGCTGCGTGTGGGGTTTCGGCCGTCCGATCTTTGCCAAGGCTTCGGCGCGCACGAGCTTCAAGCCTTCCTTGGCGTCGTAGCCGTGGATCTCCTTCACATCGAGCTTGCGCATGAAGTCGATTGTCTCCTGCGTGATGACCTGACCGGGCACCATGATCGGGAAGCCCGGCGGATACGGAATCACGAAGTTGGCCGAGACGAGCTCCGGTCCCGACTTCAGCCGGCGATCAATCTCGGGATCGTTGAGGCGGATATGCTCGCAGCCGGCCACGTCATAAGCGGCATAGAAGCCGCTGCGAATGTCGCCTTCGTTGGTCTTGCTGCCGGCATCGCCGCGGAAGCTCGGGTGGAAATGCGAGAAGTTCGGCAGATCAGGCACATCGGTCATCAGGCTCTTCACCCGCGCCTCGAAGGTCTTCTTCGCGTTGGCGCCACCCTGCGCCAGCCCGCGGTCGACCTCGCCCGCGATTTCGGCAAGCACCCGAACGAGATGCGCGACGTCGCTACGGGTGTTGTTGATATTGGACTGGACCAGGACCGAGTTGCGCGAGGTCTTGTTGACCTGGATGTTGTACTCGTTGGCCAGGATGCCCTTGAACTGAGTGCCGTCATAACCGGCCATGCCGCACACCAGCGTCATGCGGGTCGGATCGAGGCAGAACTCGTCCTCGTCCAGGCTCTTCAGCGTATTAACCCAGTTCACGCCGGCCGCGAGATAGTCGGTGAACCCGCTCTGGCGATATTGCGCGGGCACCATGACGTCGGCGCCGAGCACACGGAAGTATTTCGAGATCAGGGGATTGTTGTTGACGGCTTGGCGGATGGCGAACGCGATCTCCATCGCATTGGCAACGAGACCATAGCCCTCCAGCTCCATCTGGCGCCGCGAGATGTCGAGGCTGGCGATGAGCTGCTGGTTCGGGCTGGTGGAGGCGTGGGTGAACACCGCCTCCTTGAATTGCTGCTCGACGGTGTGAAATTCGACGTCCTTGACCGAGAGCATGGAGCCCTGCCGGATCGCCGACATCGACTTGTGAGTCGAATTGGTCTGGTAGACCCGCAGGCGGATCTGTCTGGGATCTGGAATGAGCCGGGTCTTGAGCAGCACCTCGTTCGACGGATTCTTGCCGAGCTCGGCCTGCTGCCTCTCGTACGCCGTGACCGACTTCGGATCGTGCATCCACGCTTCGATCTCGTTGGCTGCGCCCATCGCGGTACGACGCCGCAGGAACGGCGAAAAGCGCGCAAAGCCGAACCAGGCTTCGTCCCACAGGAAGATCAGGTCCGGCTTGATGGCGAGACACTCCTCCATCACCCGGCGGGTGTTGTAGATATGGCCGTCGAAGGTGCAGTTGGTGAGATCGAGCATCTTGACGCGGTCAAGCCGGCCGTCGGCCTTGGCGCCGAGCAGCGCCTGCTTGATCGTCTTCAGGGGCACCGCGCCGTACATCGAATATTCCGTCATCGGGAAGGCTTCGACGTAGAGCGGCTGGGCGCCGGCCAGCACCATGCCGTAATGGTGCGACTTGTGGCAGTTGCGGTCGACGATGGCGATATCGCCGGGTGCGAGCAGCGCCTGCACCGCCATCTTGTTCGAGGTCGAGGTGCCGTTGGTGACGAAGAAGACGCGGTCAGCGCCGAGCGCCCTCGCCGCCTTCTCCTGCGCCTTCTTGATGTTCCCGGTCGGCTCCAGCATGCTGTCGAGGCCGCCGGTGGTGGCGCTGCTCTCGGCCAGGAACAGGTTCGGGCCATAGAACTCGCCCATGTCGCGGATCCAGTCGGACTTGAAGATCGACTTGCCCCGGGCAATCGGCAGCGCGTGGAAGGTGCCGATCGGACGCTGGGCATATTTCTTCAGATTGTCGAAGAACGGCGTGTCGTAGCGATCCTGGATGCCCTCGAGGATGGACAGATGCAGCTCGAGAAGTTCCTCGACGGAATAGAAGATGCGGCGAACCACGTCCGCCTCGGGATTGCCCGCCAGCTCCTCCACGTCGCGGTTCGAGATCATGTAGAGATCAAGCTCAGGCCGTACGCGTTTGATGATCTGGGCGAGCCGAAGTGCAGAGGCGTCGGACTCGTCATTGAGGCCGGCCGCAGCGGTGATCGAGCGCAACACCGGGGCATCGTGGCGGGAGCGCAGTCCAAAACCTTCGTTGATGATGACGGCCGCGATGTTGGGATTGAGCATCGTCGCACAGAAAGCATCCTCCAGGCTTCCGACGATGACCGGTTCATAGATGAAGGCATCGACGGGGCGCCGCAGCTTGCGCCATTCGGCAGCGAGCGCCGGCCACTGGCCGGGTGACACCCCGGTCACGATCAGGGTCTCGAAATAAGGCCGGCGCGCCGCATGGGCACCGAAGCTCGGCGGCACCAGTTCGGGCGCATCGCCATTGCCGTCGTCCTTCGCGCTCCAGTCGCCGGCATGCTGACGGAAAGATCGCGTCGCCAGCGCCTGGGAGATCCGGCTCGCCAGCGCAAAGGAGGTCACCCCGTCGCCTGCGGCGGCGGCTTCCCGCAGCGCCGCCATCAATTGCAGACCTGGGTAACCGTGAAACTCTTCCGTGACCGAAAGCTCGGCCAGCGCCGCGTCGTAAGCCGCGCGATTGCCCACTCGTGCCCAGCTTTTCGCGGCCTCGACCAGATCGCGCCAGTCGTCTGCCCGCGCCCCGGGACCGGAAAAGAACTGGTCGATGCGCTTTTGCGCGGCCTTGGGCTCTTTAGACATGTGTCTCTCCCGATCAATTGGGCGAAGGTGATGCGGGATCGTGAGTGCGGCGCCGGTCGCTCCATTGATCCAAGTCAACGGTCGCGCGCATTCTGACAGGCGATGCCATGCCGTTCGCAATGCACTACGAAGCGTCAGGCCGTTCGTTGCGCGGTGCTCGCCTGATCATCGCCGAGCAGGCTATCGAGCGAACGCAACCACTGGCCGCTGTCGGTCTTGTCCGCCAGTCCTTCGGCGCGCAGGAGGTCGCGGAGCTGCGCATGCGCGCCGACGATGCAAAAGGTCACTCTGCGAAGCGCAAGTTCGTCATGGAGATCGTGCAGCATGCGCGCGCCCGCCAGATCGATATAGGGCGACGCCGAGAGGTCGCAGGCCACCAGCCGGACGCCCGGCGACCTCCCAAGGGCGATCAGGACGGTTTCCAGGATCGTCTCGGCATTGATGTAGAGCAGCGATGCTTCCGGCCGGAAGGCGATGATCCCAACCAGCGGCTCGACGCCCTCATGCCTTGCGCTATCGGAATAACGGCCACTGCCGGGCAACCGGCCCAGGAACGCGACGTTCGGCCGCGAGGCCCGCGCCAGCAGCAGGAAGATCGACGCGATCGACGCCAGCAAGACTCCCTGGAGGATGCCGAGCAGCAGCACGGAGATCAGAGCGATCGCCGCCGCGTAGAAATCGATCCGACTGACCTGCCACATTCGGAGCAGCGCACGAACATCGACCAGCCTGTAAACGGCGGCGAAGACGATCGCAGCGAGCACCGCCTTGGGCAGGTTGGTCAAAGGCCCCGTGAAGAACAGAAGGCACAGCCCGAGCGTGACCGAGCAGATCACCAGGGCCAGCGGCGTCCGGGCACCCGCGCTGTCATTGACGGCCGATTGCGACAGGCCGCCGGCGACGGGATAGCCATGACCAAAGGCAGCGGCGAGGTTCGCGGCCCCCAATCCCAGGAACTCCTGACGGACATCGAGCGGATAGCCATGCTTGGCAGCAAAGCTGCGGGCCGCCGATACGCCTTCGATATAGGCCAGCAGCACGCAACCTGCCGCGAGTGGAAATAGATCGTCGAACTCCAGCAGCCCGAATGTCGGCATGCCCAGCGCCGGCAAGCCCTCCGGTATCTTCCCGGTGACGGGCACACCGAGTGCCGGGAGGCCCAGGAGTGTCGCCAGAATGATCGCAACCGCAACGATGGTGATGCCGACGGGTTTTCCCGGAAAAAGCCGCTCGCCAAGCAGGAGCAACACGAGCGCGACCGCGCCGATGCTCAGCACCATCGGATCGATGCCGCCGAGTTGCCCGACCAGCTTGGCGGCGCGATCGAAGAAATTGTGGCCGCCGCCGGCAACGCCGAGCAGGCTCGGCAACTGGCTCATGATGATCGTGAGCCCGGCCCCCGCCTTGAAGCCGACCAATATGCTGTCGCTGACAAGACGGACGAGGACACTGAGCTTGAACAGCCAGGCGATGAAGCACAGCACCGCCACCGCAAAGGCCGCAAGGCTTGCGATCTGCGCATAGCGGACCGCATCGCCGCCGGCGAGCGCGCCGACGGTCCCGGCTATCATCAGGGAGATTGCCGAGGTCGGGCCGATCGCAAGCTGGCGCGACGAGCCGAGCAACGCATAGCCGATGCCGCCGAGCATGTAGCCGTAGACGCCGATCTGCGGCGGCAAGCCCGCGAGCGCGGCATAGGCGAGCGAGACCGGGATGGCGTAAGCGGCGAGCGTGATGCCGGCGATCGCGTCGGACGGTAGCCAACTGCCGCGATAGGCGGCGAGCCAGCCGGCGGGCGGAAAGAATCGGGTCCAGGCCGGGCCGGATGGCGTCTTCATCGCCCCTCCTCCGAACGAGGCGCTTCGCAGCGCAGCAACACAATCAACAGCGCTACCACCGGCAGGCCCAGCGCGAGATCGGGGACGTTCTCCGTCGCAAAGGCACCAGCAGCGGCACCGAAGCCGAACACGGCGCATAATGCGAAGAAGATGCCAGTGCGGCGCAACGTTCCCAGCGGCGCGCCCCCGGATGCGACTGCGAAGACGTTCTCGATGGCCTGACGCATGTTGCCAGTGATCATCACCGTGCTGCACCCGGTGCCCTCGACCTTGACGAATATCGCAGCCTGCATCGCCGCGACCAGGGAGATACCGAGCGTTCCGGCCAGATCCGGCAGCCGGTTATGCAGGATGCCGATTGCGATCAAGAGCAGGATCTCGATCAACGCGCTGATCGCGCTGGCTCGCCCGCCCGCTGCGCGGCGCAGCCAGGCAGCGATCACGATCCCGATCGCGAAGGCCAGGATCGGCGGCACGAAGTGCAACGCCTTCGCCCAGTTTCCGGCCATCGCATACACCCAGAGGAGGATCAGATTGGCGGTCTGGGCATTCGCCATCACGCCGTGGATGATCCAGGTGTAGGCGTCGATGTAGCCACCGGCAAAGGCGAGCAGCAGGACGATTTCAACGGTTTCATCGCGTCGGATCGAGCCGGCAGCAACATCCAGAGTACTCATGTCGGCAATGCGACCTATCGCAAGGATTTCATGAGGTCATAGGCATCGTCTCGTCTCTGCCGAGGCTTGATCTGGATCAAGCAATGTCCCCGCGCTGCCCGCCAAATCGCACCCAAGCGCCGGGGGAATGCCATGGAAACCGTCAGGTGGATCATCACCACCGCACCGGAAATATTCCTGCTGCTCGCGATCGCGATCGGCACCATCCTCGGCCGGATCAAGGTTCGCGGCTTCTCGATCGGCACCACAGCCTGCATCCTGATCGTCGCCGTGCTGATCGGGCAGCTCGGCAGCTTCACCTTCCCGCCGATCCTCCGTGCGATCCTCTTCAGCCTCTTCGTCTTCACGATCGGCTACCGGTCCGGCCCGGAGTTCTTCGCCTCCTTGAGCGTTCGGACCCTGGCGCAGGTTCTGCTCGCGCTGGTCATCGGCGTCACCGGTCTCGCGATCGTGCTCATGTTTGCCTATGCGTTCAAACTCGATACCGGAACGGCCGCGGGCCTTACCGCCGGTGCGCTGACACAATCCTCCGTGATCGGCACTGCATCGGGCGCGCTGGCGCAGCTCGGCCTCTCCGCCGACATGTTGAAGCAGCAGGAAGCCAACATCGCGGCCGGCTATGCCGTGACCTACGTGCTCGGCTACATCCTGACGCTGCTGTTCGTTCCATTCGTTGCGCCGCGGCTGATGCGGGTCGACCTGAAGGTAGCGGCGATCAAGCTCGAGGCCGAGCTTGCCGGCGGCGCACCGGCGAAGACGCACAATTTGTCGTATCGAAAATTCCAGGCCCGCGCCTATCGCGTCGCGACTGCCGCAGGCCGCACGGTCGAGGCCGTCGAAACCGAGATCGGCCGCCGCACCGTGGTCGACCGGATCGTCCGCCGCGGCGCCGACGTCGCGCCGAAGCGCGACATTGTCCTCGAGGATGGCGATGACATCGTCCTGACCGGCCCGACCGCGGCCATCGTCTCGGCGAAGCCCATCATCGGCCCGGAAATCGACGCCGACGAGCTGTTACGCGGTCTGCCCGGCAATGTGATCGACGTGCTCGTCGAGAACCGCAAGCTGCACGGCCGCTCGATTCGCGAGGTCGCCGAGATCGTCGGCGACGACGCGCGCGGCGTCTTCCTGCGTACCCTCACCAGGATGAGCCGCGAGGTGCCACTCGGGCCCGATACGCGGGTCTATGTCGGCGATGTCATGACGCTGGTCGGCAGCACGGGCAATATCGCCCGAGCGACGGCTCGGGTCGGTCACGCCCTGAGCGCCAACGACCGCACCGATATCGCATTCGTCGCCGCCGGCATCGCAGTCGGTCTCCTGGCCGGCCTTGCCAGCTTCAAGGTCGGTACGGTCGCGCTGACGCTGGGCGGCGGCGGCGGTGCGCTGATCGCGGGCCTCGTCTGCGGCTGGCTGCGTTCGCACAGGCCGACCATGGGCGCGATGCCGCCGGCTGCGCAGCAGACGCTGAGCGACCTCGGCCTTGGCGGCTTCATCGCGGCGATCGGGCTCGGCAACGGCCTCGCCGCCTGGTCGGCGATCCAGGCCCATGGCCTGCTGTTGGTCGGCATGGGCATCGTCGTCACGCTGATCCCGCTCACGGTCGGAACGCTCGTCGCCTACTACATCCTGCGCATGAATCCGGTCGTGACCTGCGGGGCATTGGCCGGCGCCATGACCGTCGATGCCGCCGTGACAGGTGCCTGCGATGTCGCCGAGAGCCAGACGCCGGTGCTCGGCGTCGCCGTCCCCTACGCGGTCGGTAACGTCGTGCTGACGGTGCTCGGTCCGATCGTGGTGGCCGCCACGTTCACGAATTGAGGAGGCCGGGATGCGCTTTGGTCTACCCGCAATTGGCCGCATCTTTGCAGTCATCCTGTCCGCTATCGGCACGCTTGCGGCGCCGGCGCATGCCGCGGACGAGGTCCGCATCCAGGAAGAGATCTGGGCCCTCCCGCTGCCTCTTCCGATGTTCGCCTATCTGGTGCGCCCGGTCGGCGACGGTCCCTTCCCGCTCGTCATCATGAATCACGGCGTCTCGCTCAAGCCGACCGACCGCAGCTTCTTTCCACTGGTCGAATTCCGCGATGCCGCCAAATGGTTCGCAAGGCGTGGCTACCTCGTGGTGGCCCCGGTCGGCACCGGCTATGGCGCAGCCGCCATCGACATTCCCGAACGCGGCATCTATGGACCGTTCTTCTCCAAGGTCGGGAAGTGCAGCAATCCCAATTTTCACGACGCCGGGCGCGCCGTCGCCCTGGTCGACCTCTGGATTATCGACCATCTGGCCGCCGAGAAGCGCATCATCCCCAAGGACGTGATCGTGGTTGGGCAGTCCGCCGGCGGCTGGGCCTCGATCGCGCTGTCGAGCGTCAACCCGCCCCCGGTGAAAGCGATCATCACTTTCGCCGCCGGCCGTGGCGGCCGGGTCGACGGCAAGCCCAACAACAATTGCGCGCCCGACAAGCTTGTCGAGGCGACCGGGGATTTCGGCCGAACATCGCGCGTGCCGATGCTGTGGATCTACATCGAAAACGACACCTTCTTCGGCCCCGAGCTATCGAAGCGCATGCATGCAGCGTTCACCGCCGCCGGGGGCCGCGCCGAATATCATCTGATGCCTCCGTTCGGCAACGAGGGGCATTTCTTCATCGGCTCGCCGGACGCGATCCCGCTGTGGTCGCCGCTGGTGACGAAATTCCTCGATGCGTTGAAATAGGCCCGAACTTCGGAGACGCGACGATGCCTCGCCCTCTTGATTGTCTCTCCGCCTTCTTCTTTATCGCGCTCATCGGGACCGTGACGGGTCCGGACAATGCCGCTCCGAAGGCGGCGCAAGCCGACAAATCCGCCGACGTCGCCACGCGCGGCCAGCGCGAAGCCAAGGACATTACTTATGGCGACTGGCAGAAAATCTGCTTCAAGGCCGGCGGTGCGCCGATGCTGTGCCGCACCTCGATAACTGGCAAGTTTCCAACTGGGCAGACGGCCGTACGCATGGACTTGATCGAGCGCGCGGATGCTCCGACGGTTAGGCTGCAATTGTTTGTGCCTGTCGGCATGTACCTGCAACAGGCACCTAAATTGACCGTCGACCAGGGTACTCCCTTCCACGTACCCTATAACTGGTGCGCCACCAATCTCTGCATCGCGGCCGATGTGGCGACGCCGAAAACCCTCAAGGATATGGAGACGGGCAAAGCGCTGACGCTCGAGCTCGTCGATTCGAACCTTCTGGCTCTGACGACCACGGTGCCGTTGGCGCAGTTCGCATCCGTCCACAAGGGCGCACCGTCGAAGACGCTGGAGCAGGAGGTCGACGAATGACGCCCGGTGTACACCTACGAGATGCGGGCACGTTCGACGGATTCGATCAACGATTGCGCCGCAAACGGTTTGATCAAGTAGGCAATGCAGCCGGACGCAAGCGCCGCGGCACGGTTTGCGGGGCAATCATTACCGGTTACATAGATCACCGGCGCTATGACGCCCTTCTCAGCCAATCTTCGGCGCACCTCGATGCCGGACTTTGCGCCGAGATTGACGTCGAGGATGATGCACATCGCGGTGTAGAACTTGCCATGATCGAGCAAAGCACCCGCAGTGTCGAACAGCGTGGTGTCGAAACCGTGTCTTCGCAGAAGTCTGTCCATGCTGGCACGCATGGACGGATCGTCATCGACGACAAAAACGGTCTCGCGTAGGGGCAAGGCGATTTGCCTTTCCGGGGAATGACGAACTGCCAAGACGACGGTGGGAGATTGATCGCTTCGCATTCCGAGCGGACATCTGTGCACATTGCACACGCCTCGCCATGCACTGTCAACAAGCCTCGGCATTGTCCTTTGGGGCAGTCACATCGTGGGAACCGTACCCCGTCGCGACGCAGTTACCGGTCGTTCGGATCGAGCATTCCAAGCCGCTCTGCGATCGAAACGAGTTCCGCCAGCGAGTGAACCTGCATCTTCTCCATCACCTGATGGCGGTGCGCCTTTACTGTGCGCTCGGTGGTTCCGAGTACATGCGCGATCTGCTTATTGATCCGGCCGCGCACGATGAGATCAAACACCTGCCGCTCGCGCTGCGTCAGCGTGGCCAGATGACCGCGAAACGCATCAAGCCTGCTGGCCTGGGCGCGCGCCGTCTGCTGACTGGCCAAAGCCCGCTCGATCGCATCGAGCAGCTGCTCGGAGGATATCGGTTTGGTCAGGAAGTCTTCCGCACCCGCCTTGATCGCTCGTACGGTGGTAGGCGTGTCGGCGTGTCCCGTCAGGAAGATGATGGGCAGCATCGAACCGGACGCGATCAAGCGTGCCTGCAGATCGGGGCCGCTCAGTCCCGGAATCCGGACGTCGAGCAGGATACACCCCACCTGCTCGTCATCCGGCGCCGATTCCAGGAGCTCCAGCGCTGAGGCATAGGTCGCGACCTCATATCCCGCGAGCTTGAGCCGGCGCTCGATGGCGGTTCGAAAGGACTCGTCGTCGTCAACAACGTGAACGAGGCCTGGCACCTTTTATTACCTCTCGCCTGATTTGGTGAGGACGGCTCGAGGTCCCCTCATCCTTCAAGGCCATCTTCAAGTTTGAAAAACGGAATATCTGCACCGCAATATGTCGCATCCTCCGGCGCACAAGACTTTCTCATCCCGCGCAGCCATCGCCAGTGCTGTCCCTTGGTACAATGAACCTTGGGACAATGGATAAGAATACTTCCTTGATCGAAAATCAACTGCCGTGGGAGTGGATAGCGCGGCGCATTTCCCAACTGCGATTCGTCTGACGGACCAATTCGGCGACACGCTAGGGGGTTGACCTATGTTCGTTCGCATCACAACGGATACCACACCGCGCCCCAATACCCTCCGTGACCTCGGCATGACAAATCATTCAAATGCGCTGGTCAATTTAAGCGAATTCTCCTACCGAAAGGGATCTGAGATCTACGGCGAGAAAGAGCCGGCCGAGTATGTTTACCAGGTCAAGTCCGGCGCGGTACGAAGTTACAAGCTGCTGTCGGATGGCCGCAGGCAGATCGGCGCATTTCACCTCGTTGGCGATATTTTCGGGCTCGAGAACGGCAGCGAGCACCGGTTCACGACAGAAGCCATCATCGACACCACGGTGCGCCTTGTGAGACGGCATAGTCTCGAAACGGTGGCCCAGAGCGACGCCATGGTGGCCATAAATCTCCTGGGAATGACCACCAACAATCTCCAGCATGCCGAAGACCACATGTTGCTGCTGGGGCGCAAGACCTCGCTCGAGCGGGTCGCGGCCTTCCTGCTCGAAATGGACAAACGGCTGACGGCTGCGGATGTCATGGCGCTGCCGATGTCGCGGCGCGATATCGCCGACTATCTCGGCCTGACGCTGGAAACCGTTTCACGAGCTCTGTCACGCCTGCATGAGCTCGGCGTTCTCGGCTTCGTGGGCAACACCCAGCGCCAGATCGTGCTGCTCGACCGGCAGCAGCTCGCCAGTCTCGATCTGCAGCCTTGATCTGCAGCCTTGATCTGCAAGTCAATTCGCAGTCCTGATCAGCGCCTATTCGACGGCGCGTGACGCGCTGCCCGATGCCATCGTATCACGCATGTTGCTTCCGTTCCGGCCCCGGGATTACGAGCGTGTAAATCCAGCTGCCCTGGCGGCTTCGAGATGGGCGAGCGTCTTGCGGAGGACCTCGAACAGCACGGCCGCCGACCATCCAAACAGCAGCACCCCGTTCATGGCTGTCAGTGGGCCAATGAGCCGCCATTCGCGGGCAGGTGTGACATCGCCGTAGCCGAGAGTCGTGTAATTGACGAAAGCAAAATAGAGCAGTCCTTGTTCGGCGGCTGCCGCGCCGACAATGCCGTAAGTAGCGGCCCACACGAAAACTTCCAGTATGTGCGCGACCATCAAGACCACGGCAGTTGCCATCATCACGCCCATCAAATGCGATCTCGGCCTCGCCGTACGACGCAGACCCGCGCTGCGCGCAATGCCGACCGCGACCACAGTCACCAGCGCGTGCAGCCCGATACCGACCAGGCTGACCAGCGTACCGACAAGAAGCTGGAGCATCATAGCGTTCCACCGCATTTCGAATTGGTCCAGGTCAATGGTGGATCGCAGTGGTTTTTGCCTCGGCAGCCCAGACCTCATCAGACGGCACAGCTGCAACGCGATCAATGCGGACCCACGCTGCCGCCAGCTCCCAGGCGACCGACAGGATGATCGGGCCGATGAAGAGACCGATGATTCCATGCGCGAGCGTTCCACCGATCACTCCAACCAGAATGACCAGGGTGGGCGTGCTCAGCCCCCGACCCATGACGAGCGGCTTCAGAACGTTGTCGAGCAGCCCGACGACGACGAGATAGACCGTCAGCAAGACTGCGGTGGTCACGTCCTTGTCCGCCCAGATCCAGATCACGACCGGAAGAAGGACGATGGCGGGACCGATCTGGACGATCGACAGCAACAGCACGATGATGGCGAGAAGCCCCGCGCTCGAGATCGCGGCGAGCTTGAAGCCGATCCCCGCCAGCAGCGCCTGTATGATGGCGACGCCGATCACGCCCTGCGAGACTGCGCGGATGGTCGCTCCCGCCAGTTCCAGGAAGTGCTCGCTCTGGCCTGGCACGATGCGCATGAGAAACGCGCGGAGCGCGGCGACGAGCTGCGCCCCATAAGGATGCAGGAAGCCGGCAACGATCACCGAGAGCAGGAATTGTAGCATTCCAACACCGGTATCACCCGCGAACGACAGCATCATCCCGGCGATCGGCTTCAGATACGGCATCACGTCACGCAGCACCGCGCGGACATTGGCATAGGCCTGATTCCATAGCTCGTAGAGCTGCGGCCCGATCAATGGCCAATTCCTGATCTGCTCCGGTGCGGCCTGGAGCGCGAGATCTCCGCTGCCGATCTGGCCCGCAAGATCTTTGAGGCCTTCAACCGCGCTCAGACCGAGCCACGCGGCCGGACCGATGACGACGCCCAGCGTGACGACGGTGAGAACGGCCGAGGCCGCATAGGGGCGGCAACCGAGGCGTTCGGTCAGCAAGGCAAAAAGCGGACGAAACGCCACCGCCAACACTGCGCTCCAGGCCAGTATCGCAACGAACGGCCGAATGAGGAGGAACGTCCAGAAGATCAACAGCCCCAGCAATCCGAGCCGGATCAAGAGCTGGACAATGTCGTCCGTGGACAGAAGCTGGCGAGGCGTCTTCACGGCTGGTTGCCTCCTGCTCGAGAGCCGGCACGCTGCCGAGTAAACTACGGCTGGGGTCCGCTTCGGAGGCTTGATCCAGATCAAGCTCGACGATCGGTTGCTGAGGAGATCAGACGCGTGAGTGCAGCCAATTGCACGCCGCCGCAAACGGCGCGCGTCACCGTTGCGTTCGGCTGCTACGGCAAGAGCACAAAATGCTCCGATGAAGCTACCCTTCCGGCACGCCGGCCAGCCGCATTCCCTCAACGAGGCGTTCGTGGACAGCAAGAAAAACCGGATTGTCGCTCGGTACGTGAGCGCGAAACCGACAGATGGTGAAGCTTGGATCAAGCGCAAGTCCCGCTTGTACCGTGGCGCGCGCCTGGTCTAGTTCGCCAAGCCACGCAAGCGCTGCTCCGAGAGGGAAATGCGCGAACGAATGGTTTCGGTTTGCGTCTAGGCCCCGACGCATCCAGATGACCGCTTCGTCATCGGCACCGAGTTGCGCCTTGGCAAGGCCAACATGCGCCATCCAACGAGCGGCATAGGTGTCGCGAGGAGAAAGGCGGAATGCCTCGTTGATGTGAGTTTCGGTTTCTGCGCCTCGACCAAGGAAGAACTTGGCAAAGCCGATGAGCGCATGAGCGCGGGCCAAATTGCGATCCAGCGCCAAAGCCTGCTGGCATTCCGCGATGCCTTGAGCTGCGCGCTTCGTAAATATTTGCGCAACGCCCAAAGTCACGTGAGCCAAAGCGTGGTTTGGTGCGAGGGATAGTACCCTCATTATGGTTGTCTCCGCCGCAGCAAGCCGCGCTGAATAATCGTCGGTCATAAAGGAAGCCCCTAGTGAGGTATCGACCCGCGCCAAACCGACCATGGCCTCAATATTTTCAGGATCGAGCACAAGGGCCTTCTCGAAAAAACTGCGCGCCCGTATCAGGCAATCGGGGGTCTGCCCCTTGTTGAACCAGCTGCTGCCTTGGAACACCAAGTCCATCGCGTCTGGACGCAGTGAACACTCCGCTCGGCGGGCCTCGGCGGCAATGAGTTCGGCATCGAGCGCGTTGGCGAGCCTCGATACGATTTCATCCTGCATTTCAAAGAGGTCAGCAATGGGCTTGTCGAAGCGCTCGGCCCAAAGGTGGTTGCTGGTTTCGGCATCAATCAACTGCGCATTCACCCGCAAGCGATTGTCACCGCGCTGCACCGAGCCTTCCAGCACATAGCGGACGTTCAGCTCGCGTCCTAGCTTCCTTACATCCACGGCTTTGCCCTTGAACGTGAACGCCGTGTTGCGCGCAATCACGAACGCACCATTGATGCGTGACAAGTCCGTGGTCAGGCTCTCGGTCACACCATCTACGAAATACTCCTGTTCGGGATCGCCGCCGATGTTCGCGAACGGTAACACCACGAGCGAAAGGTGCGGGGCAGAAGACGGCGGCCGGACAACCCCGTCGATAATGTGGTTCGCGTTCAGGCCCACCGCATAGGCACGTATCGGACGCGCGATATTCTTGAGGATTTGATCGCCAAGATCTGCAAACTCGACTGGGACCTTTCCACGAACTTGTTCGTAGGCGGAGGAAGAGATGCAGATGCCACCCGGTTCAGCGATACCCTCAAGCCTCGCGGCAATGTTGACACCGTCGCCGAGAATGTCATCGCCCTCGATCAATATGTCCCCGAGGTTGATCCCGATCCGAAACAGCATGCGCTGCTCTTGTGGCACCCCTCCGTTCCGCCGCGCCATCACCGTCTGCACCGCCATGGCGCATTCGACCGCATCCACCACGGAGGGAAACTCAAGGAGCACGCCGTCCCCCGTAGTTTTCACGAGGCGGCCACCGTGTTTCGTCACAAGAGCGTCGGTAACCTTGCGATGTTCGCGGAGTGTGCGGGCGGTGCCGACCTCGTCGAGGCCCATGAGGCGTGAGTAGCCTGCAACGTCAGCGGCTACTATGGCCGCCAACCTGCGCAAGACCCGACCTGGTTGGTTTTGCTCCATGGCCAAACCACCACCTTAGCGGGGCATTCTGCACAAAGGCGCGACCGGGAGGCAAGGTCCAAAAGTCCCAAGGCTCGCGATGTAGCTTCCGGGCGCGCTCCGTGGAGCCGATCGTGCTTCACCTCCATGCGTTTCCATTCATCACGACCGAAGCGGCTCCGCTCATCGAAAGCGAGCGTCTTTGCGTAACGTATTCTGCCATACGCTTGATCTTAGCGTCGTTGAGTTCAGTTCGACTGTTCGCGTCACGCGCCTTGGGCTCGTAAGAGCCTCAGCGGAGGCAAGGTACGGTCGAACTCCATCAGCACCGGCTTGGCGCGGCTGTTGGCCTCAGCGAGCACCTTGGTACCCAGCGTTTTCTTCAGGGAAACCTGCCTCGGACGAGACGATTTCAGAACTCGGACGACCGCCCGTTGGAGCCGTTCAGGCACACGCTGTTGAGAGTAGTACGTACCGTGTCTGTTTTTGATCAGTCCATCAACGCGCGCATCGAAGCTACATCCAAGTGCTACCACCGGGACGCAGTCAAAGTCATGATTTGCTAGATGTTTTTGAAATCTCAGCGCTTCTGAAGCCGCTGGCGCTCCCTAGGGGAATCGAACCCCTGTTTCAGCCTTGAGAGGGCCGCGTCCTAACCGCTAGACGAAGGGAGCGTGAGGGGTACGACATAGCCGCGAAATTTGCCCGCGGCAAGGTGAGATTGGGGATTCGAGCTGTCTCTTCTGGCGTCGTCCTAGCCTAGTGCGCAATTGCGCACGGGGGCCAGGACGACTGCGGGGGTTCCTGGCGAATATCCGCGCCCTCACGGCTCATTGGCGAATTTCAGCTTTCCGGCCGGCTTCAACGTGTGGGCGTCGAAGGTCCGGATCTCGGTAACGCCACCGACGTCCAGCGTGACCACGAGGCGGTCGCCGGCAACCCCGGTTGCGACGATCCTGGCGCCCTTCGGCAGGGTGGCGGTGACGTCGCCCGCGGCTTCCACCGCCCTTCCCTCCGACTTGAAAAGGCGGTAGCCCACCGCGATCAGGACGGCGCAGATCGCCAGCGCCGTGGTCAACCCCGCGATCAGCATCATCCGCCGCACCCGTGCGAACAGCGCGGCCTGCTCGGGGGTCGGTTCGGGAACAGCGGTATCAGACGTCGTCATGGAAAGTTTTGGCTCTGCGCAAAGGTTGGAGGTCGTGGTCGCCGGCGACGAGGGCTCGGCCCGGCTCGACCGCGTGCTGGCGGCGCACCTCACCGACCTGTCGCGATCGAGGCTGAAAGCCCTGATTTTGGCGGGCGCGGTGAGCCTGAGGGCCTCCGCGGTCCGCGACCCCGCTTATCACGTCGCATCCGGCGATACGATCACAATCGACGTGCCGGAAGCGGCGCCGGCGGAACCGAAGGGCGAGGATATCGCGCTCGACATCGTGTTCGAGGACGACGACATCATCGTCATCAACAAGCCGAAGGGCCTGGTCGTGCACCCCGCGGCCGGGCACGAGACCGGCACACTGGTGAATGCGCTGATCGCCCATTGCGGCGCTTCGCTCTCGGGCATCGGCGGGGTGCGCCGGCCCGGCATCGTGCACCGGCTCGACAAGGACACCACCGGGCTGATGGTGGTCGCCAAGAACGACCTCGCCCATGCCTCACTATCGGCGCAGTTCGCCGATCACGGCCGCACCGGCGAGATGCGGCGCGGCTACATGGCCTTTGCCTGGGGCGCGCCGAACCGCCATCGCGGCACGGTGGATGCGCCGATCGACCGCCATCCGCATGCGCGCGAGAAGATGGCGGTGCGCCAGGGCGGCCGCGAGGCCGTGACGCATTGGGAGATCCTGGAGAGTTTTGCCGGGCGCGACAGCAAGGACGTCGCCGCCCTGCTCACCTGCGAGCTCGAGACCGGGCGCACCCACCAGATCCGCGTCCACCTCGCCCATATCGGCCACCCCCTGATGGGCGACGCCGTCTACGGCCCGCATTTCAAGACCAAGGCGAACCACCTCGGCCCGGAGTCGCAAGGCGCCTTGGCCGCCCTGGGGCGGCAGGCCCTGCACGCCTATCTGCTGGTATTGGAGCACCCGAGGACGGGAGAATTACTCCATTGGGAGGCACCTCTGCCGGAGGATTTACTTCTCCTCCAAGGCTGCCTGAAAGCGGCGCTATGACGCAGGCCGCTTCAGAAAGCCTTTACATTACAAAAAGTTATAGCTGCCACACGGGGACGTGACGTCAGCAATCCTTCCCTTTTTGCCGCCCCATGGGGTATATTGCGCGTGCGCTGGAAGTGACCAGCGCGGAACATCGCAGCCCGGCCGGCTTTGACACAGCGGTCGTCTGCCTGGCCCGCCGCTATCGGGGGCCTGAACCTTTTGGAGGGCGCACTATGGCCCGTACCGCTGCTTTGCCGGTCCTCAATGGAGAATCCGGCCTTTCCCGTTACCTCGCCGAGATTCGCAAGTTTCCGATGCTGGAGCCCCAGCAGGAATACATGCTCGCCAAGCGTTGGCGCGAGCATGACGATCGCGACGCGGCGCATCAACTCGTCACCAGCCATCTCCGCCTCGTGGCTAAGATTGCCATGGGCTATCGCGGCTACGGCCTGCCGATCTCCGAGGTCGTCTCGGAAGGCAATGTCGGCCTGATGCAGGCGGTGAAGCGATTCGAACCCGAGAAGGGGTTCCGTCTCGCCACCTACGCGATGTGGTGGATCAAGGCGTCGATTCAAGAGTACATCCTGCGTTCCTGGTCGCTCGTGAAGATGGGCACCACCGCGAACCAGAAGAAGCTGTTCTTCAACCTGCGCAAGGCGAAGAGCAAGATCAACGCGCTGGACGAGGGCGATCTCCGCCCCGACCAGGTCGCGACCATTGCCAAGCGCCTCGGCGTGACGGACCAGGACGTGATCGACATGAATCGCCGCCTCGGCGGTGACGCGTCGCTCAACGCGCCGATCCGTGACGACGGCGAAGCCGGCGAATGGCAGGACTGGCTGGTCGACAACACGCCCAACCAGGAAGCCTTGATGGCGGAGCACGAGGAATATGATCATCGCCGTAGCGCGCTGAACGGCGCCATGGGCGTGCTCAACCCGCGCGAACGCCGCATCTTCGAGGCCCGCCGCCTCGCCGATGAGCCGATGACGCTGGAAGATCTTGCCGCCGAGTTCGGCGTGTCGCGCGAGCGCGTCCGTCAGATCGAGGTCCGCGCCTTCGAGAAGGTGCAGTCGGCGGTCAAGGGCACGATCGCAAGGGCAGAGCAAGCCGCGCTGGAAGCCGCGCATTAAGCGGGGCGACGGCGCTAGGAATTGGCGGATCGAAAGAAGCAGAAAGCCGGCGGCAACGCCGGCTTTTTTCTTTGATTGGGAAGAAAGAAGCAGTCCCACACTCGGTGTCATGTGAGGCGGCGATCACATTCCCCTTCCCTTTGTCGATGTCGAACCGGGCTAGCCTTGAACCCGCGTTGCCGCTCTGCCGACCCAAGATGATCGGACCGACAGCATCGATTGGACGGACATCGTGTCGATCATCCTGCAATCCACCGTGGGCGGCTTCGAAGCCCAGTTCATGCGCAAGCTGCCGCTGGTCGAGCAGGCAATGCGCGAGCACGGGCTCGAGCCGTCGGAGTTCGTGATCTCGAAGGATTATGCGGGCACAGCGACGATCCCGCTGATGGGCCCGTTCTTCTATAGTTACAGCGTATTTTTCGGCGAGGAGCAATTCACCGTCACCGAGCCGAACGACATGGTATTCCTGGATTACTTCTTCAAACGCGTGCTCGCTGCGGACGGCCCGCCGGAATTACCGCGGCGGCCGGGCCTGATCCGGCGGCTGTTCGGCTGGATGGCGCAGCCGGTGTGAGATTGCGGTCGATCATTCCCAGCCATCATGCTTGTCGCAGCACGTCCGCTCGTGTATGTGCTGCGGCCCCGGCGCAATCCCGCGCCGTTTGTTCACGCTCTCCAGGGAGGCGGCATGAAGTTGAGATCGACACGTTCCGACCGCCGCCCACAGGTCGCCGGCGACCGGTCATGAGCTGAACGCCGCTTCGCGGCTGTTCTTCCGTTCATTCAATTTGGCTACGAGGGGCGTGACGCAACACGGCGTCGCGCCGTGTCGTCATGTATTTGCGGTTCGTTACACCGCTCATCCACCCGCACAGCCGCGTGGAGAGCGGCTTCTTTCGTGCGTCCTGGTATATCCAGCGAAACGACTGCCCGGCTTGGATTCGGCAGGAGCTCTCGGACCAGTTCAACTGGTTCGCGCAGCATCTGCCGCTTCCCGGGCGCATCGCGCGGCACTTCAAGCGGCGTGACTCGATCTGGGGTATTTGCTGGTTCGATCCGCGAGCCCGCGAAGCTGTCAGTCGCGCGCGCTATTGCGCCTGGCTGCTCGAGGAGGGTGGCCTGCCGGTGCGCACGATCACGACGTCGCACCAGCGCGAAGTGATCTGGCGCGACGCGCATCAGATCGTCACGAAGCCTTCCGCCGATCTTCCCAAGGCATTCCCCTGAACATGGGAAGCTCGGGAAGCCGAGGAAAATGGTCGGCGGTCGCTCTCACTGGCCGTTCGGCACCGGTGGTTTCGGCCACCGGCTGCCGGACGCACCTGCTCGACTACTCCCCCCAAATCCTCGCCAGCGTCGCAAGCCAGCAGCCTTCGCAATAGCGGGCGTCCTTGTAGTCGATCCAGTTGTGCGCATAGACGTGGTCGAGCGGGATGCCGTAGCGCGCGCGCAGCACCTTGACGAGGATCTTCCACGCCGCGACCTGCGCTTCGGTCGGGCCGGCCGCGACGTCGGGGTAATTGCCAGCGAACTCGACGCCGATCGAATTGTCGCGCACGACCTGGCGATAGGTCGACCGGTTGTCGATGTATTTGTTGTCGTTGCGGTTGGCGCCGTCGCCATGGGTCGGCACCAGGTTTTCCGCCACCGCCCAGTAGACCGTGCCGTCGGTCTCGACCCACACCGTGACGCCGCGCCGGGTCGGGTTCTTGGCCTGTGCTTGCGCGCCGCCTCGCGCCGAGCCCGCCGGCCCCTCGGTCTGGTGCACGATGATGTTGCGCCAGGGGTTTGCGCTGCCGACGTCGCCCCATGGCGCCAGCCACACGATCTTCAGGCCGGGGATGTCGGGCGTCCCCGAGGCGCGCGCGAGCTTTGTGAGCTCAGCGTCCTCAGCAATGGCGGAAGCGGTCAAAAACAGAGCGGCGAGAACGGCCGCGAGCAAGCGAGACATCATCATGCGGATCCTGTGCGGACCTTGGTCTAGCGCATGATCCGGAAAAGTGAGCAGCGGTTTTCCGACGAGATCATGCTCAAAAACAGCCTCTACGCGAATTTGCGCGCGAACTCACCGGGACCGATCGGCTCGGGCGAGAGCGGCGGCGCCGGATCGTACACGGCAAAGTCGTTCTTGCCGTTCTTCTTGGCGTCGTAGAGGGCGTGGTCGGCATGCGCGATCAGGCGGTCTGGAAATTGACCGATGCCGCGGTCCCACTGCGCGACGCCGATCGAGATCGCGATCGGGATGTCGCTGCCGGTGCAGGTCGCGGCGTCCTGACGGCAGACCTCGAGCACGCGGCGGGCGATCGCGGCCGCCTCGCGCAGCGACGACGACGGCAGCACGATGCAGAACTCGTCCCCGCCGGTGCGGGCGAGCAGGTCGCCGGGCCGCAGGCGCGTCTGCGCCATCAGGGTGAAGTGCTGCAGGCAGGCGTCGCCCGCGGCATGGCCATGGGTGTCATTGATGGTCTTGAAGCCGTCGAGATCGATCACCAGCAGCGAGAAGGGCTCACTGCTGCGCTCCGAGCGGGCGCATTCCTCGGCCAAGCGCTGCAGCAGATGCCGCCGGTTGGCGACGCCGGTGAGATCGTCGAGCAGCGCGAGATCGGCGACCTCGCCCCGCAAGCGATCCATCGCCATCAGCAGGAAACCGAAATTGAGCGTCATCGACAGGAACAGCAGCCCCAGCACCATGACGGCATGGGTCTGGCCGCCGGCGACCGCCGAGAAATCGTGGCCGAGCAGATTGCCCACCGTCCGCACCACGAATATCCCGACGATGCAGAGGATGACGATGCCGGAGAGCCGCGCGCCCGGGCTGACGCGGCCCTCCGGCGGCGACAGCAAGAGACGCAGCGCCAGCACCAGCGGCAACCCCTGACCGATCGTATAGCTGAGCATGCGCAGCTGCATGTGCTCGAAGCCGACCATGAAGAACACGACGCCGGCGAGGCTCAGGCATTGCGTCGCGATCATGACACGCCACGAGACCGGCCGGTTGTAGAAACGCTGAATGCCCATGGCGGCGAAGCAGCTCGCCGCCATGACGCCGGCAGCGCCGAGCAGAAGCGGCAGGGGAGACGTGACGAACAGGCGGGCCAGGGCCGTCATCGCGCCCGCAGCGCCGACGAAGGACGATGCCATCCAGAACCGCGCGGCCGCGAATTTCGGATAGGAGCGCGTCACGTAGGCCCAGATCAGGCCGAGCGCCAGGAAGTTGACGACGAAGACCGTCCACAATGTCGGTACGTTCAGCATGGCGCGTGCGGCGTGCGCAGCGTCCCGCCCCCCTTCCCTGGCAGCCGTTCGTCCATCACCCATCCCCGTTTTCTTGCGGGGAACAATGCGTGGGTTGCGCTTAATGGATCCTCACTGCGTTCGTTGAAAACGCGCCTTTGGTTTTGGATTCATGAACGGCACCGTCTTGTTGTCGGATCGTTAAGCCTGCCGCCGGCGATGCGGCACCGACGCCTTGATGCGGATTCGCGGGCGAAAATCACCCGAAAATGCATCTGAGCTGTGGATAACACGATGACACAGATGTGACGGCGCGGGGCAGGCGGCTCCGAATCTGCTGAGTTTGTCGTCGAGGATGTTGCGAGGCTGGCCCTCCGCCGAGCATCCCTCGTGTCGCGTTCCACCATTAACCCTTAAGAGGATACTATGGCTAAGAAAGCGAAGAAGGCGGCGAAGAAGAAGGCGAAGAAGGCCAAGAAGGCGAAGAAGAAGTAACGAGGCTTCTTTTTCTTTGCCCGGGTGGAGCCTCGCTCCGCCCGGGCGTCGGATAAGCGGGTTTTGAAAGCAGCGGGCAACAGGCCCGCTTTTTTATTGGGTGAGTGTTGAGGGGAGCCCTGCTCTCTCACTCCCTCTCCCCGTTCTTACGGGGAGAGGGTGGGGTGAGGGGCCTCTCTCCGCATGTGAGACTGTCGAGAGACCTGTACCCCCTCACCCGGATCGCAAGGGCGATCCGACCTCTCCCCGCAGGCGGGGAGAGGTGAAGGAAGCAACGGGGGCGAGATGAGGAATTTACCGTTCCGCAAATGCGAGCTTGGCGCCGAGCGCGGCAAACCCGGCGGCAAAGCTGCGGCGCAGCCAGGCCATGACGGCGGGGCGGGATATGACGCGCTCGCGCACCGAGGCGGCGCAGAGGCCATAGACGACGAACACGGCAAAGGTCATCGCCATGAAGGCGCCGCTCAATTCCAGCATTCGCGCCAGGACATGGGCCTCGTCGAGAGCGATGAACTGCGGCAGGAAGGCGAGGAAGAAGATCGACAGTTTTGGATTGAGGATGTTGATCAGGAAACCTGTCACGATGACCCGGCCGTTCGACCGCTCCTCGATCTTGCCCTCAACCGCCAGCGCGCCGGTCTCGCGCAGCGCCTGCCAGGACATGTAGAGCAGATACGCCACGCCGCACCATTTCAACGCGGCGAAGGCGAGCGCGCTGGTGTGGAGCACGGCGGCAAGGCCGAGCATCGCCGCGATCATGTGCGGCACGATCCCGAGCGTGCAGCCGAACGCCGCGGCGACGCTCGCGCGCGAGCCGCGGGTGAGCGCCGCAGCCAGCGTGTAGAGCACGCCGGTGCCCGGCGAGGCGACGACGATCAGCGACGTCAACAGGAAGGACCAAGTCATGGGCGGACCTTATCACCGCGTCTCGCTCCGCAAAAGCGGCTGCCGGGGACACCCCGTCAGGACAGCTGTGCGAGCTCGGCCTCGCGCAGCACGTCGAGCGGTGCCCAGGGCTTGGACCAGAATTTTGCGCCGTCGGGCAAGGGCTGCTTCAAGGGACGACCGGAGGTGACGACGACGTCGAGCCTGGGATTGCGATCCTTGGCGACATGCGCGAGCTCGACCCCGTTCATCCGGCCGGCCAGCTGGACATCGGTCAGCATCAGGCAGAGCGCGCCGGCATTCTTGTCGAGGACGCGTTCGGCCGCCTCGGCGCTCTCGCACTGGATCACCCGGTAGCCGCTCTCTTCCAACAGAAGACATAGCATCTCCCGCTGGAGGGCATCGTCTTCAACGATCAGCGCAGTTGCATGAAACGGTTGTGCCTGTCCCATCAGCGGCTCCCAATGCTTGCTTGCGTAACGTAAGTTAAAGAGCCAATGCGCTTGCGGTTCGGTTCCATTCTGAAAAAATGTAAATCCAAGTTCCTCTTGCGGGGGACTTGACGGGGGGATTTCATGACTGCGATTCGCGGCGCCGCCGCCATCACGGGAGCCGCAAGCGGCATTGGTCGCGCGCTCGCGATCGAGCTGGCGCGACGCGGCTGCGACCTTGCGCTTGCCGATCGCGACGAGGCGGGGCTGAAGACGCTCGCGACGGAGATCGGAACGGGACGTAAGGTCAGCCTGCATCGCGTCGACGTCGGCAAGCCCGACGACATCGCGCAATTCGCGAGCGAGGCGACCGCGGCGCATCCCGCGCTCGGCATCGTCGTCAACAATGCCGGCGTGGCGCTGCTCGGCGCGTTCGACGAGATCGACCAGGCGCAGATGGAGTGGCTGTTCGACATCAATTTCTGGGGCGTGGTGCACGGCACGCGCGCCTTCCTGCCACATCTGAAGACGAGGCCCGAGGCGCACATCGTCAACCTCTCCTCGATCTTCGGCATCATCGCGCCGCCGGGACAATCGGCCTATGCGGCGGCGAAGTTCGCGGTGCGCGGCTTCTCGGAGAGCGTACGGCACGAGCTTGCGGTGGCGGGCAGCCCGGTGAGGCTGTCGGTGGTGCATCCCGGCGGCGTCGCCACCGCGATCGCGCGCAATTCACGCACCGGCGTCGGCGTCACCGACAATGCCCGCCGCGCGCAATCGATCGAGCGGTTCGAGAACGCGGCGAAGACCACGCCGAAGGACGCTGCGCTGCGCATCATCAGGGGCATCGAGAACAACGCGCCGCGCATCCTGATCGGCAACGACGCCCGCTTCATGGACCTGTTGCAGCGCTTCCGCCCGGGAACATATTGGGCACCGCTGCAACGGAAGCTGGAGAAGATGGCGAAGGGGGCGAAGTGAGGGTGATGCGACGCCGCCCGCCTCTCTCTCCGCCGTCGTCCTAGCGAAAGCCGACCCATAACCGCCGCATTCAGTTTGGTGCAGACTGGCGGTTACTCAGCTCATGCAAGTGACTGAGACCCGTCGCAACAACTACCGCCTGGGGTAATGGGTCCTGGCCCCCCCGCGCGCAATTGCGCGCTAGGCCAGGACGACGATTGGAAAGAGTCTTCGCAAGACCCTCTCACGTCCCCTTACTGCCCCATCAAGCGATCCGCGAAATACCCGATCGTCTTCCTGTAGACCACCGCCCTGTTCCACTCGCGCATGGCCTCGAAATTCGGCGTGCCTTCGCCATAGGGCTGGCCCATCTTGAAGCCGTTGGTGTGAAGCAGGTTCGCGGTCGAGGCGAGCACGTCGGGGACGCTGTGGCGGAGGTCGACATGGCCGTCGCCGTCGAAATCGACACCGTATTTGATGTAGGACGACGGCAGGAACTGGGTCTGGCCGATCTCGCCGGCATAGGCGCCGATGAGGTCGCGCAGCGGCAGGTCGCCGCGCTGCACGATCTTGAGCGCGGCGAGCAGTTCGCCCTGGAACAGATCGGTGCGGCGGCAGTCATGCGCGAGCGTTGCCAGCGTCTTGATCACGGGCAGCTTGCCGGTGTCGCCCTTGCCGAAATCGCTCTCCAGCCCCCAGATCGCGACCAGGATATAGCGGGGCACGCCAAACTGCTGCTCAATGCGCGAGAGCAGCGCGGCGTGGCGCTGGAGCAGCGCGCGGCCGCCATTGATGCGGCCCGGACCGACACGGGTCGAAACGTACTGCTCAAAACTCTTGTTGAAGGTGTGGCGCTGGCGGCGGTCGAAGGCGAGCACGGCACCATCCTGCGTCACGCCGCTGAGCGCCGCATTGGTCACAGCAGCCGAGACGCCGGCTCCTTGCGCCTCGGCGGCCATGCTGGCGACGAACGCGTTGAAATCGCCGCCGCAGCGCGCGGCCTGCGCCGACCCGCCGGCCAGACAAAGGACGAAGGCGGTGGCCAGGGCTAGTCTCGACATGCGGGGAAATCCTCTGACGAATAAGAGCAGAAAGCGGCGCGCGATCATGCCCGGGAACCGGATTCGCGTCAAAGCGACAAGAGCTCACCGTGAAGGCGCGCATTTGATCCGCCCCAACATCGCCATGCCGACATTGGGGGATGAAAGGCTCCAGAACGCGCGAGGCGCGAACGCGTAAACAGGTGAGAGAACGCGACGAACATGACGGCGGACGCGGCTCGCCGCCGAGACGCTGAGGCCGCGCAGGCGCACGCATTGAGACATGCACCGCAACAATGGAACTCGCCGGCTCACGGTTTCTGCGCGTCGGCGGGAAGAGGTGCAGGAGGGCGCGCTTTCCTACAAGGCGCGCAGCCGGCGCTGCATCGTGAGAGCAGACCTATGAGCAAAGTGATTGACGATCCAAACAGTCGTTTCGCTACGCATGAGCGCCGCATGTCGCGATCGACGCATATCTGATGCGCACGCTGCGACATCGACGCCCACACGATTTGCCTTGCCAACGCGGGACGCATTCTGTAGCCTTCTATTTTAGGTTGTCACCCTGCCAGCCCCGGGTGATGCTGAAGACCAAAATAAACGGCGGGCTTGCGGCCCGCCGTTTATTGAGGCTGAGGTCACGGCAGGCGCTCGGCGCCGCGCGTCGATAGGCAAACCCAATCAAGCCAAGCCCAATCAAACCAAGCCTGCTGCTGACCAGTTCAGAACATGATGGAGTGAGGTCTGCTCGGCTGTCCGTAGTTCACCTCTCCCCGACGCGGAGAGGTGATTTGAGCTCCGAGCGCGCATCGATTCAATCAAGAATCATCCGCTGCAGCGCTCTGGCTCAACTCCGATGTCGACAACCGCCGAAGTCATTTGACTGCGGCCCGCTGATCGACGACAAGCCGCCATGGCCAAGAAACCCGGAACCAATCCCAAAGGCGAATTCGCCTTCTTCAACGTCATCTATGAGGACGATACCCAGCGCTCCAACCGCCGCGTACCCTCGGAATTGCTCGGCGGCCTCGACGGCGACGAACCCGCGCGCGGCTTCATCATGGAGCAGGACCGCGAGATCGCCGAAAAAAGCGGCCGCCCGCCGCTCGAGATCAAGCGGATCGAGAGGGTCGGGGCGAAGAAGAAGTAGATCTTCAACCTCTCCACGTCATTGCGAGCGAAGCGAAGCAATCCATCGCGCCGCAACAGAAGACATGGATTGCTTCCTCGCATCAGCGCAAAATTGCTACGCAATTTTGTCGCGAGCTCTTCGCAATGACGGCAAAAACAAAACGGCGGGCCTTTCGGCCCGCCGTTTGCGTTTGGATAGATGCCCGGGTCGAGCCCGGGCATGGCGATCCGGGTTAGTTGTCGAGGAACGACCGCAGCTTCCGGCTCCTTGACGGATGCTTCAGCTTGCGCAGCGCCTTCGCCTCGATCTGACGAATGCGCTCGCGCGTCACGCTGAACTGCTGGCCGACTTCTTCCAGCGTGTGGTCGGTGTTCATGCCGATGCCGAAGCGCATGCGCAGGACGCGCTCTTCGCGCGGCGTGAGCGAGGCCAGCACGCGCGTGGTGGTCTCGCGCAGGTTGGACTGGATCGCGGCGTCGATCGGCAGGATCGCGTTCTTGTCCTCGATGAAATCGCCGAGATGTGAATCCTCTTCGTCACCGACGGGGGTTTCGAGCGACAAGGGCTCCTTGGCGATCTTGAGGACCTTGCGGACCTTCTCCAGGGGCATGCCGAGCTTCTCGGCGAGCTCTTCCGGGGTCGGCTCGCGGCCGATCTCGTTGAGCATCTGGCGCGAGGTGCGCACGATCTTGTTGATCGTCTCGATCATGTGCACGGGGATGCGGATGGTGCGGGCCTGGTCGGCGATCGAGCGCGTGATCGCCTGCCGGATCCACCACGTGGCGTAGGTCGAGAACTTGTAGCCGCGGCGATACTCGAACTTGTCGACCGCCTTCATCAGGCCGATGTTGCCTTCCTGGATCAGGTCGAGGAACTGCAGGCCGCGATTGGTGTACTTCTTCGCAATCGAGATCACGAGACGGAGGTTGGCTTCCACCATCTCCTTCTTGGCCTGGCGTGCCTCGCGCTCGCCCTTTTGCACGGAGTGCACGATCTTGCGGAACTCGACGATCTCGAGGCCGGTGAGGGCCGCGAGCTGATGCACCTCGTGGCGAAGGTCCTTGATGCGGTCCTTCTCGTGGTGGACGAAGTTCTTCCAGCCCTTGGCCGAGAGTTTTGACACCCGGTTGAGCCAGCGCGGATCCAATTCAGAACCGGTGTAGTTGCGCAGGAAATCCTCGCGCGCCACACCATGGCTGTCGGCAAGGCGCATCAGGCGGCCCTCATGCGAGACGAGGCGCTTGTTGATGTCGTAGAGCTGCTCGACGAGTGAGTCGATACGGGCCTGGTTGAGGCGCAGCGACTTCACCTCGACGATGATCTCGTCCTTCAGCTTCTTGTACTTGCGCTCCTGATGCGGCGAGAGCGACTCGTTCTGGAGCTGGTTCTGGATGTCCTGCTCCTGAAGCTTGCGCAGCTTCTTGTAGCTGTCGGCGATCTTGTCGAAGATCTCGACCACCTTCGGCTTGAGCTCGGCCTCGATCGCCGCGAGCGACATCTGGTTCTCGAACTCATCGTCGTCCATGTCGGATTCGGCGGCGGCCTCGCCCGGATCCTTCTCCTCGCCGGCCTCGGTGGCGCCGGGAGCAGGCGCGGCACGGAACGGGGTCGGCGACGGGGGCGCGGCGGGCGGCGCGACATGCGCGGGCGCGGCTGCGGACGCGGTGGCTTCGCCACCCTCGGCCGGCGCTTCACCGGCCTCGCCATTGGGACCTGCGATCATCGCGGTGTTCATGCCGCCCTTGGCGTCGGGGCCGGCATAGGTCGCTTCGAGATCGATGATGTCGCGGAGGAAGATCTTGCCTTCGTTGAGCTCGTCGCGCCAGATGATGATGGCCTGGAAGGTCAGCGGGCTTTCGCAGAGGCCTGCGATCATCGCCTCGCGGCCGGCCTCGATGCGCTTCGCAATCGCGATTTCGCCTTCGCGGGACAGCAGCTCGACCGTGCCCATCTCGCGCAGATACATGCGCACGGGATCGTCGGTGCGCTCGCCCGGCTCGCTCTTCTTGACCTCGGTGACGGCCTTCTGGGTGACCTCGACGAGCTCGTTGTCGGTCTCGTCCTCGCCGCCCTCGTCCTTGTCCTCCTCGCCTTCAGAATCGTCGGCTTCGGTGACGTTGATGCCCATGTCCGAGAGCATCGACATGATGTCCTCGATCTGTTCGGGCGAGGTCTGGTCGGACGGCAGGACTTCGTTGAGCTGATCGAAGGTCACGAAGCCGCGCTTCTTGGCCTGCTTGATCATCTTCTTCACGGCGGCGTCGGACAGGTCGAGCAAGGGCGAGGGCGCGTCCTGGGAATCCTTCTCCGGCGCATCCGCTGCCTTGTCGTCTTTTTCCTTGTCCTTCGCCTGCAGCGTCTTTGCCTTGGTGGCCATCCATTGCTCCTAAACGCGCTTCAATGCAGGCGGCGCGCCCCGCCTGCCTGAATTCACATGAACCTGTTGCTCGACGCTCTCGCTTCGGCAGCTCTCGACACGGAAAGGGCGGCGCATCCAACTCTCGCCACCCCCAACTTTCTCTCGCCGGAATTGCCTAACGCTTCGTGAGCCTCTTTGTCGCAGCGGATGCAGGTTTAGTCCCAACAGTGCTCGCGCGGATTCATTCCTGACGCGTCTGTTCTGCCTGCGGCCGCTTCTGGGCCAAAGTGCTACAAGACCGTTAAGCCTCGATTAACCCTGTTTTTGCCGCCAAACCTTGGATTTGGCGAGTCTTTTAGCGGTTCCGGCCCCGGCCGTCCGCATGATTCTTTCATCACATGCTCTTCTGGAGCCGGCCCGACAGCTCACCAAAACCCTCGATCAGGGCCTCGGTACCGTCGACTTCGCCTATCCGAGCCTTGACGTCACGCAGCCACGCCAAATTGGCCTCGCTGGGGTCCTCCCCCAAGGCCAGCTCGGCGTCTTTCAGCTCTCTAAGTAGTGAATGCCATTGCCGATGCAAGGCAACCAGCTGATGCCAGGTGGCGAGAACGTCGTCCCGCGCCGCGCCCTCGCGGGCGCCCCACACCGCCGCGGTCGTGATGCCATTCTCAACCCTTTGAAGAATTTGAGAAAATCCGCCCTTATCGAGATCGCCCCGCATCTTTTCGGCCTGCTCACCGGGGTCCGGCGAGTGGTGATGGTCGTTGGCGAAGGCGGCGATGATGCCGGCCCTGAGCTTATGGGCCTCGGGATGGGCCAGCTCCAGGGCGGCGACCTCCTCAAGGTGTTCATGCAGCAGCCAGGGGTGATTGATCAGGCATTGCAGGATCAGGGCCTCCCGGCGGGAGATGGCGCTGCGCTGGCCCCGCATGATCGGGCTTGCCGCCAGCTGCGGGCTCGCCGCCTGGTAGGGGCCGGAGGGAAGCGGAATGGGACCGGGGGGGCCGCGTCGCCCGCCACCAAATCCCTGCCCGCCGAATCGATTCGCCCCTCCCCCACCCCTCGGCTGGAAGGAGCGGCCGGAATTGCCGCGGAAATTGCCCCGACCGCCAAAGCCGCCGCGCCCGCCTTCGGGGGCAAAGGCGCGCTGGAGCCGGTCGGCAAAATCGTCGCGATAATAGCGCCGCACCACCTCGTCGCGGATGCCGTTGGACAGCTCCTTGATGCGCGCCTCCAGCGCAGCGCGGCGCTCGGGCGTGGCGAAATTGCCGCCTTCGAGCTCGCGCGACCAGATCATGTCGGCAAGCGGCCGCGCCGCCGCGATCACCTCCTCGATCGCGCCGCGCCCGCCCGAGCGCGCGAGATCGTCGGGGTCCTGTCCTTCCGGCAGCAGCGCGAAGCGCAGGCTTTTTCCCGGTGCGAGGAACGGCAAGGCAAGGTCCGCAGCACGATAGGCCGCCTTCTGGCCGGCGCGGTCGCCGTCGAAGCAGAGGATCGGCTCGTCCGCCATCTTCCAGAGCAGCGCAAGCTGGCTCTCGGTCAACGCCGTGCCGAGCGGCGCGACGGCGCCCGCAAAGCCCGCGGTGACCATGGCGATGACGTCGACATAGCCTTCGACCACGATCAGCGCGCTGCCGTCATGGGTCGCCTTGCGCGCGGTCTGGTGGTTGTAGAGATTGTCGCCCTTGTGAAAGAGCGGCGTCTCCGGCGAATTCAGGTATTTGGCCGGAACGTCCTTCTCGAGCGCGCGCCCGCCAAAGGCGATGACGCGGCCACGCAGATCCGTGATCGGAAACATCACGCGATCGCGGAAGCGATCGTACGGCACCGGAATGTCGTCGCCGGCCACGAGGAGCCCGGTCTCGATCATGTCCTCGACGGAAACGCCGAGCTTGCCGAGATGCTCCTTCAGCGCAAAGCGGTCGGGCGGCGCATAGCCGAGACGGAACTGCAATTGCGTCGCCGGCGAGATGGCGCGGTCGGCGAGATAGCCGCGCGCTTTCGCGCCGACGCGCGAGGCCAGCGTCTCCGCGAAGAACTTCGCCGCGAGCTCCATGACGTCATGTAGCGATTTGCGCCGCTGCTCGTGCCTGGCGGCATCCGGCGTCACCGCCGGCAGCGGCAGGCCCGCCATATTGGCGAGCCGCTCGACGGCCTCGGCGAACGGCAGGCCATCGGTTTCCATCACGAAGTTGATGATGTCGCCGTGCTTGCCGGAGGAGAAGTCGTGGTAAAAACCCTTCTGGTCGTTGACGTAGAAGGACGGCGTCTTCTCCTGCTGGAACGGCGACAGGCCCTTCCACTCCCGCCCCGCCTTCTTCAGCTTGACGCGCTTGCCCACGACTTCGGAGACCGAAAGCCGGGCACGAAGCTCGTCGAGGAATTGGGGCGTGAAGCGCATGGCCTGTGTGTAGCGCGAAACCGGGTGAGTCGGGCTGGGGATCAGGGATATAGGTGCGGCCCGGCCAAAGGCCAGGTTTGTCGGGCTTATCCGAGTTATTCGACCTATTCACAGGGCCCCGCCTTCCCACTGTCATTCCGGGGCGATGCGGAGCATCGAGCCCGGAAGGACAGCAGAAATGCTTGAACCCGGCCCGGTTCCGCGCTTCCATATCCCCATGTTCAGGACGTTTCGAGGCGGCCACAGCGGGGGTTGGCGCGTGACGTCGCTTTCGCCCGTGACGGGCGAGCCCCTGCCCTTCGTGCCGGCGCTGTCGGTGACCGACAGCGAGGCCGTCTCATTGCCGCTCGTGCCCTCGCGCAACGCCTGGCGGCTGGCCGGCGTCGCCAGCAGCTTGCGCTACACCGAACGGCCTGAGAAGCAGCAGCTCGATGCCGTGCAGGCCGGCCTCGGCCGGTTGGACGCAACCAGCGCGGCGTTGATCCCGATCCGCAAATCGCAGGCCTGGTGGGAGCTGACGCAGGAAGAGCGCCGCCATATCTTCGAGGACAGATCGCACCACATCGCGAGCAGCCTGCGCTATTTGCCGGCGATCGCGCGGCAGCTCTATCACTGCCGCGACCTCGGCGGTCCCTTCGACTTCTTGACCTGGTTCGAATTCGCACCGGTTGACGCCTCACTGTTCGAGGAGCTGGTGGCGATGCTCAGGCAGACCGAGGAGTGGACATATGTCGAGCGCGAGGTCGACGTGCGCGTGGTGAAGGAAGTGCTGTCGGCTTAGCGCATGATCCGGACTCAAAGGGCCGCGCTAGCGCAAAGTGCGCAGCGGTTTTCCCTCGCGACAAACGCGGAACGCGTTTGCGCGGAAATCATGCTCAAGAACTAATGGTCGAGGAAGCGGCCGGACTCGATGATCGGCAGGCCGGTGACGGGCCAGTTGTAGACATAGGTCCAGGCCTTGCCGCTGGTGCCATCCGGCAGCATCACGTCGATCAGCTGGCGCAGATATTCGGTCGGCTCCGGAAAACCCTCGCCGCAGGCCTCGTACATGTCGAGCTCGCGCAGGAGTTCGTCGCCCGCGCGCAGGTGAAAGAGCTCGCCGTGGACGCGATCGGACGGCGCGTCCGATAGCAGCAATCCCGGATAATGCTTGATGAGGAGCAGCCGGCCGCGGCAGGTCGCTTCGCTCAGGAAATCCGCATGAGCGGCGAGCAGCCGCGCCATCGGATGATCGAAGCCGCGCATCAGGGTGCCGTAGACGAAGAGACGATCGGTGGTCATGGGCGCTCTATAGCTGGCAATGGTGCGGAACGACAGCGGCGCATGTTCGCTGTCGTCCTGGCGAACGCCAGGACCCATAGCCACCGAACGCCGCAATGGGCAAGCTGACAGCGCCAGCGCCGGCCACGCTGGCAGTCGGGGTAATGGGTCCTGGCTTTCGCTAGGACGACGGTGTGGAGGCAGTGCGCGCCCTTAGCGGCATCCTCGGTCGATGATGGTGATTTTGTGCGAACCAATCTATACCGACCCCCGCCCGACTTTCGGGGCGACCTTTCCATAGGCAATCAGGATGGACCTGCACACGACTGAGGCCGCCGATCAACTGCTCGGCGAGGGTGACATTCCGCCGGTGCATGAGGTGAATGCGGAGGGACAATCGCCCTTCCTGCTCACCTCGGATCATTACGGGCGGGTGCTGCCGCGCGCGCTCGGCGATCTCGGCATCGCGGAAAGCGAGCTCGTCAGGCACATCGGCTGGGACATCGGCATCGCCGGCGTCGCCGAGCGCCTGGCAAGAATGCTCGATGCGCATCTGATCGCGCAGCGTTATTCGCGGCTCGTGATCGACTGCAATCGCCCACCCGTCGCGGCGAGCTCGATCCCCGTCATCTCCGAAGCCACCGCGATCCCGCGCAACAAAGGGATTTCGGAATGGGAGCGCGAGGCGCGGCGGCGCGAGATCTTCGCGCCCTATCATGATCGCATCGACGCCGCGATCAACCGCCGCCTGCACGACGAGCGGCCGACCGTGCTGGTCTCGCTGCACAGTTTCACGCCGGTCTATGCCGGCGTGGCCCGGCCCTGGCACATCGGTGCGCTGTACAACCGCGACACCGTGCTGCCGCAGCGGCTTCTCAAACATCTCCGCAGCGAAGGCGATCTCGTCGTCGGCGACAACGAGCCCTATGCGGTGAACGACCTCACCGACTACACCATTCCCGTGCACGGCGAGGCGCGCGGCCTCGTCAACACCGGCATCGAGATCCGCCAGGATCTCATCGCCGACCAGTCCGGCCAGCAGCAATGGGCCGAGCGGCTGGCGCGGATTTTTGCGGAGATCGAGGTGGAGCTGGAGGCGCAGCTGTTGGTGTAGATCTCACTTCGCCCTGGTCAGCGCCAGCCAGATGCCGCCGCCGATCATGAAGCCGCCGGAGATACGCGACATCATTCGCGTGCGGCGCGCCGAGAAGAATTTTCGGGCGCGGCCGGCGGCGATCGCATAGAGCGCGTCCGTCATGACGGCGGTCACCATGAAGGTGGCGCCCAGCAGCGCGACTTGCGGAAAGTGCGGCTGGTTCATGTCCATGAACTGCGGAATGAAGGCGCCGAAGAACACCAGCACCTTCGGGTTCGACAGCAGCACCAGGAACCCTTGCAGGAAGAAACCGCCGCGCGGCGGCGGAGGCGGCGCGTCGACATCAACGCCCTCGACCGGCGCCCAGATCAGCCTGATGCCGAGCCAGACCAGATAGGCGGCGCCGGCAAAACGCACCCAATCGAACCAGTAGCCCATGGTCGCCATCAGCGAGGTCAGGCCGACCGCGACGATGCCGATGACGATGGCAAGGCCCGCTTGCGCGCCGGCAACGTTGGTGAGCGCTGCGCGGGTGCCGTGGCGCAGGCCATTGGCGATGACGAGGGTGACGATCGGCCCCGGCAGCAGCGCCAGCGCAATGCAGGCGGCGACGAAGGCGAGATAGGCTTGCATGGACATCATGGGAGGGACTCGCTGAGGTTTGTGCGCATTAATGCATGGCGGCTGCGGGAACGGAAGCGCGCTTATCCCCTCTCCCCGCTTGCGGGGAGAGGGTTAGGGTGAGGGGGAATCTCCCCGGGGACGGTGATAGTTGGACTCGCGGAAACTCCCCCTCACCCGGATCGCATCTGCGATGCGCTCCGGCCTCTCCCCGCAAGCGGGGAGAGGCGAAGAGCGTGCCTCATCTTCCATCCAGCGCCGCCGTCACCCATGTCCTCATCTCCTGCGTCTTGAGGAACGCGAGCGCCGCGCGCTGCATCGCGCTCGCTTCCCCGCGCCCCTGCACGGCCGCAATAAAAAGATCGCAGCGGCGCGAGACGGCAACACCGATCGCGGTGCGGGCGCCGTCGGGCATGGCGAGATCGTAGCGTCTCGCGCGGCCGCGCATCTCGCCAAGCTCCACCTCCTCGCCCGGCGCGACCGCCGCAAAGCGCGGGCCGATCAGATCGATGTCGGCCACGCGATCGACCTCGTCGTCATCGGCAACGCCGCGGTCGCAATTGCAGAAGCCGCGCTTGGCGCGCACATAGAGCTCGGCGCCCGCGCAGGCACCGTCGCAGCGGAACGCCCGCCCCGCAGGCCAGCCATCGCGTGGGAATGGCCAGGCGATCTCGCGCCAATGCGCCGATTCCTGCACCGGCGGCGCGAGCCGATAGGCGCCGACGCCGGACACACCGAGCGCGATCACCACGCCCGCGATCGCTGCCGCGCGCCGCATCGTCAGTTCTTCGGCAGGCCGGCGACCGCGCGCGCCGGCCCGGTCAGCTCGAGGATATGCAGGCCGGTATTGGCGCGATCGACGATGTAGATGTAGCCGCGGTCATCGGTCTCGACATTGTTGGTCTGGATCGCCACTTTGCAGCGCTCACCGCCCTCGACCGGGATGCACCGCTTGTCGGTGGCAGCGGTGATCGACGGAATGAAATAGCCGACTTCCTTGGGGTGATAGGGATCGCGGATGTCGACCGCGCGCACGCCGGCATTGAAGAAGGCGATGAAGGCCATTTTCTTGTAGTAGACCGGCGCCATGCTCTCGTTCGACGAATGCGAGCCGAAGCGGCCGCCGCGCTGGCAGAACTGCCCGCTCGCCTCCGGCACGGTATAGCTCGAGATCATCATCGGCCGCGTCTCGGTGGTGACGTCCGCGAACCAGACCATCTGCCGCGCCTCGCCGCATTCGTTCAGGATCGCCTCGTCCACGATCATCACGATGTCGCGGGTCTTGCCATCCTTGTCCTCGGCAAATTCGGCAATGGGCATGTCGAGCATCGGAAACGTGGTATGCGCGCCGTTGAAAGCGGACATCGGCATGCGCGAGATCTCGGGATAGCGCAGATTATCCGGCGTCGGCTCCTTCGGGCCGTTCAGGAGCTTCTCGCGATCGACGATCTGCAGGATGCCGCCCTTGTTGGTGCCATAGCCGAAGAAGACGCGATTGCCGTCGGGCCCGGTCGAGATCGGCCCGTGCAGCTCGGTCGGCACCGCGCCGGTCGCGCCCGGCTCCTGACCCGGCAGGCCGAAGTCGCGGATTTTCTGCGGACGCGCGGGATCGGAGAGATCGTAGATCTGCGTCATGCGCCGCGTGCGCCAGTCCGGCGCGCCGGAGACGAGAAAGGCAATGCCGGTGTTGCATTCCCACCAGCTCTTGTGCGTGTCCTTCAACCCGCCGATGCGCGTGACGAGCACGGGATTGGCGGGGTCGGCGACATTCCAGATCTCATGTGCCTCGCTCCCGAAAGTGCGCAGCATGTAGACCGCATTCGGATCGCCCTTCGGCAACGACTTGCCGTCGCAGATGCGTACCATCTGCGCGCCGCCGGATTCGTACTTGCCTTCCTGCCCCGGCAGGTGCCGCAGATATTTCGGCCGCGCGGGGTCGGTGACGTCGACGATGGAGGTGCCGTTCGGCTCGGCCTTGCCCGTCATCGGGTTGACGGGGTTGGGCACGTCGTCGGTGCCGCCGTGATGGCCGATATAGGCGATCCAGCGATCGCCCTGATGATGGATGGTCGGCTGATAGGCGCTGCGCGCCTGAAGGTCGTTCATGCCGACCAGCTTCATGTTGGAAGCTTCCGGCGGCGCGCCGATCACTTGCTGTTTTTGGGCGTGAACGGCCGTGCTGCCGGCAAAAAAGACGAGGCAGGCAGCAGTCAAGACGCAACGGAACATGAAGTCCTCCCGGAACCAATCTGCGTTGGCTGAGCCCGAAGGCTAACACGGCCGATTGCGCGCGCCAAAGACACCATCTTGACATGCAACCATTTGGTTGCCTATTATCGCAGCCATGGATGAGGTCTTCAAAGCGCTCGCCGATGCGTCACGACGGTCGCTGCTGGACAGGCTTCACGCCAGGAACGGCCAGACGCTGAACGATCTCTGCGACGGCCTTGCGATGACGCGTCAGGCCGTGACCAAGCACCTTGCGATTCTGGAGGAGGCCAACCTGGTCACCACCATCAGGCATGGCCGCGAGAAGCTGCACTATCTCAACCCCGTGCCGATCCATCAGATCGGCGAACGATGGATCAGGAAATTCGAGCGCGGCAAGCTCACCGCGCTCAGCGAGTTGAAACGCCAGTTGGAGAAGCGCGATGAGTAAGCCGGAGTTCGTCTACGTGACCTATATCGAGACCACAGCCGAGAAGCTGTGGGAGGCGCTGACGTCGAGCGAGTTCACGAAGCAATATTGGTTCGGCGCCGAAGTCCGGTCCGACTGGAAAGTCGGCTCGCCTTTCGCGCTTCTGCTCGACGGTGAGACCACCGACTCCGGCGAAATCCTCGAGGCCGATCCGCCGCGGCGCCTCTCGTACAGCTTCAAGCACCACAAATTCGAGGAACTGCGCAGTGAGCCGATCTCACGCGTCGTCTTCACCATCGAACCGTTCGGGTCGCTCGTGCGTTTGACCGTGCTGCATGATGGGTTCGTGGAAGGCGGCAAATATCTCGGCGCCGTTTCCAACGGCTGGCCGGCGATCTTGTCCGGCCTCAAGAGCCTGCTGGAAAGAGGCAAGGTGCTCGCCATTCCGCGCGCAGCCCTCAACAAGGGATTCGACACAAAATGAACCTCGAGCAATTCAAGCCGCTGACCGCCTACACCATCTATATTGCGTCCACGCCGGAGAAGGTCTGGCAGGCGCTGACCTCGGCGGAGTTCAGCCGGCAATATTTCTTCGGCAATGCCGTCGAGGTCGACCCGCGGCTCGGCGGCGCCTTCATCGTGCGCACGCCCGACGGCGCGCTGCACATCAGCGGCGAGGTTCTCGCCTACGACCCGCCGCGAAAGCTCGCGGTCACGTTCAACGTGAACTGGCCCGAGCTGGTCGAGAAGCTCGGCCCGACGCTCGTCACCTACGAGATCGAACAGGTCGGCGATGCCGTTCGCTCACCATGAGCGAAGGCCATGACCGCCCGCTGAGTGACGACATCCTCGCAGGCGGGCGCTCCGGCTGGCCGGCGATCCTGTCCAGCCTCAAAAGCCTGCTCGAGACCGGCCAGCCGCTCGTCGTCAAGCTGGGCCCGCCGCAGCGGATGCTCGATGCGCTGAAGGCGATGGGGATCAAGACGCCGTAGGACAGCACCTCAGCCGTCGTCCTGGACAAGCGCCGCGAAGCGGAGCGCAGATCCAGGACCCATTACCACCGAAGCCGATTTGGCGGAGGCTGGTCATGACCAGTTCGCCCCAAACTCCTCCCTGGGGGTAATGGGTCCTGGCTTTCGCCAGGACGACTACGAAAGCCGCCGATAGCGATGCCAGGTCGCATGACCGAGCACCAGCAGCATCACGATCACAGCGGCAAGCGTTGGGCGGTCGACAAATAACGCTACGGCTTCGCTTGCAGCGCCACGCGTATCAGGCACGCCAGGCGAGCAGAAGCGCCACTCCGAGATTGGCCACGAACAGAGCCGCGTCGATGACGAAGATCCTGAGCATCGGGCCCTTCAGCACGGGCCAGTAAGCTACCCCGACGCGTCCGCCGCGCATCAGCACCGGAAGGTTATAGGCGAACTGGCTGAAGTGGCAGCCGGCAAAGAACAGGAACAGCGCGAGCTGGGCCTCGACCGGCTGGAAGAACGACGGACGAGCGGCGAGAAGATAGAACGACAACAGCCCGATCGGCAGATTCATCCCGCCCAGGAACGCCACGCTGGCCGCAAGCGTCGGCGCGATCGGATTGCTGCGCTCTTCCCGCGGCAGCAAGATCTTCAGCGTGTTACCCTGAGCAACGCTGAACTGAATGAAGGCGCCCACGAACCAGAGCGTGTTGAGAAGCAGGACGAAATCCGAAAGGCGCATGGCTATTTTCCGTAAAAGGCTTCGCTGCGCACCACGCGGCCCGCATCGTCGAAGTCCATGAATTCGCTGGCCCGCGTGTCGCCCAGCTGCCACCAGACCGTCAGTCGCGCGATCGCCTCGTCCCAGCTCCAGCTCAGGATCTTCAGATCGGCGCTTTCGATGTGGCCATAGGCTTGCCGCCAATAGGCACAGATGTTCTCGGCGCCCGTGACGACGGGAGAACCGGTCAGTGTCAGCGCCAGAGGACTGCGCATCTGTGCATGGTCGGCAAAATGCGCAACGACCGCGTCGATATCGACCATGCACCAGTTCGCGCACCATGCCGCGACGAAGCGTTCGGCGGCTGCGCGATTCATTGCCTGTCCGTTCATGACGCGAGCTCTCCCCCTGGCTTATGGCCGGGAAAGTGGCAAAGCTCGCGCCTCATGTCAACTATATTGACTTTAGGATTGGGTCAGTTGTTGTCGGCGATGGCTTCCATGACGCCCATCCATGCCGCCGCACCGGATGTCCCGACCCGATCGAACGCCTCGCGCAGTACCTTGCGTTCGTGGTCCGATGCCCGCTGTTCGATGCGCTGTCCCGCGGCCGTCAGGCGCAGCAGCTTAGATCGATGCTGCTCGGGCGAGCGCTTCGACGTCAGGAGCTTGCGTTCCAGCAGCAGGTTGAGCGGCCGGTTGAGGGCCTGCTTGGAAATACCGAGGATCTCGATCAGCGCGCCGATTGCGATGTCGGGCCGGCGCGCCACCACGTAGAGGATGCGATGGTGCGGACGCGACAGGCCTTGGCTTGCAAGATAAGCGTCGGCCTCCAGCGTCATGCCGCGCCAGCCGTAGTACATCAGCTCCAGCGCCGCATCGAGATCGTGCAGCTTCGTCAATGAGGCGCGGTGAAGCCCCGCGGCTTGAGGCGTCTTTGCCATTGCCGGAAGCTAACCCTTCGCCCGCAGCTCGCGCCGCAGCACCTTGCCGGTGGCGGTCATCGGCAGCGTCTCCGCGAACGCGACGAAACGTGGATATTCGTGGGCGGCGAGCTGCACCTTGACGAACTCCTGGATTTCGCGCGCGAGCGCGTCACTGCCGGTGAAGCCGGGTCGCAGCACGATCCAGGCCTTGATCGATTCGGTGCGGATCGGATCGGGAATGCCGACCACCGCCGCCATCGCCACCGACGGATGCTTCATCAGCGTGTGCTCGATCTCGGACGGGCCGACGCGATAGCCGGCGGTGGTGATGACATCGTCCTCGCGGCTGACGTACCAGAAATAGCCGTCCTCATCCTGCACGCCGAGATCGCCGGTCAGCAGGAATTCGCCGGCATATTTCTTCGCGGTCGCCTCCGGATTGCGCCAATATTCGAGCATGGTGACGGGACATGGCTGGCGCACGCCGATGATGCCGCGCTGCCCGCGCTTCTGCTCTTCGCCCTTGTCGTTGACAATGCGGACGTCGAAGCCCGGCGTCGCCTTGCCCATCGCGCCGGGACGGATCGGAAACAGGTTGGAGTTGCTGCCGATCACGAGGTTGCACTCGGTCTGGCCGAACACTTCGTGGGCGTCGATGCCGAAGGTCTCGCGCACCCAGCCGAGCAATTCACCGCCGAGCGATTCACCGCCCGTGAAAATGCTGCGCAGCTTGACGCCAGAATGCTTCACGCCGGCCTGGCGCATCAGCTTGAGCGCGGTCGGCGGCAGGAAGACGTTGCGAACGCCAAGGTCGGCCATCATCTGCATCGCCGCCTGCGGCTCGAATTTGCGCGCGCGATGGCCGACCAGGGGAATGCCATGATACCAGAACGCCAGCAGGCCGTTGACGAGGCCGCCGATCCAGGCCCAGTCCGCCGGCGTCCACATGAGATCGCCGGGACGCGGCAGGAAGTTGTGGCACATCTCCACGTTCGGCAAGTGTCCGAGCACGACGCGGTGCGCATGCAGCGCGCCCTTGGGATTGCCTGTGGTGCCCGAGGTGTAGATGATCAGCGCGGGATCGTCGGCGGAGGTATCGACGGTCGCGAAATCCTCGGACGCGGTTTCGATCGCCGGCCAGAACGGCTTTGCGCCGGCATGGACGGCGCCGCTCGTGATGTAGATGTCCTGCAAATAAGGCAGCCGTTCGCGGATCTTGGTGAGCTTCTCCCAGCCCGCCTCGTCAGTGATGATCGCCTTCGCTTGCGAATTCGACAGTCGGAATTCCAGCGCGTCCTCGCCGAACAGCGCGAACAGCGGGATCGAGATCAGCCCGGAGCGGAACGCCGCCATATGTGCGATCGGCAGCTCCAGCGACTGCGACAGGAACACCGCGACACGGTCGCCACGCACGAGGCCATCCGCCTTCAGCACATTGGCGAAGCGGCGCGACATGTCGGCAACCTCGTCAAAGGAGGTGCGCGTGGTCGCGCCGTTCTCGTCGACATAGACCAGCGCGAGGCGGCCCGTGCCGTCGGCATGGCGATCGCAACACGCTTCCGCCATGTTGAAGCGCCCGGGGATGTCCCAGCGGAAGTTGCGGATGAGCTCGTCATAGGACTTAGCTTCGGTCAGCATGGTTCGGCGTTCCACGGTCTCGGCGTCATGGCCGGACGTGTTCCGGCCATCCACGTCTTGCTTCTTCGGCCTAGTCTAAGCTCGTGGATGCCCGGGACAAGCCCGGACATGACGGCTGAGTGCGCGGCTATCGTACCGTCGCAAAGAATTTGCGCACATCGCGCACGAACAGCTCCGGCTGCTCGAAGGCGGCGAAATGGCCGCCCTTCTCCATCTCGCTCCAATGCGTGATGTTGGGGAAGTTCGGCTCCATCCAGCTCCGCACCGGCGTGATGATCTCCTTGGGGAATGCTGCGACGCCCGTCGGCACCTTCACGACCGGCGTCGTCCGCCGCTTGCCGAAACTTTCCCAATAGAGCCGCGCGGAGGAGGTGGCCGTCTCCGTCGCCCAGTACAGCATGACGTTGTCGAGCAGCTCGTCCCTGGTGAGGATGTTCTCGGGATGGCCATTGCAATCGGTCCAGGCCCAGAATTTCTCCAGAATCCAGGCCGCCTGCCCGCTCGGCGAATCCGTCAGGCCATAACCGAGCGTCTGCGGCCGCGTCGACTGCTGCTTGGAATAGCCGGAATCGAGATCGACATAATGCTTGAGGCCGGCGAGCGCGCGCTTCTCCTCTGCCGTCGGCTCACCCTCGATGCGCGGCGGCGAATTGAAGGACAGCGTGATGTGGATGCCGGCGCAGTGCTCGGCATCCTGCGCACCGAGTGAGGTCGTCACCGCCGAGCCCCAATCGCCGCCCTGCGCGCCGTAGCGCGCATAGCCCAGCCGGTCCATCAGCCTCGCCCAGGTCGCGGCGATGCGGTCAACGCCCCAGCCGGTGGTCTTTGGCTTGGCGGAGAAGCCGAAACCTGGAAGCGACGGGCAAATCACGTGAAAGGCATCCGCGGACTTGCCGCCATGCGCGGCGGGATCGACCAGCGGCGCGATCACCTTCTGGAATTCGACGATCGAGCCCGGCCAGCCATGGGTAATGATCAGCGGCAGCGCCGACGGCTCCTTCGAGCGCACATGGACGAAGTGGATGTCGAGGCCGTCGATCTCGGTGGTGAACTGCTCGAAGCGGTTGAGCTTCGCCTCGCGCGTCCGCCAGTCGTAATCGTTCGCCCAATAGGCGCAGATCTCCTGGATCCATTTCAGCGGCGCGCCCTGGCTCCAGTTCCTCCACCAGCTCCGCCTCCGGCCAGCGCGTGCGGGCGAGACGCGATTTGAGGTCGGACAGGATGTCGTCGCTGACGGAGATGCGGAACGGCTTGATCGCGCCGGTCATCGGTTGCCTCCCGATTGTTTCTATCGGGCAAGAGTAGACCGAACTGATGCGGCATCATAGGTGCCGATCCTCCCCTGGAGGGGGAGGATCGGTTCGCATAGCGCGAAGCGGTATGCGAACCGAGGTGGGGTGACGGTGTCTCAGCCGAAACGGTGCCCGAGTGGAGAGATCACCGCGCGATCGACCCTCCCCTCCAGGGGAGGGTAACAAAGAGTTAGCCCGACAGCGCGGCCTTCACGAGGCCGGACGCCTTGCCGAAATCCATCTGTCCCGCGTATTTCGCCCGCAGCGCCGAGATCACCTTGCCCATGTCCTTCATGCCGGCAGCGCCCGTTTCAGTGATCGCGTCCGCGATCGCCTTCTTCACCTCGTCGTCCGCCATCTGCTTCGGCAAATAGGCCGAGATCACCGCGATCTCCTCGCGCTCCTGGGCGGCGAGCTCGGCCCGGCCGCCCTTGTCGTAGAGCTCGACCGCCTCCTGGCGCTGCTTGATCATCTTCTGCAGTACGGCGAGCAGGTCGGCATCCGACAGCGGCGGCTTGCCGTTGCCGCGGGCGTCGATATCCGCGTTCTTGATAGTCGAGTTGACCATGCGCAGCGTGGACAGCTTGCGCTCGTCCTTGGCCTTCATGGCCTCCTTGACCGCATTGTTGATGTCGTCGCGCAGCATGTCGGGGTCCTCTCGATCTGTCAGGGCCTGATCTAAGCCGTTCGCGGGCAAGAGGCCATACCGGAGCGGCCACGGGTTCATTGTTTCCCTCCCGGGGGTCGAAATGGCTCAAAATTGCCAGTTCCGGCCCGAGGGCCTGAAGCCGCCCGTCAAATATGCAAAAACGCATGTGAATCGGCCCCTTCCCGCTTTGACGGGCGCGCGTGGGGGGCTTATGAAACGCGCTCATGACACAACATGACAACGATCCCGCTTGGCCGGACCACAAACCGACCGCGCTCCTCGTGCTTGCCGATGGCACGGTGCTCGAAGGTTTCGGTCTCGGCGCCGAAGGCCACGCCGTCGGCGAGGTCTGCTTCAACACCGCGATGACCGGCTATGAGGAGATCCTGACCGATCCCTCCTATGCCGGCCAGCTCATCACCTTCACCTTCCCGCATATCGGCAATGTCGGCACCAATGAGGAAGACATCGAGACGGTGAACATGGCCGCGACGCCCGGCGCGCGCGGCGTGATCCTGCGCACCGCGATCACCGATCCCTCGAACTACCGCGCCACCAAGCATCTCGACCAATGGCTGAGGGCGCGCGGCATCATCGGCCTCTCTGGTATCGACACCCGCGCGCTGACCGCGCTGATCCGCTCCAAGGGCATGCCCAATGCCGTGATCGCGCATTCCAAGAGCGGCGAATTCGACCTGCATGGCCTCAAGGAAGAGGCACGCGAATGGCCGGGCCTCGAGGGCATGGACCTCGTGCCGATGGTCACAAGTGGCCAGCGCTTCACCTGGGACGAGACGCCCTGGCTGTGGGACAAGGGCTTTGGCCGGCAGGACAAGCCGGAGTTCAACGTCGTCGCCATCGACTACGGCATCAAGCGCAACATCCTGCGCCTGCTCGCCGGCGTCGGCTGCAAGGTGACGGTGGTGCCGGCGACGACGTCATCCGAGGACATCCTGGCGATGAAGCCGGACGGCGTGTTCCTGTCCAACGGTCCGGGCGATCCGGCCGCGACCGGCAAATATGCCGTGCCCGTGATCCGGGACGTGATCAAGTCGGGCACGCCGACCTTCGGCATTTGTCTCGGTCACCAGATGCTCGGCCTCGCCGTCGGCGCCAAGACGAAGAAGATGCATCAGGGCCATCACGGCGCCAATCATCCCGTCAAGGACGAGACCACCGGCAAGGTCGAGATCACCTCGATGAACCACGGCTTTGCCGTCGACGAGGCGACGCTGCCGAAGGGCGCGACGCAGACCCACATCTCGCTGTTCGACGGCTCCAATTGCGGCATCCAGCTCGACGGCAAGCCGGTGTTCTCGGTGCAGTACCACCCCGAGGCCTCGCCCGGCCCGCGTGACTCGCACTACCTGTTCCAGCGCTTTGCCGATCTGATGCGGCAGAAGAAGAGCGCGTAAGGCGCGCTACGGCTCGTGCCCCGGGCGCAGTGAAGCGCGCCGCTCTTTGCGGCGTGATGCGCTGCTGAACCGGGGCCCATGCTGGTTTCTGGGTCCCGGCTCAGCGACGCATCGCTTCGCGCTGAATCGCGTCCGGGACACGAGACCGGTTCAGGAACGCCTCCTCCCGCTTCAATGTTGTCTCCGCACCTTCGTGTAGCAGGAGCCTGCCATGTCCGTCGTCCGCGACAATGCCGAGCCGCTCGCCATCGTGTTCGAGGATGACGGGCTCGTGCCGAACAACATCCTTCCGTTCCTGGTCTACCAGGGCGCGGTGACGCTCGATCCCAAGCGACCCGAAGAGACCATCGAAGACCTGTTCGAAGCGAACGGCTGGGGCGGCACGTGGCGCAACGGCGTCTACGACTATCTGCACTATCATGCGACCGTGCACGAGGTGCTCGGCGTCGCACGCGGCGATGCGCGGGTGCGCTTCGGCGGCGATCATGGTCAGGAGCTCCAGATCAAGGCCGGCGATGTCGCAATCCTCCCCGCTGGCACCGGCCATCAATGCATCAATGCAAGTGACGATTTCTGCGTGATCGGCGCCTATCCGCCGGGCAGCAAGATGGAGATCACGCGGGCAACCGCGGAGAATCACGCAAAGGCGCTGAAGACAATTCCGGCCGTGAAGGTGCCAGAGTCCGATCCAGTCATGGGCAGGAACGGAGCGCTGGTGAGATTGTGGGAACGGAGCTGACGTTTCCATTCGCTCTGCGCAAGATCACTTTCGCGGGATCGTGACGGGGCGGCTTGACTCCGAAAACCTCGGGTAGAAGATCGCGGAAGTTGTATTTCCTGATTTTGTTTTGCTGTTTCCCGTGCACCATTGGAGTCGATCATGATGTTCTCAAGCCGTTGCCAGTGCATCAACTGCATCACCCCACCCCACATTCTCAAGAAGCTGCTCGACAACAGTGACGGCCGAATTCGCGATGCGGCCCTGCGCACATTGCTGTCGACATCGCGGCTGAGAGGCGAGCGTGCCATCCGCGGGCTCGTAGCCGCTGCGGCCGCTCCGTCGTCGCATGGCCGGCGAACGATATCGGACTGCGGCAACACCACCGACCTCAGCTCGGCGACAATCGCTCGCACCGAGGACGGCGCAAAATCGAGGAACGACACCGTCAATCGCGCATTCGTAGGCCTGGGCGACACTCGCGAATTCTATGAGCAGGTTCTCGATCGCGATTCCATTGACGGAAGAGGGATGCGGCTCAACGCCTTCGTGCACTATGGCGACGCCTTCAACAACGCGTTCTGGGACGGCAACCAGATGGTCTTTGGCGACGGGGACGGCGTTCTCTTCACCGACTTCACCAAGTCGATCGACGTGATCGCCCATGAGCTCACGCATGGCGTCACCGAAACGACCGCGGGACTGATCTACCACAACCAGTCGGGCGCGCTGAACGAGTCGATGTCCGACGTCTTCGGCTCGCTCGTCAAACAATGGACGCTAAAGCAGGCAGCCAACCAGGCAGATTGGCTGATCGGGGCCGAAGTGTTCACGCCCGACATCGGAGCGGATGCCTTGCGATCGATGAAGGAACCGGGCAAGGCCTTCAATAATTCGACGCTCGGCAAGGATCCGCAGCCGGACCATATGAGGAAATACGTCAACCTGCCCGACACGGATGCGGGCGACAACGGCGGCGTGCACATTAATTCCGGGATTCCCAACAAGGCATTCTACCTGACCGCGATCGGCATCGGAGGCCATGCGTGGGAGGCGCCTGGACACATCTGGTACGCCGCGCTCCAGGCCTCTAACCAGAGCACCGAGTTTCAGGAATTCGCCGACACCACCTATCTCAAGGCAGGACAGCTCTATGGCGGGCAGAGCGCCGAGCAGCAGGCCGTTGCTGCTGCATGGAAGGATGTTGGCCTCCAGATCAGCGGCGTACGGTCGCTGGCCGGAACCAGCAGTCGCATCAGGCGCGCGCCGGCCACCACGAACGGCCACGACGACGCGGACGTAACGCAGAAGATTGCCGAACTCTCCAGTCAGCTCACAGCGCTGTCGCGCACGTTGGAGGGTATGCAGCAGGGGCGGCGACACTAGGGCATGATCCGGAGGATCATATGCGCGAGCGATTGCCTCGGCGCGATGACGACGATCCCGATCTCATCGCGCCTGGGCATGCGGCGCGGATACCCCTGACTTGGGGACCGCGGTAAGGTCATAGGTGGCTATGAAGATCAGCTTGGCTCAACACGGCGGTCAGGGCGCCGGAGTTTTTCTCCAGCGCCCGCCGCTCGTCGTCGATTGCGGCGCGCTCGACCCGACTCAGGCGAAAGAGCTCGGCGAACTCGCTGCAGCGGCCACATCGGCAGGCCCCCCGCCGCCGAAGCCCGAGCGTTCGCGCGACCTGATGTCGTACTCGATCTCGATCGAGGACAACGGGCACGAAACCGTCCTGTCGGGTGCCGATACCGCCATGTCGCCGGAATTCGCCAAGCTGCTCGCCTGGCTACAGCGGTATTCCAAATCGCGATGACCTGACAGCCAGCCTGACACGGGCGGCGACGTTACGCCTCGTTGCCGCCTTCCTGGCGGGTGGCTTCGAACAGGAACCAGGTGCGGCGCTCGGTCTCGTCGATGAAGTTCTCGAGGATGCTGGCGCTGGCGACGTCGCCGGCCTCGTCGCACACCTCGTGTGCCTTGCGCATCGCAGCCGCGACATGCTTGTTGTCCTGCATCAATTCGCGGAGCATCTCGCGCGGCGGGACGTAATCCTCGTTGTTGTCCTTGATGGTCTGGAGTTTTGCGACCTGGCCGATCGACTTCAGCGTGGTGCCACCGATCTTGCGGACACGCTCGGCGAGCTGGTCGGTGGTGGCGAAGATCTGGTCGGACTGCTCGTCGAGCAGCAGATGGTAGTCACGGAAATGCCGGCCGCTGATGTGCCAGTGGAAATTCTTGGTCTTCAGATAAAGCGCGAACGCGTCGGCCAGAAGCACGTTGAGCGCCTCCGAGACCTTCTTGACCCCATCGGACGACAGATCGGTGGGGGTGTCGAGATCGGGCGAGACCTTGTTGTTGGTTTTGCTCACGGGAGACCTTCCTGTTAGGACGCGGACAGACATTGACGGCGCGCCGTCGCACCCCTAACGCAAGGCGGGCAGCGCCGGTTCCTGAACAGGAACCGTTTGGCCGGGATCTTCGGAATACCATGGACGATTGGATCGATTATTACGACTCCACGCATACGATCTATGTCAGCAAGCTGCATCGCGACTTGCACTTCCAGATCATTGCGCGGGACATCATCGGCTATATCCCCTCACCTGAGGCAGTGGTGCTGGACTATGCCTGCGGCGAGGCGCTGTCGGCGAGCCAGGTGGCATCCGCCTGCGGCAAGCTGATCCTGGCTGAGCCGGCGCCCGGGGTGCGCGGCCGACTGATCGCGCGGTTCGCGCCGGACACCAAGATCCGCGTCCGCTCGCTCGACGACGTCCGCAAGATGCAGGACCAGTCGATCGATCTCGTCGTGATGAACTCGGTCGCGCAATACATGACCTCGGAGGAGCTGGATGGCGCCCTCCGCAACATCCGCCGGATCCTGAAACCCTCCGGCAAGCTGGTGCTCGGCGACATCCTCCAGCCCAATGTCGGCATGTTCAGGGACGTGATGGCGCTGCTCAGCTTCGGCCTGCGGCACGGCTTCCTGAAAGACGCGCTGGTCGGGCTGATCAGCACCGCGCTCTCGGATTATCGCCAGCTGCGCTCGCGCATCGGCCTCCAGCGCTACAGCGAGGACGAGATCACCGCCAAGCTGACCGCGGCCGGGTTCGCAGTCCAGCGCGCGCACACCAATATCGGCCACAATCGCTGGCGGATGACCTTCGTCGCGCGGCCGCCTCTGGTTCGTTAAGCATAACAATTCACCGAGGTGGCTTGCGGTATCCCGATCAGGCATGATCGCGACGGCCCGGTGGCGGAAGCGTCTACGCGAGGGCGGTGCAACGCTCTACATCCTGGTTCAAATCCAGGCCGGGTCTCCAGCCTTCGCTGGCTTCGCCAGCTTCGGCTCGGCAAGCCCTTTCGTAGCGAAGGCTGCCGCGGCGAAGCCCGAAGGGCGAAGTCGGGCGCGCTCCTCACCCTTCAATCCACATTCACCACTTCGCACTCAGGCAATAGCTGAAGCCGGCCGGCATCCCTGGCTGCGGAGCTGATGACGGCATCGAGTAGGCCCGGGAACCGCGCGTCCAGATCCTCGCGGCGCAGCCTCATGAACCGGTTGGTTCCCGCGATGCGGGTCTGCATCAGCCCGCATTCGCGCAGTTTGGCAAAGTGATAAGCGAGGTTGGACTTGCCGCCGAGATCACTGAAATCGCCGCAGCAAAGCTCGCTGCTGACACGTTCTTGCTGCGCGAGCTGATAGACGATCGCCAGACGAATCGGATCGCTCAGGCAATCCAGGACCATCGGCAGCTCGATCTGCTCGCGGGTCGGGTGAAGCGGTGTGCGGCTCATGATCCCCCGAATCATACCCCAGCCGTCATAATGTTCAATAGTTGTTGAACCAATTGACTCCTCGGCCTTTATGTTCAATAGTTCAATAAATGTTGAACCAAAGGATGGCGTTTCAATGAGCGTGTTCTGGCTGGCCCTGGCGGCCTTCGCGATCGGCACGGAAGGCTTTGTCATTGCAGGACTTTTGCCGTCGATCGCCAGCGATCTCTCGATTTCGGTCTCGGCCGCCGGCCAATTGGTCACTGCCTACGCACTCACCTATGCCGTAGGCTCGCCGATCCTGGCGGTGACCCTGAACAACATCGACCGCCGCACCGTGCTGGCTTTGGCGCTGTCGACCTTCATCGCCGGCAACCTCGCCGCGGTGGTTGCATCCAACTACGGCCTGCTGCTGGCCTCCCGCATGCTGATGGCGCTGGGCTCGGGGCTGTGCATGCCGACGGCGCTCGCGGTGTCCGTGGCGGTCGCCTCGCCCGAACGGCGCGGCCGCGCGGTGGCCCTGGTCACCTCGGGCCTCACCGTCGCGACCGTCATCGGGGTCCCCCTGGGCAATCTCGTCGGCAGCCTCTTGGGCTGGCGCGCGACCTTCGCGATGGTCGCCCTGATCAGCATGGTTGCGCTCGCCGGCCTGCTGCTCGGCCTGCCACGCGGCCTGCCGCGCAACACGGCCTCGCTCAGCGCGCGGCTGGCGGTGGCGCGTCACAGCAACGTCTTGATCGCGCTTGTGATCACGATCTTATGGGCCCTCGGCGGCTTCACCGTATTCACCTATTTCGCGATCCCACTGCGCGGCCTCGGCTTCGATGCTGCGCAGATCAGCCTGGCATTGCTGGTGTTCGGCGGCGCTGCCGCGATCGGCAACATGCTCGGCGGCGTCCTGGCCGACCGGCTCGGCGCGCTTGCGACCGCCGCCCTCGGGCTCGCCGGCATGGCGAGTGCGCTGATCCTGCATTCGCTGGTCCTGAAGCTTTTGCCCGGGCAGGCGCATTATGCGGTGCTGGGCGCGATCTCCCTCTGGGGCATCTCGGGCTGGGCGTTCTATCCGGCCCAGATCGCCAGCATCATCCGAAACGAGCCGCAGGCCTCGATGATCGCGCTCTCGCTCAACGCCTCCGCGATGTATCTCGGCTTCGCCATCGGCGGGGCGCTGGGCGGCGCGGTGCTGGCCACCCTCTCGCCGACCGACCTCGGCTGGATCGGCGGAACGAGCGTTGCGGCCTCCCTTCTGGTGCATCTTGCCCGGGGTTGGCAGACCCGACCAAAACCCGTCAAAATTGCCGGTTGATGGGCGTTTTTCGGGGTTTCGCCGCCCCGAAAACTGGTCTAAGACCCACCCGCGCGCGAGGGAGACCCCGCGCTCTCGGCTCAAGGGGACGCGCGGCAAGCGCGCCCTTTTTTTGTGCCCAAATTCCAGTCCGGCGAGAGTTGATGCCCAAACGTACAGACATCACCACCATCCTGATCATCGGCGCGGGTCCCATCGTGATCGGCCAGGCCTGCGAATTCGACTATTCGGGCACACAGGCGGTGAAGACGCTGAAGGAAGAGGGCTATCGCATCGTCCTCGTCAATTCCAACCCGGCCACCATCATGACCGACCCGGAATTGGCCGATGCGACCTATATCGAGCCGATTACGCCCGAGATCGTCGCCAAGATCATCGAGAAGGAACGTCACGTCATTCCCGGCGGCTTCGCGCTGCTGCCGACCATGGGCGGACAGACCGCGCTGAACTGCGCGCTGTCGCTGCGCCGGCAGGGCACGCTGGAGAAATTCGACGTCGAGATGATCGGCGCCACCGCGGATGCGATCGACAAGGCGGAAGACCGCCAGCTCTTCCGCGAGGCCATGACCAAGATCGGGCTCGAGACGCCGAAGTCGCGGCTCGCCAACGCCTCCGAGCTGAAGAAATCGTTCCGCGACAAACATCAGGCCGAACGTGCGAAGCTGTCGGGCGCGGCTCTCGAAGAGCTCGACCGGCAGTGGACGCTGGGCGAGAGCGAGCGCCGCAAGCGCTATCAGGAATACGCATTCGGCCAGGCCATGATGGCGCTGTCCGAGATCGGCCTGCCCGCGATCATCCGCCCCTCCTTCACGATGGGCGGCACCGGCGGCGGCATCGCCTACAACAAGGAAGAGTTCCTCGACATCATCGAGCGGGGCCTGGACGCGTCTCCGACCAACGAAGTGCTGATCGAGGAATCCGTGCTCGGCTGGAAAGAGTACGAGATGGAGGTGGTGCGCGACAAGAAGGACAATTGCATCATCGTCTGCTCGATCGAGAACCTCGATCCGATGGGCGTGCACACCGGCGATTCCATCACGGTGGCGCCGGCACTGACGCTGACCGACAAGGAATACCAGATCATGCGCGACGCCTCGCTGGCGGTGCTGCGCGAAATCGGTGTCGAGACCGGCGGCTCGAACGTACAATTCGGCGTCAATCCCGAGGACGGCCGCATGGTCGTGATCGAGATGAACCCGCGCGTGTCGCGCTCCTCCGCGCTGGCGTCGAAGGCCACCGGCTTTCCGATCGCCAAGGTCGCCGCCAAGCTCGCGGTCGGCTACACGCTCGACGAGATCGCCAACGACATCACCGGCGGCGCCACGCCGGCCTCGTTCGAGCCGACCATCGATTACGTCGTCACCAAGGTGCCGCGTTTCGCCTTCGAGAAATTCCCGGGCGCCTCGACCACGCTGACCACGTCGATGAAGTCGGTCGGCGAAGTCATGGCGATCGGCCGCACCTTCCAGGAAAGTCTTCAGAAGGCGTTGCGCGGGCTCGAGACCGGGTTGACCGGCCTCGACGAGATCGAGATCGAAGGTCTCGGCCGCGACGACGACAAGAATGCGATCCGCGCCGCGCTGGGCACGCCGACACCCAACCGTCTGCTCCAGGTCGCGCAGGCCATGCGGCTCGGCTGGTCGAACGAGGACATCTTCAACTCCTGCAAGATCGACCCCTGGTTCCTCGGCGAGATGCGCGGCATCGTCGACATGGAGGAGAAGGTCAGGAAGAACGGCCTGCCGGGCAATGCCTTCGGCATGCGCACGCTCAAGGCCATGGGGTTCTCGGACGCGCGGCTTGCCGTGCTCGCGCATACGACCGAGGCCGAGGTGACGGCGAAGCGCCACGCGCTCGGCGTCCGCCCCGTCTACAAGCGCATCGACACCTGCGCGGCCGAATTCGCCTCCCCCACCGCCTACATGTACTCGACCTATGAGGCGCTGTTTGCGGGCGCGCCAGCGGACGAGAGCACGCCATCCGACAAGAAGAAGGTCATCATCCTCGGCGGCGGGCCGAACCGCATCGGCCAGGGGATCGAGTTCGACTATTGCTGCTGTCACGCCTGCTTCGCGCTGCACGACGCCGGCTACGAATCCATCATGGTCAATTGCAACCCGGAAACGGTGTCGACCGACTACGACACCGCCGACCGGCTCTATTTCGAGCCGCTCACCGCCGAGGACGTGCTGGAGATCATCGACAAGGAGCGCAGCAGGGGCACGCTGCACGGCGTGATCGTCCAGTTCGGCGGCCAGACCCCGCTGAAGCTGGCGCGCGCGCTGGAAGCCGCCGAGGTGCCGATCCTCGGCACCTCGCCCGACGCCATCGACCTTGCCGAGGACCGCGACCGCTTCAAGCGCGTGCTCGACAAGCTGCGCCTCAAGCAGCCGAAGAACGGCATCGCCTATTCGGTCGAGCAGGCAAGGCTCGTCTCCGCCGATCTCGGCCTGCCGTTGGTGGTGCGCCCGTCCTACGTGCTCGGCGGCCGTGCGATGCAGATCATCCGCGAGGAGAACCAGCTCAACGACTATCTGCTCGGCACCCTGCCGGAGCTGGTGCCCGCCGACGTCAAGGCGCGCTATCCGAACGACAAGACCGGGCAGATCAACACCGTGCTCGGCAAGAACCCGCTGCTGTTCGATCGCTATCTGTCCGACGCGACCGAGATCGACGTCGACTGCCTCTGCGACGGCAAGGACACCTTCATCGTCGGTATCATGGAGCACATCGAGGAAGCCGGCATCCATTCCGGCGACAGCGCCTGCTCGCTCCCGCCGCACTCGCTCGACGCTGCGATGATCGAGGAGCTGGAGCGGCAGACCCGCGAACTCGCGCTCGGCCTCGACGTCGTCGGCCTGATGAACGTGCAATACGCCATCAAGGACGGCGAGATCTACGTGCTCGAGGTCAATCCGCGCGCCTCGCGCACGGTGCCCTTCGTCGCCAAGGTGGTCGGCACGCCGGTCGCAAAGATCGCCGCGCGCATCATGGCCGGCGAGAAGCTCGCCGACTTCAAATTGAAGAAGGCACAGCTCAAGCACGTCGGCGTCAAGGAATCGGTATTCCCGTTCGCGCGCTTCCCCGGCGTCGACACCGTGCTTGGCCCCGAGATGCGCTCGACCGGCGAGGTCATGGGCATCGATGGCTCGTTCGCGGTGGCTTTCGCCAAGAGCCAACTCGGCGGCGGCACGCGCGTGCCGCGCAAGGGCACGGTGTTCGTCTCGGTGCGCGAGAGCGACAAGACGCGCATCGCCGAGGCCGTTCGCGAATTGCATTCGCTCGGCTTCAAGGTGCTGGCGACCTCGGGCACGGCACGCTTCCTGACCGACCAGGGCATCCCGACCGAGAAGGTGAACAAGGTGCTGGAGGGGCGGCCGCACATCGTCGACGCCATCACCAATGGCGACGTCCAGCTCGTCTTCAACACCACCGAAGGCCCGCAGGCGCTCGCCGACAGCCGTTCGCTGCGGCGCGCGGCCCTCTTGCATAAAGTGCCGTATTACACCACTCTTTCCGGGGCCGTGGCGGCCGCGCAGGGCATCCGCGCCTATTTGGGCGGGGACCTTGAGGTTCGTACCCTGCAGAGCTACTTTTCGGAAACCTGATCGCTAGCGGCGGCGAAGCTTCCGCTAAGTGATTGGCAATGAAGCCACAATGGCCGGAGGAACTGTCCGGCCATGTGGGTGTTCTGTTCCGGCGCTAAGCCCATATCTGTCAACGTCCGGCAGCTTCCTGCGTGGGGCTCCGGAAAGACTGACGAATCAAGGTTGCGGCGCCCATCCGCGTTTCGGGCGCACGATCGAAGGACGAGAGAGACGATGGAAAAGGTTCCGATGACCCAGGCCGGCTTTGTCGCGCTCGGGGAAGAATTGAAGAAGCGCCAGTCGGAGGATCGCCCGCGCATCATCGAGCATATCGCGGAGGCGCGCTCGCACGGAGACCTGTCGGAGAACGCGGAGTATCATGCCGCGAAGGAAGAGCAGTCCCACAATGAGGGCCGTATCGCCGAGCTTGAGGACAAGCTCGCGCGCGCCGACATCATCGATATCTCGAAACTCTCCGGCGACACCATCAAGTTCGGCGCCACCGTGACGCTGGTCGACGAGGACACCGAGAAAAAGACGGTGTGGCAGATCGTCGGCGAGGTCGAGGCCGACGCCAAGAAGGGCCGCATCTCCATCACCTCGCCGCTCGCGCGCGCGCTGATCGGCAAGAAGAAGGGTTCAACCGTCGAGGTCAACGCACCCGGCGGCGCCAAGGCGTATGAGATCACCAAGGTGGAGTGGCGGTAAGGATTTGCCGCCTGCGTGTGATGACGTTTCGAAAAGGCCGCGCTGAGCGCGGCCTTTTTGTTTCGGCGTGTTGCTTGCGTGAGTGGAGCCCGCGCTTTCACGATGACGACGTGGGAGCAGCGCGCCCGAACTCCCTCACCGTCACCCTGAGGTGCTCGCCTCTTCGGCGAGCCTCGAAGAGCGACGGCCCAACTGTCGCCGCGCGTTGCTGCATCTCGGCCGCTCATCCTTCGAGGCTCCCCATCGAGCGCTTTGCGCCCGATGCCTCGCACCTCAGGATGACGGGGCTGATAGGCCGCTTGGCGAACCTACCTCCGTCCCTTCACATCCAGCGGCACGGCCGCCTCGTATTTCGAATTGTGCAGCACCAGCGACGTGCGCACGTTGCGGACATGAGGCGCGGCGGTCAGGTGGGTGACGAATTCCTGGAAGGTCGCCATGTCGGGCGCGACGCATTTGAGGATGAAATCGACTTCGCCCGACAGCATCCAGCATTCCCGCACCAGGGGTTCGGCGCGGACGAAGTCCTCGAAGGCGCGCAGATCCGCCTCGGCCTGGCTGGACAGGTGCACGGCCGCGAACACGGTGACGTCGAAGCCGAGCTTGCGGGCGTCCAGGAGGCCGCGATAGCCGTGGATGTAGCCCTCCTCCTCCAGCGCCCGGACCCGGCGCAGGCAGGGGGGCGGCGAGATGCCGACGCGTTTGGCCAGTTCGACATTCGTGATTCGACCGTCGGCCTGAATCTCGGTGAGAATTTTCAGGTCGATCTCGTCTAGGTTCCGCGACACGTGATTGGAACTCCTGGCCTTTACGGCGGTATTGGGTGGTTTGTTCGCAATCCTCATACCGAGTTCGCGCACCTAGCGCAATTTTATTGCGCGTGCACCGCAATCGACTTTTGTTCCTTGTTGGAAAAATCCGCCGACAGGGAATGCAATTCTTGCATAGCTCACCAGAAGGCTTAGATTAGCTCTGATATTTCAGCGCCTCCGCGAGGCCTCCCGGCACGTTCCGCGCCCGCGCTGCAAATCCCCCGTGAAAGGCGTCCATCGAAATGTCCGCTCCTGTTCATGCAAAGGTCGTTATCATCGGCTCCGGCCCCGCCGGCTACACGGCGGCGATCTACGCCGCACGCGCGATGCTCGAGCCGATCCTGATCCAGGGCATCCAGGCGGGCGGCCAGCTCACCATCACCACCGACGTCGAGAACTATCCGGGCTTTGCCGACGTAATCCAAGGCCCCTGGCTGATGGAGCAGATGGAGAAGCAGGCGGTCCATGTCGGCACCAAGATCGTCTCCGACCTGGTCACCAAGCTGGAGACGGCGCAGCGGCCGTTCCGCCTCACCTGCGACAGCGGCGACGTCTATCTCGCCGACACCGTGATCCTCGCCACGGGCGCGCAAGCGCGCTGGCTCGGGCTGCCGTCCGAAGCGAAATTCCAGGGCGGCGGCGTGTCGGCCTGTGCCACCTGCGACGGCTTCTTCTACCGCAACAAGGACGTCGTTGTGGTCGGCGGCGGCAATACCGCGGTCGAGGAAGCGCTGTACCTCACCAACCATGCCTCGCAGGTCACCATCGTGCATCGTCGCGATCACTTCCGCGCCGAGCGCATCCTGCAGGAGCGCCTGTTCAAGCATCCGAAGATCAAGGTGGTCTGGGACTCCGCTGTCGACGAGATCTGCGGCACCGAGAACCCGAACAAGGTCACCCATGTGCGCCTGAAGAACGTCAGGACGGGCGCGCTGACGGACGTGAAGACCGACGGCGTCTTCATCGCCATCGGCCACGCGCCGGCGACGGAGCTCGTCAAGGACCAGGTCAAGCTCAAACCGTCGGGCTATGTCGAGGTCGCCCCGAATTCGACCGCCACCTCGGTGCCCGGCCTGTTTGCCGCCGGCGACGTCGCCGACGAGACCTATCGCCAGGCCGTGACGGCCGCAGGCCTCGGCTGCATGGCCGCACTCGAAGCCGAACGTTTCTTGGCCCTTCGCGCCAGCGAGCGCGCGGCAGCGGAATAGAATCATGCCTCGAACACGCGACGGATTTACGGATATGGACTGGGACAAGCTGAAGGTGTTTCACGCAGCGGCGGAAGCGGGCAGCTTCACGCATGCGGGCGAGCAGCTCGGCCTGTCGCAATCGGCGGTGTCGCGCCAGGTCTCGGCGCTGGAGCAGGAACTCTCGGTCTCGCTGTTCCACCGCCATGCCCGCGGCCTGATCCTGACCGAGCAGGGCGACCTCTTGTTCCGCACCGCGCATGACGTGTTCATGCAGCTGCAGGCGGCGCGCGCCAAGCTCACCGACAGCCGCGAGCGGCCGAGCGGCGACCTCAAGATCACCACCACGCCCGGCGTCGGCATCAACTGGCTGATCCCGCGGCTCGGCGAGTTCACGGCGCTCTATCCCGAGATCCGGATCTCGCTGATCGTCACCGACGAGGAGCTGGATCTTTCGATGCGCGAGGCCGATGTCGCGATCCGCACCCGCAAGCCGACGCAGCCGGATCTGATCCAGCGTAAATTGTTCGCGATGGGATTCCATGCCTATTGCTCGCCGGAATACATCAAGCGCTTCGGCACGCCGCGCACGCTGGAGGAGCTCGACTCCCACCGCATCATCACGCTCTCGGACGGCAACTTCGCGCCGCATCTTCAGAACCGCAACTGGCTGATCGAAGCCGGGCGCAACGGCTCCGGTCCGCGCGAAGCCTATTTCAAGGTCAACAACATCCTCGGCCTCGTGCGCGCCTGCCAGCAGGGCCTCGGCATCGCCGCGCTCCCCGATTATCTCGTCGAGGAACAGAGCAAGCTGGTGCAGCTGTTCGGCGAGTCCGACTCGATCCAGCTCGACACCTACTTCGTCTATCCCGAGGAGTTGAAGACGGTCGCGCGCGTGCAGGTGTTCCGCGATTTCGTGGTGAGCAAGGCGCAGCGCTGGCCGTCCTGATTTCCGCATGACTGACATGCGGCCTCGGCTGTTGCTGCAGGGCGCTCGTCAAGCTCATACTGCTTGCACGCTGAGCCTTCGCGTTGCGCATTTGTCCCCCTCCTCCAGTGGCGCGGGAGTTCAGTAATCCCTCTTGGAAGGTGATTGTGTCGGCCTCACGTGGCCAATACCTAAGCCGGGCCTTCGGGTCCGGCTTTTTTTCGTCAAAATTTGCCTTCGCCTTCCGCGTGTATTGACAGTCTTGGGCATACCCCGCATCATTTGACCATGATCACGAAGTCGTGCGCAGTCATCTCGAAAAAAGGCCCCCATCCGGGGACCTCGGATTTTTGCGCGCGCTAAACCAGCTTCGTCATCGCAGCAAATCCCGAAAACCCCGCCGCCTGGACGGGGTTTTTTCATGCGCCCTCCGTCTCAGGTGCTTTTTCCCGAGAAGGAGATGGAAACATGACTGGACTACGAGACCAATTGCACGGCCTGTGGCTGCCGCTGGTGACGCCGTTTCGCGACGGCCGTCTCGATGAGACGTCACTGCGGCGGCTGACGCGGCACTATTCCGCGCAGGCCGTCGACGGCTTCATCCTGGGGGCGACGTCGGGTGAAGGCATGACGCTGCGCGACGCCGAGCTCGAACGCCTCGTCGCCATCGTCCGCGACGAGATGGCGGCGGGGCGCCGCACGCTACCGGTTTGTCTCGGGCTCTCGGGCGCGGACACTTTGCGGATGAAGGATCGCCTCGATGAGACCGCGGACTGGCCGATCGGCGGTTATCTGATCGCGAGCCCCTATTACGTGCGGCCCTCGCAGCGCGGCCTCTCGGCGCATTTCGAGGCGCTGGCCGACCACGCCGCCTGGCCGCTCGCGCTCTACAACATCCCCTATCGCACCTCGGTGAACATCACCAACCAGACGCTGCTGCGGCTCGCCGAGCACGGCAACATCGTCGGCCTGAAGGATTGCGGCGCGAGCCGCGAGCAGTCGATCGCGCTGCTGCGCGACCGTCCCCGGGATTTTCGCGTGCTGACCGGCGAGGACGCGAATTACTTCGAGGCGCTCTGTGACGGCGCCGACGGCGGCATCGTGCTGTCAGCTCATGTCGAGACCACGACGTTTGCGGCCGTCCATGCCGAGTTGAAGCGCGGCAACCACGACGCGGCGCTGGCGCGCTGGCAGGAGGTCGCCGAGCTGACGCGGCTGTTGTTCGCTGAACCCAGTCCCGCACCGGCAAAATACTGGCTGTGGCGCAGCGGCCTCATCGACAGTCCCGAAGTGCGCCTGCCGATAGTGGAGGTGAGCAGCGAACTCGCCGCCACGATCGATCGCGAGATCGAGCGGCGGATGAAGGTCGCGGCCTAGCCGCTTCGCTCCCTTCACGCACGCTGCACCTTCTCCCCTTGTTGTGGGAGAAGGTGGCGCGAAGCACCGGATGAGGGGTTCTTTCCGAACGCAAAAGCATTCGTGATGATGGAGACCCCTGACCCGTCTCGCCGCTCCGCAGCGAGCCACCCTCTCCCGCAAGGGAGAGGGTAAGAACCGTGTCCATGGTTAACCGCGCCCCAATCGCCTTCGCAGGCGCCGCATGGCGCATCCACGGCTCGTTTACGCAATCGCGCCTATCGTTTCGCCAGGATATTTCAGAGGGGGAATGATCATGGGACATCGCACCCGGCCTACGGCCGCGAGCCAATTCGCGCCGGCCGATCTCTTGCAAGGCATTCTGGTGGTGTCGTCGTTCGGGTTCTGGGCGGTGATGCTCGGCCTGATGCCGGTGCTGCTGTATCGCGTCTGGCTCGTCGGCTGACACGAGGCGGCGCATCGGGATGGTTAACCCGTGGTAGCACCTGTGTTCAAATGCGCGGCCTGCGGCGACCCGTAATCTTAAATCATCCCGCGTATCGTTCACGCCCACAAGCGAAGAAATCGCGGGGGCGTTTGTGAATAGTCATCATGAAATGGCGTCGCATTACGACGCCGAACAGCAGGGCTTTACCACCGAGGACATTCTCTGGGCTGTCGGCATCTGGTCGGTGATCCTCACCCTGTCGCCGGTCATCGTGTTCTACATGCTGATGGTGGCGTAGCCTCCTGCAGCAGACCCGAAAAACGCAAAACGCGCGGCTGGTCCGCGCGTTTTTCGTACCCCGAAAATGAATAAAGAAATTATGCCGCCTGCTTGTGCATTGCGCCGGATGCCGACGCCGTGCCGCGAATGGCCTTCACCGAACGCTCGATCGCCGCCCACAGCCTTGCGATTTCCTGAGCCGCACGGCTCTCGGCCTGATACTCGCGCGCGCCTTCGCCGTGGCTGAGCGCCATCAGCAGATCGGAACGGTTGGTGATCTGGCCACCCCACACCGGCGCACGGAATTTCGCCAGGGCTTCGCGGGCGATGGTGACGATCGGGCTTTCGGACTCGTCGCGGCGCGCCGGCGCACCGTTGAGCACGACCGCGTAGGGCTTGCGCGCGGCGCGGCACATCTGGATGGTTTCCTGCACCGCGTTGACGTCGAACACGCCCGGACGCGCCGGAATGATCACCATCGTCGCGTTCTTGATCGCGTCGTCGACGACGGCCGACAGGTTCGGCGGCGTGTCGATCAACACCCATTCATAACCGTCGCGCTTGGCCGCGGAGACGATGCCGCTGACGGAGTTCACAGCCGCCTTGATCGGCGGCTCGTTGGTGCCACGCAGCTTGTGCCACAGCGTGAGCGAACCTTGCGGATCCGCGTCCACCAGCATGACCTGCTTGCTCGCCTTGATCTGCGCGGCGAGATGTGCAGCCAGGGTACTCTTCCCCGAGCCGCCTTTACGCGATGCAAAAACAATAACGTTCATACCTTCGGCCTCCAGATTGACCCCAAGGCACGAAAATGAATCAGAGCGCTGATTCGTGAAAGAAAAATTTATCGGGAGTTGCGTTGCCGCCACGAAATAACAAGACGTGTTGGCTTTTGAGTCACACTTATCCGTGCGGCGCCGGATACGAGCTGCAATGAAACACCGCTGGCGCGAGCAATCGTGCGCTTTTTGAGCAGGCCGTTCGGGACAAACGGGAATGCAACCTTGCCGCGCAAACCCTTTTGCGACTCTTTTCCATCGCGCGCGTCCGTAATGACCGCAAGCCTGCGCGGGTTAGCGCGAACAAAACGAGTCCGGATGATGTCGTAGGGCCGGTGCTTCATTCCGCGGGCATTCCGCATGGAGGATGTGCGGATGCCCGGGTTTCCTGGAAGGAACGTAGCTGGCGTGCTCAGCCCTGCTCGGATTTCTTCTTCTTGGCCACCTTCGGCGCCGGCTTGCTGCTCTTCCTGGCGGTATGAGGCGTGATGCGGGTCGGCTTGCTGGCACGAACCTCGCCCGGCTCGGGTCCCGGCCGGAAGAACACCCGGCACTGCGGCGAAAGCTGCGCCTTCTTCCGGATCATGCAGGCGGTGATGGCATCGACGTTCGGAACGAACTCGCCGCAAAGCCGCATCGCGTCGGGCGAGCAGGCCTGCTGCTCTTCCTGGGTGTAGGCGAAGCTTGTGCGCGGCAGCGCCAGGACGGCCAGGGCAATCCCGAGGGTCGCAGCGGCCAAGAGTCTTGCAACGGGTCTTGCAAAGGGTCTTGCAAAGGATTTTTTCGAGCGAAGCGCCGGCATTGATCCCCCCACATGTCGAGTCGGCTGGAATAGTGGGTGAACGGGCGTTGGTTGGCAACCGCGGGGCGATGCGAAAGCCGGGACCTGTGCGGTCTCGGCAACAGGACGGGGCCGACGCTGGATCGGCACGAAGCTTTTCCAGTCCACGGCTGTCATCCCCGCGCAGGCGGGGATCCAGTATTCCAGAGGCGCCTGAGGCTTCCCGAGAAGCCGCGGCGTACTGGGTCCCCGCCTGCGCAGGGGATGACAGTTGTGGGTACGGCATGGCTGCGCAAGATCGCCTCCCGCCAGCCGCTCTCACCACTGCCCAACAAAAAAATGCGAAAACAACCCCATGCACAGTAGCCAAGTCGAGGCGCGGATTGGGTTTTTGCGGATTTTACGAAATCCATTTGACCCGTCGGGCAAAACAGTGGCATGATGGCATGATCGAGGATGCGTGCGGTGGTCGGCCGATCCCCGTGAGGTTGAGGGGCGCATGGCCACTCTGTTGATCGTCGCGCCGGTGTTTGCGCTGATCGCGGCGGGCTATGCCGCGGTGCTGTTTCGCTTCGTCTCGGAGGGCGCGCACAAGGGCATCAGCGAATTCGCCTTCAGCATCGCCATCCCTGCGCTTCTGTTCCGCACCATCGTCGTGTCGGAATTTTCCGATGTCAGCCCCTGGCGGATGTGGGGCGCCTATTACGGCGCGCTCGCGATCACCTGGATCGCGGCGCTTATCCTCTCGGCCCTGCTGCGCAAAAAGCGCGAGGACAGCGAGGACGGTGTCGTGTTCGCGATCGGTTCGGTCTACGGCAACATCGTGATGCTCGGCATTCCCCTGACGCTCTCGGCGCTCGGCAATGAGGCCGCCGGTCCAATGGCGCTGATCCTGTCGGTGAACACGCCGCTGCTCTGGCTCTGCGGCACCCTGCAGATGGAGTTTGTCAGCCGCAAGCAGACGACGTCGCCGCTGTCGATCATCTGGCCTGTCATCACCGATCTCGCCCGCAACCCGATCATGCTCGCGATCGGTTTTGGCCTCGTCTGGCGCCTTGGCGGATTAGGCCTGCATCCCGTCGTCGACAGGACGATCGAGCTATTGGCGCAGGCGGGATCGCCGGCGGCGCTGATCGCGCTCGGTATCAACCTGTTCCGGTTCGAGGTGAAGGGCGAGAAGCTGAGCATCTTGATGATGTGTGCACTCAAGCTGATGGTGATGCCGGCGGCCGCGTTCCTGCTCGCCAAGCTCTTGAACCTGCCGCCGCTCGCAGCCGGCGTCGCCGTGCTGCTCGCGGCGATGCCGACCGGCGCGAACGCGTATATTTTTGCCGTGCAGTATCAGCGACTGGTAAACCCGGTGTCGGGCGCGGTGGCGCTGGGGACGTTGCTGGCGGCGGTGACGTTGCCGGTCGTGGTGGTGATGGTGGCGGGAGGGAGGTAGGGCCGCCTGACGATTTCCGAAACCGCTATTCAACACGCTGGCCGGCGCGCCAGGCCATCTCCCAGAAGTCTGCCTCGAGCCGGGTGGCTTCCTTGAAGATTGCAATCAGCTCTGCCTCGCGGACCGGCGTGGCGTAGAGATCGGCGAGATGCTCCATGTGCGCCCGCGCCTTGGCAGCGACCTCCTGGTACGGCACGCCGGCGTATTCGGCGATCCAGACGCGGTAGGCGTTCGTCGCGGCGTCCGCTTCGGGGCGCGAGGCGAGCCGCGTTGCAATCTCCGCGTACCCGATCACGCAAGGGGCAAGCGCCACCTTGAGTGCCAGCAGATCGCCGCGCATTCCCGCGTCGAGCACGTAGCGTGTATAGGCCAGCATCTCGGCCGCGGGAGGGGCCTGTTCAAGGTCGGCCGGGGATAGACCCCAATCGGCACAGAGCCTCACATGCAGGTTCATCTCGACATCGAGGATGGCCGAAAGGCCGGCCGCTGCTTCACGCATGTCGGCAAGTCTGGGCGACTTGTAGACCCCGAGCGCGTAGGCGCGGGCAAACTCGATGAGGAACAGATAGTCCTGAACGAGGTAGTGACGAAACGCCGCTTCGGGTAGCGAGCCGTCCGCCAATCCGTTCGTGAAGGGATGCTCGGTGTAGGCCCGCCACTCAGCGGATGCTTCTGTCTTGAGACGCTCGAAGAAACTCACGATCTTTTCCGCCTGGCTTGCTTGTCCATGAACGTCTTTGGCTCGCTACCGATAGCGCATTGCGACCCGAGGAGCTACGGTGACAGCGGACAAAATTGGCTTTGAGCGTTGCGGATGCCGCACTCCCGGGTCGAGAGTTTGGCGCACTGTCACCGGAATCAATCCTCGCGGCGATGCCGACGGGAGCCAACGCGTACATTTTTGCGGTCCAGTATCGGCGGCTGGTGAACCCGGACTCAGGTCGCGCTGGGGACGCTGCTGGCGGCGGTGACGTTGCCGGTGGTGATGGTGGCGGGGTTGAAATAGGCGTGCTCTCATGAATGGAAGATGTCTGCTTCAGAGCGGGCAACAAGCCGCAATAAGAAAGCGGGCAGAGCACCGGCGGCCCTGCCCGCCATGTTCAGACGTTTAAGACGAGACACTCCTACTGCTTCGGATCAGCTCGCGCTTCCAGCCCGCGAAGCTGTGTCCTGACAGTCAAATCGCCGATCTTCCTGCCCATGTCCTTTCCGACCTCCGTCGAGAAACGATAATGGAAGCCGGCATAGATGCGCGCATTTGCAACCTCATCGCTATAATCCTGGAGCTTGGTCCATTTGCGGGTCACCCCTGGCGCAGTGGGGCTGGTCATCGACAACTCCATTTCGTCACCGGCGATGGACCGGAGAACCGTGGAAACCGAAGCCGATACGATGCAGTGGGCGCAGGGGTATTCAGGATGCATCGGCGTTTCACCCAGCGGTAACCAGGACGCCTCGCGTGGCGTCATCGAATTGTGCGCGATGTCCGCGTTGCGAATGGCCGTCATTGGCCGCCAGAAGTTGTAATGATACTTCGCATCAAAGACGGCGACGATTGCGTCGTTCGCAGCGATCTCGGCAAGGGCGAAGAGACGAGCGCAGTCGACGACGTCCATATGCTTGGCCGAAGCGGCTTGCCGGACGATTGGATTGAAGCTGGGAGGCCCGACCACAAACCAGAATCGCCCGATATCCGTCTGCTCTGCCGTTCGGGTGGTGCTGTTGCGAGCGCCAACCTCCCGAATTTCGTTGACGTCTTTTGTCCAGGTCCCGGAATCAAGTGCCGGTGGCGGCGCCGGACGGAATTGTGAGACCGACGTCATGACCCAGGGGGACGTTGCTCCAGCCGTCGTGGCGATCGGCACCACGGTCGGCACATAGACACCCGGGGCTGTATAGGGCCGATAAGTCTCCTGCGCGTTACTGCCGTCATCCCTGCGCAACGCGATTACGCCGGAAGCGGCAATCTTTCCAAGCTCGATTCCATTCGCCTTTCCGTCCGTATCCGGGATACCGGATAGCGATGCAAGCAATGCGGTATCGAGAGCAGATTTCTGGTCCGGATAGATCGTCAGAAGAATGTTGTAAGCCGCAGTCGACGCCGCAGCTTCCTTGGACGTGGAGCGGTCTGCTACGAGATCCAGTCTGTATGGCGCGTAGCGCCTGTCGATCGCGTTGACGGCCTCGAACATGGCGACGTGCAGCATCGACATCGTCCGGGCCTGTGGCCCAGGCAGGACCTTCTTATCAGCGGCAATCGCATCTGCTTTCGCGTTCCAATCCATGATGACATCGGCACGCGCGGTGCCGACGCAAACTGCGAGAGCGGCGATGATCAGGAATGGAGATTTCGTTGCAAGGAACGTCTTCATCTTCATGCTCCTCGTTGTCTAGAGAGCGACACCTTGTACGGACGGGCCGCGCAAGAACATGGAAGTGCAGAACGATCTTAAGATCGCAGCAAGCCGGCTGCTGTGAAGCATTTTACACTCGTCATTGCCTTCGCCATAAAACTCCGAAGACGCAATTCGAAGAGTAAGATCGACTGCCTTACTGATGTGCGACCCGTCATCTCGGCAGCCTCCGTTACGCCCATCGTATCCTTGGCGTAGGCGGAATCGCCGCCGGCGCCGATCGCGCTCAGCATCAACCTGTTCCGATACGAGATCAGGGGCGAGAAGCTCAGCACATCCTCGTGATGTGAGTATTCAAGCTCATGGCGATGCCGGCGGCCTGGCAAAACTGCTCGACCTGCCGCCGCTCGCGGCCGGCGTCGCCGTGCTGCTCTCGGCGATGCCAACCGACGCCAACGCGTACATCTTCGCGGTTCAGTATCAGCGGCTGGTGAACCGGTGTCGGGCGCGATGGCGCTGGGGACTCTGCTGGCAGCGATTGCCGGTGGTGGTGGCGGGGGTGAAGTAGTGCTGCGAATATTGACTCACCACTCGGTCCCTTACTAATAGACTGGCATTTTCATCACGGTAACAGTAACACGATGTGTCAGCCCAACGCTCTTGGCCGCGGGCATTTTTGGCCGGCATGACCATGATTGAGAAATTATCCACCACCTTTGAGAGGCAAGTCGAACGCATCCATCAGTTGCTCGAGCGTGCCCCCTCAAGAGTCGTTTGGAACAACAAGATACCTGACCCCGACAATCCGGAGCAGCCGCGGCAGATCGACATCAGCATCGATCGAGATGGTGAGAAGGTTCACGTAGAGTGTCGCATACACAACAGCCCTCAAGACGTAAAATGGATTGAGGAGCTAATTGGTCGCAAAGTCAGCCTCCGCATTGACGTCATGATTGCGGTTTCGTCATCTGGTTTCACGAGTGGCGCCATGAAAAAGGCTGCCGCCTTCAACATTCACCTACGAACGTTGAAGGCATTGACCGATGACGAACTTCGTCTTTGGGTCGATCCTGCAAAGGCGTGGCTAGTCTTTTACGAGTTCGTCGACTGCAGACTATCGATTGAGATGCTATGCGAGGCTCCTCCAGAGGAGGCCACCATCACTCGGGAGGATGGCGGCTCGATTGAATGGCGCACCCTATTTGAACCAGCCATGACGCGCTTCGACAACACCCCGGAACTCGACCATGAGGCAAGAGCTTTCGCACTCGAAGGTGTCGCTGCCATTCTTGTTAATGGGAAAAAGCCAAATCGGATGAAGCTGAGTGCGCGAGCGCGAAGGCTCAGGCAAACCGTGTCACTCACCACAATCCTCCAGTATATGGATCCTCAGATCGAGGAGAGCGGTTCTGCACGAGTCCAAAAACACGCCGATGAGATTTTGGAAATCGTTCAATCATCCGACCAAGTGGCGCTCATACCCAACTTGAAGAACATTGTGGTGCCGCCGAATTCCTTCCTTTACAGCCTTGACATGGATTTCATCCAACCGGTCAAATTGAATTGGGTGAAGCTCGCCTCTTCTCAAATCCCGCAATCTGCGATCGGTATCGAAATACTCATCGGCTATAACCCGACAGAATAAGACGCACGGGTAGCAACCCTTGGCGCGCGATGAAACCCCCGTCGCTGCAGGTCTTCAGGCATCGCGCTTTTCAAGCACTCAATGCTCCCGGCGGAGAGACAACTACATTGCGTCGATCTGGGCCGGAGCACTATCCGCGAAATAACCGTAAAGGATCAACAGTGCGCGAGATGTGACGCCGCACCTGGTACGCGCTGGTATGAGGACGCGACCGACAATGATGGGGCAAGAAATCTCCAAGTCCCTGTGTGTGACGAGTGCTATTCTGAAATCGTAGCCATGCTTGCCAAGCAGCACCAAAAGATTTGGTCCGTCGATCAGGGCAAGTGGGCTTGTTCGCGGCCTATTCGTGCGCGTACGCCCAAATTGGCTTGTCGTCACGAGGATGCCTGGCACCCTCGTTCAGAACTGTGCTGCAAAACTCGCCCGCAGTAGCTACGTCAACGGTGTGGGCATAGCGCTTGGCTGGAACCACGAACTTCCCGCCGTGCAGCGGGTCTGAATTAAAGAGGAGGAAGTTGAAGCAGGATGGGGCACGACAGTCCTCATTGCTTTGCTGCCGCTTCCATGAATTGCTCAACAGCCTTTGGGTCAATGAAGTTCTGTCCCGGTTGAGGCTGCGCTCTGTGGAGGAATGTCACGGTGTCAAAACCGACCTCAAAATCAGACGTTGCTTTGCATTCGAAGACGAGCGGTATGAAGCCGCCATATGATCCCATTCTCCTTTGTATGAATGTAACAAAGTCGGTCCTCGTCAATATGTCAGTCGTTCCATTGAGCTTTTGCAGAATCACATTGTCTTGGTTCGCTTTCAGAGAAAAGTTGGCAATCGTAAACTCATTTCCTAGAGGAGTATCTTCCCGAGTAAAAATACGTCCTTGACACGGCTGAGTCGGTTTGATGACGGCGACAAAGATCTCGTCTTTGGAGCCATACTTATTTTCAATCTTTGCAGACCACCCCAACCTGATCAGGTTGGTGCAGTGTGGTTTTTCAGTTGTCCTGTAAGTCGCGTACTTCTTGTCAGGCGGAAACGCATACCAACTTCCATCTTGATCTTGTGTTTCCTCGCCACAAACGGTGCCGGTTTCGCCCATGACGGTCTGAAAGTTTTGCTGCTGAGACCACATCGGAAAGGTACCAAAAGCATATTGGACGTATGGATCGGCCGGATATGGTTTCCAGCTACTATAGAAGTCTTCGATATAGCTTCCGCAGGAGAAATTCGGAGGCGTGATATGCACCCAATGCTTGCTTGATCTTATTCGAGCTTGCCAATTGTAGAGAGTGTCGGGACGAATTGGATAGGTAATCGTCTGAGTATGGTCCGTACATGGCGCACCACCAGTGCCCCAACACAATTGGACCAGAGGTGAAGTGATGGTGGGCACTCCCTTAAATGAATTATGATTTTCAGCAATTTCAATCTCAACCGATGACGCGGTACAGCCCCGTATGTTTGAGATTGTCACATCGAATTTGACTGAGTCGCCCGCTTGACTGACAACAATACGATCGCCTGGACTAATAATTGAGCCGTCAGATTTCTTTTGTTCTATCGTTTTGGGCTCATTCCATTTTGCGTTAAACGCAGCATTAGGATCTTCCGTCTTTGTCTTTGAGTTCGATTGAGCCAGGGCATTTGTAGAGACAGCAATCGCCAATAAAACGAGCAAGTGCTTCATTTCAAAATCCCCAATGTTATATTTGTAAGGTTGTATAATGTTGGTAATATATATTGCTTGGAAATGGAGTCTATATACTTCGTAACCAAGCAGCGGGACAGCTACGCTCCGACCAGTCACCACTACCGAGAGTTTACGATTTTTTCGCGGTACGAAAACGCTACGACCATCGAGTTGTACCACAACGACCGCTTCCTGAGCGGCACCGGCAGCCTCGATCGCGAAAAACGTTTCTTCAACATCGTGTCGTTCCGCAAGAACGTCGCGACCCGCGCCACCGACCTCGACACCAAGGATGTGCAGGTCCAGAACGACCCCATCACGAAGACAAGCTACGCCGCGATATTCCTCCTCAATCTCAAGAGCCGCACTGCGTTCTTGTTGAGAAGACTGAGGCGAAGGCGAAATTGCATAGCGCTAGCTCTAAGTAGGCGCGCACACCATCACTGCTCCGCTCTCGATAACGCTGATCGACCGCTCGGATGGACTGAGTAGCCCGCCGGCAATCCCTTGCGTAAGCCTCCTTGGCTTGCTCGTACTCTCGAAGGAGGGCCGTTTCAGCATTTCTCCACTTCAAGCTCAGATCAGGAGGTAAATCTCCATGAGGTCATCCGCAATGCAGCGCCTTTTGTATTCCTAAGGGCGCAAAACGTCTGGTCTATCAATATGATGCCGGAATTGCAGGGAAATTTAGTGAGCTGGTACAGTTGGGTGGGCTCGAACCACCGACCTCCTGTTCCACAGACAGGCGCTCTAACCAACTGAGCTACAACTGCATCCTGGCGAGCCGCTCCGGGCGGGCCTGAAAAGGCCGGCGACCTAAGGGGGCTGGACGGGGCGGAAACTAGGTGCAACGGGCGTTTTTGGCAAGGCCGCAAACGGAGGAAAAACCGGGGTAAATCGCACTCAGTGCGATGAAATCGGGCTTGATGGCGGCCATGAGGGTGCCCTCTTCCCGCCTTCGGCGACACTCCCCACGCGGAGAGAGCCCTCACCCGTCGCCCGACGATGCTTCGCATCGCCCGGGCGCCGGCCTCTCCCGCAGGCGGGAGAGGCGACGAAAAACCCGGGCCGCGAGGCCCGGGTTCGACAACTCAAATCAAGCCCAATCCGCTCAGGCGGCGGGCTTGTAGAACTTGGCGGCGTTGGCCTTGATCGGCTCGGCGGTCTCGGCGGCGACGCGCTGGCCGAGCTCGGCCAGCTCCTTGGCCTGGGACTGGAAGGTCTCAAGCTGCTTGCGGGAATGGCCGGTCCACAGCTCCATCGCTTCCGTCGGCGACTTGGCGCCGAGCAGCTCCTGGGCGAAGTCCAGATGGGCGCTGGTGTTGGCCTTCATGAACTCCATCAGCTTGGCGGTGTACTCGCTCGCGCCCTTGCTGGCGGAGGCGAACACGGCCTCGACGGTGCCGTTGTGGCTTTCGGCGGCGTCCTTGAACTTGGCGTAGTTCTCGCGGGCCTGCGACACGCCCTTCTCGGCGAACGCACGCATCTGCTCGGGAACCTCGAACGGGATGATCGAGGCAGAAAACGGATCAGTCGCACCTGTCATGGGTATCCCTCACGATAATGAAAAATGGAGTGAGCCTTCTGGCGCGCCCGCCGGCCCCCGGTCTGGGCCTTTCTAATTCAGCGGGCACGAAGACTGGAAACGCGAAACAAAACGAGATGGCTCGCCCAGCGCCCAGCATTGTGGTCGCCTAAGATGTCAACATTGTGCATCGCAATGCGATCCGACGCGCGTCGCAAAAATTTAATCTCGGTGAGGATGAGGTTCCTCGGCGGGGGAACCGGTGGTTGAGGTAGTCGGGTGCCGCGAATTTGGAGATGGCGGAGCGAGTTGCCCATCCTCCCCTGGAGGGGGAGGATCGGTTTGGATGCAGCGAAGCGGAATGCGAACCGAGGTGGGGTGACAGCCTGTCCACAGAAGCGGTGCCCGAGTGGAGAGATCACCCCACCCCGCTCGCGCTGTGCGCGATCGACCCTCCCCCTCCAGGGGAGGGTGGCGCCTCTGGTGCCTTACGTAACGGCGCCTCGCCCTTCGAATCCTGCGGATGCAGCACCGGGGCGGCTTGCGGGTTCGGCCACATTAAGGTTATCGCGGCTTTGGGACGGCTATGGGAGACTGTGGCCGTGGACCTGCCCGCGCCTGCGCGCGATACTAACCCTTTCTTAAGGCTGCCATTCCCGGCAGCGCCCCACGCGATGCCGCAAGCGAGACTTAAGCCGGTCGGATGAAGAGTTCGGATTTCCAGTTGCGAGGCCTGGACGACCCCCGGCTGGCTGTGCACGCGACCTCTCCGTTGCCCGCCTGGCTGTGGTCGATCGACGGCACGCGCGTGCTCTGGGCCAATCCGGTCGGCGCAAAACTGTTCGGCGCGGCCCATGCCACAGCCCTCGCGGAGAAGACGTTCGGCCCCGCGGACAGCCATCGCCGCCAGGTTATCAGGCTCGCCCGCAGCCTGCCGGCGAACGGCACTGTGCGGCTGGAGCGGCTGCGCGGCTTCGGCGCCCGGCTCGGCACACTGATGACCTGCGCCTGCGCGCGGCTCGACTTTGCCGATGGCAGCCATGGTCTGCTCGTCACTGCAATGGACCCGACGCTGCGCCCCATGCCGCTGATCGAGCGGCTGCATCGTCTCGTTGCCGGCGCCGAGGTGCCGATGGCGGCGTTCGCGCCCGACGGCCTGTTCGTCGGCGCCAGCGAGGCCGCCCGCTCCCTGCTCGGCTTTCGCGATCTCGGTGAAGCCGGGCTCGACCAAGCCCGCAGCGAAGCGCTGAGCCGCGGCCGCGCCACGACGCCGATCGGCATCGGCCAGATGGTGCTGCAACGGGTCGGCACCGGCGCCGATATCGGCCTCATCGCGCTGATCGCGCCCACGCCCGCGAGCAGATCGGACGCCGCGGCCGAGGCGCCGGTCGAGGACGCGCAGCACGAGACCAGGATGCCGGGCGAACCGCCGCCAGCCGGGATCGCCTTGTTCGATGCCTTCGCAGAACCGGTCGACGCAAACGAGGCTGACGAGACGACGACGCCCGCGCCTGAGCCGGCCGTGAGCGAAGCGGCCGTAGAGCGAGAACCGGTGTCCGAGCAGACCGTCGAGACCGCAGCCAAAACTCCGGTTGAAAACTATTCGCAAGCCATTGTGTCGCCGCAGGCCGCGCCGATCACGTCAGGCATGGTCGCCCCGCTGTTGGGCCGAGAGCCGCCCGCACCGCGTCAGCATCCGCTGCGCTTCCTCTGGCAGATGGATGCCGAGGGCCGCTTTGTGCTTCTCTCCGACGAATTCATCCAGCTGATGGGCGCGCGCACCGCCGCCGGCTTCGGCCGCCCCTGGCGCGAGATCGCCGCAATATTCTCGCTCGATCCTGAAAGCCGCATCGCGCAGGCGCTCGAAAGCCACGACACCTGGGCGGGCATCACTGTGAACTGGCCGGCCGATGGCGGCGAGCATTTGCCGGTCGAGCTTGCCGGTCTTCCCGTCTATGACCGCGAGCGCAACTTCGCCGGCTTCAAGGGCTTTGGCGTCTGCCGTGATCTCGACGGCCTCAACCGGCTCGAAGCGCTCAGGCGATTCGAGCAGCGGGTCGAACCACCAGCGCAGCATGGCCTGTCCGCCGATGTCATCGAACCGCACCCCGATCCGGAGGCCAAGGATGAGCCGGAGGCAGAAGCAGCGACGCCGCCTCCGCCGATCACGCCGCCCGAGCCTGAGCCATCACCTGAGCCTGTATCTGAGCCTGTCGCCGAACTGCCCGAACCCGCAACCGACGCGAATTCACACCCAACCGATCCGGAAACGCCAGTGGAAACGCCTCCCAATGTCGTGCCGTTCCGTCCGCCCGGCGGCGATCCCCGCTCACAAGGTGACCAGAGAGCGCCGACGCTGACGCCGGTCGAGAACAGCGCGTTCAACGAGCTCGCCCGGCAATTGTCCGAACGCCTCGAACGCGAGCGCGAACTGGTCGCGGCTGATACATCCGAACCGCCGGCCGCGGAGATTTCGCCCGAACCATCGGCGCCGGAGCCTGCGGCGGCGCAAGCCGCAGCCGAATGGCTGATCGAGCCCGCCCCGCCCGCACGCGGCGCGCCCGCGCGCGACCGCGCGCTGCTCGACCTGTTGCCGACGGGCATTTTGATCTATCGCCTCGATCGCCTGCTCTACGCCAATCCCGCCTTCCTCGCGCGCATGGGCTATGCAAACCTTGGCGCGCTGGAGGATGCCGGCGGGCTGGACGCACTCTATGTCGAGCCCGGCGTGTCCACGGCCAGCAGCACGTCGCAAGGCGGCACGCCGGTGACGATCAGCGCGACGGTCGCCAACGGCGAGCAGCCGCTTGCGACCACCGAAGCGCATCTGCACACGATCGACTGGGACGGCGATGGCGCGCATGCGCTGATCTGCGCGCTGCCGCAGGCTGCGCCTGGCATCGCCGAGCCTGTCCTCGTCGAGCCTGTTGTCGCAGAGTCCTTCCCCTATGCCCCCGACCTCGAGCCCGCGGCCGGCGATGCCGAAGCCGAGGATCTCGCCGCGATCCTGGACACCACGGCCGAGGGCATCGTGATGTTCGATGCCGAAGGCAACATCCACGCCTGCAACCGCAGCGCCGAGGCGCTGTTCGGCTATGACGGCGCGGCGCTGCTCGAGCAGAACCTGGTGACGCTGTTCGCGCCCGAGAGCCAGCAGATCGTCGCCGACTATCTCGACAGCGTGAAGAGCCAGGACATTGCGAGCCTGCTCGATCACGGCCGCGAGGTGCTTGGCCGCGAGAAGAAGGGCGGCGTCATTCCGCTCGCGATGATCATGGGCCGGACGCGGCCGGACGGGCCGAATTTCTTCGCCGTGTTCCGCGATCTCTCCCAGAGCAAGAAGGGCGAGAGCGAATTGACGCAAGCCCGCCGTCTCGCCGACGGCGCGGCGAGCGCCAAGGCCGACATGCTGGCGCGGATCAGCCACGAGATCCGCACCCCCCTCAACGCCATCATCGGCTTTGCCGAGGTGATGATCTCCGAACGGTTCGGCACGCTCGGCAACGAGCGCTACGGCGAATACATGAAGGACATCCGCGCCTCCGGCGAGCGCGTCATCGCGATCATCGACAATTTGCTGGAGCTGTCGCGGATCGAGACCGGCAAGCTCGACCTCAACTTCGCCAACCTCAATCTCAACGACCTGGTCGAGGCCTGCGTCGTGGTGATGCAGCCGCAGGCCAACCGCGAGCGCATCATCATCCGCACCTCGCTCGCGCATGCGCTGCCGCAGGTGACAGTGGACGCGCGCGCGATGCGGCAGATCACCATGAACCTGATCTCGAACTCGATCCGGCTCGCCAGCGCCGGCGGCCAGGTCATCGTCTCGACCGCGCTGACCGATCGCGGCGAGATCGCCCTTCGCATCCGCGACACCGGCCACGGCCTCAGCGAGCGCGAGGTCGCCGCCGCGATGGAGCCGTTCCGCACCCCGCCGCCGGGCGACGCCGCGGACAGCGCGGCGCTGAACCTGTCGCTGACCAAGGCGCTGGTCGAAGCCAACCGTGCCCGGTTCAACATCAAGAGCGCGGGACATTCCGGCACGCTGATCGAGGTGGTGTTCGCGCCGGCGCTGGCGAGGGCGTGAGGGGACGGAACGCCGAATGCCCTAAATTGGCCAGCGTGGGAGGAACACACTGTCGGCGTTGCCGTTGAAGCCTCTTACAAAGGAGACTCTCATGAAGCTTGCCATACTCATGGTCGCCGGTTTCCTCGCCCTCGGCTCGGCAGCGAGAGCAGATCAACCCGGACCGGATTGGATGCCGATGGAGCAAGTGAAGGCCAAGGCTATGGAGTCCGGCTACACCCAGGTGACCAAGCTCGAAGCCGACGACGGCCGGTGGGAGGGCGAAGGCATCAAGAACGGACAGAAGATGGAATTCCATGCCGACCCCAAGACCGGCGTCATCACGCGCGAGAAGCCCGACCATTAGCTTGCGCAGACGACCGCCGCGGCAGTCTCGTCCGTTTCGTATAGCTCAACGCCCAAACAAAAAGGGCACGGCTCGCGCCGTGCCCTTTCGCATTCCTGCAGCTTAACTCAGCTATAGATTTCGAACAGCCCGGCGCCGCCCTGGCCGCCGCCGATGCACATGGTCACCACGCCCCACTTCGCCTTGCGGCGCGCGCCTTCCTGCAGGAGATGGCCGGTGAGACGTGCGCCGGTCATGCCGAAGGGATGACCGATCGCGATCGAGCCGCCATTGACATTGTACTTGGCGGGATCGATGCCCAGCTCGTCGCGGCAATACAGGCACTGGCTGGCGAAGGCCTCGTTGAGCTCCCACAGATCGATGTCGTCGATCTTGAGGCCGGTGCGCTTGAGCAGCTTCGGAATCGCGAACACCGGGCCGATGCCCATCTCGTCGGGCTCGCAGCCGGCGGTGGCCCAGGCGACGAAGCGGCCGAGCGGCTTGAGGCCGCGCTTCTCGGCGTCCTTGGCCTCCATCAGCACCACGGCCGCGGCGCCGTCCGAGAGCTGGCTGGCATTGCCGGCGGTGACGAACTTGCCGGGGCCCTTCACCGGCTCGAGCTTGGCGAGACCTTCCATCGTGGTCTCGGGCCGGTTGCACTCGTCGCGGTCGACGACGTAGTCGACGATGCTCTCGGCCTTGGTCTGCTTGTCGATCACCTTCATCTTGGTCTTCATCGGGACGATCTCGTCCTTGAACTTGTTCGCCTGCTGGGCCGCGGCCATGCGGCGCTGCGATTCCAGCGAGAACTCGTCCTGGTATTCGCGGCTGAGCTTGTAGCGCTCGGCGACGATGTCGGCGGTGTCGATCATCGCCATGAAGATGTCAGGGGCGACCTTGAGCAATTCAGGATCGATCGATTCCTTCGGCGAGCCGCCGCCGGGCATCGAGATGCTCTCGACGCCGCCGGCGACGATGCAGTCCGCGCCGTCGGAGCGGATCGAGTTGGCGGCCATCGCGATGGTCTGGAGCCCCGAGGAGCAGAACCGGTTCACCGAGACGCCGGCGGTGGTCTTCGGCAGACCCGCGAGCAGCGCGGCCTGGCGGCCGATGTTCGGCGCGCCATGGGCGCAATTGCCGAGATAGCAGTCCTCGACATAGTCCTTGTCGACACCGGCGCGGTCCACCGCGTGCTGGATGGCGTGCGCCGCGAGCGACATCGGCGGCGTGATGTTGAACCCGCCGCGGCCGGACTTCGCAAGGCCCGTGCGTGCATAGGAAACGATGACGGCTTCACGCATGTGTTTTCTCCCTTTTCGAACGATTTTGAACGGAGCGTGGTTACGAGGCGTTCTTGGCGCCATTGGTACACAAAGTTGGTCAGGCGCGGGGAAAATAAAAACGCCGCCTCCGGTGTCGAAGGCGACGTTGTTCCGCGGGTCGGAATATCTATGCGGGCATCACGCTATCCACACGTCATGCCCGGGCTCGTCCCGGGCATCCACGTCTTTCTGCGCGCAAGGCAAGGTGTGGATGGCCGGGTCAAGCCCGGCCATGATGCAAGTGGTGAGAGTGCGATCAGAACGTCAGCGCCTTGACCTGCTTGACCTGCGGCAGCGCCTGCACCTTGGCGAGCACGTCGGCCGGCACCGCGCCGTCGACCTCGATGAGCGCGATCGCATCGCCGCCCTGCTCGACGCGGCCGAGATGGAAGGTCGCGATGTTGATCTTGGCGTCGCCCAAGAGGCTTGCGAACTTGCCGATGAAGCCCGGCTTGTCCTCGTTGGTGACGTAGATCATCGACTTGCCGAACTCGGCGTCGACGCGGATGCCCTTGATGTCGACCAGGCGCGGCTTGCCGTCATGATACACGGTGCCGGAGACCGAACGCTCCTGGCGTTCCGTCGCGACCGTCACTGTGATCAGGCTTTCATAATCGCTCTGCGCGGCGCGGGTCACCTCGTCGACCACCATGCCGCGTTCCTTGGCGACGACGGGCGCCGACACCACGTTGACCTCGCCCAGCATCGGCCGCAGCAGGCCGGACAGCACGGCGGAGGTCAGCGCCTTGATCTTCATCTCCGCGACATGACCCTCATAGGTGATCGTGACCTTCGAGATGCCGGTCTCGGTGAGTTGGCCGGCGAAGGAACCGAGCTTCTCGGCAAGCGCGATGAAGGGTTTCAGCTTCGGCGCCTCTTCGGCGGTGATCGAGGGGAAGTTGATGGCGTTGGAGATCGCGCCGGACAACAGATAGTCCGACATCTGTTCGGCAACCTGCAGCGCGACGTTCTCCTGCGCCTCGGTAGTGGAGGCGCCGAGATGCGGCGTGCAGATTACGTTGGGATGGCCAAACAGCACGTTCGCATTCGCGGGCTCCTCGACGAACACGTCGAAGGCTGCGCCGGCGATGTGCTTGGAATTCAACGCATCGACCACCGCCTGCTCGTCGACGAGGCCGCCGCGCGCGCAGTTGATCAGGCGCACGCCCTTCTTCATCTTGGCGATCGCGGCCGCGTCGATGATGTTCTTCGTCTTCTCGGTGAGCGGGGTATGCAAGGTGATGAAGTCGGCGCGCTTGAGTAGATCATCGAGATCGACCTTCTCGACGCCGATGTCCTTGGCGCGCTCCGGCGACAGGAACGGATCGAACGCGATCACCTTCATGCGCAGGCCGAGGCCGCGGTCGGCGACGATCGAGCCGATATTGCCGCAGCCGACCACCCCGAGCACCTTGCCGGTGATCTCGACGCCCATGAAGCGGTTCTTCTCCCACTTGCCGGCCTGGGTCGAGGCGTCGGCCTGCGGGATCTCGCGGGCCAGCGCCAGCATCAGCGTGACGGCGTGCTCGGCGGTCGTGATCGAATTGCCGAACGGCGTGTTCATCACGATGATGCCCTTCGCCGTGGCGGCGGGTATCTCGACATTGTCGACGCCGATGCCGGCGCGGCCGATCACCTTGAGGTTGGTGGCCTTGTCGATGATCTTGGCGGTCGCCTTGGTGGCGGAGCGGATCGCAAGGCCGTCGTAATTGCCGATGATCTCGGCGAGCTTGTCCTTTTCCTTGCCGAGGTTGGGCTGGAAGTCGACCTCGATGCCGCGATCCCTGAAGATCTGCACGGCAGCGGGTGAGAGCGCGTCGGAAATGAGAACTTTGGGTTTGGTCATGGGGATGTGTCCTTCACACCCTCCCCTGGAGGGGGAGGGTCGGCGCGAAGCGCCGGGGGTGGGGTGAAGCTGCAAACAAGAAAATCGCCGGTGCGCCGTGTGGAGAGATCACCCCACCCCGCCGCACCGTCTTGTTTGAGCATGATCTCGTCGGAAAACCGGAGACCACTTTTCCGGATCATGCTCGCCGGTGCGTCGACCCTCCCCCTCCAGGGGAGGGTCAGAACATTAGGCCGCCTTGGCGAGCTGCGCCTTGATCTCGGCGAAGGCCCAGTCGATCCACTGCGTCAGCAGCTCGACGTCCTTGGCCTCGACGGTGGCGCCGCACCAGATGCGCAGGCCGGCCGGCGCGTCGCGGTAATAGGCGAAGTCGTAGCCGGCGCCTTCCTTCTCGACCAGCGCAACCAGCTTCTTGGAGAAGTCGGCCTGCGCGTCCTCGGAGAGCGAGGTGATCGCGGGATCGGTGAACTTCAGGCACACCGAGGTGTTGGAGCGGATCGCGGCGTCCTTGGCCAGGAAGTCGATCCACGGCGTCTTCGCCTTCCAGTCGGCGAGCACCTTGGTGTTGGCGTCGGCCCGCGCGACCAGCGCCTTGAGGCCGCCGATCGACTTGGCCCAGTTCAGCGCGTCGAGATAGTCCTCGACGCAGAGCATCGAGGGCGTGTTGATGGTCTCGCCGACGAAGATGCCTTCGTTGATCTTGCCGCCCTTGGTCATGCGGAAGATCTTCGGCAGCGGCCAGGCCGGCTTGTAGGTCTCGAGCCGCTCCACCGCACGCGGCGACAGGATCAGCATGCCGTGCGCGGCTTCGCCGCCGAGCGCCTTCTGCCAGGAGAACGTGACGACATCGAGCTTGGCCCAGTCGAGAGCTTGCGCAAACGCAGCGGACGTCGCGTCGCAAATGGTCAGGCCTTCGCGGCTCGCGCTGATCCAGTCCGCGTTCGGCACGCGCACGCCTGACGTGGTGCCGTTCCAGGTGAAGACGACGTCGCTCTTGGGGTCCACCTTGGAAAGATCGGGAATCTCACCGTAGGCCGCGTTCAGCTTGGTGACGTCCTTGAGCTTCAATTCCTTGACGATGTCGCTGACCCAGCCCTCGCCGAAGGATTCCCAGGCGAGCGTGGTGACGGGCCGCGCACCGAGCAGCGACCACAGCGCCATCTCGACCGCCCCGGTATCGGAGGCCGGCACGATGCCGATGCGGTAATCGGCGGGGACCTCGAGCACTTCGCGCGTCAGATCGATCGCGAGCTTGAGCTTGGTCTTGCCGACCTTCGCGCGATGCGAACGGCCGAGGGCTGCGTCCTTGAGATTTTGGGCGTTCCAGCCGGGGCGCTTGGCGCAGGGGCCGGAGGAGAAATGCGGCACGTTCGGCCGCGAAGCGGGCTTCGCTACAGTCATGATCTACCCTTCCAGATAGTAAGCCTCCCGTTGGGGGGAGGTGTCCCGCCGCGGCTGATACGGGAATCGGGAAGGGCAGTCAAGGAAGTTCCGGGGCCTCACGCGCGAGTGATGGCGCTTCCACGGGTTTCTCGGGAGATTCCGCCGCAGCCAGGGCATTCAGCAAATCCGTCGCCTCGCTGATCAGTTGCGCGGCGCGACGGCGGCTGCCGACTTTCAAAATGCATTTGTCGTCGGCCTGCACGACATAGTCGTTGCCGACCTTGATCAGTGAATAGCTTGTCATCGAAATCCCCGAACCGACCGAGCCCGGTGTCTGACGTCCCGTAGCACCGTTCGTTCCCGGAGAAACGTGAACGACGGACGGGTAGTTTATCAGCCCTTAATGCGAACGAACATGCGATCCGATTTCGCAGCTTGCGCAAAGGCCGCGACGAGCTGCCTCAAAAGCGAACAGTCATGCCGACGTGGCTCGCTGCAAATCCAAGCCGCGTGTAGAAGCGCTGCGCATCGACGCGCGTCTGATGCGTCAGCAATTCGACCAGATTGCAGCCGCGCGCCCTGGCTTCCGCGATCGCCCATTGCACCAGCTGCTCGCCGATGCCCCGGCTGCGACAATCGGTGGCAACGCGGACGTCTTCGAGCAGGCCGCGCGAGCCGCCTTGCGAACTCAGCCCCGGCAGGATCGCGAGTTGCAGGCAGCCGACCACCCTGCCCTCGCTCTCGGCGACCACGAGCTGAAGATTCGAATCTCGCATGATGCGCTCGAACGCCTCGTAGTAAGTCGCAGGCAGCGGATCCTCCACGCGCTCGCGGGCGCGACCCAGATGATCGTCGGCCAGCATCGCGACGATCGCCGCGACGTCGTCGCGGCGCGCGCGGCGGATGGAGACGGACTTCGCAGTCATGTGGGGAACTCCAGGCTCAACGCGCCGGCGGAAGGCCGAGAAAGGCTTCGGCCTCGCCGATCCATCGGCGAACGGCCGCAAAGCGACCGAGATCGAAGCCGCCTTCGTGCGCAACGCGGGTGTAGGCGAGCAGCGAGACATCCGCGAGCGAAACCGCTTCACCGGTGAAGAAGCGGGTGGCCGAAAGATGCTGCTCCATCCGGTCGAGCGCCGCATAGCCACGCTTGACCTTCTCGGAATCGAGCTCGGATGCGTCCTTGCCTAGATAGACCAGGAGGAAGCGGCACACCGCGATATAGGGCTCGTGGCTGTACTGCTCCCAGAACAGCCATTCGTCCATCTTGGCCGCAGTGAAGGCGTCGCGCGGAACGAGCGCGCTGTCGCGGGCGAGATAGCGGATGATGGCATTGGACTGCGCCAGCGTGCGGCCGTCGTCGAATGCGACGGTCGGCACCTGGCCGGCACCGTTCATCGCCAGGAATTGCGGCGTGCGTGTCTCGCCCTTGCGGGTGTCGATCTCAATCCATTGGTAGGGCAATGCGAGCTTGTCGCAGACCCACTTCACCTTGAGACAATTGCCGGAATTGCTATCGCCGTAGATCTTCATCGCTGCCACCCTGCGTCTGGCGACAGAGCATCAGGACGGCGCGGAGCTGTCAACCGCGGCGTGCGCGTCAGAACTTGTAGCCGAGACCGGCGCGGACGGTGTTGATGCTGGTATCGACCTGGGAGGCGAAGCGGATATATTCGTACTCCGCACGCATGAACAAGCCGCCGACCAGATTGACATCAACACCGAGACCAGCGGTATAGCCGTAGATCAGGTGATTGTGCTGGGCCTCCGTCGAACTCAACGGAGCCAGCGGCGTGTAGACTCCCAACTGGGTCGCGCTCACGCGATCCTGCACGTAGGCAGTGCGCACAATGTCCGCATTGCCGAGCGCGAGACCCGCAAACATGTAAGGCAGGAAACATCCCCATGCGTAGGCGGCGCGGCCGCGGAACGTTCCGATGTCGCTGATGCTGATTGAAGATGTGGACGTCGCCGTGACGTCATGGAAATTACCGTCGGCCAGTGCAGTAGCGCTGACGCGCCTTTCGCTAGCCGACGACATCCCCCCGAACTTGCCATGCAGCCAGCTCACTTCGATGCCCAGCACGACGTCGTCCCACTGCGCATTGTAGCCGACGAAGGCGCCGTAACCGGTGGTGCGCTGCGAGGCCTTGCCCAGTCCGAGATTCCACTGGGATACACCCATCGAGCTCTCGATCAACGTATCGGCCAGCAGTGCCGCCATCATGTTGCTGGTCGAGCCATTGAAGTTCTCGTCGGACGAGCCATAGCCGGCCTGCGCTCCGAAATACGAACCTTGCCAGTTGACGGCGGATCTCGTCAGACCGTCGGTGAAGCTGCCGCGCAGGATCGGCAGATCCGGCATGTCAGCCGCGTGCGCGGCAGACACCGTCCCCAACATCGCTGCCGCCACCATCAGCCTACGCATCGTAACGCTCCATCGGACTCGAACTGTTGCGATGATCATGGCCCGTTAACCTTAACCAATGATTGCGTCAGGCGCCTTCGTCGCCACTCGCCATGAAAAATACGCAAAGCAAAACGGCGCGGGATGATCCCGCGCCGTTAAGAAGTCCTAAGCGATCGAACTGTCGATCAGCCCTTGGTGACGAGCGGCGGCGCGTAGACCGGCGGGCTGCTGAGATCCCAGCGCACGCCGAACTTCAGGTCGTGCGAGGTGATGTCCTTGAACTGCATGGTGCGGCCGCGGTTGAGGCCGGTGAAGTCGCTGAGAGTACCGGTGACGCCGTCGCCGAGATCGACGTAGCGATACGCCAGTTCGAGCGTGAGGCTCGGATTGACCTTGTAGGCGAGACCGGCATGCGCGGCCCAAGCGAAGTTCCATTGCGAGGCGGTCGGCGCATAAGCGACACCGCCGTTCGGCGTGTTGATGTCCTGGAAGTTCGAGATGGTGTTGCGCGAAGCACCGATGCCCGCACCGATGAACGGCGTGACGCACCACCAGGTGCCGAGATCGACATAGGCGTTGGCAAGCACCAGCCATTCCGACTTGCTGCCATGATACTCGTCGGTAAAGGCGGGAACGCCGTTGAAATTGATGATCTGGAGCCCGTGCAGATTGGCGTTGCCGCGATACTCACCGGTCACGTCCGCGCGGAACCAGTTGTTGAACTTGTAGCCGGCGCCGAGACCGAAGATGCCGGCCGTGTCGAAGCCGAGACCTTGTGTGGAGGCGATGCTGATGCCGGGGTCGACGAAGCTCGGGTTAAGCTGCTTCACCTTCTGATTGCTGAAGCCGATGTCGCCGCGCAGATACCAGCCGCCGAAATCGGCGGGCGGAGCCGGCGGCGCGTACATGGGGGGCGGCGCCGCGATCGGCATGTCGGCGGCGAACGCCATCGACGAGATCAGGGTTGCCGCACCCGCGGCAAGGAGAGACTTAACGCTACGCATTTGGCTTCGTCCTTATGGCCGGTGAGGCAAAATGCAGACGCCTCACGTTCTGGAAACTCACGACCGGGACGATGGCATCAAATGCTTAAGCGCCGCTTAACCCTAATTTTTAAGGTTGATTTTTTCTGACCGCACACGCGAGCGCCGCGCGAGCGTTGCAGGAATGCCGCGCCAAATGCAACGGCGTCGCCGCAATTCCTAACGATGTGTAAAACCGCGACGTGGCGAGAGAGAATGCGTTAACGCACGTGCCGCGGCAATTTCGGCAGGAACACGGCAAGCAGCCCGATCGCCGGCAGATAAGCGCAGACCTGGTAGACGAACTCGATCGAGGTGTGGTCGGCGAGCTTGCCGAGCACCGCGGCTCCCAGGCCGCCGATGCCGAAGGCGACGCCGAAGAACACGCCGGAGATCATGCCGAAGCGATGCGGCACCAGCTCCTGCGCGAACACGATGATCGACGACGTGGTCGAGGAGATGATCAGGCCGATGATGACTGACAGCACTGCGCTTGCGTAGAGTCCGGCATAGGGCAGCGCCAGCGTGAACGGCAGCGCCCCGAGGATCGAGATCCAGATCACGATCTTGCGGCCGAAGCGATCGCCCAGGGGACCACCGAGAAATGCGCCGACGGCGTTCGCGGCAAGGAAGACGAAGAGATAGATTTGCGCAGCCTGCGTCGACACGCCGAAACGGTCGATCAGATAGAAGATGTAGTAGCTCGACAGGCTCGAGACGTAGAGCTGTTTTGAGAACAGCAGCGCGACCAGCACGAGCAGCGCAAGCGCGACGCGGCGCGAACTCGGCCCGCCCGGCTGGGCATGAACCGCGGCTGCCTTCTTCGCCGTGATCTGCGGCGCATACCAGCGGCCGATGCGCCAGAGGATGAGGATCGCGAGAAAGGCGATCGAGGAGAACCAGGCGATGCTGCCCTGCCCGAACGGCACGACGATCAGCGCGGCGAGCACGGGGCCCATCGAGGTGCCGAAGCTGCCGCCGAGCTGGAATACCGATTGCGCAAAGCCGTAGCGGCCGCCGGAGGCGAGCCGCGCGATCCGCGCGGATTCGGGATGAAACACCGCCGAGCCGAGACCGACCAGCGCGGCGGCGACGAGAATGACGAGATATTGGTGTGCGGCGCTCAGCAGCAACAGGCCGAAGAAGGTCGAGGCCATGCCGATCGACAGCGAATAGGGCTGCGCCTTCTTGTCGGTGTAGTGGCCGACCACCGGCTGGAGCAGCGAGGCCGTGAACTGGAACGCCAGCGTGATCATGCCGATCTGCGCGAAGTCCAGCGCATAGGTGTCCTTCAGGATCGGATACACCGAGGCGATCAGCGACTGCATGGTGTCGTTGAGGAAGTGCGAGAAGCTGATCCCCGCGAGCACGACATAGGCCGGCCCCGCTGCCTTGGCAGGCGCCACGTCGCTGACGACGACGGGCTCGGTCAGTGTTTCCTCGGAGACGACGACGGGCTTATTCAACGGAGCGATCCAGGCGCGGCAGATTGCCGCGACAAGCTCAATACGATGCAGGCGGCGACGGAACCACCGCCAATCGCTTATGGCTGGGATGCGCGTCGTATCGCGGTTGCGATGTGAAGCAGCAGGGCCTGCATGGTTCGAAACGCCCACTTTCGGCGGGCTCCTCATCATGAGGGTTTAGGAAATCGCCAAGAAACAGGAATCGTAGGTTGGGCAAAGGCGCAACGCGCCGTGCCCACCACCTGTCCGATACGGCAACAGACGCGTGGGCACGCTTCGCTTTGCCCACCCTACGATACTGTCCGTGGGGTGAGATCACCCCACCCCGCTCGCGCCTGACCTTACGCCGCCGCCTGGCCGAGCGCCGAGACGATGGTGTCGACAACGTCCTCGACCAGGATGCGGTCCTCGCCCTCGCCCATGACGCGGATCACCGGCTCGGTGCCGGAGGAGCGGATCAGCAGACGGCCGTGGCCGTTGAGGCGCTTCTCGCCGTCGGAGATCGCCGATTTGACGTCGGAATTGTCGAGCGGCTTGCCGCCCTTGTGGCGGACGTTCTTGAGGATCTGCGGCAGCGGATCGAAGCGATGGCAAACCTCCGAGACCGGCCGGCGCAGCTTCTGCACCACCGCCAGCACCTGCAACGCCGCAACGAAGCCGTCGCCGGTGGTGGCATAGTCGGACAGGATGATGTGGCCGGACTGCTCGCCGCCGAGATTGTAGCCGCCGTTCAGCATCTGCTCGAGAACATAGCGGTCGCCGACCGGCGTGCGGACGAGATCGAGCCCCTGCCCTTTCAGGAAGCGCTCGAGGCCGAGATTGGACATCACGGTCGCGACGATGCCCGGCCGTGACAGCCGGCCGTCTTCCTTCCAGCTCTGCGCGATCACCGCGAGCAGCTGGTCGCCGTCGACGATGTGGCCGCGCTCGTCGACCAGGATGACGCGATCGGCGTCGCCGTCGAGCGCGATGCCGATGTCGGCGCGCATCTCGCGCACCTTCTTCGAGAGCGCTTCCGGCGAGGTGGAGCCGCATTCCTTGTTGATGTTGAAGCCGTCGGGCTCGACGCCGATCGGCACGACGTCGGCACCCAGCTCCCACAACGCCTCCGGCACCACCTTGTAGGCGGCGCCATTGGCGCAATCGACCACGACGCGCAGGCCGTCCAGCGACAGATCGCGCGGCAGCGTGCGCTTGGCGAATTCGATGTAGCGGTCATGCACGCCGTCGATGCGGCGGGCGCGGCCGAGGCTCGCGCTCTGCGCCAGCCGCTTGTCGAGGGATTCGTCGAGCAACTGCTCGATCTGCCTCTCGACGTCGTCGGAGAGCTTGAAGCCCTGCGGTCCGAACAGCTTGATGCCGTTGTCCTCGAACAGATTGTGCGAGGCCGAGATCATCACGCCGAGATCGGCGCGCATCGACTTGGTCAGCATCGCGACCGCCGGCGTCGGCATCGGGCCGACCAGCAGCACGTCCATGCCGACCGAGGTGAAGCCCGCGACCATCGCGTATTCGATCATGTAGCCGGACAGGCGGGTGTCCTTGCCGATCACGACCCGGTGGCGGTGGTCACCGCGCTGAAACGCAAGGCCTGCGGCCTGGCCGACCTTGAGCGCGAGCTCCGGCGTGATCAGACCATTGGCGCGGCCCCGGATCCCGTCCGTCCCGAAATATTTGCGGCTCATATCGTCCCCCACGCAACAACCAGGGATCCCCTCTGCAACCACGGGCTGCCCGAACGGGCCCCGCATCCCTGATGTGCTGAGGTCTTATAAAGCTATCGCGGCAAACTTGGCTTCAAAAAATATGATAAATCGTTACGGAACCAAGCGTACCGCCGCTCCGATAACGTATTGTTAACACTATATTTCCTCGGGGAATAGCGGAACAGAGCGGAACCCCAGGGAACTCGGCCTTAGTCGCTGCGCTTCACATGACGGTCCCCGCGGCTCGGCGCGGGCTGGGTGACGTTGACGGGATCGGAGCCCGGGAAGGTCTCTTCCAGGCCTTCTTCCAGCGCTTCCTCGAGATCACGTTTCTCCTTGATCTCTTCCGGCGAAGGTCCCGCGTGCGGCCTCGTCATGACGCCCTCCTCTCAAACGATTTGGCTGTGCATCCAACCATGCTAGATGACCCCTCGATCTTCCGATGCAAGACTCTTGATACAAGACGGGCCGGGGAAAACGTTCATGAAGCACATCACCTGTATCGACGATCTTCGCGCGCTGCATAAGCGCCGCGTGCCGAAGGCGTTCTTCGACTATTGCGACCGCGGCTCCTATGCCGAGGAGACGTTGCGCGCCAACCGCGAGGACATGCAGGCGATCAAGTTCCGCCAGCGCATCCTGGTCGACGTCTCCAAGCGCGACACCTCGACCACGATCCTCGGCGAGCCCTCGACCATGCCGCTGATCCTGGCGCCCGTCGGTCTTTTAGGCATGCAGCATGGCGACGGCGAGATTTACGCCTGCCGCGCCGCGCAGGCCGCCGGCATCCCGTTCACGCAATCGACGATGTCGATCTGCTCGATCGAGGACATCGCCGCCAATGTCGAGAAGCCGTTCTGGTTCCAGCTCTACGTCATGAAGGACCGCGGCTTCATCAAGGAATTGATCCAGCGGGCGATGGCAGCCAAGTGCAGCGCGCTGGTGCTGACCGTCGACCTGCAGGTGATCGGCCAGCGCCATGCCGACATCAAGAACGGCATGACGGTGCCGCCGGAATGGTCGCTGTCGAAACTGCTGGATTTCGCCAGCAAGCCCGCCTGGGTCTCCGGCGTGCTGCAAGGCAAGCGCCGCACCTTCGGCAACATCGCGGGACACGTGAAGAACACCGAGGATCTCAACCGCCTCGCCGAATGGACGGCGTCGCAGTTCGACACGTCGCTGAGCTGGAAGGACGTCGAGTGGGTCCGCAGCATCTGGCCCGGCAAGCTCATCATCAAGGGCATTTTGGACGTCGAGGACGCGGAGGAAGCCGCCAAGACCGGCGCGCAGGCCCTCGTCGTCTCCAACCATGGCGGCCGTCAGCTCGACGGTGCGCCATCCTCGATCGAGGTGCTGCCGGAGATTGCGGACGCGGTCGGCGAGAAGATGGAGATCATGTTCGACGGCGGCATCCGCTCCGGCCAGGACGTGATGCGCGCGCTCGCGCTCGGCGCAAAATCCTGCATGATCGGCCGCGCCTACGCCTATGGCCTCGGCGCCGGCGGCCAGGCCGGCGTCGCCAAGGCGATCGACATCATCCAGAAGGAGCTGCTCACCACCATGGGCCTGTGCGGCGTCAATGGGATCGACGAGATCGACGATCATATCATTGCGGTGTGAGGCGCAGCGGCAGTGCCGTCTCGCGACGTGATCGAGAGCCGATGCCAATAAACTCCGCCGTCGTCCCGGACAAGCGCGCTCTAAGCGCGCGCCGATCCGGGATCCATAGCCACAGACGGGAGTGGTTACGGGGACTCGGAGTTATCAGCCTTCGCCAAACTTCACCCCGTGGTTATGGGTCCCGGATCGGCGCTTACGCTTTCCGGGACGACAGCGGGGTTTGTGGCGACGATTGCGCGCTATAGCTACGCCCCTCACATCGGCGGCGTCAGGCCGTCGCGGCCGACGCTGACACGGTTGGTCTCGAACGAGCCGTCCGGCAATTGCTTCATGAAGGCGATGACCTTGGCGCCCGCCTTCAACTCGGACTTGTCGCCGGGCACGAAGGTCACCACCGGGGTGTTGTCGGCGACGAACACCTTCTTCTCGCCGTCCTTGTACTTGACCAGCAGCGTGTGCCCGTCATTGCCGACCACGCTCTCGGCGACGGTCGCATTGGTCATGCTGGAGTTGGGCTTGAGGTCCCAGGGCCGCGAGCCCTCGCCGGTGCCGCGCATGCTCTCCGGAAACACGTGGACCTCAACCGCGTTCTGGCCGCCATCCGGCCCCGGCACGGTGGTCGCGCCGATGAACGAGCCCGGCTTGATGTCGGCGAGTGAAATCTTGGTAATGCCCGAGACATTCACGTCAGCGGCGAGGTGAAGCTTGAAATCTTCGCCGCTGCGCGACTTGACCTGCATGGTGTCGCCGTTGACGCTCTCGATCGTGCCGCGCACGCGCGTCGGCACCGGCGCCCTTTGCGCGAAGGCGCAGTAAGTCGAGAGGGCCACCATCGCGACGGCGAGAAGTGGACGTGTGAAAGTAGCGCGTTGAATAGTCATTTCGGTCTCCGATTGTCCCCACGGGGTAGAACTCCGGAGATGGTGTGCTATTCGCCGCGATCCTCTCAAGTCTTTGTGAGATCGGCCTCGACCAGCGCGCGCAAATCGGCGGTGACCTCGGGCCGCCGACCGAACCACAGCTCGAAGCCGCGCACGGCCTGGTGCAGCAGCATGCCGAGCCCGTCGGCGGTCTTCAGGCCACGCGCTTGTGCCGCCGCAAGCAGCGGCGTCACCAGCGGGACATAGACGAGATCGGCGACAACGGCCGTCTGCGGCAGGCGCGCCACATCAACGTCGAGCGAAGGCTGGCCATGCATGCCGAGCGAGGTCGTGTTCACGAGAAGCCTTGCGCGCGGCAGGACATCGTTGATGCTGTCCCATGTCACGGGCTGCACGTTCGGCCCGAACTGTCTTGCGAGTGTGTCCGCCCGCGCCATGGTGCGATTGGCGAGATGGATGCGCTCAATGCCCCGCTCGCGCAGGCCGAACACGACCGCGCGCGAGGAGCCGCCGGCCCCGAGCACAAGTGCCTCCTCGGCCGCGTCCCAGCCGGGCGCGCTGGCATCGAGATTGCCGATGAAGCCCTCGACGTCGGTGTTGGTCGAGCGCAGCTCGCCATCCTCGAACCACAGCGTGTTGGCGGCGCCGACGGCCGTTGCACGCGCATCGGGCTTCGATAGCGCCAGCACGCCCTCCTTGTGCGGGATGGTGACGTTGGCGCCGACGAAGCCGCGCAGCGACAGCCGAAACACGAAGTCTCTGAGATCATCGGGCGGAACCGCCTCGATGACATACCCGCCCGCGATCCCGAGCGTGCGCAACCAATAGCGATGGATCAGCGGCGAGCGCGAATGCGCGGCCGGCCATCCGATCAAACAGGCTGCGGGCGTCTTGGGCGCGGTCATCTCTTGCAGGGTCCCTTGATCATGATTGCAAGCGATCTCATTTCGCCTTGCCGCCGTCCTGTCAAGGATGCGTACGCCGGACCGAGATGACCGCAATGGCGGCGAGCAACAGGGCCGCCGCGGCGGCAAACCACACCGCGGCGAGGCTGATCTCCGAATAAGCGAAGGCGCCGGCCGCGGCCCCGGTGACGAGCGACGCCCAGAGCAGGAGGTTTGGCAGCCAGGCCCAGCGCGGCCCGCCTGTCAGCGCCGCTGCAGCGAGCTGGCCGACCTTGACCAGCGCACCGGTCATGTAGGTGAGCCCAATGCCGGGGCCGCCATCCACCTGGAAAACCGCGTTCTCCAGGCCCATCGCCAGCACCATCGCGATCACCGCGAGCCACGGCACGCCGAAGAGATAGGCGAGGCCCGCCGCTGCCAGCAGCGTGGCTTCCGCCAGTAGCACCCAGCATTGCCGATAGCGGCCCTTCCCATGAACGATGAGGCCTCCGATACCGGCGCCGACGACGAACAGCAGGATCAGCCCGACCGCTTCCGACGCGCCGGTCCAGTGCCCCTCAGCCAAGCTGACGCCGAGCCGTGTTGAATTACCGCTCATGAAAGAGACGAAGAGCCCACCGAGATGCAAGAAGCCCGCACCGTCGACATAACCGGCAAGCGCGCTCAATGCGCAGGCCAGCGCCAGGTTACGGCGGGATCTCAGCATGGAAATATGCGCCCCATTACAGGGAGCAAACTAGCCGTCTTAATCCGGATTGCCAACGATCACGCAGGCGAGGCCATCGCGTCGAGACGCCCGCTAACCTCTCCCCGCTTGCGCGGGGGAGAGCTAGAGAGTTGCACCGCCTTACCGCGCGAAGCCAATCACGCCGCGTGCTGATTCGCGGCGATGATCTGGTCGGCGGCGCGGCCGGTGACTTCGGCCATGTGGTCGAACTGACGGGTGAAGCTGCCGGCGCCGGCGGTTGCCGAGCGCAGCTCGACGATGAGTTCGCCGATCTCGGCTTCCGGCATCATGGCACGGACGCAGTCCCAGCCGCTCCAACCGTCGCGGGTGTCGAAGCCGAGGATCTGGCCACGCCGCGCCGACAGGATCGCGTTGATCTTGGCGGTGGCCTCCGTGGGACAGACGATCTCGACCACGTGGATCGGCTCCAGCAGCACCGACTGGCATTGCGGCAGGCCCTCGTTGAGCCCGATCCGCGCCGCCGTGCGGAAGGCGAGATCGGAGCTATCGACGCTGTGATAGGAGCCGTCGGTCAACGTCACCTGCACATCAGTGACGGGGAAGCCGAGCGGACCGCGCGTCAATCCGTCGACGACGCCCTCTTCCACCGCGCCGATGTAGTTGCGCGGCACGGCGCCGCCGACGACCTTCTCGGCGAACTTGAATCCCTCGCCGCGCGGCAACGGCCTGATGTCGAGCACGACGTCGCCGAACTGGCCGTGGCCGCCGGACTGCTTCTTGTGGCGGCCGCGCTGGACAATCGGCTTGCGGATGGTCTCCTGGTAGCCGATCGCAGGTGGATGCGAGGCGATCTTGACGCCGAAACGGTCGCGCAGCCGCTCGCCGGCGACGCGGAGGTGCATCTCGCCCTGGCCCCACAGCACGGTGTCGTGGGTCTGGGCGTTCATCACGATGACGAGCGAAGGATCCTCCTCGTGCAGCCGCGTCAACGCCTGGCCGAGCTTGACGTCATCCTTGCGATCGGTGGCCGCGATCGAAATCGCGAGCACCGGCGGCGTCGGCTCGGCGACCTCCAATGCAGCCGGCGGGGTCTTGCCGTTCGAGACCGTGTCGCCGGTCCTGATCGGGTCGACCTTGGCGAGCGCCACGGTGTCGCCGGCTTCGGCTGAGGCCCGCTTGGTGTCGTAGGCGCCGTTGACGGCGAGGATGCCGGAGATGCGCCCGGCACCGCCGGCAGCGGATTGCAGCGTCGCACCGTCGTCGAGATGGCCGCAGAGCAGCCGCGTCAGCGACAGTTTTCCGCCGTGCTGTGAATGCAGCGTCTTGAAGACGTAGCCGAGCGCATCCTTGGTCTCGGGAAGGCCGAGACGCTTTGCGGTCTCCGCCACACCCGGCGTCTCGTGGCGCAGCGCCTTCATCAGGCGCAGCACGCCGTTTTCGCGCGCCGCGGCGCCCAGCAGCACGGGACAGATCAGCCCTTCGCGCAGTTCGCGGGCGAGATCGTCGAACACGGCATCGCGCGGCGGCTGGATGTCTTCCAGGAGTTGCTCCATCAGCGCGTCGTCGTGATCGGCGAGTTTCTCCAGCATCGAGAAGCGGGCCTCCTTCTCACGATCGAGGTTGCCGCCCTCGAGCGCGATCACCTCGGAGGCCTTGTGCTCGCGATAGATGAAGGCGCGCTCGAGCGCGAGATCGACGAAACCCTCGATCAGCTCGTCCTTCCAGATCGGGATCTGGCGCAGCACCAACGGCACGCGCGAGGCGGGCTGCAGCGTCGCGAGCGTTTCGCGGATGCGCTGGCTGGCGCGGTCGATCTTGTTGAGGAACAGGAAACGCGGGATCTTCAACTCTTCCAGCTCACGCAGGATGATCTGCAGCTGCGGCAGTTTCTTCTCGTCGGCCTCGCACACCACGACCGCGGCATCGACCGCGGGCAGCACGGCGCGCATGTCGTGGGCAAATTCGACGGAACCGGGACAGTCGAGGAAGGTGTAGCTGTCGCCCATGAAACTCGTGGTGGCGGCAGTCAGGCCAACGGTCATCTTGTGATGACGGGCCTCTGGTGTGGCGTCGCCGACGGAAGTTCCGGCATCGACGCTGCCGGCGCGGGGGATTGCACCCGTTCGCGCCAGGATTGCTTCGAGAAGAGTGGTTTTACCGCTTTGGAAAGGGCCCACCAGCGCGATGCACCGTGGACCTCGGGGACTTCTGACGTCTTGTCCCATTCGCCGCCTCCTTCTTGTGGAGCTCGGCCCATGATTGGGTCGGCGACCATGGATGCTCCGCCCGTCCAGACGATTTGGCAAGATGGAAAACGTCGCTGCGCTGCAATGTGATGCGCGTCGAAACTCTCGCATGGCTTCGGTCAGGAAGAGAGCCGTTCACCCCGAAGACCGGCGCGCTCCAGCGCTTCATTCGGCGCGGTCTATCATCCACACCAGATTTTTCGCTACCGAATCCGACGATCTCAACTTCCCGTCCTGCTTCAAGGCGATGAAGTCTTGCACGCCGGGGAATTCGGCGCGGCGGATAGCGGCCTGCATGTCGGTATCGATCACGCCCGGGTTGAGATTGAACACACGCCGTCCTTCCGCTTCGATGGCGCGGATATAGCCCTCGAGCGCGGCCTTCGCCGCGCAGTACAGCGACCAATGCGGTATTCCCTTGGTCGCGGCTCCGGACGTCACGTTGGCGATTTCGCCTTCGGGGAAATGGCGCAGGAACGACGCGATCGCGATGATCGGGGACGTTACGTTGACGGTGATTTCACGCGAAATCTCGGTCGCCGCAAACGATGCCGCGGCAGCTATGAGCTGCGTCGCAGCGTTGTTGATGAACACCGCGCGATCAAGATGTTCCGAGCGCAGCGACGTGAACGTGATATCGAGCTTTTCGACGTCGATCGCGGATAGATCGAACGCGGGCCGGTTCAATTCGGCCACGCGCCACCCGACCCGCTCGAATTCCCGCTTGAGCGCCCTGCCCAGTCCCCGGCTCGTGCCCGTGATGATGACGAGCTTGGTCATCGTCAGAGCGGCTTTACGCAGAGGAAGCCGGCGAGGCTGGGCGTGAGATTGCGCGGCTTGGAACCCGGCGCGGTTTCTTCCTGAATGCGCGTGATCTGGAAACCGGCATCGGTGAGCATCTTTTCGACCTCGATCGGATGGCGAATGAGGAAGATGTGGTCGGAATGACCCGCGTTAAGCGCGGCGGTGATGAAGGCCTGTCCTCCCGGGCGGATCATGTCGAACAGCCAACGGCAGAACTCGGCCGGATTTTCCAGATGTTCGAGGACTTCCTGGCAGATCAGGAAATCCGCCTTGACGTGGTAGCCGTGGCGGATGTCGCGATTTTCCAGCTTGTACCTGGATTCGTAGCCGAACGACGTCATCACCCGGCCTGTGTAGTCGAGCGAGTGCTGGCTGATGTCGAAGCCGATACCCCGCATGCCCGGCTTGTTGTCCAGGGTCACCTTGGAGTACATGCCGCAACCAACACCGACTTCGAAGAATACGCCCTCATCCTCGATCCGCGGCAACACGCAATTCGTGAATCCGATCAGCGTGAAGTAGTGCTGCGGCCAAACGTAATGCGAGAACCACAGGCCCGGCAGATAGTTCTGAGTCATGTGGTCGGCATTATCGTACAGCGCCGTACGCACCTCCTCATAATTGGACGCGCGATATTTTCCGCTTCGCTCGAACATGACCTGGTGGCGCATGGAATCGTTCGCGAACTCGGCGTAGCAACCCAAGGCGTCTTTCAGACGATCCGACAGGGGATTGCCGATGTCGCCGTACATTCCCTCGATAGCCGGCACCGCTTCCTCGACCCAACGAGGCCCGAACCGCTTTTCGGCTGCAAGAAACGGGGTCGCAAGGACCGGATAGCTTTCCTGCATCTCGTCGCAGATGGCGGCCCATTTTTGCAGAGTATTCAATAGATTGACCTCGTCTTTCCCGTGAACTGCAAAAGTATCACCGAAATCCCGCCGCAAACAAGCTGAACGGAAACACAAGCAAATCGCCGCAGAACACCGCTGGCGCGGCCTCATGCCGGCTTCAACCCGCCAAGCTGTGGTCCCGGGGCCCTAACGCTCTAGTTGGGCTTTGACTGCCATACCTGCTTCATGGCAATAGTCGGCAATATCGGGCGACAGTCCGGAAATAATCAGCAATCAGTAGTCGGTCGCTATCATTGCGGCATACACCGGACGAGCCACGAATGTTGACGGCATTTCACGTCGGCCAGACCCATCATCTGGGAGTTCCGATCACGCGGGATGACCTGGCCCGATATGTCGCGCTGTCGGGCGACACCTCTCCTTTGCATGTTGACGCAGAGTTCGCGAAAGCCGCGGGCTTCGAGGGCGTGGTCGTGCACGGGGCGTACCTCATGGCCTTGGTGTCACGCCTCGTCGGAACGGAGTTCCCGGGCGCGCGATCAGTCCTCGAGCGGGCGGATATCGCCTTTCGCAGGCCATGCTACGCGCCCTGTGACGTCACGTTGGCCGCAACGGTCAGGCAGATCAGCGAAGCCGTCGCGACGATCGTCCTGGATATCGCGATCACCGACGACAAGGGGACTGTTCTGGCATCGGGCAAGACCTGGCATCGCATTCTGGATGCGGAGTCGCTGCAATGACGACACCGATTGCACGTTGCCAGTGATTGTCTCGCTCTAATCGGAACCCCGGCGCATGGACTCGCTGAACTTGCCGCAGGCATGGGAACTGGTCGACCTGCCGTTCCACCGGTTGATCTCGCTTGGCCGGCGCGTCGAACGAAAGGAAGGGCAACCGAGCTTGCGTATCGCACTGCTCGGCGATGCTGCTACCCAGCATTACGGGCAGGCCCTCGCCGCCACCTTGAAGTTGAGGGGATGGTGGCCGGAGGTCTACGAGGCCGAGTTCGATACGATACGGCAGGAGATATTGAATCCAACGAGCGAACTCTATCGCTTCGATCCGGAAGTGGTCATTCTTTTCACGGCAACCCAGGCGCTCTACCACCGCTTCGCGCGAAGTGCCGGGAAAGCCGCCTTCGCCGATAGCGTCAGCAGCGAGATCATCGAACTGTGGAAGCAGGTACGGTCGCGCAGCAACGCTATCCTGGTTCAGCACAATTTCGTGGTGCCGCTCAATCGCCCGTTCGGCAACCGCACCGCGGGCGAGCGCGAGACCTTGACATCGACCGTGGCGCGGATCAACCAGAGCCTTCTCGACGCCGCTTCCGAGCACGGCGTGAAGATCGTCGACACCGAATTCCAGGCCGCCTACCACGGCAAGCGACATTGGCTCGACGAGCGGCTCTGGTGCCAAGCGAAGCAGGCATTGTCCCCGTCCTTCGTTCCTTCGCTGGTCAAAAACGTCAGCGATACCATCCTGGTGGAACGCGGCGCCGGCATCAAATGCGTAATCGTCGATCTCGACAATACGATGTGGGGAGGCATTCTGGCCGAGGACGGCGCAGACCGGATCGAGGTCGGGCAGACCGAACTTGGGCTTGCTTTCCAGCGCTTCCAGATTGCGCTGCTCGAACTGAAATCTCGAGGCGTCCTTCTCGCGGTGTGCAGCAAGAACGACCAGGCGAACGTAACGGACGTTTTGAAAAATCATCCCGACATGATCCTGCGTTGGGATGATTTCGCGGCCGTCGTAGCCAATTTCGGCGACAAGGCCAGCAATATCCTAGCGATCCGGGAAAAATTGAACCTCGGTCTCGACAGCTTCGTCTTCCTCGACGATACCGCTTTCGAGCGGTCTCTCATCCGAACGGCGTTTCCTGCGATGCAGGTGCCGGAGCTGTCGACCGACCCCGCCGACTTCATCAGCGACCTCGCCCGCTGGAATTTGTTCGAAGGCCGGTCGGCGACGGCCGAGGATCTGGCCCGGCTCGCCTATTATCAGGCGGACGATGAGCGTCAGACGATCAGAGAGAAGTTTCACGGGCTGGATGACTTCATCGCCGAACTCGGGATGGAGGCGCACATCCTGCCGTTCGACAGCTACGCGCTGCCGCGTGTCCTCCAGCTCGTCCAGCGGAGCAACCAATTCAACCTCACGACCATCCGGCACAGCGAAGCCGATCTGCGCCAGCTTGCCGCTGACCGCAACGTCGCGGCTCTCTGCATTCGGCTGGCCGACCGGCTCGGCGACAATGGCATCATCGCGACGGTGATCCTGAGGAAGTCGGGCAGCGATGCCGTGGTCGACACCTGGATCATGAGCTGTCGCGTGCTCGGACGCCGTGTCGAGGACCTGACGGTTCAGCTCATGGCCGAAAAAGCCCGGCAGCTTGGCTGCCGCAGGCTGGTCGGGCGCTACATCCCGACCACCAAGAACGGCATCGTTGAAAATCTCTATTCGCAGCAGGGCTTCGCCGCTGCCGGCGAAGAAGGGGCAACGCGCCTCTATTCGCTGGATCTCGCCCACTACCAGCAGCAGTCCATCCCAATCATCATTCACGAACCAGAGCCGCGATCATAATGAGCGATTTTGAAACACGCGTACAGAACGTCTTCCGCGAGGTGTTCGACAATCCTGCCTTGAACATCAATCGGGAAATGCAGGCCAAGGACGTCGCGAACTGGGATTCGCTGAATCACATCACCCTGATCATGACGCTCGAGGAAACCTTCAAGGTAAAGTTCAGCACCCGCGAGGTGATGGGCTTCCAGAACGTCGGCGAGATGATGGACTGCTTGCGCGGGAAGCTCCCGGCGTAGCCAATGGCCTTCAGCGATCTGCGTTACCTGCTGGTTCTCGGAGTTGTGACGCTGATCGTGCACGCAATTCCGCAGGGCGCTCCACGCCTGCTCGCGATAGCCTTCATCAGCCTGGTCTTTTATGTCAGCCTCAATCCGGCTACATGGTACGTGCTGGTCGCCGTCGCCGCGCTGGCCTATCTGTCCGGAATGGTCTTGTCCCGCGTGCCCGACGGCCGGGCGCGGAGCATGCTGTTTGCTGCGCTTCTGACGATCACCCTGCTGCCGCTGCTGTGCTTCAAGTACGCGGCAACCGCCTATCATCTGCTGCCGCCGGACGGCGATCTGGCGGGCCGGTGGTCGACGATGGCCAACATCATCCTGCCGATCGGCATCTCGTTCTATTCGTTTCTCGCAGCCGGATACGTCATCGACGTCTTTGTCGGAAGCCTGCCGGCCGAAACGAACGCGATCCGGTTCGGCGCAGTGATGTTTTTCTTCCCGCACCTGACCGCCGGTCCGATCGAGCGCGCCCGGCATTTGCTGCCGCAGCTCGGAAATGTCGGCGTGTTCAACTACGAACGCGCCGTGACCGGCCTGCGCGCCATCCTCACCGGCCTGTTCCTCAAGATCGTCGTCGCCGACACGCTGGCCCCTTACGTCGATGCCGTCTACTCGGCGCCCCGCAACCATGGGGCCGTCGACCTGGCGCTGGCCACGATCTATTTTTCGTTTCAGGTCTACGCGGATTTTGCCGGCTACTCATTGATCGCGATCGGCAGCGCGCGCCTGCTGGGCATCGAACTTACGATCAACTTCATGCAGCCCTGGCTCAGCCAGAATCTGCCGGACTACTGGCGACGCTGGCACATCAGCCTGTCCTCCTGGTTTCGCGACTATGTCTTCATGCCGCTGCAGTTCCAGGCGCGACGCTGGGGCAAGTACGGTCTTGCGGGGGCGTTGGTCTTTACGTTCGTGCTCGTCGGCATCTGGCACGGCGCCGGATTCAACTTCGCGGTTTTCGGCTTGATCCATGGCGCCCTCGTCGCTTTTTCGACACTCACCTTCGCCCGGCGTGATCGGTTTTGGCGATCCCACGTTCCGCGCCCGGTGTTGCTGGTGCTGCGTGCCACGACGACCTTCCTGATCGTCACCCTGACGTTCATCCTGTTTCGCGCCAGCGGCCTGCGAGAAGCGCTCTGGATCTACAAGGCACTCATCACCGGAGCCGAGGGCGTCCGAACGGTCGCGCTGAGCAAGCCCGTGATCGTCATTGCGGCGGCCATCGCGTACGACCTCCTGGTCACATGGGTCAAGGACGCCAAGCCGTTCCCGGTCTGGCTCCGTTGGTCGGGCTATTACGCCGGCGTTGTGTGCATCCTCATCGCAATGATCGAGCACGTCCTACAGGCATCTTCGAATGTCCAGCAGTTCATCTATTTCAAATTCTAAGCCAACCCCCGCCAGACGGTTCGTCTTGCGGCTGGCCTTGTTCCTGCTGCCGCTGGCCGCGATCGCAATTCCCGGAGCTGCAATCTCGTATCTGAGCGGCGAACTGCTGCCCGTCAGTGCCATCGCATGGCTGCAAACCCGGGGAACGCCATTCACATTCCTGGCCAAGCTTTCGGATCATTCGTATCGACTGAAGCTCGAAGCCGTCCTCCGGAGGAAACCGGAAGCGATAGCGATGGGATCATCGCGGGGAAATCAGTGGCGAAGCGCCATGTTTCGTCCGGCGCGATTCTACAACGCTGCAAACGCAGTTTTCGTTGTCCGGGACTTCCGCCGCATGCTGGAGGAATTCGGCGACTTCAGCCCGCGCGTCATCCTCTTCTCGTTCGACTATTTCACCTTCGTGCCGGCATTCGAGACAGCCTATCTAGCGCAATCTCGCGCCGAGGTGGGCGGCTGGGCTTCACCTGAGCAGATCCGCATCATCCAGGGCGTCCTCGACGACCTCGTGAAGACGCGCAGCTTTCCCTGGCCCTCTCACAATGCTGCCCCAGCACTGGGCCTGTCGGCGATCAGAACCGGCGTCGGATTTCGCTTGGACGGATCCTACAATTACGGATCCCTCACCTTCGACGACGGCACGAGCAGCGTGTCTGCGATCGAAGCCGGAAAGCAATGGCCGCTCGTTCCCGCCGAGCACCTCGATGGCTCGATTCTCCGGGACTTCGAACGCTTCACCGAGCTGGCGAGGCAGAAGGGCATCGCGCTGGTCGGCGTCACGATGCCGTACACTCCGAAGGTGCGCGAGGCTATGGAGCGATCGCCGCACTACGGGGCCTGGCGGCAATTCCGGTCGGAAGCAACGAACGAATGGATCCGAAAGCAGGGCGTGCTTTATTTCGATTTCAGCGACCTGGAGAGTTTCGGGGGCCGACTGGATGAATTTGCCGACCCCTACCATCCGAGCGAACCGGCCTACATCAGGATGCTGCTTTCGATGCTCGCCGACGAAAGATTCCATGCGCTGTTTCCGAATCTCGATGCACGCGACCTGCAGGAGACGCTGAAGCACGCCGGCAGGCTCGAAGCCTATCGCGACACATTCTAGCACCAATCCGCGCCGAAGGATTTGGAACGACGCTCTGGCGGCTAACGGCCCGGACGGAGTTCCAGGCTTTCGAGGCCCGCGGCGACGTTGAGACCAACCTGGCCCTGCACGCTGAGCGGCTGGAGCGCGATCGAATTGTTGGAGCCGCCGACCAGCACGTTGCCGCCAAGACCGACGCCGACCGACGCGCTGCCCTGCGCACCCGCGTAATTGCCGGAGAGATCACCGGGGCCGAGGCGGTCGACCGGGGCGAACACACCCCAGGCCAAAGCCGTCTCCTGGGTGATGCCGATGTCGAGGCCGACTTTACGGATCGTCGCGACATAGCGATCATCGGGCAGACCGTCGGCGCGCAGCACGCAGCCGAGATGGGTCACCGATCCCACGATGAAGCCGACACTGGCACCGCCGCGGCACTCGAGCACGCCGACCCGCGCCATCCGCTGCTGCGCGCCGGCGGCAACGACGGATACAACGAGGCTGGCCGCGGCGAGCCCGGCAAGGATGAACGAACGGCGCATGAAATATCTCCGGCGATGATGTGAGGCGAGCAGAGAGCGCCCTACTCGTGATGCGTGATGGTCTATGCCACAAGAGCCGTGGCGGTGCCAGATCGCGCGCGGGGATAAGCGTGCAAACAATAAGAAGGCCCGCCGGAGGCGGGCCCTTTCGCAGTTCGTTGCTGCTTGCTTACCGGAGATTGCCGCAGAAACGCTGGATGCGCTTGCAGGCGTCTTCGAGGTCGGAGGTCTTGGTCGCATAGGAGATGCGGAACGCCGGACCAAGGCCGAACGCCGAACCCTGCACGACGGCGACGCCTTCGGTCTCCAAGAGCTCGGTGACGAAGGTCTCGTCATTGTCGATCACCTTGCCCGACGGCGCGGTCTTGCCGATCGTGCCGGCGCAGGACGGATAGACGTAGAAGGCGCCTTCGGGGCGCGGGCACTCGATGCCCTTGGCCTGGTTGAGCATGGAGACGACGAGGTCGCGGCGCTCCTTGAACACCTTGTTGTTGGCGGGGATGAAGTCCTGCGGACCGTTCAGCGCTTCCACCGCAGCCCACTGCGCAATCGACGACGGGTTCGAGGTCGACTGCGACTGGATCGTGGACATCGCCTTGATCAGCTGCGCCGGGCCGCCGGCATAGCCGATACGCCAGCCGGTCATGCAATAGGCCTTCGACACGCCGTTCACGGTGAGCGTGCGGTCGTAGAGTTTCGGCTCGACCTGCGCGACCGTGGTGAACTGGAAGTCGTCATAGACGAGGTGCTCGTACATGTCGTCGGTCATCACCCACACGTGGGGATGCTTGACCAGCACGTCGGTAAGCGCCTTCAGCTCGGACTTGGTGTAGGCAGCTCCCGTCGGGTTCGACGGTGAGCACAGGATCACCCATTTGGTCTTCGGCGTGATCGCGCGCTCCAGCGCCTCGGCCTGGAGCTTGAAGCCGGTCGCGGCGGTGCAGACCACCGGCACCGGCTCGCCGCCGGCGAGCGCCACCATCTCGGGATAGCTGACCCAGTACGGCGCGGGGATGATCACCTCGTCGCCCGGATTGATGGTCGCCATCAGCGCGTTGTAGAGCACCTGCTTGCCGCCGGTGCCGACGATGATCTGGTTCGGCTTGTAGGCGACGCCGTTCTCGCGCTGAAACTTGGCGATGATGGCTTCTTTCAGCTCGGGGATGCCGTCGACCGCGGTGTACTTGGTCTTGCCGGCCTCGATGGCGCGGATCGCCGCCAGCTTGATGTTGGCGGGGGTGTCGAAGTCGGGCTCGCCGGCGCCGAGGCCGATAACGTTGCGGCCCGCCGCTTTCAGCGCGCGTGCTTTATCCGTGACCGCGATGGTCGCGGACGGCTTCACACGGTCGAGCGCAGCGGCAAGGAAGGACATCGTCATCTCCTGACAAGCGTCGTGAAGCCCTGGGCCTCACGACTCTGATTGTGGGAATGAGCCACCCTAAAACGTGAGCCGCTGCACCGCAAGAAACTTCGGCCCGATCTCGGAAAGTTTAGGGATTTGGAAGGCTTCAAGCCGGGATTGACCGCAATGTTCCGCAACTTTGCCGTCCAAATCCCTCATATCCGGCAAGGTCTGTCCTCGGAGCAATTTTGGCGCGTTCAACAGGTGGTTGTCATGCCCGGGCTTCCACGTTCTTCGCACCGCGTGGCACGACGTGGATGGCAGGGACAAAGCCCGGCCATGACGATGTGGAAGCTTCAGTGCCCCAAACCGCAATCGCTCTGCCGGCTCACAAGCGCGCGCAGCAATGTCCCGTGCGTTGACGCAAGCGTGAACTGAATTGCAATGTCGCGCGGAAATGATCTTCCGTGGCATTGCAGTGCGGTAGGGTTTTCGAGTTTTTCTATTGGCTGGCCCTTGCGGCGGATTCGCATCAGCATCATTGTCTAGCCGCGCTGCAGGGCAACCAGCGCCGCGCTTTTCCCATCCTTCGGACTAGAACTCCCCGAATGTACAAGCTCTATTCGATGCAGCGCTCCGGCAACAGTTACAAGGTCCGCCTTGCGCTGGCGCTATTGAACCTGCCCTACGAAGCGGTCGAAGTGGACATTCTGCACGGCGAGAGCCGCACGCCCGACTTCCTGTCGAAGAACCCTTCCGGCCAGGTGCCGCTGCTCGAGGTCGGCGACGACCGCTATCTCGCCGAGTCCAACGCCATCCTCTGGTACGTCGCCGTCGGTACGCCGCTCGCGCCGGAGAATCGCATCGACCGCGCCGAGGCGCTGCAATGGATGTTCTTCGAGCAGCACGCGCTCGAGCCCAACATCGGCGCGGCCTATTTCTGGCTGTCGCTGGTCAAGGGCGGCCGCGATCTCCAGACCCACTCGCTGGAGGATTGGATGGAGCGCGGCTATGGCGCGCTCCAGGTCATGGAGAACCATCTCAAGACCAACGCCTATTTCGCCGCCCGCCAGCTCACGGTCGCCGACATCGCGCTCTATGGCTACACCCACCTCGCCGACCGCTGCGATTTCGACCTTTCGACCTTCCCGGCGATCCGGGACTGGCTGAAGCGCGTGGAAGCTGCGCCCGGCTTCGTGACGATGGACTGGCGCCCGGCCGACATCGACGATCCCGCCAGCATCGCGGCGAGCGCCTGACGCCGCCACCCGCTCTGGCGAATAGCGGGTATAAGGGGCGCTTTTGCCGCAATCTCGCCGTTTTTGGCGCGACGGCCGCCGCAATATTGCCCGTTGAAACGGGGAAATTGTCCGGCGCCGCGAGTGATTCGCTCGCGCGTTGAAGGATTTAGACCCATGATTCGGGCGTCCGGCACGGCAGGCTTTCAGGGCCAATCCGCCACCGTCGCGTCTTCCCGGCTGACCAACGCGGTCGCGGCTTCGCTCGCCGTCGCCGCACTCTCGCTGTGCCTGATCGTCACCCTGACGGTGCTGTCGACCAAGGCGACCATGGCGATGGGCCTGCCGGTCTGATTCCCGTTTCATCCTGGACCAGCCTTCAAGGCGCCGCGCTGCCCGCGCCGACCGGCAATGCGACAGGATTTCGATGAAGTCACCTGTGGTAGTCGTTGCAATCACCTTGGCCGCGGCCATCCTGGTCGCGGCGTCGCTGCTGATATTGGTCGGCACTCGCAAGGGCACTGGGACGTCGACGCTGAATGCCCCCGCGCAGCAGCAGCGCATCAAGCACGCGCACTTGGCCTAAAATCATCCGAAAGATTTGCGCTCCGCCGCAACCGCCCCTTAAGCGCGCCGTGCGAAATCGCATCGCGTTGGCGCAACGATCAGCCAGTGTTGCGGACTTACCTCGTTCGGGAGGAGCGAGACTGGCCCATGCGGCTCGGATGGCGTACGATCTCCGGTCCGGCGCTGACGGCAGCAACCCTGCTGCTGGCGATGCTGTTCGATCGCTTCGCTGCCGTTCCCTCGCCTGCCCCGCTGCTGGTCTGCCTCGTGGCTCTTGCCGGCGCACTGTCGGGCCTCGCCTCGGCCATGGCCAGCGCAGCCGTCGCGGTGATCGGCGCGGCGCTGCTCTTCCTCGACCAACATGGCATTTCCGGCTATGGCAACGCGGATCTGGTCCGGCTCGGCCTCCTCGCCATGACGGTCGCCGGCACCGCAGCCATCACCGGCCTGATGCGCGAACAGCTGCTTGGCACGTTCGCGGCCGAGCGCCAGAGCCACGCCACCGCCGCACGCCTGTCAGCTGCTCTCGACCAGATCGATATCGGCGTGGTGCTGCTCGATGCCGAGACGCGGGCCGAATTCATCAATCGCGCCTTCCGCGATTATTTCGCGGTGCCGGACGAAATCGCCGACGGCAAGCCGCCCTTCATCGCGCTGATGTATCACGGCCGCGACACCGGCGCGTTCGAGCTGCCCGAGGACGAGCTCGGCACCTTCATCGCGCAGCGCATGGAGATGGTGCGCATCGGCGATGCCACGCCGATCAATATCAAGCTGCGCAACGGCGAGGTGCTGCGCTTCGTCTGCGCCGCGCTGCCCGACGGCGGCCGCATGCTGAGCTACACGCCGGTGACCGACCTCGTGCGCCACACCGACGCGCCGGCGCGTGCGGACTATTATCGGTCGCTGCGTGATCCCGCGAACCGCAAGCTGATCCGCTACTTGCGCGTTGCAGAGTGATGCGACGGCGCGATTGATCGGCCTACCCGTCATCACGTATGAAGGATGCTTCATCGGGCTCTGCGCCCGCCCCCTTCGAGATTTGCGGAAACTCAGATGTCCCTCATCATTCGCGCCGTCACCAAGCAGGACTACGATCAATGGCTGCCGCTGTGGGACGGCTACAATGCCTTCTACGGCCGCTCCGGCCCGACCGCGCTCGCACCCGAGATTACGCGTGTGACGTGGCAGCGCTTTTTCGATGCTTACGAGCCGGTGCATGCGCTGGTCGCCGAGCGCGACGGCCAATTGCTCGGCCTGACGCATTATCTCTTTCATCGCAGCACCACCGCGATCGAGCCGTCCTGCTATTTGCAGGACCTGTTCACGCTCGAGGCCGCGCGCGGCAAGGGCGTCGCCTCGGCATTGATTTATGGCGTGTATGAGCGGGCGAAACTGGCGGGGGCGCCGCGCGTCTATTGGCAGACGCACGAGACCAACGTCGCGGCCCAGCGCCTGTACGACAAGGTCGCCGAGCGTTCCGGCTTCATCGTCTACCGCAAGCTGTTCTGATCCTCCCACGCAGCCTGTGGATAACTCCCCCTGTCACCCGCGCGTAACATAGCGGGACTAGGTTTCCGCCTGCGTCTGATCAGGCCCCCCGTCACCGATCAAGCGCCCCCAGCGGTCCCCGTCAGTCGCCGCGTCTGACAGGGGCCGCATTTTTTTGTCCGCTTCGCAGGCATGGCAGCAGCGCAGGCTCGCAGCTTGCCGCTGGGAATGCGCCGTGGTCAGAATGCGCTGCTGCTCATCTGACAGGATCTCCCATGGAAATTCGTAATCTCGGCGCCTCCGGCCTTCGCGTGTCTGCGGTCGGGCTCGGCTGCAACAATTTCGGCCAGCGCACGGATCTGGAGACCTCGCGCAAGGTGATCCATCGCGCGCTCGATCTCGGCATCACGCTGTTCGACACCGCCGACATCTATTCGAACATGGGCGGCTCGGAAAACGTGCTCGGCGCCGTCTTGGGCGATCGCCGCAAGGACATCGTGCTGGCGACGAAATACTCGAAGCCCATGGCCGAGGACGGCACCAAGCAGGGCGCCTCGCGCCGCTACATCATGGAAGCGGTCGAGGCGAGCCTGAAGCGGCTGAAGACCGACTACATCGACCTCTACCAGCAGCACGATTACGACCCGCTGACACCGATCGAGGAGAGCCTGCGCGCGCTCGACGATCTCGTCCGGCAGGGCAAGGTCCGCTACATCGGCAATTCGAACTTTCCGGCCTGGCGCATCGCGGAAGCGGAGTACGTCGCGCGCGCGATGAACGTCAGCCGCTTCGTCTCCTGCCAGGACGAATATTCCCTTGTCGTGCGCGACATCGAGAAGGATTTGTTGCCGGCAGCAGCGGAATACAAGCTCGGCCTGTTGCCGTTCTTCCCGCTCGCAAGCGGACTTCTGACCGGCAAATACCGGAAGGGCGAAGCTGCGCCCGGCGATACCCGTTTCGGCAAAGTTGAGCGGCTGCGCGACCGCTACGTCACGCCGCGCAACGAGGACATCGTCGAGAAGCTCACGGCCTTCGCGAAGGCGCGCGGGCACAGCATGCTCGAGCTCGCGTTCTCCTGGCTCGCCGGCCGCCCGCAGGTCTCGAGCGTGATCGCCGGCGCCACCCGCGTCGAACAGATCGAGCAGAACGTCAAGGCAATCGCGTGGAAGCTCAGCGCCGATGATCTTGCCGAGATCGACAAGATCACCCGAGACTGATTTTTGCTGCGACTGATCTTTGCGGCGCGGCGCTACTTGGCGCCGCGTCCGACCGTCTGCATCACCTCAAAACCTTCGAACTGGGGATGGCCGAGATAGAGCGGCTTGTTGTCGCCGGCCCGGTGATGCGCGGCGCGGAACGCTTCCGACTTGGTCCAGGCCTCGAACGCGGCGTGGTTCGCCCACACGGTGTGCGAGGCATAAAGCGTGTGGTCCTCGAGTTCGGGGCCGCGCAGCAGGTGGAATTCGACGAAGCCCGGCACCTTGTCCAGATGGGTGTCGCGCGTGAGCCAGACCTGCTCGAAGGCGGCCTCGGAGCCCTTGGCGACGCGGAAGCGGTTCATGGCGATGTACATGCGGGTGGTTCTCCTGCAAAGGTGGAACGATCGTAAGAGAGGCACCCCTCTCTCACTCCCTCGCCCCGTTCTTACGGGGAGAGGGTGGGGTGAGGGGCTGCCTCCGCGAGTTCGGCTTGAAATTATAGTCAGAACACCCTCAATGTTGCCAAGGACATCGTTGTTCCAGATACGGAGCACTTTGTACCCCTTCTCTCTCAAGCGCTCGTCACGGATCGCATCTGCTGCAGATTCGTTGTGCTGCCCGCCGTCGACTTTCGAAGTCGCAGGTGTAGCCGATGATTGGCTCTTGCCTGACGAACTTGTGTCCATCGACCCTCCGATTGCGAATGCGATTCCAGAGGACCGTCTCCGCATCAGTTTGATCAACGCGGAGCCGTCGTGCGAGTCGGATAGATTTTCCGTTGTGGCCACGCATTGCCTTGCCCCTCACCCGGATCGCTACGCGATCCGACCTCTCCCCGCAAAGAGCGGGGAGAGGTTTAAGTCAGACCACCAATCCCCTCATCGGCCGCGCCCCCGCGCTGTCGGGAAACACGGTCTCCGCCAGCACGCGATCGGACAGGCCAAACTGCCCCTGCAGCACGCCTTTAATCACCGAACGTAGATCCGTAGTCGGCTTGAGATCGCGGCCTTCATGGAGGTTGGCGAGCTTGAGGCCGGGCCAGTCGGAGATGACGCGGCCGCCCTTCACGGCACCGCCGGCGAGCAGCGCGATCGTTCCGGTGCCGTGGTCGGTGCCGTCGGTGCCGTTGATGCGCGCGGTGCGGCCGAACTCGGTGGCAACCACGACGGCGGTGTCGCGCCAGCGATCGCCCAAGCCGCTTTCGAATTCGGCAAGCGCGCCGTCGAGACCGCCGAGCAGGAAGGCGAGACGGCCGACAGGGCCGCCTTCGTTGGCGTGCGTGTCCCAGCCGTCGAAGGCGAGCGCAGCGATGCGCGGGCCATCGTCGGCCGCCATCAGCTTTGCCGCGCCGCGCGCCACCTGCCGCATCTGCGCGGCTGCATTGCCGCCCTTCGGCTTCATGTCATCGCCACCAGCGGCCTTGTCGAGTTGAAGGCCTTGCGACAACGCCGTCGCCAGCGCGGGATCGCGATGGCGGTAGAGCTCGACGAGGCGCATTGCGGTGTCGTCGTCGGCCTGCGGCAGCGCGACCGGCGCCCAGCCGACGGTGGGCGCATTGCCGCGCAGCACCAGCGGCGTGGTCGGCCCGACCGCAAGCCCCGAGGAGACCCTCTCGCCGCGCGGCAGCGCCTCGAGCGCGCGGTTGAGCCAGCCGGATTGCACACGGCCCGGACCGGCATAGCCGCTTTCGAGCACATCCTGGCCGTCGAAATGCGAGCGGTCGCGATAGGGCGTCGCCACCGCATGGATCACCGCAGCATGCCTGTCGCGGTACATGCGCGAGAATTCCGGCATGGCCGGATGCAGCGCGAAGAAGGAATCGAGCTTGATCGCGGGATGCGCGCCATCCGCCGTGAGTGCGATCGAACCGTGCAGGCCTGCGTAGTCGGGATCGCCGATCGGGGCCACCGTCGAAAGCCCGTCGAGCGCGCCGCGCAGGATTACCACGATCAACCTGGGATCGCGCCCGTCGGCCGCGCGGGCGAATTTCGGCAAGTAAGCCCAGGCCGCGAAACAGGCGCCGCCGAGCAGGAGGCCGCGGCGCGAGGTGAGGAGGCGGTTCTCCACGCAGTCGATCATCATCATCTCCGCTGCATTTCCGGCGACATCAACAGCAGCGCCAGCGCCTGCTGCCGCGACTCCGCGCGCTCGATGGTCCGCCGCGTCTCGATGGACGCCGCGTCCGCCGCCGCGAATTCCAGGAGGTCGCGCGGATCGACGTTGTTGCCGAGCCGCGCCCCCATCTGTGCCGCGATGTCGAGCCGCAGCTTCATGCCCTCGGGTGCAGCCCAGGCGGCGCTGGTGTCGGGGAAACCGTTCGGCCCCGCCGGCGACCACAAGGGCTGGCCGAGCACATTGAGATTGTTGAGGTAGGCGCCGGGATCCTCCGGCACGCGCGCGAGCAGCCGGCCACTCGCGACCAGGAAATCATAAGGCGAGCGCATCTTGGTCAGCGGCGCTTTCCACGCTTCATCGGAATCGACCAGCGCCATGGCAAGCGCCTTCAGGTCGCCGTCGGTTCTGACGAAGACATCACGCAGGCGCGCGACCAGCGCCGGCGGCGGATCGTCGGCAACGAAATGACGGACGAGCTTGGTCGCGATGAAATTCGCGGTCGAAGGATGGCGTGCGATGTCGGCGAGCGCGGCTTCGCCCTGTGCAAGGCCGCTCGGCTCGTAGCTCTTGCCGAGCAGCATTTGCGGCCCCGGCTGGTGCGCATTGACGTTGAACACGAAGGAGCCGGGGGTGCCGAGCTGTCCCTGCCGTCCGGCAAAGGTCCAGCCGGTGATGATGCGCGCGAGCGAGGTGACGTCGTCCTGCGTGTAGCCGCCGCCGACGCCGAGCGTATGCAGTTCCATGATCTCGCGCGCGAGATTTTCGTTCAGCCCGCGCTTGCGGTTTTGTCCCGCGCGGGAATCCGGCCCGAGCGATTGCTGGTTGTCGAGGAAGAACAGCATCGCCGGATGCTGCTCGGCCGCCTTCAACATGTCGGCGAACCGCCCGAGCACATGCGGCCTGATCGCCTCGCGCTCGAACGCGCCGGCCCAGATCCGCGCCAGCTCGCCCTTGCTGGCCGAGATGCAGAAATGGTTGGACCAGAACGCGACGAGACGCTCGGTGAAGCCGCACTCCGCCAGGGTCGCGCGTTGCAGGCGCGCAAGCGCTTCGGCGCGAAAGGTTTTTTGGATCACGTTGAGCGGCTGTGGTGCAGGCTTGGCGGGCTGCGGCGCAGCCATGTTGGGCTGCATGGTCTCAGGCTTGGCCGCATTGTCGGCGGGCTTTGCTTCTGCGATCTGGCCGGCGACCTCCATCGCCGCCGCGTTCAGCGAGAGATTGCGGCGCAGGGCAGGCTTCTGATCGGCAGGCGCTTGTGTCGGCGTTTCAGCGGGCGCGGCGGCCTTGGCAGTTTCCTTGGCGGCTTCGCGCGCCCGCTTGACCTCGTCCTGATAGGCGAACACCGCCTGCCCAAGTTGCGGCGTCGATTGCAGGCCGGGCGCTTCCAGCAGCACGCCGTTGGGACGCGCCAGCTCCGCCTTCACGAAGCCACGCGGATCGGAGCCCGCGTTGATCAGATCTCCGGACGCGCCGCCGCGAGCCCCGAAGCCGAAGCGGTTGAGCGCAACGAGGGCGGCTTGCGAATCGCGGGCCATCGATCTGTCCTTCGCGCGTTGCGAACCGCTTTCCTGATACGTGCGCAGCGCATAATATACCGCAGCGAGATATGAACCCGACATGAAAATGACGGCGAAGCTTCGGCGTAAATCATGACAAATCCGAAACAATCCTCATCGCAGGAACCGCGCCGCCTCGCCTGCTCCCGCTGCGGCACCGAGTTCGGCTGCGACCTCTCGGGCAGCTGCTGGTGTGCGGAGGAGACTGCAAGATTGCCGATGCCGGTCGAGGGCGAGGATTGCTTGTGCCGGGAATGTCTGCGCAAGGCGGCGGAAGAGGCGGCTCGTTAGACGCGAGAGCGCGCCACACACTCACTGTCGTCCCGGCGAAGGAGCAAGTGTGCCCTACACCGCATGCCCCGGCGATGTCCGCGCCATGCCGTCGAACGCGTCGAGCAGTTTTTCCCGCCACGCATAGACCGGATCATCCGCCTCGAGCAGCTTGAACGAGCTCACCACGCGCGCCCACTGAAAACCGCCAAACAGGATGTAGTCGGCGTAGTTCGGCGCGGCACCGCCGATATATGGCTGCTTCTTCAGGGTCTGCCGCATCACTTCCAGCGACTTGCGGAATGCGACCACGCCGGCATCACGGCCTGCCATGACCTCTTCCAGCGTCTTGCCGCCAAAGCGCGCCTCGCGCGATTTGCGGAAATAAGCGGCGTCGGCGTCGGCAAGATTGTTCGGGATGTCGGCGACGATCAGCGGAAAGATGCCGCCGACGATGGCGATGTCGCCGAAGGCATTGATCATGCGCGCCATGGCGCGACCACCCTCGCCGCCGAACAACGACGGACGATCCGGAAAATTGTCCTCGAGATAGGTCGCGATCGTCCAGGAATCGACCACGGGCTGGTCGTGATGCAGCAGCACCGGCACTTTCTCGGAACCATGCGGCGCGATCGCGCCCTTCTCGGTGAAGCGCCAAGGCAGCGATTGCGCTGTCAGCCCCTTATGCGCGAGCGCCATCCGCGTGCGCCAGCAATACGGACTGAACGGGCGCGCGGCGTCAGTGCCGACGAGTTCGAAGAGTTTAAGCGACATGATTGGTCCTGCGGCTGCAAGGATGCAGCTGCATGAGTGTCGTAACATCCTACCGCAGTGTCAACCACCCAGCACGCTCACGATCGCGCAACTGCTGACGCGGATTTGCCGCGGCTTGTTGAGCCGCTTTCGGATCGGACCTAAGCTCGGGCATTTCGAAGATCATGTATGGGAGGAATTGCAATGACCAGGAATATTCCTCGGCGCGATTTCCTGTTGGGCTCCGCAGCGCTCGCCGGCGCGGCGGCCGCAAATGCCTTCACTTGTGTCGAGATCGCGAGCGCGGGGCCGATCGCGGTTCCGGCGGTCGACAAGCTCTCGATCCGCGTGCTGGTGGATTCCAGCTTCGACATGTTCTTCCGTCCCAAGCAGATCCACGGCGTCTCCATCGCCCCGGCGGCGCGCGGCAGCGATTTCCGCAAATCGCTGCACAATGAATGGGGCCTGTCGCTCTGGCTTGAATCCGAAGGCGGCGGCAACCAGCGCACGCTGATGCTGGACTATGGCTACACACCCGAAGTTCTGCTCAACAACATGGCGCTGATGGGCGTCGATCCGGCCAAGCTCAATGCGCTGATCGTCAGCCACGGACATTACGATCATTTCGGCGGCCTGAACGGCCTCCTCGACAAATTCCGCGACAAGCTGCCGGCCGACTTGAAGCTCTATGCGGGCGGGGAGGACAATTTCTGCCATCGCGTCAGTCCAACGCCGACGCAGGGACAGTTTGCCGATTTCGGCACGCTCGATCGCCGGCAGCTCGCAGCGCAGAAGGTGACGACCGTGCTGTGCGAAACGCCGACCGTGATCGCCGATCATGCCTTCACCACCGGCAAGATCACCCGCCGCAGCGGCGAACGCGTGTTGCCGAACACCTTCGTCGAATTCGGCATGAAGGATGGGCTCGGCTGCAATGTCGGGCACTATCTTCCCGCCGAGATGGAAGGCAAGATCGTGCCGGACGAGCACATTCACGAGCACGCCACCTGCTTCAACGTGCGGGATCTCGGCCTCGTCGTGATCTCGTCCTGCGGACATGTGGGCATCGTCAATTCGGTCAAGCAGGCGCAGGAGGTGTCGGGCGTCCAGAAGGTGCACGCCATCGTCGGCGGCTTCCATCTCGGCCCGGCCCCGAAGGACTACCTCACGCAGGTCGTGAGCGAGATCAAGGCACTCAATCCTGACGTCGTGGTGCCCATGCATTGCAGCGGGCTCAACTTCGCGCAGGAAGCCAATGCGCAGATGGATGGACGGGTGGTGGTGACGACGACGGGCAGCCGCCTCACCTTCGGGCTGTGATGCGACGCGCGAGCCTGTGGCTGTGCGTGATACTAGCGCTTGCCTGCGCAGGAGCGGCGCAGGCGCGCTCGGCCGCCGAGACAATGGACATCCTGATGTGGAATCGGGAGCCGGTCGGCGGACCGTTCCAGCTGATAGACCAGACCGGCAAGCCACGCAGTGACCGCGACTTCCGCGGACGACTGATGCTGGTCTATTTCGGCTTCACCTATTGCCCCGACGTCTGCCCGACCGACCTGATGGCGATCGGACAGGCGCTCGAGCAGCTCGGGTCGGACGCCGACGCCGTGCAGCCGATCTTCATCACGCTCGACCCCGAGCGCGACACGGCCGAGCATCTTGCCGAATATGTGCCGCTGTTTCATCCGCGGCTGCTCGGGCTCACCGGCAGCCTCGACGCGATCGGGACCGTGGCGGACGCCTACAAGGTCTATTTCGCCAAAGTCGCGATCGGCAAGGAGGGCGGCGACTACACGGTCGACCACACGTCCTTCATCTATCTCATGGATCGCGACGGAAAATATCTCGGCTTCTTTCCGCCGGGGACCTCGGCCGAGCGCATGGTCGAGATCATCCGGCCAAGGCTTGCAGCGCCTTCGCGGTAGCGCTCCGGCGCGGACAGGCTGGAAACGAGGTGATCACCGCCCGTTCGCGCGCAACAGCCTCTCGCCGCCTTCGGTCACGGCGATGATCAGCCCGAGGCCTGCAACCGTCTCGCGCGCGACGTAGCCGCGCTCGGTGGCATCCTCCCAGATGGTGAGGCGCGGGCACGAGGTCTTCCAGGTCGCGATCACCTCGGCATAGGCGCGCGGCTCGCGAGCGACCCATTCGACGAAATCCAGCACCAGCGGATCGGCAGTCTCGCTCACTGCAAACCTCCCTTGTCGAAGGCGGCCAGCACCGGTGTGCGAACCATGAGCCAGCCGCCATAGGCGATGTAGTAGCAGGCAATGGTGGTGATCAGCTTGTTCGACCAGGCGATGAACTGCTGGTCGGTCATGGCTTCGAGGATGCGCCGCGCCAGTGTGGTGCCGAGCATCGAGGCTGCAATTGCGACACCGGCGAGCGCGGGATCGAGGCTCGCCGCCTGATCGATGATGCCGCCGAAATAGATAAGCTTGGTGAAATGGCTGACGAGCTGGCACATCGCTTTCGTCGCGACCTTCTCGCGCCGACCGAAATCGCCACCGAGGAAGAAGGTGTCGAGCAGCGGGCCTGACACGCCGGTCATCAGCATCAGGCCCATGCAGATCGTGCCGTAGACCGTGCCTTGCCACAGGCGATCAGGATCCGGCTTGATGTTGGTGGGCAGCAGCCGCGCCATGAATGGGGTGACGCCGAGCAGCAGCAGCGCCATCGGCTTATCAGGCACGTAGCGGGTCAGAGACCACGCCGCGAGCGCGATGGCAGCGCCGACCATATAGTTCGCGACCGGGCGCCAGCGGATATGCGAGCGCCACAGCAACGCACGCCAGCCGTTCGAGGCCATCTGCGTGATCGCATGCAGCACCATCGCGGTCGGCAGCGGCATCAGGGCCAGGAGCACGCCGATCAGGATCAGTCCGCCCGCCATGCCGAACAGTCCCGACAGGAACGCGGTGGCGACCATCAGCAATCCAAGGGCAGCGATCAAGATGGGCGTCACGTGCAAATTCTCCTGCGGTGGCTCAAATGTAAGGGACGCAACTCCCTCGCCCCGCTTGCGGGGAGAGGGTGGGGTGAGGGGGAGCCACCGCGGGGACGGCGAGAGTGAGACTCGCGGAGAGTCCCCCTCACCCGGAATTTGCTATCGCAAATTCCGGCCTCTCCCCGCAGGCGGGGAGAGGCGAAGGCAGCGGCGCCTCCCAGTAGATCAACTTGGAATTACTCTCATTCTTGTGCCTCGCTTGCCCTGCCCTCGCAAACTGAGTTATCTTGCCCTGGCATCAGCTTTCCTGAGGGTCAGTCAATTGCGGCGGCTACTGTTTCTCAACGGCATCAAGGCATTCGAGGCGGCGGCGCGGACCGGCAGCTTTGCCGCGGCCGGGCTCGAGCTCAACGTGTCGGCGGCCGCGGTCAGCCGCATGGTGCATCTGCTCGAGGAGCGGCTCGGCCTCGCGCTGTTCGAGCGCAAGGCCAACCGCCTGGTGCTGACGCAGGCCGGCCGCGCCTATCAGAGCGGGCTGACGCCGATCTTCGATGCGCTGGCGAGCCTCACCGCGCAGGTGACAGCGCCCTCCAGCGTGCGCGTGCTCACCATCGGCGTCGGCCACACCTTTGCGATGCGCTGGCTGATCCCGCGCCTGTCGGAGTTTCGCAGCGAGGAGCCCGACATCGAGGTGCGCTTCACCACCGGCGGCGCCTCGGTGCCGTTCGGCGAGGACTGGAGCTGCGGCATCAAGCTCGGCACCGGGGACTGGCCGGGCCTCGTTGCCGAACCCTTGTTCGCCGGCGACCTCACGCCGGTCTGCGTGCCGCGACTTGCGAGCGGCCTGAAGCGCCCCGCCGATCTCAAGGGCCCAAGTCTGATCCGCGTCGCACACTCACCCGAGGACTGGCCGATCTGGCTCAAGGCAGCTAACCTCGCCCGCATCAACGCCCGCGGGCCGGAGTTCCAGTTCTACGGCCAGGCACTGCAGGCCGCCGCCGACGGGCTCGGCATCGCCATGGGCATCCGGCCCTATATCGACGACGATCTCGCGGCCGGTCGGCTGGTCGCCCCATTCGACCTCTCGGTGCCCAAGGGCATGCGCTGGTACCTGCTCTATCGCAGCTTCCAGACCGAACAGCGCGACTTTGCCGCGTTCCGCCGCTGGATCATGCGCGCGGCGTCGGAGCCGGCCGCCCGACCTGTCAGGCGGATCGGCCGTGCTGTGGCGCGGAACTGACGCGCACGGCGAAAAAGCCCCGCGGCTTGTGAACGACTTCACATCCCGGAGATCGCAAATGTGGTCCCCTGACCCTCCGAAAAGAAAACGTGGGACCGACAAGAATGACGACCATTTACGACGGCTTTGACATCGAATCCTTCGAAGCTGGCAAGGGGCTGTGGCACGCCCGCATCCGGCGCGCCGATTTCAGCCCGGTTGCCATCGACGGCGTGCTGTTTCCAGCCATGGAGGTCGGCTTCGCCTGGCCCGACCGCGATGCCGCGATTGCCGATGCCAAGCACCACATCGATCGCTTCCGGCGGCGGGCCGACGACGACGACGAATAGGCGAGCGGTCCGCAGGGAAAGGACGGCGCAAAGGGGAACCGGCCGTGTCAATCACCGAAATCGACGGACTGCGTCCGCGGATCTATGCCCGCGCGGTGCTGTCCAATTGCCCGGAATGCGACGCCGATCTCACGGTGCTCCGCGTGATCGGCGGCCGCGCCGGGTGCGAGTACTGGACCATGCGCTGCACCGATTGCGGCGGCATCCATCTCGACATCCTCCAGCCGCATGTTACGGCCTGTGACGACGAGGGGCCGCTGCCGGCGGCGTGAGCCTCGAGGCTGCTGCCAACCTGCTGTCAGCAGGCTGCATGGCGATGGGCATTCGCCCTTTATTGCCGGGCGGACTCGTCCCATATTCGCGTCATGGCGAAGAAACCTGCATCCTCCGAAAAATCCGGCAAATCCCCGAAGACCAAGGCCCCGAACTCGAAGGCGCATCGCCCCGATGTGCAGCCGATCGGGCCGGCGCTGGCCGAGCTACTCAATCCCGCGATCAACCGCGGCGATGCCGGCCTGGGATCGGGTACCGGCCTGCAGCCGCCGCCGGACAATTCGCGCGATCGCCGCTCCGGCGGCGAGGCTGCCGCGCACCGCGCGCGCGCCTCGACGCCGAAGGAGTTTCCGCAGGATGCGGCCAAACCGATGCCGCTGCGTCCCAATCCGCAGCCGCCGGGGGCGCGCGCTTCCTCCGAAGGCTTCGACGAGGCGCCGCAGGCCAATTACGGCACGGCAGCCACGATCCCGACGCTCGATCCGGAATTGGCGCGGCAGCTCGGGCTTCCGACCGAGGAAGACGACGCCGAGGCGCTGGCGCGTCCGCCGCGCAGCAAGATGGAGGCGCTGGGCGTCAAGGCGACCGCGGATGCGCTGGAGGCGCTGATCCGCGAGGGCCGCCCGGAGTTCCGCAAGGACGACGGCTCGATGCGGGTCTGGACGCCGCACCGGCCGCCGCGCCCGGAAAAGTCCGAAGGCGGCGTGCGCTTCGAGATCAAGTCGGCCTATGAGCCCAAGGGCGACCAGCCGACCGCGATCGCCGAGCTGGTCGAGGGCGTCGATCGCAACGACCGCTCGCAGGTGCTGCTCGGCGTCACCGGCTCCGGCAAGACCTACACCATGGCCAAGGTGATCGAGGCGACCCAGCGCCCGGCGCTGATCCTGGCGCCGAACAAGACGCTCGCCGCCCAGCTCTATGGCGAGTTCAAGAGTTTCTTCCCGGACAATGCGGTCGAGTATTTCGTCAGCTATTACGACTACTACCAGCCGGAAGCGTATGTCCCGCGCACCGACACCTACATAGAAAAGGACTCCTCGATCAACGAGCAGATCGACCGCATGCGCCACTCGGCGACGCGCGCGCTGCTCGAACGCGACGACGTCATCATCGTGGCGTCGGTGTCCTGCATCTACGGTATCGGCTCGGTCGAAACCTATACCGCGATGACGTTCGCGCTGAAGAAGGGCGAGCGCATCGACCAGCGCCAGCTCATCGCCGACCTCGTCGCGCTGCAGTACAAGCGCACCCAGGCCGACTTTACCCGCGGCACGTTTCGCGTGCGTGGCGACGTCATCGACATCTTCCCGGCGCACTATGAGGACCGCGCCTGGCGCGTGAACCTGTTCGGCGACACCGTCGAGAATATCGAGGAGTTCGACCCGCTCACTGGCCACAAGCAGGACGAGCTCGAATTCATCAAGATCTACGCCAATTCGCACTATGTGACGCCGCGCCCGACGCTGGTGCAGGCGATCAAGTCGATCAAGTTCGAATTGAAGCAGCGGCTCGACCAGCTCCACGACCAGGGCCGCCTCCTCGAGGCGCAGCGGCTCGAGCAGCGCACCACCTTCGACCTCGAAATGATGGAGGCGACGGGCAGTTGCGCCGGCATCGAGAACTATTCGCGCTATCTCACCGGACGCCGCCCCGGCGAGCCGCCGCCGACGCTGTTCGAATACGTCCCCGATAACGCCCTGATCTTCGCCGACGAGAGCCACGTCACCATCCCGCAGATCGGCGCCATGTTCCGCGGCGACTTCCGCCGCAAGGCGACGCTGGCCGAATACGGCTTCCGCCTGCCCTCCTGCATGGACAACCGCCCCTTGCGCTTCGAGGAATGGGACATGATGCGGCCGCAGACCGTCGCGGTGTCGGCGACGCCGAGCGGCTGGGAGCTGAACGAGAGCGGCGGCGTGTTCGTCGAGCAGGTGATCCGCCCCACCGGGCTTATTGATCCTCCCGTTGATATTCGCCCCGCCCGCACGCAGGTGGACGATCTCGTCGGCGAGGTGCGCGCCACCGCGCAGGCCGGTTATCGCTCGCTGATCACGGTGCTGACGAAACGCATGGCGGAGGATCTCACGGAATATCTGCATGAGCAGGGCATTCGCGTCCGCTACATGCACTCCGATATCGACACCATCGAGCGCATCGAGATCATCAGGGATCTCCGCCTCGGCGCCTTCGACGCGCTGGTCGGCATCAACCTCCTGCGCGAGGGCCTCGACATCCCCGAATGCGCGCTGGTCGCGATCCTCGACGCCGACAAGGAAGGTTTTCTCCGCAGCGAGACCTCGCTGATCCAGACCATCGGCCGCGCCGCGCGCAACGTCGACGGCAAGGTGATCCTCTATGCCGACCAGATGACCGGCTCGATGGAGCGCGCCATCGCTGAGACCAATCGCCGCCGCGAGAAGCAGGTCGAGTACAACACTGCCAACGGCATCACGCCGGAGAGCGTGAAGAAGCAGATCGGCGATATCCTCAACTCCGTCTACGAGCGCGACCACGTGCTGGTCGAGGTCGGCGGCCACGACATGACCGACGACGTCATCTCGATCGGCCACAACTTCGAAGCCGTGCTCGCCGATTTGGAAACACGGATGCGCGAGGCCGCCGCCGATCTGAACTTCGAGGAAGCCGCGCGCCTGCGCGACGAGGTCAAGCGCCTGCGCGCCACCGAGCTCGCGGTCGTCGACGATCCCACCGCCAAACAGCGCGCCGTTGCGGGCAAGGCCGGCGCGTACGCGGGCACCAAGAAGTACGGCGACGCCGCCAACCTGCCCGTCAGCGCGATGAAGAAGAAGACCGTGAGCTCTGCGCTGAAAGCCAGCGGCGGCGGCGGCTCAAAAGTCCACAAGCCGCATCTCGACGAGATGCACGGCCCCGAATCCCTCCCCTTCCGCGCGAACCAGACGCTGCCGGCAAAACCGTTCGGCAGCACCAGCCGGATCATCCAGCCGACGGACTCGCGGCAGTCAGGACCGGAGTTCGGGCCGGCGCCGAAGTCGACGGGCGGGCAGCCGGGGCGACGGGGCGGGTGGAAGAAGAGGTAGGCTGCGGAGTTTCGTCCGCGCTTGTCGTGGCTATGGATTCCGGGCTCGCCGCTTTGCGGCGCCCCGGAATGACGAAAGAGAGATTGTCTCCTCCCTCACCTCACGCTCGCCGTCACCACCGCCATCACCGACAGCAGCAGCACGATCGTCACCAGTTGCAGCGAGGCGACCGGTTGGGTGCGCCAAGCCGTGATCTTGTCCGTGAGCGACAGATGGGCTTCGAAGAATTTTGGCTCATAAACGGTCTTGAACAAGGCGGGGAAGCTCGGGCCCAGGGTCACGGCGAACAGCGCATGGGCGAGCGAAGCGATGGCGACGAAGATGGCGACGCCGGGATCGCCGACGAGGTCGTGGTTGCCGGCGAGCTTGAGCAGGAAGGCGGCGGCGGCGAAGGTCGGGAAGCTCAGGAGGATCGCGGTCAGCGCGAGGCCTTCGAGCGCGTTGTGCAGGCGGGACTTTCTGGCGGTGGCGATGGCGGCCATGGCACGTCTCCCTGATGACATGGGGGTGACGTTAGAGGCGCCGGGACAGCGGTGATGTGAGATGGGTCACGCGGTGCGGCGGCCATCCTTCACCTCGCCCCCTGCGGGGAGAGGTCGATCGCGGAGCGATCGGGTGAGGGGGAGTCTCCGCGAGGGCAACTGTCACCGTCCCCGGGGAGGCTCCCCCTCACCCCACCCTCTCCCCGCAAGCGGGGCGAGGGAACAGGCCGCCGCCGCGGCGACGGCTTCGCGCGACCCGGAATGACGTGGGCTACAACTTCCCCTGCCCGTTCACCTGCCTCTGCTGCTGTTGCCGCTCCTGTTCCTTTGCGTGATGCCTGCCGTAGAGGCAGCCGGCAGCAGCGCCGAGGACGCCGTGATGGCCGGCATAGTGGCCGGCGACGCCGCCGACGATGGCGCCCTTGATGCAGCCTTTGGCGCTGGCGGCGGAGGTTGCGCCAAGCATGAGCAGCACGGCGGCGATGGCGAAGAGGGATTTCATGGATGTCTCCGGATGCGTTGTCGGCGTCATAACGGGCGGGCGCGCGGCGCGGTTCCATGCGCGTGCGGCGTTGTGCCTTGCGCGTTCGTCCATGCGCGTTGCGCGCCATGCGGCAGGAACTCGTGCAGATCCAACGCCACTCGGGCCAGCCGCCATGAACCTGGCATTGCGCTCGCGCGTCATACCGTCTGTAACATCCCGGTGATTTTGCGGATTGCCGGCGCGTGAGGCCGCGCGTTAGCCTTGCGCAACGCCACGGGGCCACAAGGACGGGCGGAATGACGGTCGAGAAGCTGAACCGCCAGCGCGTCGTGCATCTGCTCGACGTCTTCGCACGCGGGGATATCGAGGCGGCGCTGTCCTGCTGCACCGACGATGTCGACTTCCTCACCCACGCGCCGATCGACGTGCTGCCGCACATGGTGCCGCGCCACGGCAAGCAAGAGCTGCGTGAGCTCTGGCAGACGGTCTGGTCGCGCTATTCGGAAGTCCGCTACAAGACGCCCGTCATCGTCGCCGAGGGCGACGAGGTCGCGACCTACATGCATACTTATTTCAGGAAGCGCAGCAATGACCGGGTCGTGCAGTTCGACATGGCGGTGTTCTACAGCTTCCGCGGCGGGCTGGTGTCGCAGATCCGCGAGATCATCGATTCCTATGATCTGGTGCAGCAGGTGCTGGAGCGCGAGATCGGGCCGCTGATCACGGGGGCGCCGGCGGACGGCGGGTAACCCGCGGTCGTTGCCGTAGCGCATGTCGTCCTGGCGAAGGCCAGGACCCATTACCCCGACTGCCGATGTGGCGACATGCTGTCAACTCCCGGCCTGCACATTACAGGGGCCGGTGGGTATGGGTCCTGGCTTTCGCCAGGACGACGCCGGAGGTTGAGCTCCCGGTGGGTAACCGCGCCAGCGCGAACCGGGAAAATACGGGGTTCTATTGTAAATCTCACAAAACGAAGTCAATTGCGCATTGCAAAAATGTGAATTGCGTTTTGGCCGAAACCCCGTATTTGTTCGTACACAAATGAGTTGAGCGCCCCCGCACCTTTCCTGTGCACGGGGTTGTTTTCCGTTTTTTTGCAAGCCAGCTTCAGGACTGCCCCAAATGACAGAGCACAGCCTCTGGCGTTTCTCGCGCGCGTTGCACCGCGCGATCAACGACCGGCATTTCATGGATCTCGAAGCCTTGATCGACGAGGACGTCGAATGGGCGCTGTATGGCCCGATCGACATGTTTCCGTTCCTGGGCGCGCGGCAGGGCAAGGACGCCGTGCTGGACGTCATCCGCCAGCTCGCCGACAATTTTCACGTCCGCCGCTTCGACCGCGAAAGCATCATGCTCGACGTCGATTCCGCCGCCTCGATGCTGCGCTATTCGCTGACGGCGCTCGATTCCAACAAGCCGATCAGCTTGCGCGTCGCGCAGTTCGCCCAGTTCAGGGCGGGCAAGCTCGTCAGCATGCGCGTGCTGATCGACACGTTCGACCTGGTCGAGCAGGCACTCGGCCGCGCCATTCATCTGCCGAAGATGACAAGCGCCGGCTGAGGGGGACGCCAACGGGTCCCGCTTGCCTCGGGACCGATGACGACGCTCACATGACGCCCTGGCCTCCAGCCCCGCCGGATGCGGTCGTGTCAGAAGCTCGTCGTCGGGCGCGCGCCGGTCGCGCGCCCCGTTGGTTCGTCATTCGCGGCGAGGATGATCAACATGTTTTGCGCGGAATGGCGCATGGCCTTTGCGGAGGGCCGATATATATTGCCGGACAGCATGCGCTGGGGTTTGCGGGCAGGACGATGGAATTCTCGACAGGGTTTGGCTGGACCAGGCTGCCAGTGCTGGCGGCCGCATTCATTTTGGGCTCGGCGCTGACGGTCTCGGCGCAGATCATCCCGCCGTTCTCTCCCGCCGCGACCGCGCCCGACGACGAGGCCGAGACCGAGGCCGCGGCCGCCCCTGATGTCAACGACCCCGATGTGCTCAAAGGCATCGACGTCGACAAGCTCGACTGGAGCCAGCTCGCGGTCGACGCCGGGACCGGCATTGACCCCATGGCCGCCAAGAAGCGGGCCCAGGCCGCGGCCAAGGATGGCTTGGACTGGTCGTCGAACCCCAATGCAAACGGCTCCTCGGCGGTGACGGTGAAGCAGTCCGTGTTCTCGTTCTGGGATACGCGGATCGGCGCCGACATGACGGTGACCAGCGAGCCCCGGACGATGTCCGAACTCCTGGCGCAGAAGGCCGCCAATGGCGGCAGCCTGCCGCAATCCTCCGGCAGCGCCTGGGCCGCCGCGACCGCGCCGGGCGCGGGCTCGATCTGGGACAAGACCGCGGTGGAAGCGCGGGTCGATCCCGGCTCTGAACAGAGCAAGATCGGGGCCTCGCTGACCAAATCGGTGCCGCTGTCGGACGATTATTCGCTGACGCTCCAGAACGGCTACAGCGTCAATCAACAGGGCACGACGGCGCTGCCCGGCGTCGGTGGCCACATCACCCGCAATTACGAGACCGACCAGACCGCCAAGGTCACCATCACCGACACCGGCACCAGCATCACCGCCGGCCAGACCCTGTCGACCACCGACGACAAATGGCTGCGCAAGTTCGGCGCCGAGCAGAAGCTGTTCGACAACGTCACCGTCTCCGGCTCGGTCGGCGAGACCTCGCAGGGCGCGACCAACAAGAGCGTAACGGCGGGGTTCAAGAAGAGCTGGTAGCGGTTCCCACGCTACCTCTCTCCCTCACATCTCGACGGCTTGAGGCCCCCGCCCCGGCGGCGTTCAGATTCTTGTAACCATACGCCACGGCAAAACCCCCGAATGGTCCGCCCTTGCCGCATCTTGGCCCATTTGCTGTCGCAATCGGACGCCCTGATAGGGTGCCTCACAGACGTCGTCGTGCGGGGGAGACTCGCGCTGCGCTCAACGCGAACAGGGGAATAACGATGAACGCCATGCGTCCCGAAAAAGTCGAAGCCACCGAGACCGAGACGGTCGACAACAATCTCGCCGCCGTGACCGAGGTCGAAGCCGGCATCCGCGATTTCGTCCGCAACGACATCGCCTATCTGCGCCGTCCGGCGTCGACCACCGACGCGCCGCCGCTGGATCCGAGTGCGGAAGCCACCGTCAACAACGTCAACTCGCTGATCCAGCGCGTCGCCGGCACCTCGCTCGCCGAGATCGAGAACCTGATCTCCGAGCTCGAGAGCCTGCGCGACCTGCTCCATGCCGAAGGCCAGCGCGTCCAGCGCGAAATCTCCGGCTACGCCCAGCTCAGCCAGGCCGCGATGAAGTCGACCCGCATGATCGCGGACAACGTCTCGCAGTGGAAGCGCGCCGCCGACGGCCTGCGCAACAGCTAAGCATTGGCGTCAAGCATCACCGGCCGCCGCGTTCCGCAAGGGACGCGGCGGTTTTGATTCTGACAATGTTTTCTCCCTCTCCCCGCTTGCGGGGAGAGGGTCGGGGTGAGGGGGAGTTTCCCCGAAAACGGTGACAGAGAGACTCGCGGAGAGTCCCCCTCACCCGCCGCGCTTCGCGCGTCGGCCTCTCCCCGCAAGCGGGGCGAGGCGAAGAGCACCAGCCTTTGAACCCTCCGCCCCTCCCCGGCGACCAATGCCAAGCGCCCGTGGCTGTCTGCGGCCGGGCCTTGGGGACATGTCATGGAAAGCATTCGGCCCGACAACTCGGACCCTATATCGCTGCGGCCCGCGCCGAATCAGCTGGGCACGATCATGCTGCGCTTTGTTGGATTGCTGGCGGTCGCGATCGCGGTGCTGGCGTTTGTCTACAGCCGTTGACCCAGGGCCGGACGCCGGCCCCGATCAATTGGCGAACTCTTACTGGGAGGCTTCCACGGTCGAGGCTTCCAGGGTGTAGGCGCCATCGGCATAGCCCTTCACCACCATGCCGGCGACCAGCATCACGGCCAACGTCGCGGTCGCGAAGATGAATCCCACAAACTTGAGTGCGCCGCGATCTGCCATTGTCCTCGTCCCCTGTCTCTGCCTATTCGTTTCAATTAGACAGCGACAGGTTCATAATTAGTTAGCAACTCACTGGTTCCGCAAAACTGCTTCGCGGTAACCATGTTGCGCAGGCTTATGGCAGCCGCCCCGAAAAGCGTCCATAGCGCGCGGGCAACACTTGCCCACTGATTTGCCCGTTCATCTTGGAACAGATCTAACCGCTCTTCGCACGCATCGGCACGAAGGCTGAGGCGGTGATGGAATAGACCTCTTCGCCGCGTTGGTTGGTGCCGGTGGTGCGGGCCGTCAGAATGCCCCAGCCGGGACGCGAGGCTGACGTGCGCTTGTCGATGACGACGCTGACGTAGTCGATCGTGTCGCCGGCCAGCACCGGCCTGATCCAGCGCAGGTCGCGAAAGCCCGGCGACGGCCCCCACACCGCGACCTCCTCGCCGCGCTCTGCGGCCTCCCGCGCCAGCCGCTGGCCGTCGGCGACAACCAGGCTCATGCAGGCCGAGCCGACATGCCAGCCCGACGCCGCGAGCCCGCCGAACAGCGAGTTCTTGCCCTCCTCCTCGTCGAGGTGAAAACGCTGCGGATCGAACTTGGCGGCGAAGGTCTTGATGGACTCCGCCGTGAACGTATAGGCGCCGAGCTCGCGGCGCTGGCCGATCGCGATATCCTCGAAGAACCGCATCAGACCGCCCCCTCGCGCCGCTTGATCAGGATCGGCGAGGTCATCTCGGCGAGCGCCTCGCCCTTGGCGTTGCGCACAGTGCATTTGAACTTGACGATGCCGAGCCCGGGCCGGCTCTTCGAGGTGCGCGCTTCCAGCACATCGACGTCGAGCATCAGGTCGTCGCCGGGCCGCAAGGGCGAGAGCCAGCGCACCTCATCGACGCCGGGCGAGCCGAGCGAGGCCGCGCGGGTGATGAACCCGTCGGCCATCATCCGCATCATCAGCGAGCACAGGTGCCAGCCGGAGCCGGACAGGCCGCGCAGCATGCTCCTGGCGGCCGCCTCCTCATCGAGATGCATCGGCTGCGGATCGAACTCGGCGGCAAAGGCCAAGATCTCGTCGCGGGTGACATGGCGCGGGCCGAACGTTCCGAACCGGCCGGGCGGGAAATCTTCGAAGGTCAGGGTCATCTTGGGATTGGTTGGCGGAAATGACAGATTGTGGCCGCACTTTGCGGCAATCTCAACCCGCCGGCCGGCATGGCTCGTGCTACATAGGACGCGGCGGCTTTGGTCTGAGTCGGATCGGCCGAGGGCCAGGATCCGACACCGAGGCCCGATTTGCCCCTGGGGAGAGCAATGTTTTCATTCAGCGACCTGTTTCAATGGGACCGCTTCATCACGCCGACCATCATCAAGACCTTCTACTGGCTGGTGATCGCGCTGATCTGCCTGTTCGGCCTCTCCGGCGTCTTCTCCGGCCTAGCTGCGATGGCGATCAGCCCGTTCGGCGGCTTCCTGGTGCTGCTGTCGTCGATCGCGAGCGTCGTCGTCGGCATCGTGTTCTCGCGCATCGCCGCGGAACTGATCCTGATCGTCTTCCGCATCAACGAGCATCTCGGCGCAATCAGGGACCAGGGCGGCGGGATGCGGTGAGGCTCTCGTGTCCCGGACGCGGCGCGGCATGAAATGACGCGACGCAGAGCCGGGACCCATGCATCCGCAATCAAGACTCCTGGGCCCCGGCTCTGCAGCGCACCGCAAGAGCGCTGCGCTACGTCCGGGGCACAAGCTTCAGCTTACGTATTGAACCTGAAATGCATCACGTCGCCGTCGGCGACGACGTATTCCTTGCCTTCGAGCCGGAGCTTGCCGGCATCGCGGGCGCCGGCTTCGCCGTTCAGCGCGACGTAGTCCTCATACGCGATGGTCTCGGCGCGGATGAAACCCTTCTCGAAATCGGTGTGGATCACGCCGGCCGCGCCCGGCGCCTTGGTGCCGCGATAGATGGTCCAGGCGCGCGCTTCCTTCGGACCCACCGTGAAATAGGTGATGAGGTCCAGCAGCGTGTAGCCGGCGCGGATCAGGCGATCGAGGCCGGCTTCTTCGAGACCCAGCGTCTCCAGGAAGTCGGCGCGCTCCTCGCGCGAAATGGTGGCGATCTCGGATTCGATCTTGGCAGAGATGACGACGGCGACGGCGCCTTCCTTGGCCGCCTGCTCCTGCACCGCCTGGGAGAACGAATTGCCCGTTGCGGCCGAGCCTTCCTCGACGTTGCAGACATAGAGCACCGGCTTTGACGACAACAGGCCGAGCATGGAGAAGGCGCGCTCCTCCTCGGCCTTGCGCTCCACGAGTCGCGCGGGCTTGCCGTCACGGAGCAGCACCAGGGTGCGGTTGACCAGGTCAAGCTGCTCCTTGGCGTCCTTGTCGTTGCCCTTGGCTTTCTTGGCGAGGTTGTCGACGCGCTTCTCGAGGCTGTCGAGGTCCGCGAGCATCAGCTCGGTCTCGATGGTCTCGATGTCGGCGAGCGGGGCGATCTTGCCCTCGACATGGGTGATGTCGGAGTCCTCGAAGCAGCGCACGACATGCGCGATGGCGTCGACCTCGCGGATGTTGGCGAGGAACTGGTTGCCGAGACCTTCGCCCTTGGAGGCGCCGCGCACAAGGCCCGCGATATCGACGAAGGTCAGCCGGGTCGGGATAATCTGCGCCGACTTGGCGATCGCCGACAGCTTGTCGAGCCGCGGATCGGGCACGGCAACCTCGCCGACATTCGGCTCGATGGTGCAGAACGGATAGTTCGCAGCCTGCGCCGCGGCCGTCTCGGTCAGCGCGTTAAACAAGGTCGATTTGCCGACATTGGGCAACCCGACGATCCCGCATTTGAATCCCATAGTCGTCCTCTATCCGTATTCGTCATGGCCGGGCTTGACCCGGCCATCCGCGCCTTAACGCGCGGAACGAAGATCGTGGATGCCCGGGACAAGCCCGGGCATGACGGAGAGAACAGCGACCCTATTCCTTGCCGTTCTCGTCCTTGGTCAAAAATCCCTTCGCCTGCATGGCGAGATGCACCCTGTTGGCGAAGGTCGCGTCCGTGCCCTTGGCGATCAGCGCCGCGTGCTCAGCCACCGCATCGCAGAGCGTCGCCACCCACTCGTTGTCGGCCTTGGCGAAGTCCGACAGCACGTGGCCGTGCACCATCTCCTTGACGCCGGGATGACCGATGCCGAGCCGCACCCGGCGATACTCGTTGCCGATATGCGCGGAAATCGAGCGCAGGCCGTTGTGGCCGGCGATGCCGCCGCCGATCTTCACCCGCACCTTGCCCGGCGGCAGTTCGAGCTCATCATGGAACACGGTGACGTCGCCGGGAGCGATCTTGAAGAAGCTTGCGGCTTCCTGAACGCTGCGGCCGGAGTCGTTCATGTAGGTCGTGGGCTTGAGCAGGATCACGCGCTCAGGTCCGAGCGTGCCTTCCGAGGTCTCGCCCTGAAAGCGGCGGCGCCATGGCGCAAAGCCATGACGCCGCGCGATCTCGTCGACGGCCATGAAGCCGATATTGTGCCGGTTACGTGCGTATTTCGCGCCGGGATTGCCGAGCCCAACAAAGAGTCGCATGACGCGGCGCGCCCCTCGCTCGGCGCGCGATCAAGGATCGCGCGCCAGCTTTGAGAGATTACTTCTTCTTGTCGCCGCCGGCGGGAGCCTTGGCAGCCGCCGCCGGAGCAGCAGCACCCGCAGCCGGAGCCGCCGCGCCAGCCGCCGGAGCAGCCGCAGCGCCCGGAGCCGCGCCACCGGCAGCAGCCGCAGCCGCGGCCTTCTGCTCTTCGGCATAGCCGGACGGCGGCACGATGGTGACGAGGGTCGCGTCCTCGCGGGTCAGCGCCTTCACACCGGCCGGCAGCTTGACGTCCGACAGATGCAGCGAGTGACCGATTTCGAGCGAGCCGACATCGGCCTCGATGTATTGCGGGATGCTCTCGACGCCGCATTCGAGCTCGATCGCATGGGCGACGATGTTGACGGTGCCGCCGCGCTTCACGCCGGGCGAGCCTTCCGCCTTCACCACATGCAAGGGCACGCTGATGCGGATGGTGGCGCCTTCGCCGAGCCGCATGAAGTCGACATGGATCGGGAAGTCCTTGACCGGATCGAGGTGGTAGTCGCGCGGAATCACGCGGTGCTTCTTGCCCTCGAGGTCGATGTCGACCAGCGTGGTCAGGAACCGGCCGGCGAGGATGCGCTGACGCAGTTCGCGATCTTCAATCGAGATCGTCACCGGGGGCTGGTTGTTGCCGTAGATCACTCCGGGCACTCTGCCGGCGCGACGCTCAGCCCGGGCGGCCCCCTTGCCGCTCTTCGGACGTGCGGTCGCCTTCAATTCCTTGACGGTCGTCGCCATAACGTTAAGTCCTTGTTTTTGCAAAAGTTAATGGGCCGCAGCGCGGCCCATGGCATAGTCCGCAGCAAGCCTCCAGGGGTGCGGGGGCCGCAGACGTTGGCGGGCTTTTACCCGGAAGATGCGGAAATGACAAGGAGAATGGGCCCCGCTGGGGGGCGGTTTCCCACCCTCCCCTGGAGGGGGAGGGTCGGCTCACATTGAGCGCAGCGAAATGTGGGACGGGGTGGGGTGATCTCTCCCCACGAGCACTGTTCGACGCGGAGGGACCGTCACCCCACCCCGCTCGCGCTACGCGCGATCGACCCTCCCCCTCCAGGGGAGGGTCAGCGGCCCTAGCCGCCGAGCTTGGCCTCCAGCGCTGCAATCCGCGTCTTCAGGGCCTCGTTCTCCTCGCGCGCAAGGCGAGCCATGTCCTTGACCGCCTCGAACTCCTCGCGCTTGACCAGATCCATGTCGCGCAGGAATTTTTCCGCCTGGGTCCGCATCACCGTGTCGAACTCGCGCTTGACGCCTTGGGCGGCACCGGCAGCGTCGTTCATCAGGCGGCCGATCTCGTCGAAAAACCGGTTGTTGGTCTGGGTCATGGCGGGCCTCCGATAAACTTTGCGCGAACTCGCAGGAGACAATGGCAATCCGAACGAAACGGTTCAAGAGCGGATCGGCGGTATCCTTGTCATGCCCCGGTTTCCTTGCAATCGTATTCAACGTCCCGGCATAAGAAGAATCACAAGGCGCACGAGATGATCGACCAGCAGATCGCGATCCCGACCAAGGACGGCCACACCGCAACCTTCATCACCCATCCCGAACGCGGCGGGCCGTTCCCGGTGATCCTGTTCTACATGGACGCGCCCGCGATCCGCGAGGAGCTGCGCGACATGGCGCGCCGGCTCGCGACTTCGGGTTACTACGTGATGCTGCCGAACCTCTATTACCGCTCCGGCGTGATGGAGCTCGGCGCGCTGCCGGCCGATCCGAATGCGCCCGAGCGCAAGCGGATGTTCGCGCTGATGGGTTCGCTCACGATTCCCATGATCATGGACGACACCAGGGCGCTGCTCACCTATGCCGAGGGCCAGGCGGCCGCGAACACTGAAATCGTCGGCACCGTCGGCTATTGCATGAGCGGCCGTTATGCCGTTAACGCCGCCACGCATTTCCCCGATCGCGTCAAGGCGGCCGCCTCGATCTACGGCACGCAGCTTGCGACCGACCAGGATGACAGCCCGCATCTCGCCGCGAACAAGACCAGGGCCGAGCTCTATTTCGCCTGCGCCGAGACCGATATTTACGCGCCCACCGAGATCATCGAGAAGGTCAAGCAGGGCATGAGCGGCGCGAAAGCCGAGGTCGAGATCTATCCCGGCACGCATCACGGCTTCGCCTTCCCCAAGCGCCCGGTCTACGACCGCGACGCCGCCGAGCGGCATTGGGAGCGTCTGCTGGCGCTCTATCGCCGCAATCTCGTTCAGACATAGAAGGCGCGATGCCCTTTCTTCTCATCGACTTTCCTGCCTTCAAGCCGATCGCGATCGAGCTCGGTCCGTTCGCAATCCGCTGGTATGCGCTGGCCTATATCTGCGGCATCGTATTCGGCTGGCTCTATGCGCGCTCGCTGCTGAAGAACAAACACCTGTGGAGCGGGCCAGCGCCAATCTCGCTGCTCCAGATCGACGACTTCATCCTGTGGGTCACGCTCGGCATCATCCTCGGCGGCCGCACCGGCTATGTGCTGTTCTACAATCTGCCCTTCTTCATCGAGCATCCCGCCGCGATCTTGAAATTGTGGGAGGGCGGGATGTCCTTCCACGGCGGCTTCCTCGGCTGCGTCGTCGCGGTGATGTGGTTTGCCTATCGCAACGGCATCTCGATCCTGTCGCTCGGCGACATCACCACCGCGGTCGCCCCGGTCGGGCTGCTGCTCGGACGCATCGCCAATTTCATCAATGGCGAGTTGTGGGGCCGCGCCACCGATGCGAGCCTGCCCTGGGCGATGATCTTCCCCAACGATCCCACACAGCTGCCGCGCCATCCGAGCCAGCTCTATGAAGCCGGCATGGAGGGCATCCTGCTGTTCACGGTGCTCGCAATCATGATCCGCTTCGGTGCCTTGAAGCGGCCCGGCATGATCCTCGGCGCCTTCATCCTGATCTATGGCCTGACCCGGATCGCCGGCGAACACTTCCGCGAGCCGGACGCCCAGCTCGGCTTCCTCTGGGGCGGATTAACCATGGGCATGCTGTTGTCGATCCCGATGCTTATCGTCGGCGCCATACTTATTGTATGGGCAGTCAGGCGCGGGGCGCCGAAGACCCTCGAGCCCATTCGTTAATTCACTTCGAGAACACAGACCGTGAGCGACTCGCCGCTACTCAACGAGATCAAGGCGCTGATCAAATCCTCAGGCCCGATGCCGGTCTGGCGCTACATGGAACTGTGCCTGATGCATCCGCGCCATGGCTATTACGTCTCGCGTGATCCGCTCGGGCGCGAAGGCGACTTCACCACGGCGCCCGAGGTCAGCCAGATGTTCGGCGAGCTCTTGGGACTGTGGACCGCCTCGGTCTGGAAGCAAATGGGCTCGCCGCAATTTTTGCGCCTGATCGAGCTCGGCCCCGGCCGCGGCACCATGATGGCGGATGCGCTGCGCGCATTGCGCGTGCTGCCGCCGCTCTACCAGGCGCTTCATGTCCACATGGTCGAGGTCAATCCCGTCCTGCGCGAGCGGCAGAGTGCAACGCTCTCCGCCGTGCGCAACATCACCTGGCACGACAGCATCGACGGCGTGCCGGAAGGACCGAGCATCATCCTCGCCAACGAATATTTCGACGTGCTGCCGATCCACCAGATGGTCCGCCACGAAAACGGCTGGCATGAGCGCGTGATCGAGATCGATCCCAACGGCAAGCTTCAGTTCGGCGCGGCGCCCGAGCCGACGCCGCGCTTCGACGTGCTGCTGCCGCCCTTGGTGCGCGCCGCGCCGGTCGGGGCCGTATTCGAATGGCGGCCCGACGGCGAGATCATGAAACTTGCGACGCGCGTGCGCGACCAGAACGGTGCGGCCCTCATCATCGACTACGGCCATTTGCGCAGCGATGCCGGCGACACGTTTCAGGCGATCGCGCGCCACACTTTCACCGATCCGTTGAAAGCGCCGGGCCAAGCCGACGTCACCGCCCATGTCGACTTCCAGGCGCTGGCGCGCGCGGCCGAGGATGTCGGCGCCCGCGTCCACGGTCCGGTGACGCAGGGCGACTTCCTAAAACGCGTCGGCATCGACACCCGCGCGGCGGCGCTGATGCAGAAGGCGACGCCGGACATCGCCACCGACATTTCGGTGGCACTCAAGCGCCTGACCGATACCGGGCGCAGCGGCATGGGCTCGATGTTCAAGGTGCTCGGCATCTCCGAGCCGCGGCTGTCAGGCCTTGCCGGCCTCAGCGATCTCGAACAGGCTGGAGGGGCCTCATGACGCTTGTTTCGTCGTTGCTGTCGGCCGTGCCCGGCCTGCACCATGCCTTCTTCACCCGCGAGGGTGGCGTCTCCCACGGCATTTATTCGGCGCTGAACGGCGGACTCGGCTCCAACGACGATCAGGCCCTCGTCGCGGAGAACCGCCGCCGCATGGCCGAGCATGTCGGCGTCGCGCCGGAACGTTTCCTCAGTCTGCACCAGATCCATTCACCCGACGTGCGCGTCGCCGAGGCTCCCTGGCCGAATGGGCCGCGGCCAAAGGGCGATGCGCTGGTGACGAAAACGCCCGGCATCGCGCTCGGCGTCTCCACTGCCGATTGCGGACCTGTGCTGTTCGTCGATCCCAACGCGCGCGTGATCGGCGGCGCCCATGCCGGCTGGAAGGGCGCGCTGACCGGCGTGCTGGAATCCACGATCTCGGCGATGGAGAAGCTCGGCGCGACCCGCAGCGGCATCATCGCCGCGATCGGCCCCCTGATCCGTCAGGACAGCTACGAGGTCGGCAACGAGTTCGTCGCGCGCTTCATCGAGGCGGACGCGGACAACGCCATGTTCTTCATCCCATCGGTGCGCGAGGGCCATGCAATGTTCGACCTCGCCGGCTTCATCCGCAAGCGGCTGGAGGCCGCGGGCATCCTGATGATCGACGATCTCGGTCTCGATACTTACGCCGACGAGCGCTTCTTCAGCTATCGCCGCTCAGTGCATCGCAAGGAGCCGGATTACGGCCGCCACATCCACGCGATTGCGCTGGAGGGGTAAACACAGGGGCAACATTAACGATCGTCATTCCGGGGCTCGCAAAGTCAGAACCCGGAATCTCGAGATTCGGGATTCGATGCTTGCACATCGCCCCGGAATGACGGTGATCTGTGGCGTCCCTGCCCTAGACGTTAATCGATTTTAACGATATCGCTGCCCTCCATAATGAGGGAAGCGTCATCCATCTTGCGCCGCGCTGGCTCGCGCGTGCTGGCGGTCATGCTGCTGGCGGCTGCGACCGTGCTGGCCGGCTGCGCCGGCGGCAATGCGCCGAGCAATTCCTATGCGATGGCGCCGAGCGGTGGCAGCGGCGCAACCGTGGCCTTCGAATCCATCGACGGGCCGCCGCCGCAGGTGTTCGACCGTATGGTCGGGGTGCTCGACAGCGAATCCAAGCTGCGCAGCCTGTCCGTGGTCTCCCGCGAGGGTACGGCCGCCTACCGTGTGCGCAGCTACCTCTCGGCTCAGGTCGTGCGCGGCAAGACTGTGATCGCCTGGGTCTGGGACGTCTACGACGCCAACCAGCAGCGGGCGCTGCGCCTCTCCGGCGAGGAACCCACGTCCACCAAGGGCGGTCGCGATCCGTGGGGAGCTGCAGACGACCTCGTCCTGCGCAAGATTGCCCAGGCCGGATTCAGCGGACTTTCCAACATGATCAACGGTACGCCGGATGCTCCAGGGGCAGCTCCGGGCCTGCGCGGACCGGCGGTGGCGAGCGTCGCCCCGGTCGCGCCCGCGCCGCCGGACATGCCGGCCTCGGCCCTCGGCTATGCCGAGCGATAACCCCCGCTAAACCACGGCCTCAAGTCGCGGCCAAGCCGTTGGCCCGACTCAGGATTTTCGGAGGGAAAACGTAGCATCCCGGGTTGCCATTGCAGCCTCTCGCCTGATATTTGCTCGCCCGTCGTAACCGTGCTGCCAGTGGGTATTTTCTGATGTTGAACGTCGTATCCAGCAAAGCGCGGGAGGAAGCATCCATGTCGGCCAAAAACGGCTCCATCAAGCTCGTCGCCGGCAACTCCAATCCGGCCCTCGCCCAGGCCATCGCGCAAGGTCTCAACCTGCCGCTGACCAAGGCGGTGGTGCGGCGCTTCGCCGACATGGAGATCTTTGTCGAGATCCAGGAGAACGTCCGCGGCTCGGATGCCTTCGTCATCCAGTCGACCTCGTTCCCTGCGAACGACCATCTGATGGAATTGCTGATCATCACCGACGCGCTGCGCCGTTCCTCGGCGCGCCGCATCACCGCGGTGCTGCCCTATTTTGGCTACGCAAGACAGGACCGCAAATCGGGTTCACGCACGCCGATCTCAGCCAAGCTCGTCGCCAACCTGATCACGCAGGCCGGCGTCGACCGCGTCATGACGCTCGACCTGCATGCTGGCCAGATCCAGGGTTTCTTCGACATCCCGACCGACAATCTCTATGCGGCACCTCTGATGGTGCGCGACATCAAGGAGAAGTTCGACCTCTCCAAGGTGATGGTGATCTCGCCCGACGTCGGCGGCGTGGCCCGCGCGCGCGGCCTGGCTAAACGCATCAACACCCCGCTCGCGATCGTCGACAAGCGGCGCGAGCGTCCGGGCGAGTCCGAGGTCATGAACGTGATCGGTGACGTCGCCGGCTACACCTGTATCCTGGTCGACGACATCGTGGACTCCGGCGGCACGCTGGTGAACGCGGCCGACGCGCTGATCGCCAAGGGCGCCAAGGACGTCTACGCCTACATCACCCACGGCGTGCTCTCCGGCGGCGCCGCCGCCCGCATCTCCGGCTCCAAGCTGAAGGAGCTCGTGATCACCGACTCGATCCTGCCGACCGAGGCGGTGACCAAGGCTGCGAACATCCGCACGCTGCCGATCGCCAGCCTGATCTCCGACGCGATCGCGCGCACGGCGGCCGAAGAGTCGGTGTCGAGCCTGTTCGACTAGTTTTTTCGATCCCGGAAGGTCTCGTAGGGTGGGCAAAGGCGCGACGCGCCGTGCCCACCTTTTTTGTTGCCGCGAAGATCGTGGGCACGCTCCGCTTTGCCCACCCTACGATGCCGTGCTCGGACGCGCCGCAACCTGCCTCACAGCCCCCGCGGGTTGTTGCCGGCTGCCGCCCATGACATCATCCGGATAACGAGTCATCTGCCCTCTGGATGCCTGATGCCACGCCGGAAATTTGCCTGGGAGAAGCTGTCGGATGAGGAGTTGCTCAAGCAGCGCCTCTCCAGCCTGAGGGTTACCGTCGAAGGCACCTGGCTCGAGGACTGCGTCGGCACACTCCACGAGGAGCTCGAAGAGCGTGGCATCCGGCTGCGGCCGCATACATGGATCTCGAGCGAATGGTTCAGCCCGGGCGGCGTGCCCGGCATCGCGATTCCCTTCTATCTCGCCCATCCCCGGCTGATGAAGCTCGAGAAGAAGCAGATGTTCGACGTCGAGGGCGGGACCTGGCGCGAGTGCATGGCCATCCTCCGTCACGAGGCGGGCCATGCCTTGCAGCATGGCTACCAGCTACAGCGCCGCCGGCGCTGGCAGCAGTTGTTCGGCCCGTCGTCGAAACACTATCCACGCTACTACCGCCCCAATCCGGCCAGCAGGCGTTACGTCCAGCACCTTCGGCTGTGGTACGCGCAGAGCCACCCGGACGAGGATTTCGCCGAGACCTTTGCGGTGTGGCTGCGGCCGCGCTCGAACTGGCGGACGCGCTATGCCGGCTGGCCGGCGCTGAAGAAGCTCGAATATGTCGACGAGCTGATGGCGGAGATCGCGGGAAAGCGGCCGCTGGTCACGACGCGGGATCGTGTCGACCCGCTGGGCCGGCTCAGCGAGACACTCGAAGATCATTACAAGAAGAAGCAGGCGTTCTACGCCTTCACGCCGCCGAAGACCTACGATCGCGATCTCTCCCGGCTCTTCTCCACCGATCCGCGGCATCACCGGTCAAAACCGGCTGCGGTCCTGATCCGGCGGCATCGCGCCCAGATCAGGCAGCTGGTCGCACGGTGGACGGGCGAGAACCAGCTCACTCTCGACGCCGTCCTCGACGACATGATCTCCCGCTGCCGCGAGCTCGACCTGCGCGCCGTCGGCTCCGAACAGAAGCTCGTTCTCGATTTCACCGTCCTCGTGACCGCCAAGACGATGCACGCGCTGTTTGGCCCGTCTCGGCGCAAATGGATCGCGCTATGAGACGACTCCGCGTTCTCGTGCTGATGCATCCGGACTTCCTGCCGCCGGACTCCTCCGACGGATACACGCCGCAGGAGATCAACATCTGGAAAACGGAATACGACGTCGTCAGCACCTTGCGCGCAGCCGGCCACCAGGTGCGCCCGCTCGGTGCGCAGGAGGAAATCAGACCGGTCCGCGAAGCGATCGAGGAGTTCAAGCCGCACGTGGTTTTCACGCTGCTGGAGGAATTCCACTACAACGTCGCCTACGACCAGCACATCGCCAGCTATCTCGAGCTGATGAAAGTGCCCTACACCGGTTGCAACCCGCGCGGCCTGATCCTGGCGCGCGGCAAGGATTTGTCCAAGACGCTGGTGCATCACCGCCGTATCGCGGCACCGGCCTTCGCCGTCTTCCCGATGCGCCGCAAGGTGAAACGGCCAAAACATCTTGCGCTGCCGCTGATCGTCAAGGCGCTGAACCTGGACGGGTCCTTTGGCATATCGCAGGCCTCGATCGTCGATACCGACGAGAAGCTGGCGGAACGGGTCGCCTTCATCCACGAGCGCGTGGAGACCGCCGCCATCGCCGAGCAATTCATCGAGGGGCGCGAGCTCTATGTCGGCGTGCTCGGCAACAACCGGCTACGCGTCCTGCCGGTCTGGGAATTGAAGTTCGGCAGCATGGGCGGGCGCCGGTCACGCCACATCGCCACCGAAAAGGCCAAGCACGACACCGATTACCAGGAACGCCTCGGCATCGTCGACGGGCCGGCGAAGGATCTTGCGCCCGAAGTCACCGCGCGCATCCAACGCGCTGCGAAGCGCATCTACCGGGCGCTCGGCCTCGACGGTTACGCGCGCATCGATTTCCGCCTCGCCGCCGACGGTACGCCGTATTTCATCGAAGCCAACCCCAACCCCGAGATCGCCAAGAGCCAGGAGTTCGCCACCGCGGCTCAGCACGACGGGCTGAAATACGGGGATCTTCTGCATCGCATCCTGACGCTTGGGATCACCCGCGCCAAGGCGGGTGTGTCGTTGGGGTGACGAGAGGCGATCGCAGCATCGTAGGTGGGCAAGGGCGCAAGGCGCCATGCCCACCCTTTTTGTCTCGCGAGATGAGGTGGGCACGCTTCCGCTTTGCCCCTACGGCAGCCTACCCCACGATTCCCGCCGCGACCTGGCCGCGCAGACGTTCGAGGCCGAGCAATGTCTCCGCACAGGCGGCCGCAACCTCGACGCCCTTGATGGCAAAATGCCTGCGGAAGAAGTCGTAGTGCACCTCGGTCTCGTGGAACTGCTGCGGCGTCAGCACGGCTGAGAACACCGGCACCTCGGTGCGGAGCTGCACGTCCATCAGGGCCTTGATCACGGTGTCGGCGACGAACTCGTGGCGGTAGATGCCGCCGTCGACGACGAGGCCGGCTGCGACGATCGCGGTGTAGCGCCGGGTCTTGGCGAGGACCTGCGCATGCAGCGGGATCTCGAACGAGCCCGGCACCTCGAACACGTCGACATGGGTGAGGTGCCGCGCCTCCGCCTCCCTCACGAAGGCGATGCGAGCCTCCTCGACGACCTCGCGATGCCAGCAGGCCTGCACGAAGGCCACCCGCTGCGGCTTTGCAAAGCGCGGGTGCTCGGTCGCCGGACCCGGCGGTTGAGTGACTTCGGACGTTTCAGCTTGGGTATCTTGCAACATCTGATTCATGGCTTTCCTCGGTTTAAGGACCAGAATCAGGGCACACGGAACGACAAACAGCCGCATCTTGCGATGCGTCTGCCACCGACCGTTCTCTTTCATCCGGACTTTAACCGTCGGCTTCGGAGTTGCACCGAATCTGCTGACCCTTCCCTTCGGCAAATGACCTTGGGGAAGGCGCTCGCGGGCTTAGGCCTTTCGGCCCTTACCGCCGGTGGGGACTTTCACCCCGCCCTGAGAACGCGAGCATTTTTCCGACAAAGTGGGAACCGGTTTGTCGAAGAAAAATGCTCAGATTTAAGTTTGCGCGTATTCTAGTCGCAAAACCGGTACCCACTTTTGCGGAATACGCGCAGCCGTTCGGGATGAACGGCCTGCCAGGAAATATGCCGCCGGCGGGCAGTCCCGGCAAGCGTGTTCCGCATGGGCAAATCGCATGGTCCCATGCCACCGCCGTGGGACCGGCCTCGCGGGGCGGAATTTTGACGACTGGCACTTCTCCCCTTGAATCCGATTCCGGTTTGTTCTCTTCCATCCGGATTGGGGACTCCCGGCGTTAAGAATTGTGGCGGAGATGAGCTGTGGACGAACGAGTCCTGGCTTGTGGACGGACTTGGGACCCCGTTGCGCAGATTCCGCAAATCACATCACTTGATCCGCGACAGGCCCGCTTTGATCCGAGGGGATCGCGAGAGCGACTCTGGGGATCGCCGTAGCGACGTCTAGGGAGCGCGCGCCGGGCCAACCGCGTGCGTATCAAAGACAACAAGAAGGCAAGAGGTCGAGACGGAATGTCCCTGCTCGAAGGCACTATCGATTCCAAGAACCATCCGCTCGCGGTGGTCGAGGACATCGCTGCCAGCAACAACTGGCCGTTCGAACGCTCCGGCGAAGATGAACTCACGATTGTCTCGAAGGGACAATGGACCGACTACCAGCTCTCCTTCACCTGGATGGGCGAGATCGAGGCGCTGCATCTGGCCTGCGCCTTCGACATGAAGATTCCGCCCGCGCGGCGCGGCGAAGTGCAGCGGCTCGTCGCTGCCGTGAACGAGCAGCTGTGGGTGGGCCATTTCGACCTGTGGACCAACACCGGCATGGTCATGCATCGTCAGGCTCTGGTGCTGCCGGGCGGCCTCACCGCTTCGACCGCACAGTGCGAAGCCATGCTCGCCGGCGCGATCCACGCCTGCGAGCGCTATTTTCCGGCATTCCAGTTCGTGGTGTGGGCCGGCAAGACCACCGCGCAGGCCATGGATGCGGCGATGTTCGACACGGTGGGCGAGGCGTAAGGCCTTTCCTCAGCACGGTGAGTGAGCCAAGGCTCTCTCCTCATCGTCGTCCCGGCGAAGGCCGGGACCCATACGGCGTGATTTCACCGTATCGCGCGATGCTTGTTGCCAACACCTCCATCCATTAGAACCCCCTGTGGTTATGGATCCCGGCCTTCGCCGGGACGACACTGATTTTGTGGCACAGCGATGGCAAACAACACCCTTCAGAACATCACCGGCACCATCCTTCTCGCCGGCGCCGGCAAGATGGGTGGCGCGATGCTGACGGGATGGCTGGCGGGCGGGCTCGATCCGCGCCGCGTCGCCGTGGTCGATCCGCATATCTCGCCCGAGATCACCGCGCTGGCCACGAAGGGCGTTGCGCTCAATCCGGATGTGAAAGCGGCCGGCGCAGTCGAGACGCTGGTCGTCGCGGTGAAGCCGCAGATGTTCCGCGAGGCCGGTGCCAAGCTGAAGCCGTTCGTCTCGGACAAGACGTCGGTGGTCTCGATCATGGCGGGAACCACGATCGCCTCGCTTGAAGAAGTTTGCGGCGGCGCCGTGGTGCGCGCGATGCCGAACACGCCGGCCGCGATCGGCCGCGGCATCACCGTCGCCGTCGCGGCGAAGAGTGTCAGCGCCGCGCAGCGCGCGGTGGCCGATGCGCTGCTACGCGCCACCGGCTCGGTGGAATGGGTCGAGGATGAAGGGCTGATGGATGCGGTCACCGCCGTGTCCGGTTCGGGCCCCGCCTATGTGTTCCTGCTCGCCGAAGAGCTCGCGCGCGCCGGCGTCGAGGCCGGCTTGCCCGAAGCGCTGGCGACAAAGCTTGCGCGCGAAACCGTCGCTGGCTCCGGCGAATTGCTGCACCAGTCCGACCTTCCCTCCAGCACGCTGCGCCAGAACGTCACCTCACCCGGCGGCACCACTGCGGCGGCGCTTGGCGTGCTGATGGGCGAACCCGGCCTGCGCGAACTGATGATCCGCGCGATCGCGGCGGCGACGAAGCGCTCGAAGGAATTGGCGAAGTAAACAGGTGCCTTAGGGTGGGCAAAGCGAAAGCGTGCCCACCAACTTCGTCGCAGTTCAGGACAGATCGTAGGCACGGCGCTTTGCGTCTTTGCCCATCCTACGGCATCGCGCCCGCCGTCACGCTCCCAGCCGCTTGTTGAACATCTCGACATTGACGAGACCGCGCGCGTGGCGGCCCTCGCCGAGCTTGCGCGTGCCTTCGAACGCCTCGACCTCGAAACGGATGACACGGCGTTCGACCGCAACCACCTTCGCGGTGGTCCGCACCGTGGCACCGACGAGAGCGGCTGCCAGATGTCGGATGTCGACCTCAGTACCGACCGTGACCCAGCCCGGCTGAAGCGCGGAGCGGATCGCATCGCCCGACGTCATCTCCATCTCCAGGATCATCATCGGCGTCGCGTAAACCATGGGCATGCCGGGCACGAAATGCCCGACCGTGCGCTCCACCGGCACCACCAGCGTGCGCTCGGCGCTCATGCCTGTCGTGATGAAGTCGCGTGCGTCCATGGGGCCTCAAACTCCGCTGTCGTCCCGGACAAGCGAGCTTAGCGAGCGCTGATCCGGGACCCATAGCCACAGGGAGTAGTTTGGCGAAGACTCGGAGTTGCCTGTTGACGCCCGCAACCACTCCCTGGGAGTATGGGTCCCGGCCTTCGCCAGGACGACAGTTGTGTTTGCTGCGCCGCCAATGCCTATTTCTTCGCCGCCGCCGCGCGCTCCACAAACGTCTTGCCACCCTTCATCTTGTGGCGAAGCGGGGCTTCGTTGATCTGGATGACGACGGCATCGGCGTCGACGCCGAGATTCTTCACCAGCGCCTGGGTGATGTCGCGCATCATGCCGGCCTTCTGCTCGTCGGTGCGGCCTTCGGCCATGCTGACGGTGATCTCAGGCATCGTTTTCTCCCTGCTGCATCATGGCCGGGTGCATCCCGACCATTCCTCGTGGTGCGCATCAAACAAGACGTGGATGCCCGGGACAAGCCCGGGCATGACGACCTGCCGGAATGGCTATCCCCACTTTACGTCATGGCGGCCCAGGACCTCGCGCACCTTGACGACGAGATCGGCTTCGCTGCACGAAAACTGCGCCGGGCGGCTCTCGCGCCATTCCTGGTTGGAGGCGATCGCGGCCGCGGCCTTCGCACCCTCGATCAAATCCTTGATCTGCACCTCGCCGCGCGCCTTCTCGTCGGAGCCCTGGATGATGACGCAGGGCGCGTTGCGGCGATCGGCATATTTGAGCTGGTTGCCCATGTTCTTGGGATTGCCAAGGTAGAGCTCGGCGCGGATGCCGGCGGTGCGCAAGGATGCGACCATCTTCTGATAGTCGGCGACGCGGTCGCGGTCGAACACGGTGACGACGACAGGCCCGAATTCGGGCCGCGTGTCGAGCTGGCCGAGCAGCGTCAGCGCGGCCTGCAAACGAGAAACGCCAATCGAGAAACCGGTCGCCGGCACCGGCTCGCCGCGAAAGCGCGAGACGAGGCCGTCGTAACGACCACCCCCGCCGACCGAGCCGAAGCGCACAGGGCGGCCCTTCTCGTCCTTGGTCTCGAGCAGGAGTTCGACCTCGTAGACGGGGCCGGTGTAGTATTCGAGGCCGCGCACGACGGACGGATCGATCTTGATACGATCCGCACCGTAACCCGAAGCCGTCACCAGCTTGGCAATCTCTTCGAGCTCGCTGACGCCAGCCTGACCGATCTCGCTCTTGGCGAGGTAAGTCTCCGCCGCAGCGATGGCTTCTTTCCAATCGTCGCGCGGCTTGGTGATGGCGAGAACGACGTCGGCCTCCGCCGCGCTGAGGTTGGCGCCTTTCGTGAAGTCGCCCTTGCCCTCTTCGCCGCCGTCCCACCGTCCGGGACCGAGCAGCTTGCGCACTTCGTCAGCAGAAAACTTGTCGAGCTTGTCGATCGCGCGCAGCACGGTCAGCCTGCGGCCTGCGTTCTCGTCACCACCGAGCCCGATGGCTTCCAGCACACCGTCGAGCACTTTTCGGTTGTTCACCTTCACCACGTACTGGCCGCGCCGAACGCCGAGTGCCTCCATCGTGTCCGCCGCCATCATGCAGATCTCGGCATCCGCCGCCGGCGTTGCCGAGCCGACCGTGTCGGCATCGAACTGCATGAACTGGCGGAAGCGGCCCGGGCCGGGCTTTTCGTTGCGGAACACGTAACCGACGCGGTAACTGCGATAGGGCAACACCAGACCGTCGGTGCCGTAGCGCTCGCCGACATAGCGGGCGAGCGGCGCGGTCAAATCGTAGCGCAGGCTGATCCACTGCTCGTCGTCGTCCTGGAACGAGAATACGCCCTCGTTCGGGCGATCCTGGTCGGGCAGGAATTTGCCGAGCGCATCGGTGTATTCCATCGCCGGCGTCTCGACGGGCTCGAAGCCGTAGAGCTCGTAGACGGCGCGGATCTTCTCGACCATCTCGCGCGTCGCCCGGATCGCGGCGGGATCGCGATCCTCGAGCCCGCGCGGCAGGCGCGCCTTCAGTTTCTGGGGTTTTTTGGGTTTCTCGGCCATGCGCGGCGTTTACCAGCCGACGCGGGATGCGGCAACCGGACTGTGTTCTTCACCTCGCCCCGCCTGCGGGGAGAGGTCGGATTTTACGCCTTTCGCGTAAAATTCGGGTGAGGGGGACTCTCCGCGAGTCCGACTGTCACCGTCCCCGGAGAGACTCCCCCTCACCCTACCCTCTCCCCGCAGGCGGGGAGAGGGGAAGAGAGAGCCCCCTAAGGCTGCTCCATCCGTGCCCTCAGGGCATCCGCATCCGCCTTCGGCAGCGACTTCAGCGTCGGCTTGATGGTTTCGCCGCCGACGATCTTGCCGTTGCGCATGAACATCCAGTCCGAGATGTCGGCTTCGCCGAACGCGACCTTATCGCCGGCGTGCTTGCCCGGCAGATCGCGCGGTTCGTTGGCAAAGAGACCGGTAAAGGTCCCGTCCGGCTGCTTCTTCACCTCGGCGATCCAGATGTGCTCGCCGCCCTTGCGGGTCGAGAAGCGCACCTTCAGGGAATGGCCGGCCTCCGACGGCTTTGGCGATTCATAGGAAGCCCAGAAGGTCGGGAGCGTGCCGCGGGCCCGCGCGATCGCGGCGTTCATTTCCGGATCGCTGGTGCGCACGTCGACGATCGGCGAGCGGTCTTGCGCTGCGACCTCGTGCGTGGGGCCGATGGTCAGGATGCCGAAAACGGAGACGCCGGTGATTGCGGCGAGAATGACCCATTTCACGGGTTGGGAGAGTTTTGGTGCCATGATCGCGATGTCCAGGATGCTTCGATGTGTCCTGACTTTTGTCGCATGTCGGCAGCGCCACGTTCAGTGCGCAAAAAGCCACAAGCGATGCGCGTTTCCCCTCTCCCTTGTGGGAGAGGAGAAGCAGCACTCTCACCGCCGATCAAAGCACCTTGCGGATCCAATTGTGCGGATCGTTGGTGCGGCCGTACTGGATGTCGACGAGCTGCTTGCGCAGGCCCATGGCGACGGGACCGGCGGCGCCGCCGCCGATGTCGAAATCGCCGGTGACCGAACGCACCTTGCCGATCGGCGAGATCACGGCGGCCGTGCCGCAGGCGAACGCTTCCTTGAGCTTGCCGGAGCCTGCATCCTTGCGCCACTGGTCGAGCGAATACGGCTCCTCGCGCACGGTCTTGCCGGCATCCTTCGCGAGCGCGATGATGGAGTCGCGGGTGATGCCGGGCAGGATGGTGCCGAGCGGCGGCGTCACGAGCGAGCCGTCGTCGAACACGAAGAAGACGTTCATGCCGCCGAGCTCCTCGACATAGCGGCGCTCGACCGCATCGAGGAAGACGACCTGATCGCAGCCGTGCTGGATCGCTTCGGCCTGGGCGCGCAGGCTCGCGGCATAATTGCCGCCGCATTTGACGGCTCCGGTGCCGCCGATCGCCGCGCGTGTGTAGTTCTCCGACACCCAGATCGAGACCGGCGCGGGACCGCCCTTGAAGTACGACCCGACCGGCGAAGCGATGACCGCGAAGATATATTCGGAGGACGGCTTGACGCCGAGGAAGGTCTCGCTCGCGATCATGAAGGGGCGCAGATAGAGGCTGCCCTCGCCGCCCGGCATCCAGGTGCGATCGATGCGCACGACCTGCTCGACCGCCTCGATGAAGACGTCTTCGGGCAACTGCGCCATCGCCATGCGGTCGGCGGAATCCTTGAAGCGGCGCGCATTGGCGTCGGGGCGGAACAAGTTCACGCCGCCATCGTCGCGCTTGTAGGCCTTGAGACCTTCGAAGATCTCCTGGGCGTAGTGCAGCACCGCACCGGCCGGATCGAGCTGGAAGTTGGCGCGTGCCTCGATGCGCGCTTCATACCAGCCGCCCTTGGCCTGGTTGTAGCGGACGATCGCCATGTGATCGGTGAAGACCCGTCCGAAGCCGGGATCCACCAGCTTGGCGACCCGGTCCTTCTCTGGAGTCGGATTGGATGCGGGCTGGATGTCGAATGTCATGCTCATGTCCTTGCCTCCCGCTGCCGATGGCGGCGCTGTTCTGGCGCCTGCCTGCCCGCTTTCGGGCCCGGCTGGCTTGATTGGTTTCTGGCCGGACCGCCGCCAGCCTTGTTACGGCCGGTTTCCGTGGCCAGCATGTCGCCGAGGACATGCTTTTGCGGAAGGCGGAAGTCCAGTATGTTTTGCCGAAATGCCGCTCGACAATTGCACGGTAGATCTGATCCGGCCGTCGTCGCCCTGTCCGGCTCTTTCCGCCGTCCCTGCTTCGACACCGCCCGCCGCGAAACGACCTAAAATTTCGTGCGGGTTGATCGTTTTGTAACATTGAACCCAAGATACGTCAATATGCCTGACATAAATTTCGCGAGTCCCTCTCAAGACGCCGCCGAGCCCCGGCCGGCCACAGGCGATGGAGCCAATTTGCGCTGGGATATCATCGAGCTGCTGTTCTTCGCCTACCGCGATTTCGTCGGCGATCCCGACCAGGAGCTGGAGGCGTTCGGCTTCGGCCGGGCTCATCACCGGGTCATGCACTTCGTCTACCGCTATCCCGGACTCAAGGTCGCCGACCTCCTCGACGTCCTGCGCATCACAAAACAGTCGCTCGGCCGCGTGCTCAAGCAGCTCCTGGACGAGGGCTATATCGTGCAGAAGACCGGCGACAATGACCGCCGCCAGCGCCTGCTCTACGCGACGCCGAAGGGCGAAGCGCTGGTGCAGAAGCTCGCCGGGCTCCAGACCACGCGGATCACCAAGGCACTCGCCGAGATGGGGCCGCAGGATGCGGAGACCGTGAAGCGCTTCCTGCGCGCGATGATCGACCGTGAGGATCCGGACAAGGTGCTCGAGACCATCTTCGCTTCCGTCAACCACGACGCCAAGGAGTGAACGTGCCGCTCGCTGCCACTCTCGCCCGCCCGCCGGCACGCCCGGCCGACGACGCGCCGCATCTGCTCTTGGTCGACGACGACCGCCGCATCCGCGACCTGCTGTCGCGCTTCCTCGCCAGCGAAGGCTATCGCGTCTCGACCGCCGCCAGCGCCAGCGATGCGCGCGCCAAGCTCATGGGCCTGCATTTCGACCTCCTGATCCTCGACGTCATGATGCCGGGCGAGACCGGCTTCGAACTCGCCCGCTTCATCCGGACGTCCTCCTCGGTGCCGATCGTGATGCTGACGGCACGGCACGAAGCAGAAAGCCGCATCGAGGGCCTGCAGATCGGCGCCGACGACTACGTGGCAAAACCATTCGAGCCGCGCGAGCTCGCGCTGCGCATCAACAACATCCTCAAGCGCGCCGCGCCACCGCCGCAGGTAGCAACCGTGGAGAAGATTGCCTTCGGCCCCTATGTCTACCATCTCGATCGCGGCGAACTGCGCCAGGGCGAGGAGGTCATTCACCTCACCGACCGCGAGCGCGAGATGCTGCGCATCCTCTCGGAGACGCCGGGCGAGACCGTGCCGCGCAGCGCACTGACCGGCAATGGCAGCGTCAACGAGCGCGCCGTCGACGTGCAGATCAACCGCCTCAGGCGCAAGATCGAGACCGATCCCGCCAATCCACTCTTCCTCCAGGCGGTACGCGGCATCGGCTACCGGCTGGTGGCCTCGCCTTAAACCGCAGTGAAGCGCGACCGATGAGCACGATCGATACCGGCCTGACGCTTCTGAGGAGCGCCGCCGGCCGCGTCTCCGCCGTCAATGGCTGGATGGGCAATGCGTTCAAGGGCTGGATGCCGACCGGCCTCTATGCCCGTGCGCTCCTCATCATGATCGTACCGATGGTGGTGCTGCAATCGGTCGTCGCCTTCGTGTTCATGGAGCGGCACTGGAACACGGTGACGCGCAGATTGTCGGCCGCGGTGGTGCAGGACATCGCCGCGCTGATCGACGTCTACAAGGGCTACCCGCAGGACAAGGACCGCGACCAGATCCGCCGCATCGCCCAGCAGCGGCTCGGCCTCGTCGTCGATTTCCTGCCCGCCGGCGACATGCCGCCGCCGGGACCAAAGCCGTTCTTCTCGCTACTCGACCAGACGCTGTCGGTACAGCTCGGCCGCCAGATCGGACGTTCGTTCTGGATCGACACGGTCGGCCGCTCCAACCTCGTCGAGATCCGCATCCAGCTCGACGATGCCGTGATGCGCGTGTTCGCACAGCGCAGTGCGGCCTATGCCTCGAACTCGGAGATCTTCCTGTTCTGGATGGTCGGCACGTCCTCGATCCTGCTGATCGTCGCCGTGCTGTTCCTGCGCAACCAGATCAAGCCGATCCTGCGGCTTGCGGATGCCGCCGAAAGTTTCGGCAAGGGCCGCGAGGCGCCGAACTTCCGCCCCAGGGGCGCACGCGAAGTGCGGCGCGCCTCCGTCGCCTTCCTCGAGATGAAATCGCGCATCGAGCGTACGATGGAGCAGCGCACCGCGATGCTCGCCGGCGTCAGCCACGACCTGCGCACCATCCTGACCCGTTTCAAGCTCGAGCTGGCGCTGATCGGCGACAGCCCCGAGCTCGAAGGCATGCGCAAGGACGTCGACGAGATGTCGATGATGCTGGAGGATTACCTTGCCTTTGCCCGCGGCGATTCCGGCGAGCAGTCGCAGCCAACCGACATGGCCCAGGCCCTGGAAGAGTTGCGTAGCGACGCCGAGCGCCACGGCCACACTGCGACCGTGGCGTTCCACGGCCTGCCCGTGGTGACGGTGAAGCCGGCCTCGTTCAAGCGTTGCCTCGCCAACCTCGTCACCAACGCCGCGCGCTACGGCAAGGCCATCGCCATCAGCGGCCAGCGCGATCACCGTTATCTCACCGTCACGGTCGACGACGACGGCCCCGGCATTCCCGCGCATTTGCGCGAAGAGGTGTTCAAGCCGTTCCTGCGGCTGGACAACGCCCGCAACCAGGACGAAGGCGGTACCGGCCTTGGCCTTGCGATCGCCCGCGACATCGCCCGCTCGCACGGCGGCGACATCACGCTCGGCGACAGCCCGATGGGGGGCTTGAGGGCCAGTGTGCGGATTCCGGTGTAGCTGCCGTAGCCCTACTTCGGCAACAGCGCCTTCAGCTTGTCCATGTCGCGCACATTCATCTTGAAGCCGCCGGGCATCACGATGTCGCCGGGCTTCTGGTCCGCCTTGCAGGCGCCGAGCCACTTGGCTTGCAGCGTCATGCTGGTATCGCGGCCGGCCGTGCCGGCGACGCCGCCTTGCGCATGCGAGGAGGTCTTCACCGTGTAGGCCGAGTTGAAATCGCCTGATATCTCGGCATGCGAGCTTGTGCTCACGCCGGCGACGTTGCATTCGGAGTCGCTGACATAGCCCGTCGCGGTCTTCTTGATCTCCTGCTTGGCGCAGATCTGCTTGGCCATCGGGGAGACGTTGTTGCTCATCTCCTTGTCGACGGTCTCGTCGGTGCAGTGCTGCATGGTCATCTCAGGCACGGGCGAGCCGGTCGTGACCAGCTTCATTTCCCAAAGGCCGGCCTTGCGCACCGGCAACTCGTCGGCGCGGGCGCTGCCTGCCGACAACACGAGACAAGCGACCGAGCCGAGCAAAGCAAGTTTGCGCGTCATAGGGGAGGCTCCCGGCTGAGAGATTGCGGCGTTACGTCAGCTCAGTACAGCGTGCGGATCGGCTGCTCGGCGGCGCCATAGGGCACCCAGCGGCAGGAGAACGAGATGTAGCCGCCCTCATAGGCCTGCACCGCGAGGAATTTAACGACCTTGCCGTAACGCGCGCAGTGATCGACCGCGACCTGACGCGCATCGACCTGGGTCGCCATCGAATAGGCGATGATGCCGCCGGTGTCGTTGCCCTTGAAAGGCGGCACCGGAAGGATATCGGCGCGCGCCGACTGGCTCGCCACCATACCCGAGACAACCAGGCTGGCGAGAAGACCCGCGGCCGCAATGATTCGCATACCCGTCACTCCAATTGGTTGGCCCCAGTTTACGGTGCCGGGATCGCCGTGAAAAGAACTGAACCCGGTCGGCGACGACGTTGCGGTCAACTCCTGGCGAAGTGTTGCCGCGCTGCACTTGACCTCCCTCGGCCTTCGCGGCACCGTCCAACCTTCGCAAGACCCAGCTGTCCGGATTGACCATGCGCGCCCCCTCCCTGAAATCGCTCCGCTTTGCCGCCGTGCTCGGCCTCATGTTCGGGGCGCTGTCGCTCGGTGAGGCCAGGGCCGCCAATCCGCTAGAGCTGAATTTCTGGCTGAGCGGGCCGCGCTATGACGGCGCCGTGGCCGATTGCGACAAGGCGCTGCCGACGATCGCCACCCAGTTCTGGGAAAAGGAAAGCTCGTTCTGGAATTCCTCGCTGAAGATCACGGGCTTCTCCGCCGTTCGCGAGGTCGCATTCCGTCCCTGGCAGTCCGACAACATTCCGCGCCGCTACTGCACCGGCGATGCCATGCTCAACGACGGCAAGGTGCGCAAGGTGCATTTCTCGATCATCGAGGATGGCGGCTTTGCCGGTTATGGCAATGGCGTCGAATGGTGTGTCGTCGGGGTCGACCGCAACTGGGCCTACAATCCGGCCTGCCGCGCCGCCAAGCCCTGATCTGAAAAGCCCTGATTCGGGTTGGTCCGGCCATCAACGACGGGCCGCCCGAATTTTGTTCTTGAAATGTTCTTATCGCCTGCTAGGCTTCCCTGCACAGTCTAGTTGAGGGGCGTCGCCATGTTTTATTCCAGATTGCATTCATTCTCCCGCCTGGTGATCTCGCTGACTTTTTCCCTGATCGTTGCCGCGGGCCTGGCCTCGTTCGCCGGTGACGCGAGGGCCCAGGACAAGCGGCAGAACGCGCCGGGCGAGTTCGATTTCTATGTGCTGTCGCTGTCATGGTCGCCCTCCTTCTGCGAGGAAGCCGCCGAGCGCGGCGGCCGCTCACAGATACAATGCAGCGGACGACCCTACGCCTTCGTGGTGCATGGGCTGTGGCCGCAATATGAAAACGGCTTCCCCGAATATTGTCAGCGGCCGGCACCGCGGCTGAACCGCAGCATCGTCTCTTCGATGCTCGACCTGATGCCGGCGCCGGGCCTGATCTTCAACGAATGGGACAAGCACGGCACCTGCTCGGGGCTCGAGAGCCGCGGCTATTTCGAGGCGATCCGCAAGGCGCGCGCCGCGATCAAGATCCCGGCCGAATATCTCGATTTGTCACAGGCCAAGACCGTGGCGCCGGCGGAGGTCGAGGAAGCCTTCATCAGGGCCAATCCCGGCCTCAGCAATGCAGCCGTCTCGGTCACCTGCAACCGGACACGGCTCTCCGAGGTCCGCATCTGCCTCCGCAAGGACCTGCAATTCCGCGCTTGCGACGAGCTCGAGCGCCGCGCCTGCCGTCGCGACCAGGTGACGATGCCGCCGATCAGGGGTGGTTGAGGCCGACTTCTCTGATCGTCATTCCGGGACGCGCGAAGCGCGAACCCGGAATCCATCGACCCGCTTGGCCGGTGCAGAAATGGATTCCGGGCTCGGTGCTGCGCACCGCCCCGGAATGACGGGAGTTACTTTCATCGCGCGATGTCGTAACTCTCCGCCATGAACTACCGCCACGCCTTCCACGCCGGCAGCTTCGCCGATGTCATCAAGCACATCGTGCTGGCGCGCATCCTCACCTACTTGCAAGACAAGCCGGCGGCCTTCCGCGTCATCGACACCCATGCCGGCGCCGGCCTCTACGACCTCGACGGCGACGAGGCGCGCCGCAGCGGCGAGTGGCTGACCGGCATTGCACGACTGATGCAGGCACGCCTGTCGAACGAGACCGCAGCGCTGACGAAGCCCTATCTCGACATCGTCCGCGCCTTCAATCCGAAGGGCGAGCTCAAGGCCTATCCGGGCTCGCCGCTGATCGCGCGCGGCCTGCTCAGGCCGCAGGACCGCCTCGTTGCCTGCGAGCTCGAGCCGAAGGCCCGCAAGGCGCTGATCGATGTGCTGCGCCGCGACGAACAGGCGCGCGTGGTCGATCTCGATGGCTGGATGGCGCTGCCGGCCTTCGTGCCGCCGAAGGAGCGTCGCGGCCTCGTGCTGATCGACCCGCCCTTCGAGGCCAAGGACGAGTTCGAGCGGCTCGGCGAGGCCTTCTCGGCGGCCTTCGCGAAATGGCCGACCGGTATCTACGTAATCTGGTATCCCGCCAAGAACCGGCGCGCCACCGAAGCGCTGGCGCAAACGGTGGCGCGGCTCGCAGCCGCAGCAAAGCCGCCCGGAAAATGCCTGCGCCTCGAATTCAGCGTCGCACCGCAGCTCGATGGCGCAGCGCTCACCTCCACGGGTCTTCTGATCGTCAATCCGCCCTACACGCTGCACGGCGAGCTCAAGACGATTCTGCCCGAGCTGGAAATGCCGCTCGGTCAGGGCGGCGCTGCCAGATTCCGATTGGAGGTGCCGAGGCCGTAACACTCCGGCATTCTTGGGAAAAAGATGCAGGAGCGGTAGTCAATCTGCAAAGAACCGTATTATGCTGTTTGCGTGACTGGCTTTACGTTCCGCTTCCGCGAATGGTTGCGGCGGAGTGAAGGCCTAAGAAAGATCCGGCCGGACCGATGAGGTCCGCCCAAGGATGGCCAGCTCCCGGGCTTCGTAAGGCCCGGTCATGTCGTGACGTGAGTCTGCGTCGCGGCGGAGGAGCAATGAGGGGGAGTTTCCCGATGGCCATGACGGGAACGGTCAAGTTTTTCAACGGCGAGCGCGGCTACGGTTTCATCAAGCCGGACGACGGTGGTCGTGACGTCTTCGTGCACATTACTGCTGTGGAGCGGGCGGGACTGAAGGACCTTGCCGAAGGACAGCGCATTACTTTCGAAGTCGAGCCGGACAAGAAGGGCAAGGGACCGAAAGCGGTCAATCTGGTGATCGTCTCTTAGCCTGCCGAAAAAAAATCCCGGCCGCGAGCGGCCGGGAGGTTGGTCCGGTATTTTCTTCTTCAGCTATCAGAAACGATAGTTCACGCCTGCGCGGACAACGCTGGCGCTATAGCCGTTTGACACGCCCGTAATTGCGAACTGGCTGGTCGACAGATCGATGTAGAGATATTCGAGCTTGGCGCTCCAGTTCGGCGCAATGCCGACTTCCGCGCCGGCGCCGATGGTCCAGCCGGCTGTGGTGTGCGACTCCGTCCAGCCGAAGGTCTGCGCACGCAGTTCGCCGAAGGCGAGGCCGGCGGTGCCGTAGAACAGCACGTTGTTGAAGGCATAGCCGGCGCGGCCACGCACGGTGCCGAACCAGGGATTGGAGAACTTCCACGGCGCAAAAGTATCGTCGGCACCGGCGGCCTGGATGTCGCCCTCGACGCCGAACACCCAAGGGCCGTTTTGGAAATTGTAGCCCGCCTGCACGCCGCCGACGAAGCCGGAGGGCTTTACGGGTGAGTTGCTCACCGAGCCCCATTCATAGCCGATGTTGCCGCCGAGATAGGGACCGGCCCAGCTATACGCATTGAGCGGCTGGTTGACGGTGTAGGGCGCACGCTGCCCGTAATTGAAATCGGCGGCCTCTGCCGAAGCTGTCCAGCCGGCTGCAATCAATGCCGCCGCGCCCACAACGAGCCTCTTCATCACACACTCCAACGCAACTGCCGACCCGCGATGCCCAACGCCGCCGCGCGAGGCAAAACCGCATGGTTACGGAACCACCACTTTTTCGCGTAAGATTTATCGAGAGTTTTAAGTTAAAGGGCTGTTAAGCCGGGTTACCGCGCCCTTAACAGGCTTAAGCAAGCGTTACCGGGAACCGCCCGCCATCCTGTGCGGGCGCCACGGCCGGAACTTCAAATCAGCAGCCCCAGCGCCTAAATTCGCACCATGGTTCACGATTCCCCCGACAATCCGGACGAGCGCGCGCGCAGGTCGCCGCGGGCTGCCGCGAGCAATGCGCCGCCCGAGGGGTTGGCGCCGCCGGACCTCGATCCCGCCACGGCGAGCGGCGACGACGAGGACGATGCGCGGCTGCCGGATATTCTGGAAGAGAACGGCGCGGTCGGCGAAGGCCCGCTCGCAACCGGCCACGAGGCGATCGAGCGCGCCGTCAGGCTCGCCCCCACCTCGCCCGGCGTCTACCGCATGCTCAATGCGAACGCCGACGTGCTTTATGTCGGCAAGGCCAAGAACGTCAAAAAGCGCTTGTCCAACTACGCGCGTCAAAGTGCGCCGCAGCCGGCGCGCATCCTGCGCATGATCGCCGCCACGGTGACCGTGGAGATCGTCTCGACCAACACCGAGACGGAAGCACTGCTGCTGGAAGCCAACCTGATCAAGCAGCTGCGGCCACGCTTCAACGTGCAGCTGCGCGACGACAAGTCGTTTCCCTACATCCTCATCACCGGCGACCATTGGGCGCCGCAGATTCTCAAGCACCGTGGCGCGCAGACGCGGCCGGGCCGCTATTTCGGCCCGTTCGCCTCCGCGGGCGCCGTGAACCGCACCATCACCGCCCTGCAGCGCGCGTTCCTGATTCGCTCCTGCACCGATTCCTTCTTCGAGAGCCGTAGCCGGCCCTGCCTGCTCTACCAGATCCGCCGCTGCGCCGGCCCCTGCACTCGCGAGATCGACTTCGGAGGCTATACGACCCTGGTGCGCGAGGCGACCGACTTCCTCTCCGGCAAGAGCCATGCGGTGAAGCAGGAACTTGCCGGCGAGATGGAGAAGGCCGCCGGCGAGCTCGAATTCGAGCGCGCCGCGCTCTACCGCGACCGCCTCGCCGCGCTGTCGGCGATCCAGTCGCAGCAGGGCATCAATCCCCGCACGGTCGAGGAAGCCGACGTGTTCGCCATCCACCAGGAGGGCGGCTTCTCCTGCGTCGAGGTGTTCTTCTTCCGCACCGGACAGAACTGGGGCAATCGCGCCTATTTTCCGCGCGCGGAGAAGACGTTTACGCCGGAGGAAGTGCTCGGCTCCTTCCTCGCCCAATTCTACGACGACAAGCCGCCGCCGAAGAACATCCTGCTCTCGCACGAGATCGAGGAAAGCGAGCTCCTCGCCAACGCGCTGTCGATCAAGGCCGGCCGCAAGATCGAGGTCACCGCGCCCAAGCGCGGCGAGAAGAAGGAGCTCGTCGCCCACGCGCTGACCAATGCGCGCGAGGCACTGGGCCGCAAGCTCGCGGACACGGCAACGCAGAGCCGCCTGCTCGAGGCCATGGCCGCGACGCTGAGCCTGCCGCACGCGCCCAAGCGCATCGAGGTCTACGACAACAGCCATATCCAAGGCACCAATGCGGTCGGCGCCATGATCGTGGCGGGCCCGGACGGCTTCGTGAAGAACCAGTACCGCAAGTTCAACATCAGGTCGGAAGGGCTGACGCCCGGCGACGACTACGCCATGATGCGCGAGGTGCTGGAGCGCCGCTTCAAGCGCTTGATCAATCCGCCCGAGGGGGGTGGGGCCAAGGAAAACATTAAGGCGAAAGACGACGATTTCCCGCAATGGCCCGACCTCGTCATCATCGACGGCGGCCGCGGCCAGCTCAACGCCGTCCGCGAGATCTTCGCAAATCTCGGCCTGACCCAGGTGTCGCTGATGTCGGTCGCCAAGGGCCCGGACCGGGATGCCGGCCGCGAAACCCTGTTCATGCCGGAGCGCGAGGCGATCAAGCTGGAGCCGCGCGATCCCGTGCTCTATTTCATCCAGCGCCTGCGCGACGAGGCCCACCGCTTCGTCATCGGCTCCCACCGCAAGCTGCGCAAGAAGGATATCCGCGAGGCCGGTTTGCAGGAGATTCCGGGCATCGGCCCGTCACGCAAACGTGCCTTGCTGCATCATTTCGGAACCCTGAAGGAGATCGAAAGGGCCTCGATCGCCGATCTCGGCAAGGTTCCGGGGGTGAGCGCCGAGAGCGCTCGCAGGATCTTCGAGTATTTCCATCCCCAGCCGGGATGAACTAAAGGGGGGCCGCGGTCATATGATCGTTGCGTCCGCACCTCATTTGGGGGGCGGAACGGTTGACGTTCAGGCAGCAGCGGTATTGGTAGGACGGATGAACATCGCCACCACACGAGGGACGACCAGCCGCGCGATGTCCCTCCCCAACATCCTGACCTATGGCCGGATCGCCGCGATCCCGGTCGTGGTGGGATGCATCTATGCGCAGTCGATTCTGGATCAGCCGCTGTGGCTGCGCTGGGTGGCGGTGGCCATCTTCATCGGCGCCGCGGTGACCGATTACCTCGACGGCTATTATGCCCGGATCTGGAATCAGCAATCGGCGTTCGGCCGGATGCTCGACCCGATCGCCGACAAGCTGCTGGTCGCCTCGTGCCTGCTGATGCTGGCCGCCGATGGCATCATCCATGGCTGGTCGCTGTGGGCTGCCATCGTGATCCTGTGCCGCGAGATCCTGGTCTCGGGCCTGCGCGAATACCTCGCCGCGTTGCGCGTCAGCGTGCCCGTGACCAAGCTCGCCAAGTGGAAGACCACGGTCCAGCTCGTCGCCATCGGCTTCCTGCTCGCGGGCCCGGCCGGCGATGAGGTGGTGCCGTTCGTCTCGATGGTCGGACTGGCACTGCTGTGGGCCTCGGCGATCCTCACCATGTACACCGGCTACGACTACTTCCGTGCCGGCATCCATCACCTCATCAAGGAGGACGAGGGATGAAGGTGAAGTATTTCGCCTGGGTGCGCGAGCGCGTCGGTAAGGCCGAGGAGACCATCGAGCCACCCGCGACAGTGCGCACAGTCGAAGAACTAATCGCCTGGCTGTCCGGCCGGAGCGAAGCCTATGCCTACGCCTTCGAGAGGCCGAAGGTGATCCGCGCCGCGATCGACCACGCCCACGTCAAATCGGACGCCGCGATCGCGGGCGCCCGCGAGATCGCGTTCTTCCCGCCGATGACCGGCGGTTAGGCCATGCCCATTCCTGTCACCACCTGCCCCGTCACCATCCGCATCCAGCAGGACGATTTCGACCTCGCGCGCGAGATCGCGGGCCTGACGGCCGGCCGCACCGACATCGGTGCCGTCGTGACATTCTCCGGCATCTGCCGCGGCGATGAGGACAGCGCGAAGACCTCGGCGCTGACGCTCGAACATTATCCTGATATGGCCGAAGAAGAGATCAAGCGTCATGTCGAGGAGGCGACCTCGCGCTGGCCGCTGAACGGCGTCACGGTGATCCACCGCGTCGGCCGCTTCCTGCCCGGCCAGAACATCGTGCTGGTGCTGACCGCCTCGCAACATCGCCAGGCCGCGTTCCAGGCGGCCGAGTTCCTGATGGATTATCTCAAGACGAGCGCGCCGTTCTGGAAGAAGGAAGAGAGCGAAGCCGGCACCGGCTGGGTCGAGGCCCAGGCCCGCGACGACGAAGCCGCCGCACGCTGGACCCGATCCTGATGGCACGGGCATCCAAGAAGACCTTGCGCGGCCGCGCCGCGCCCAAACCTGCCAAACCCGGTCCGGGCGAACTTCTCACGCTGCTCGATTTTGTCCGCTATGCGGTCAGCCGCTTCGTCGAGGCCGAGCTTGCCTTTGCGCATGGCACGACCGATCCGGTTGCCGAAGCAGCCTTCCTGGTCAGCGAGGCGCTGCATCTCAATCCCGAACAGTTCGAGATTTTTGCCAACGCGCGCGTCACGGTCGCCGAGGCCGCGACCATCCTCGATCTCATCCACGAGCGCGTCACCACGCGCAAACCGGCCGCCTATCTCGTCAACAAGATCTACATGCGCGGCCTGCCCTTCTATGTCGATGAGCGCGTCATCGTTCCGCGCTCCTTCATCGGCGAGCTCCTGGAGTCGCATTTCGGCGGCGACGGCAATGCCGGATCGCTGATCGACGATCCCACGGCCGTCGAGCGCGTGCTCGATCTCTGCACCGGATCGGGATGCCTCGCCATCCTGGCCGCGCATCATTTTCCCAGCGCCACCGTCGATGCCGTCGACATCTCCAAGGGCGCGCTCGAGGTCGCTACGCGAAATGTCGGCGCATACGGGCTCGAGGACCGGATTAGCCTCTTTCGCGGCGACCTGTTCGCCCCGCTCGGCGATGCACGCTACGACCTGATCATCACCAATCCGCCCTATGTCGATGCCGAAGGGATGGCGGCCCTGCCGCCGGAGTGCCGAGCCGAGCCGAATCTCGCCTTCGATGGCGGCCGCGACGGTCTCGACGTGGTGCGCCGGATCCTGCACGAGGCGCCCGATCACCTCACACCGAATGGCGGGCTGATCTGCGAGATCGGCCGCGGCCGCGAACTGGTCGACGAGGCCTTTCCGGAACTGCCGCTGCTCTGGCTGGACACCGAGGATTCCGAGGGCGAGGTGTTCTGGATCGCAGCCGCCGATCTCGGCTGATCCCTTGCGAGGGGAAGGCTTCTTCGGAACAAGTCAAATACCGCCACGTTCATCCCCCGAAGAATTTCTCGGTCTTGGAGGATGTCCGCATGCTCGCGCCATCGGGCGAATTGCTGCGCGCCGGCATGGCGCTCAAGCTCAACCATCTCAAGCGCGCTGCCCAATCGTACCTGCGTGACCGCACCAGCCAGGCCACGGGTCGCGTGACGTCCTACGCGGTCGCCGCCGGTCTGTTCGCAGGAGCCGGGCTGTTCGTGATCGCGACCTTTTTTGTCGGCGTGATCGCTCTGTACCGCTTTGTCGCAATCACCTACGGGCAATTCTGGGGCTTTGGTGCCGTCGCGGCGGTGCTGCTGATATTGGCTGCTGTCTGCGCCGGCGTCGCCATGGCGATGATGAAGCGGCCGACCAAGGCGATCGTGCCGCTTGCCAGCCGGATGCGGGTTGCCATCGCGACACCGCGCATTCCGAGCGGAACGGTCAAGCAAGCCGTGAAGGAGGTCGCGACGACCATTCCCCTCGTTCCGCATGCGCCGGGTGAACGCGGTCATGGCAGCAAAGCCAGGTCGACGGGCGCCAACCGTCCCGTGCAACTTGGTCTGATGCTCGCAGCTGTCGGTCTGGTCGGCTTGACGGCTGCGCGGCGCCGGCGCAGGCACGGTCTGGAGGCGTGAATGCTGGGGCGGCGCTCCGAGCAGATCGATAGTTGGATGCTGGTGGCGGCGACGGCCGTCTTTGTGCTCACCGCGGAGCGGTACTTCCAGGACTCGGACCTTGTCAGGTCGGGCCCTCCGCAAGACCACCGCAAGGGCGAGGCGAATTCACCGGAAACCCATCCGGCGGGCGCGGCCGTGGAGCCCGGCCGCGGCCGTCATGCCAAGAGCCCGTTCACGATCCCCTGGGCAGGCTGGAAGGATATTTTCTGGCGCACCTACCAGCGCATCGATGAGGATCGCCTGCTGGCGACTGCCGGCGGCGTCGTCTTTTTCGGGCTGCTCGCGATCTTTCCCGCTGTCACGGCGATTGTCTCCTCTTATGGCCTGTTCGCCGACCCCTCGACGATCAGCGCCAACCTGCAGACGCTCGCGACGATGCTGCCCGAGGGCTCGTTCCAGATTGTCGAGGACCAAGTCGCGCGCGTGGTATCGCATGGCAATACGACGCTGGGTGCCACCTTCCTGCTCGGCCTTCTGCTTGCGATCTGGAGCGCCAATGCCGGCGTCAAGGCAATCTTCGATGCCCTCAATGTCGCCTATGAGGAACGCGAGAAGCGCAGCTTCATCAAGCTCAACATGGTGTCGCTGGCCTTCACCATCGGCGGCATCGTGGCGCTGCTGCTGATGGTCGGGACCGTCGTCGCCTTTCCGCTCGCGCTCAATCATCTCGGCATGGCCCCCGAAAGCAAGCTGATCGTGGCGCTGGCGCGATGGCCGCTGCTGTTCCTCATCCTGCTCGTGGCGCTTGCGATCCTCTACCGCTTTGCGCCCAGTCGCGATGCGTCGCGCTGGCAATGGCTGAGCCTCGGCGCGCTGACGGCCGCCCTCCTCTGGATCGCCGGCTCGGCACTTCTGTCCTGGTATCTCTCGGAATTCGCCAATTACAACGCGACCTACGGCTCGCTCGGCGCAGCGATCGGCTTGATGATGTGGATGTGGATGTCGGCCATCGTAATCATGTTCGGCGCCGAGCTGAACTCGGAGATCGAGCGGCAGACCCTGCGCGACACGACCACCGGGCGGCCGAAGCCGCTCGGCAGCCGCGACGCTGTTTCGGCCGACACGGTCGGCGCCGCCGCGCCGTCCTGATGGACGATCAGGCCGGATCTCACCAGCCTGACCGAACCGCATCTCAGCGCTTGGTGATGACGGCTTCCAGATATTCGCTGTGCACGACGACCGTACCGTCATCGGCACGGTTGAACTCGCCGAGCAGCGCCTGGAGATCGCGCTTCAGCGCGCTCTGGCCGCTCTCGTCGAGCGCGGCAAACGCCTTCAGCGTGGGCCCGTAGAAGGTCTTGAAGATCTCGAGCCAGTGGTCCGGCGAACGATAGCGGAACACGAACATGCGCGGCTCGGCGGCGATCTCGGAGGCCTGGCTTGCGAACATCTCGTCAAGTCGCGCCGCCGTCCCCCACAATGCCGGCGACTTTACGCCGGCTGGCGGGGCGATATGCTTGCCGATGGTCTTGAACAGCTGACCGATGAAACCTTGCGGCGTCCAGTTGGCGAGGCCGATCTTGCCGCCGGACCTGCAGACCCGCGCGAGCTCGGAGGCCGCCTTGTCCTGATCCGGCGTGAACATCACGCCGAAGGTCGAGAGCACCACATCGTAACTGGCATCGGGGAACGGCAGCGCTTCGGCATCCGCCTCGCGGAATTCGATCATGAGATGTTCGGCCGCTGCGCGCTCGCGACCACGCTTGAGCAGCGCCGGCACATAATCGGTCGACGTGACGTCACACCAGCGCCGTGCCGCGGCCAGCGTCGCATTGCCGTTGCCGGCGGCGACGTCCAGCACCTTGCTGCCGGCGCGTAAGTCAAGCGCCTCACAGAGATGCTCGCCGACGATCTGCAAGGTGGTCCCGACCACGGCATAGTCGCCCGACGACCAGGCGCCGTGCTGGCGCTGCTTGACGGCGGCGAGGTCAGGCTGGGGCTGGGATGCGGCGGGCTTGAGCACTGCGGATGTCGACATGGCAAATCTCCTGCGGTTGAAAACACCGGGACGATAGGGCGCATGCGGCTCGCTGGCCTTGAGAGCGGCATTATTTTACGCTGAGAGCACCTTGATTTCCGACGGGCGCCGAGGGAGAGGTGTGACATTTCAGTTCGAGGATTTCCTGCTCGACCCCGAGCGCCGCGAATTGCGCCATGCGGACACGCTCGTCGCGCTCGAGCCACAAGTGTTCGATCTCCTGACCTATCTCGTCCGCAACCGCGAACGCGTGGTGACGCGGGACAATCTGCTCGATGCGATCTGGAACGGCCGCGTCGTCTCGGAATCGACACTGACCAGCCGGATCAACGCGGTGCGGCGCGCGATCAACGACAATGGCGAGGAGCAGCGGCTGATCCGGACCATCGCGCGCAAGGGCGTGCGGTTCGTCGGCGCGGTGACCGAGCTGGCCGGCGCAGCGGCGCCGGCGTTGGCGGGCAAACCACCCGGATCGGCGTCGGCAGGATTGCCGCTGCCGGATCGTCCGGCGATCGCGGTGCTGCCCTTCACCAACATGAGCGGCGAGGCCGAGCAGGAATATTTCTCCGATGGCATCAGCGAGGACATCATCACCGCGCTGTCGAAGCTGCGCTGGTTCTTCGTCATCGCGCGCAACTCCTCCTTCATCTACAAGGGCCGCACGGTTCACCTGCGGCAAATCGCCGAAGAGCTTGGCGTGCGCTACGTCGTCGAGGGCAGCGTCCGCAAGGATGGCGACCGCGTCCGCATCACCGCGCAACTCAACGACGTCGCCACCGGCAGTCATCTCTGGGCTGAACGCTACGACCGCGAGCTCGCCGACGTCTTCGCCGTGCAGGACGAGATCACGGAGGCGATCGTCGCCGCGATCGAGCCGCAGCTCTACGCCGCGGAAAGCTTTCGCGCCCAGCGCAAGCCGCCCGACAGCATGGACGCCTGGGATCTGCTGATGCGCGCGCTCTCGCACTACTGGCGCGTGACGCGGCAGGATCATGTCGTGGCGCAGGCCCTGCTCGAAAAGGCCATCGCGCTCGATCCGACCTACGGCAAGGCGCTTGGGCTGCTCGGCACCAGCTACATGTTCACGGCGCATATGGGCTGGATGGAGATGGCCACGGCAATACCCGCCGCCGAGCGGGCCGCACGTGCCGCAATCCGCGCCGACGACGAAGACGCCTGGGCCCACAACGCGCTCGGCCACGTCCATCTTTTCGCGCGCCGGTTCGATGACTCGCTGGCCGAATTCGAAACCGCATTGCGGCTCAATCCGAACTTCGCGCTGGCACAGGGCTATTATGGCCTGGCGCTCTGCTTTTGCGGCCGCTGGCAAGACGCCGATGAGGCGGCGCGGCGGGCGATCCGCCTCAGCCCGCACGATCCCTATGCGCCGGTTTATTTCGGCATCGCCGCCTTCGCCCGCTTCCTCGGTGCCGACTATGCGGAAGCGATCCGGCTGGCGCAGGAATCGCTGCGCCAGCGCAGCGACTTCGCCGGCGGACACCGGGTGCTGACGGCAGCCGCCGGCATGGCCGGACGAGCCGAGATCGCCGGCACCGCGCTGAAGGAACTCCGCCGCGCCCAGCCGAACGTCTCGCTGGCCTGGATCGCCGAGTTCATGCCGATCAGAGTTGCCGCCGACCGCGAGCGCTACCTCGAAGGCTTTCGCCGCGCTGGACTGACTTGAGGGGCGGGCAGCCGCTATCCCCTCGAATCAACAATGATGTTAAGGTCCCCGGGCTTGGGGGAGCGTGAGGCGTGACGGGTCGGACGGCGGCCCGTGTTTTCCCGGGTGAGACAATCAGCTCTTGAGGCGTAACGCGCGGCATGATTCGCATTTCGACGATCTTCATCGCCATCTGCATGGTTCTGGTCGCGGCCTCGCTCGGGCTTGTGCTCTATGCGGTCGCCGGCATCAGCGGAACCGAATCTGCGATCGTGGCGCTGACGGCGCTGACCTTCCTGATCCTCTACAACGCGGTGTCGATGCGGCTGCGCGACCGCAGCGATGTCGGCGGCCAGATTGCCGACCTGTCGCGCGGCACCGCCGACCTCGCCCGCCAGGTAGCCGAGTTCGGCCGCCGGTTGGCTGCGATCGAGGGACGCATCGCCTCGTCCAATTCGACCAATTCCGATCGCATCCAATCGGTGGTCGGCGAGATCAACGAGCTCGGCGGACTGGTCAGACAGCTCGCCAGCACCGTGTCGGCCCATGAAGACCTGCTGGCCGGCGGCGCGCCGCTGCCAGCCGCAGGCCCGGTCGAGAAGCAGGAGCCGGTGGCGCCGCTCGACCTGATCGCGACGGTCGACGAGCCGCCGGTCGCGCCGCCACCAATGCCCGCAGCGCCTCCGCCTCCCGTGGCGCAGCCGCGTCAGGCACCGGCAGTCCCGTCCCAGACGGCCAACGGACGGAACCAGACTCAATTGCTGGCGACGCTGCGCAACGCGATCGACGAGAACCGCATCGACATCTTCCTCCAGCCGATGGTGACGCTGCCGCAGCGCAAGGTGCGGTTCTACGAGGCGGTGACGCGCCTGCGCGACGAGCGCGACCAGCTGATCGCCGCCGAGGAGTTCATCAGCATCGCGGAGGCCTCCGGGCTGATCGGGCGCATCGACAACATGGTGATGCTGCGCTGTGTGCAGGTGCTGCGGCGCCTGATGGTGCGCAGCAAGGATGTCGGCGTGTTCTGCAACGTCGCGGCCTCCACACTCGGCAATTCCACCAGCTTTGCGCAGTGCCTCGACTTCCTCGAAGCCAACCGGGCGCTGGCGTCCTCGCTGGTGCTGGAGTTCAAGCAGTCGACCTTCCGCAATCTTGGCCCGACCGAAACCGAGAATCTCGCGGCGCTGGCCCAGCGCGGCTTCCGCTTCTCGATCGACCATGTCACGGATCTGAGGATCGAGCCGCGTGAACTCGCCGACCGCGGCGTGCGCTTCATCAAGGTTCCGGCGTCGCTGCTGCTCGACCCCAGGCAGGCCTCGACCTCGGACATCCATCCCTCCGACCTCTCCGACCTGCTCGGCCGTTTCGGCATCGACCTGATCGCCGAGCGGATCGAGGGCGAGCGCGCGGTGGTCGACCTGCTCGATTATGACGTGCGGTTCGGCCAGGGCTTTTTGTTCGCGCCACCCCGGCCATTGCGGCCGGAAGGGGCATCTGCTACCGGCGGGGCCTCGCCGAACCAGGCGCAGGACATCCAGGGATCCAATGCCTCCGGTACTACCAGCCCAGCCGCGACGTCAGGCACGCCTCCATCGCAACGCATCACCGGCAACGCGGCGCTCGCGCGCCGCATCTGATCGGCCGCACGCATCATGACCACGCTGCATTTCGCCAAAAGCCTGCGCGAGCTCGTGGGTAGCGTCGACGTCGTGCTCAGCGACATCTGGGGCGTGGTCCACAACGGCCTCGAATCTTTCCCCGAAGCCTGCGAGGCGCTGCATACCTATCGCAGTCGCGGCGGTACGGTGATCCTGATCACCAACGCACCGCGCCCGGCCGATTCCGTGCAGCGACAATTGCGCAAGCTCGGCGTTGCTGACGAGACCTATGACGCGATCGTCTCGTCGGGCGATCTGACCCGGCTCTATGTCGCCGAGCATCCCGGCCGCAAGATGTTCTGGCTCGGCCCCGAGCGCGACAATTCGATCTATCGCGGCCTCGATGCGACGACTGCACCGCTGGAGGAAGCCGATTACATCGTCTGCACCGGCCTCTATGACGACGAGACCGAGACGGCGGAAGACTATCGCGGCATGATGCTGAAGGCGCGCGAGCGCAAGCTGACGTTGGTCTGCGCCAACCCCGACATCGTGGTCGAGCGCGGCGATCGGCTGATCTACTGCGCCGGCGCCATCGCAGAGCTCTATCGTGAGCTCGGGGGCGAGGTGATCTTCTACGGCAAGCCGCACCGGCCGATCTACGAGCGCGCGATGGCACTCGCCGGAGAACGCCAGGGCCACCCGATCGATCGGAAGAAGGTGCTGGCGATCGGCGATTCCGTCCGCACCGATCTCACCGGCGCGCGCGAGTTCGGCATCGACTGCCTGTTCGTCACCCGCGGCATCCATGCCGAGGAGTTCGAGGGCCTCGATCAGCTCGACCCGAATTCGGTGATGGAGTTGTTCGGCCATCCGCCGAAGGCGCTGATGCGCGAATTGAAGTGGTGATGGTGCGGCACGCGTGCACGCTGCCGGATTAGACCAATTGCTAGGTGCTAAGTAGTCGTCATGGCCGGGCTTGACCCGGCCATCCACGCCTTCCTTCAGTGATCCAAGAACGTGGATGCCCGGGACAAGCCCGGACATGACGTTCCCAATGGAAGATTGTTTATCCGGTGATGATCGCGCTTACGCGCTCGCCATGTCCGGGAAGACCGCCTCGATCTTGGTCTTCAGCGTCGCCGCGTTGAACGGCTTGACGATGTAATTGTTCACGCCGGCCTTCTTGGCCGCGATCACGTTCTCGGTCTTGGATTCGGCCGTGATCATGATGAAGGGCGTGGTGGCGAGGTTCGGATCCGCGCGCACTTCGCGCAAGAGGTCATAACCCGTCATCGGCTCCATGTTCCAGTCGGAGATCACGAGCCCGTACTTCTTGCCGCGCATCTTGTTCAGCGCCGCCGAACCGTCGCTGGCATCGTCGATGTTCTCGAAGCCAAGCTGCTTCAGCAGATTCCGGATGATACGGATCATGGTGCTGTAGTCATCCACCACCAGAACCGGCATCGACAAATCAACCGCCATCTCGACTCCCCCAACGCAAACCCAGGAATATTACGATCGGACCTGCCAGGCCGGAGCCCGGCAGTCCACACTCAAGGACTAGCACCAAGGCGTTAAACAGCGCGTTAACTGGGGACGCCCCCGAAGGGCTGAATCGCATTCGATGCCGTCCCACCCTCCCGCTTGACTTCATCCGGCCGGTCGCGCCACGGTCCCGGCCGGTCCTGCCGCTTCGAGAATTCCCCTGATGGCTCCGCATTTTACCGTAATCCGCGACACCACGCCGGACTCCGCGATTCCAAGGGGCGCCGTGGTCGCCATGGGCAATTTCGACGGCGTTCACCTTGGCCATCGCGCCGTGATCGCGGCCGCCCTGGAAATGGGCCGGGCGCATGGCCGCCCCGCGCTGGCTTTGACCTTCGAGCCGCATCCGCGCCGGTTTTTCAGCCCCAACACCCCGCAATTCCGCCTGACGGACGAACCAGCCAAGCTGCGGCTTCTGGCCGGCACCGGGCTTGCCGGCGCCGTGGTCATGACCTTCGACAAGGCGCGCGCCGGGACCAGTGCGCAGGATTTCATTCACCATGACCTGATCGGGCGGCTCGGCGTCAGCGGCATCGCCGTCGGCTACGACTTCCATTTCGGCAAAGGTCGCGTCGGCTCGCCGAGCCTGCTGGTCAACGAAGCGCCCCGGCTCGGCATCGAGGTCGACGTGCAGGCGCATGTCGATATCGACGAGCGGCCGGTCTCTTCCAGCGCGATCCGGATCGCCCTCGCCGAGGGCCAGCTGGACGAGGCCACCACCATGCTGGGCGCCCCCTGGTTCGTCACCGGCGAGGTGATCCACGGCGAGAAGCGCGGCCGCGACCTCGGCTATCCCACCGCCAACATCCGTCTGGACGCCAATTGCGGCCTGAAGCACGGCATCTACGCCGTGCGGGTCGGCCGCGGCCAAGGAAAAGACCAGGCGCGCCTCGACGGCGTGGCAAGTTTTGGCCGCCGCCCGACCTTCGACAATGGCGCACCGCTCCTCGAAATCTTCCTGTTCGACTTCAAGGGCGATCTTTACGGGCAGGCGCTCGACTGCGCCTTCGTCGGCTTCATCCGCGAGGAGCTGAAATTCGACAGCCTGGAGGCCCTGATCCGCCAGATGGACGACGATTCCGCCCGCGCCCGCGCCATGCTGGCCGCAGCTCCGGACGCGTTTCCGCGGCTCGGGACCATCGATTGAGCCTGAAACCGGGCCTCCCGAACCTTTGCGCTTCCCTTGGCCCCCTGCTATGGAGAACCCATGTTTGCGCGGCGCATCATAGGGATTAGCGGCCCGGCTTCCGCCTGAGCCTGAAGGCTCGGCGCAAGACCGGGATTGTGTCGTTTCACCCCGCGATGCCTTATCGCCATCCGTTTCCGCGCCCTTCCGAGCCAGTCAGCCTCATGTCCGAAAAGCCGCAAAAGTCCCAAAAGTCTGAAGTCAAAGACTATTCGAAAACCCTGTTCCTGCCGCAGACCGAATTCCCGATGCGCGCCGGCCTGCCGCAGCGCGAGCCGGAGCTGCTGAAATACTGGAACGACATCGGCCTCTACGACAAGCTGCGTCAGGACGCCCGGGGCCGCGCCAAATTCGTGCTCCACGACGGCCCGCCCTACGCCAACGGCAACATCCATATCGGGCACGCCCTGAACAAGATCCTCAAGGACGTCGTGACCAAGAGCCAGCAGATGCTCGGCTTCGATTCCAACTACGTACCCGGCTGGGACTGTCACGGCCTGCCGATCGAATGGAAGATCGAGGAGGAGAACTACCGCTCCAAGGGCAAGCAGAAGCCCGATTTCCGCGACTCCGCCGCGATGGTAGCGTTCCGCAAGGAATGCCGCGCCTATGCGACGCACTGGATCAACGTGCAGCGCGAGGAATTCAAGCGGCTCGGCATCATCGGCGACTGGGATCATCCCTATCAGACCATGACCTACCCGGCCGAGGCGCAGATCGCCCGCGAGCTGATGAAATTCGCGGCCAACGGCACGCTCTATCGCGGCTCCAAGCCGGTGATGTGGAGCGTGGTCGAGAAGACCGCGCTCGCGGAGGCGGAGGTCGAGTACGAAGACTACACTTCGGATATGGTGTGGGTGAAATTCCCGGTCACCTCGCCGGCGCATGGCGCACTCGCCAATGCTTCGGTGGTGATCTGGACCACCACGCCCTGGACGCTGCCCGGCAACCGCGCCATCTCCTTCTCGCCGAAGATCGCCTACGGCTTGTTCGAGGTCACCGACGCGCCCGCCGATAACTGGACCAAGACCGGCGATCTGCTGATCCTCGCCGATGGGCTGGCCGACAGCGTGTTCAAGCAGGCCCGCGTCACCGCCTACAAGAAGGTGCGCGATCTCCCCGGCGATACGCTGGATGCCGTCGAATGCGCGCATCCGCTGAAGGGAGTTGCCGGCGGGTATGACTTCATCGTGCCGCTGCTGGCCGGCGATCACGTCACCGACGACACCGGCACCGGCTTCGTCCACACCGCGCCCGGCCACGGCCGCGAGGACTTCGATGCCTGGATGGCCAATGCGCGCGAGCTCGATGCACGCGGCATCAACACCACGATCCCCTACACCGTCGACGAGAACGGCGCCTACACCGCACAGGCCCCCGGCTTCACCGGAAAACGCGTGATCAACGACAAGGGCGAGAAGGGCGACGCCAACGAGGCCGTGATCAAGGCGCTGATCGAGGCCGGCAAGCTGCTCGCGCGCGGCCGCCTCAAGCACCAATATCCGCATTCCTGGCGCTCGAAGAAGCCGGTGATCTTCCGGAACACGCCGCAATGGTTCATTGCGATGGACAAGGACATCAGCGAGAACGGCCAGGCCAAGAAAGGCGACACGCTGCGCGCCCGCGCGCTGCATGCGATCTCGGTGACGCAATGGGTGCCGCCGGCGGGCGAGAACCGCATCAACGGCATGATCGCCAATCGTCCGGACTGGGTGATCTCGCGTCAGCGCGCCTGGGGCGTGCCGATCGCCGTGTTCGTGCGCGAGAAGGGCGACGGCTCGGCCGAGATCCTGCAAGACGAGATCGTCAACCAGCGCATCACCGAGGCCTTCATGGAGGAAGGCGCCGACGCCTGGTACATGCAGGGCGCCCGCGAGCGCTTCCTCGGGTCCCGCGCAGCTGAGGACTGGAAGAAGGTCGACGACATCTGCGACGTCTGGTTCGATTCCGGCTCCACGCACGCCTTCGTGCTCGAGGATCGGCAGAACTTCCCGCAGCTCGGCAACATCGTCCGCAAGATCGACGGCGGCAACGACACCGTGATGTATCTGGAAGGCAGCGACCAGCATCGCGGCTGGTTTCATTCCTCGCTGCTGGAAAGTGCGGGCACGCGGGGCCGCGCGCCCTACGACGTCGTGCTCACCCACGGCTTCACGCTCGACGAGAACGGCCGCAAGATGTCGAAGTCGCTCGGCAACACCGTCGAGCCACAGAAGGTGATCAAGGATTCGGGGGCAGATATTTTGCGCCTGTGGGTCTGCGCCACCGACTATGCCGACGACCAGCGCATCGGCCCGGAGATCCTGAAGAACACCATCGAGACCTATCGCAAGCTGCGCAACTCGATCCGCTGGATGCTCGGCACGCTGCATCACTTCAAGGCGAGCGAGAAGGTCGCCTATGCCGAGATGCCCGAGCTCGAGCGGCTGATGCTGCACGAACTGGCCGGCCATGCCGAGACCATTCGCAAGGCCTATGCCGCCTTCGACTACAAGACCGTGGTCGCAAGCCTCGCGGCCTTCATGAATTCCGAGCTGTCGGCGTTCTACTTCGATATCCGCAAGGACACGCTGTATTGCGATCCGCCATCCTCGGTGGCGCGCAAGGCGGCGCTCACCGCGATCGAGCTCTTGTGCGATGCCCTCCTGAAATGGTTCGCGCCGATCCTGAGCTTCACGACCGACGAAGCGTGGCGGATGTTCCGGCCCAATGCCGAGCCCTCCGTGCATCTGACGCTGTTCCCGAACGATCTCGAACAACTTCGCGACGACAAGCTCGCCGCGAAATGGGAGGTCATTCGCAATGTCCGCCGCGTCGTCACCGGAGCGCTCGAGCTGGAGCGCGCCGCCAAGAACATCGGCTCGTCGCTGGAGGCCTCGCCGGTGATCTATGTCGCCGACCGCGACATGCTGGCGACGCTGTTCGCCGTCGATCTCGCCGAGGTTTGCATCACCTCGAACTACGAGGTCCGTGAGGGCGAGGCGCCGGCGGATGCATTCCGTCTCGATGCCGTGCCCGGCGTCGCCGTTATCGTCGAGAAGGCCGTCGGCACCAAATGCGCCCGCTCCTGGAAGATCTCGCCGATGGTCGGTGAAGACCCCGAATATCCCGACGTCACCCCACGCGATGCTCAGGCGCTGCACGAATGGAAGGCGCTGGGGGTGGGAGTCTGATCCCCGGCATGACCCCGCTCCGCGCCGGCATCCTCTCCGCCCTGGTCACACTCGTCCTCGACCAGGCCTCGAAGCTCTGGCTGCTGAACGTGTTCGACCTCGCCCATCGCGGCGCGGTCAGGGTGACGCCGTTCTTCGACCTGGTGCTGGCCTGGAACATCGGCATCAGCTTCGGCTGGCTCCAGAACGACAGCCAGGCGGCGCAGCTCGCGCTGATGGCCGTCAAAGGTATCGCGGTGGTCGCGCTGGCGATCTGGATGGCCCGCTCCCACACCCACCTCGCCACGATCGCGCTCGGCCTGATCATCGGGGGCGCCATTGGCAATGGCATCGATCGCCTGGCCTATGGCGCGGTGGTGGATTTCGCCCTGTTCCACATCGAGATCGGCGGAAATAGCTATAATTGGTATGTGTTTAACCTCGCCGACGTGGCCATCGTTGCTGGGGTGGCGGCGCTATTGTATGATTCCTTCCTGGGGGTACCCGCCGCAAAAGCGCCCTGATCCCGGCCGATACGACCGGCAGGTGGAACCCGCTTTTTGCGAGAGTTTAAGCCGCGTGCGAGCGGCAATCTGCCACAATATGAAACAGGTACAGTGATGCGCAGCTCGATGACCAGCGGTTCGATGGTGCGAGACACCCAATGGGGGTTCTGGCGGGCATTGAAATTGTCCGCTGTCGCGCTCGGCATCGGTCTCGTGATGGCGGCAGGCGCGGCCCGCGCCGGCGATGACGACGAAGACGATCGGACCTTCGAGGAAAAGATTATCGATAATTTGATGTCCGGTCTCGGCGCCAAGAGCATGGAAACGCCCGGCATTGAATACCGCGAACGTTCGCCGCTGGTGGTGCCGCCAAAGCTCGACCTGCCGCCCCCGGCATCGTCGGCCGAGGCCGCTCCTCCGAACTGGCCAAAAGACCCCGATGAGAGGCGTCGCAAGGAGGCTGCCGCTGCCAGAAAGAAATCTGGCACCAAGTTCGTGAACCCCTGGGAAACGGCCCGACCACTCACTCCGGCCGAGTTGAACGCCGCCAAGACCAACGGCAACAGCCGCACGTCGAGCAACGACCCGGTCCAGCCGGGCAACAGCACTAATAACCCGACGCTCAGCCCTGCCCAGCTCGGATATACCGGCGGCCTGTGGAAACTGTTCAAAGGGGACAGCCCCGAGTCCAAGCAGTTCACGACGGAGCCGCCGCGCCAGTCGCTGGTGGAGCCGCCGCCTGGATATCAGACGCCGTCGCCGAACTACGCCTACGGCTCCGGGCCGGATAATTCGAAGCGAACCTATTTCGACGTCCTCTCCGGCAAGGAGAAGGAGAAATAGCCCTCCTGCCCCGCCCCGACGTTTCGGCAGACGCGGAGCCGGCTGCCGGCCCTTTCTGCGGCTTCGGCTGCTGGCCTGCTCTCGAGTTGATGGCGTTCTCTGCTTCGTGACGCGAAGTCTCAGCCGCACGGTGTACCATGCCGTGCCTCCGAGCCGGACATCCGGGCTCGGCCTTTCATAAGGATCATGATGTCCTCTTACCGATCGGCTGCCTGCCTCCTTGCCGCGCTGCTTTCGACGAGTGTCCTGACGGTCGGCGCGTCCCTCGCCCAGACCACGGTAACATCGGCCCCGCCCGCCAGCTTCACGCTCAGCAACGGCATGCAGGTCGTGGTGATCCCGGATCACCGTACGCCCGTGGTCACGGAGATGATCTGGTACAAGGTCGGCTCGGCCGACGAGACGCCGGGCAAATCCGGGCTCGCGCACTTCCTCGAGCACCTGATGTTCAAGGGCACCTCGAAACATCCCGTCGGCGAATTCTCCCAGACCGTGCTCCGCGTCGGCGGCAACGAGAACGCCTCGACCTCGGTCGACTACACCAACTACTACCAGCGCGTGCCGAAAGAGCAGCTGCCGACCATGATGGAGTTCGAGGCCGACCGCATGACCGGCCTCATCCTCAAGGACGAGAACGTGCTGCCCGAGCGCGACGTCGTGCTCGAAGAGTACAACATGCGCGTCGCCAACAATCCCGACGCGCGGCTGAACGAGCAGATCATGGCCGCGCTCTATCTCAATCATCCCTACGGCCGGCCGGTGATCGGCTGGCATCAGGAGATCGAGAAGCTCGACCGTGAGGACGCGCTCGCCTTCTACCGCCGCTTCTACGCGCCGAACAACGCGATTCTGGTGATCGCCGGCGACGTGGACGCCGCTGAAATCCGCCCGCTGGTCGAGCGCAATTTCGGCTCCATCCCGCCGCAGCCCGCCATCCCGGCGCGGCGCGTTCGTCCGCAGGAGCCGGAGCCGGCCGCGCCGCGCACCGTCACGCTGGCCGACCCGCGCGTCGAACAGCCCAACATGCGGCGCTATTATCTCGTGCCCTCGGCGACCACGGCTGCGGCCGGCGAGAGCGCCGCCCTCGACGTGCTCGCGCAGCTGATGGGCAGCGGCAGCAATTCCTATCTCTACCGCGCGCTCGTCGTCGACAAGCCGCTCGCGGTCTCCGCCAGCGCCAGCTATTCGAGCATCTCGCTCGACCCGACGCAGTTCGCGATCTCGGCTGCGCCGAAACCCGGCGTCAGCTTCGCCGAGGTCGAGCAGGCGGTCGACGGCGTCATCGCCAACGTCGCGCAGAACCCGATCCGCGCCGAGGATCTGGAGCGGGTCAAGACCCAGCTCATCGCCGAGGCGATCTACGCCCAGGACAATCAGACTGTGCTGGCGCGCTGGTATGGCGGCGCGCTGACCACGGGCCTGTCGATCGAGGACATCAGGAGCTGGCCGGACCGCATCCGCGCGGTCACCGCCGAGCAGGTTCGCGCCGCCGCCCAGAAATGGCTCGAGAAGAAGCGCTCGGTGACGGGCTATCTGATCAAGGACACCGCCAGCGCCAAGCGCGAGGAGAAGCGTTCGTGACCTATTCTTTCCTTCGCGCAAAACACTTCCTACGCACAAGACATTTCGCACTATCCTTCGTCACCGGCGCGGCGCTCGCGCTCGCCGTGGTGTCGCCGTCGCATGCGGCCGCAAAGATCCAGCATCTGATCTCGCCGGGCGGCATCGAAGCCTGGTTCGTGCAGGACGCGACGGTGCCGCTGATCGCCATGGAATATTCCTTCGCCGGCGGCTCGGCCCAGGATCCCAAGGACAAGTCGGGCGTCGCCAACCTGGTCGGCGACCTCCTCGACGAAGGCTCCGGCGATCTCGACTCCAAGACTTTCCATGAACGGCTCGACCGCCGCGCCATCGAGCTCTCCTTCAGCGCCACCCGCGACACCTTCCGCGGCAGCCTGCGCATGCTGCGCGACAACAAGGACGAGGCCTTCGACCTGCTCAGGATGGCGCTGACCTCGCCGCATTTCGATACGGCCGATGTCGAACGCATCCGCTCGCAGGTCATTTCGGGGCTGCGCCGCGAGACCACCAATCCGACCTCGCTCGCGAGCCGCAAGTTCCTGGAGGTCGCCTTCGGCGGCCATCCCTACGGCCGGCAGACCAACGGCAACCTCGACAGCGTGCCGACCATCACGGTCGCCGACATGAAGGATTATGTCGGCCGCGTGCTCGCCAAGGATGGGCTGAAGATCGCGGTCGTCGGCGATGTCGATCCGGCGACACTCGGCAAGCTGCTCGACCACACCTTCGGCGCCCTCCCCGCCAAGGCCAACCTCACGCCGGTCCCGGACGTCGAGGCCGCAAAGCCGCCGCAGCGCGCCTTCGTGACCCTCGACGTGCCGCAAACCGTGATCACGTTCGGCGGCCCCGGGGTGAAGCGCAGCGATCCCAACTTCATGGCAGCCTATGTCGTCAACCACATCCTCGGCGGCGGTGGATTGTCCTCCCGGCTCTATCGCGAGGTCCGCGAGAAGCGCGGGCTGGCCTATTCCGTGTACGAATCGCTGCTCTGGATGCAGCATTCGGCGCTCTTCATCGGCAATACCGGCACCCGCGCCGACCGCGCCGGCGACACCATCGACGCCATCGAGAAGGAGGTCCGCCGCATCGCCGACGAGGGCCCGACGCAGAAGGAGCTCGACGAGGCCAAGTCCTACCTCAAGGGCTCGCAGATGCTGGCGCTCGATACCTCCTCCAAGCTCGCGCAGGCGCTGTTGCAATATCAGCAGGACAAGCTGCCGATCGACTATATCGAGAAGCGCAACGCCATCGTCGATGCCGTGACGCTTGATGACGCCAAGGCCGCCGCTAAGCGCCTGTGGGGCCAGGGCCTCCTGACCGTCGTCGTCGGTCGCGCCCCGCAGGCCGCCGCGCAGCCGGCGGCTGCACCGGCGACGAAGTCGAACTGACGGTCGGACAGAACGTCTCCCGAAATGGCCGGGCTCGTCCCGGCCATTTGCGTTCCAGATGCACCATTGCCGAACCTGGACGTCCGCGATATGTCCGGACATCACGAATGGTGCCATCATGCTGCGGATATCCCGCGATCTCGTCATCGACGAGGACGACATCGAGATCGGCTTTGTCCGCGCCTCTGGGCCCGGCGGGCAGAACGTCAACAAGGTCGCGACCTCCGCACAACTGCGCTTCGACACGCGCAAGCTGATTTTGCCGGAGGACGCCGCCATCCGGCTCGCCCGCATCGCCGGCCAGCGCATGACCAAGGACGGCGTGATCGTCATCCACGCCCAGCGCTTCCGCACCCAGGAGCGTAACCGGCAGGACGCCATCGACCGGCTCGTCGAAATCCTGAGTGAGGCAATGATACGGCCGACGCCAAGGCGTGCGACGCGGCCGACCTACGCCTCCAAGCAGCGCCGGCTCGACGGCAAGAAGCGCCGTGGCGACGTCAAGGCCGGTCGTGGCGGCCGCTTCGACGACTAAAGTGCGATGAGATTGGGATGAACCGTCATCGCGCTTTAGGTTGTTGTTTGAGCATGATCTTTTCGGAAAACCGCTTCGCACCTTTCCGGATCATGCTTTAGCGAATGCAGCCGAAAAAACTCCGGCCGCGGGGCGACCGGAGTTTTGCCGTTTCACCGGCGAGACTAGTAACGCTTGGATGGGGCTGCACCGCCCGTCGTGGGATCGTCGGCGGTCCCCTTGTGCGCAGCGCTGCCTGTGGTGCCGACCGTGCCTCGGGTGCCTTTGGTCGACTTCATGCCGGTCTTCTCACCCGCCGCGCCCGGTTGAGCGTTCATCTCCTCATCGCCACTGCCCATCGTGCTGCCTTGCATGGGTTTGCTTTGCACGGTGCCCGGCTTGGCAGTGGGGGGCGCGCTTTGCGCGAGAACGGGCGTCGCAATAAGAGCCGACAGAGTGCATGCGATCATCGAGGTCTTCACCAACTTCATCCATTTCTCCTGGATTTGTTGCGATGAATGGCTCGGCGGCTCCCGACGCCGCTCGTCTGCACCGGACCATTGCATCGCGTAGAGAGTTCAAGCGGCGCGACCGCCATGCAATGCGCCTGGTGTGGTGATCGTTTAGGGATTTGACGGCGGTTTCGCGGAATTGTGCTCCGCATATAAGGCGGCGCGGAACACCACACGCCACGTGCATCGCCTTGCGCCAAGAAACAGCCCGCTACTACCACCGCATCTTTGACGCCGCCTAGAGTTTGCGCAGGTTGATGTGGACGGGCGGGATTCTTGGCGATGCGCGCGATCGTGCTGGGATTGTGCACCGCAGTGGTGCTGATCATTCGGGTTGCCGACGCGCAGATGCCTTTGCCGGCGGCAAAGCCGCCGGATGGCGCGACACTGTTCAAGCAGCAATGCGCGGTGTGCCATACCACCAGCCTGTCGGAACCGATGCGGCAGGGACCGGCTCTGGTCAAGATCGTGGGCCGCCCCGCCGGCAAGCTCGAAGGCTTTCGCTACTCGGAGAGTCTCGCGAAAGCTGACTTCGCCTGGGACGAGGCAAAGCTCGACGCCTGGCTGATCAATCCTCAAGCCGTCATTCCCGGCGCGACCATGGTCTACCGGCAGGCGAAGCCGGAGACGCGCGCCGCCATCATCGCTTATCTGAAGGAGCAGAACTGAATGGCAAAGCCGGTTCATTCCATGATCCGTGTGCGCGATGAGGTGCGATCGCTCGACTTCTACAGGCGCGCCTTCGGCCTGGAGGTCACCGACCATCTGAAGTTCGCGGATTTCGCCCTGATCTATCTGCGTCACCCCTCCTCACCTTTCGAGGTCGAGCTGACGGTCAATTTCGATCGCAAGGAGCCATATGCGCTCGGCGATGGGTACGGCCATCTTGCCGTGGTGGTCGAAGACCTCGACGCCGAACATGCCCGCTTCGAGCGCGAGAAACTCGCACCGGGGCCCCTGCGCGACTTCAAGCACGACGGCCGAACGCTGGCGCGCTTCTTCTTCGTCAGCGACCCCGATGGCTACAAGATCGAAGTGATCGAGCGAGGTGGACGCTTCAACTGATCAGAACATAAAAATCCAAATCACAAAAATTGAAGGAGGAATGCCATGAGAGAAGTCGACCGTCGAAGCAAGCACAGCCGCCGCGTCTTTCTCAAGGGTGCGGCAACCGCCGTGCCGGTCGTCGCTGTCGCGACCAGCGTTGCCGTCAGCATCGAGGATGCCTGGGCCGATGAAGCGAGCACGCTGTCGCCGGCCACGATGAAGACGCTGCTGAAGGTCGCGCGCGACATCTATCCGCACGACGTCCTCGGCGACAGCTACTACATCACCGCGATCACGCCATGGGATGGCAAGGCGGCCAAGGATGCGTCGGTCAAGTCGCTGATCAGCGACGGCATCACGCGGCTCGATCAGAACGCACGCGATCGCCACAAGGTGGCTTACGCCGAGGTGCCCTGGGAAGCCGACCGCGTGGTGCTGCTGAAGGAGATCGAGCAAAGCGACTTCTTCCAGAAGGTGCGCGGCGACCTCGTCGTCTCGCTCTACAACCAGAAAGAGGTCTGGCCGCGGTTCGGCTACGAGGGCTCGTCCGCTGAGCACGGCGGCTACATCAACCGCGGCTTCGCCGACATCGACTGGCTGCCGAAGGCTTAAACCGCACCCAACGGTTCAGGAGAACGCATATGGCAAAATTCGATCTGAACGACTCCAGCGTTGTGGTGATCGTCGGCTCCGGTGCCGGCGGCGGAACGCTGGGCAACGAGCTCGCGCAGAAGGGCGTCAAGGTTGTCATCCTTGAAGCAGGTCCCCGCATCGAGAACCAGGACTTCGTCAACGACGAGTGGGAGAGTTTTTCCCAGCTCGCCTGGACCGATGCGCGAACGACATCGGGAACTTGGCGCGTCGCCAAGGATTTTTCGGGCCTTCCCGCCTGGATCGTCAAGGCCGTCGGCGGCTCGACGACCCATTGGGCCGGCGCATCGCTGCGTTTCGACGAGCACGAGTTCAAGGTGAAGAGCACCTACGGCAACATTCCCGGCGCCAATCTGCTGGACTGGCCGGTGACGCTCGCGGAGATGGAGCCGTGGTACGCCAAGGCCGAGAACAAGATGGGCGTGACCCGCACCAACGGCATTCCCGGACTTCCCGGCAACAATAACTTCAAGGTGCTCGAAGCCGGCGCCAAGAAGCTCGGCTACAAGACCGTGCACACCGGCAACATGGCGATCAACAGCCAGCCGCGCGACGGACGCGGTTCCTGCCAGCAGATCGGCTTCTGCTTCCAGGGCTGCAAATCCGGCGCAAAATGGTCGACGCTCTACACCGAGATCCCCAAGGGTGAGGCCACCGGCAATCTCGAGGTCCGCCCCGGCAGCATGGTGGTCAAGATCGAGCACGATCCGAGCGGTAAGGTGACCGGCGTCGTCTACGCTGACGAGAGCGGCGCGATGCAACGCCAGAAGGCGCGTATCGTCGCAGTCGCCGGCAATTCGATCGAGAGCCCGCGGCTACTGCTCAACAGCGCCTCGAGCATGTTCCCCGACGGCCTCGGCAATTCATCGGGTCAGGTCGGCCGCAACTACATGCGGCACATGACCGGCAGCGTCTATGCCGTATTCGAGAAGTCGGTGCACATGTATCGCGGCACGACCATGGCCGGCATCATCCGCGACGAGTCCGTCAACAATCCGAAGCGCGGCTTCGTCGGCGGCTACGAGATGGAGACGCTGTCGATCGGGCTGCCGTTCATGGCGGCGTTCCTCAATCCCGGCGCCTGGGGACGCCCGTTCACTAGCGCGCTGGACGGCTATCCCAGGATGGCCGGCATGTGGCTGGTGGGCGAGGACATGCCGCAGGAGACCAACCGCATCACGCTCGACCCTAGCGTGAAGGACAAGCACGGCCAGGCGGTCGCGAGCGTTCATTTCGACGATCATCCCAACGACGTCGCGATGCGCGCGCATGCCTACAAGCAGGGCGCCGCAGTCTATGACGCCGTCGGCGCCACCGTGACCTATCCGACCCCGCCCTATCCGAGCACGCACAACCTCGGCACCAACAGGATGAGCGAGAAGCCCAGGGACGGCGTGGTCAACAAGTTCGGTCAGAGCCACGACGTCAAGAACCTGTTCGTCTCCGACGGCAGCCAGTTTACCAGCGGCGCGGCCTGCAACCCGACCCTGACCATCGTTGCGCTGGCCATCCGGCAGGCGGACTACATCGCTGGCGCGATGCAGAAGAAGGAGATTTGAGGCCGGATAGGCAAACCGCTCTCTCCTCCGTCATTGCGAGCGGAGCGAAGCAATCCAGAGTTTCTCCGCGCAACAGTCTGGATTGCTTCGTCGCAAGAGCTGCTCGCAATGACGGCGGATGGAGTCTCGTAGCCCGGATGGAACGAAGCGTAATCCGGGGCCGCCGTCACTTGTGGCCCGAAACCCGGATTGCGCTTCGCTCCATCCGGGCTACGCACTCTTGTTGGGAGCAGCTACTCGGCTGCGTCGAGAATGGGCGCGACGGTCGCCTTGAATTCCGGCACCGGCACCATGCTCTTTGAGCGGTAGATCAGGCAAGAACATCGCAGCAGCGAGGCAAAATTGTTGACCTCGCCATGATGGTCGAGCACCTCGTTGTAGAGCGTGGTCAGGAACTTGCCGACGCTCATATTCTCCTTGGCCGCGATCTCCTCCAGCGTGTCCCAGAACGCCATTTCGAGCCGGATCGAGGTGCAGTGCCCACCGATCCTCAAGGAACGGGTCTGGGATTCGTAGTCGCGTTGGGGCTGGTGCGCGAAGAGATGGCACATGGCGTCCTCCCGTCCGGTTGCCATTTTTTCACGATGCTACACCGCTCCCCGGCACCTCACAATCAGGACAACGGCCGGACATCCGTTCATTCCGGTTGCGGAATTTTCTCGAACGCCCAATGTCTTCAATGTGATAGAGAGCCCTCTTCCCCAGGCCGCCACGCCGGTGTTGCCCAACCCATGCTTTTGACGCAACACGGCCTAGAATAGCGTCGTCTGCGAATCCCCCGTTCGAGCCCAAGACCGAGTTCATGCCTGTCCGCCAGCTTCCAGAGCAAGTCGTCAACCGCATCGCCGCCGGCGAGGTGGTCGAACGTCCGGCGAGCGTGGTCAAGGAGCTCGTCGAAAACGCGATCGATGCCGGCGCGAGCCGCATCGATGTCTTTACCGACGGCGGCGGGCGGCGGCGGATCGGCATCACCGATGACGGCGGCGGCATGATTGCGAAGGATCTCGCCCTCGCAGTCGAGCGCCACGCCACCTCTAAGCTCGACGATGAGGACCTGCTCCAGATCCGCACCCTCGGATTCCGCGGCGAGGCGCTGCCCTCGATCGGGTCGGTCGCGCGTCTGTCCATCACCACGCGCCATGCGAGCGAGCCGCATGCGTGGGCGCTGACCGTCGAGGGCGGCGAGAAGTCCGAGATCATGCCGGCGGCGCTGGCGCACGGCACGCGGGTCGAGGTTGGCGACCTCTTCTACGCGACGCCGGCGCGACTGAAGTTTCTGAAGACCGACCGCACCGAGGCGGAAGCGATCCGCGAGGTGGTCCGGCGCCTCGCGATGGCGCGGCCCGACATCGCCTTCACGCTGGCGGGCGAGGAACGCGCGCCGGTGACCTGGGCTGCGGCGCTGCCCGGTGCCGCCGGACGCCTGACGCGGCTCGGCGATATCCTGGGCGCGGAGTTTCGCAGCCACGCCATCGAGGTCCATGCCGAGCGCGACGGCGTCGTCGTCGCCGGCTATGCCGCGGCCCCTGCGCTGACCAAGGCCAACGCGCTCGGGCAATATCTCTTCGTCAACGGCCGACCTGTGCGCGACAAGCTGATCTTGGGGGCGGTGCGCGGGGCCTATGCCGACTATCTGCCGCGCGATCGCCATCCGGTCCTGGCGCTGTTCGTCACGCTCGATCCGCGCGAGGTCGACGCCAACGTGCATCCGGCCAAGACCGAGGTGCGCTTCCGCAATGCCGGCCTCGTCCGCGCGCTGATCGTGCATGGACTGAAGGAAGGGCTCGCACGCGAGGGCCGCCGCACCGCCGCCAACGGCGGCGAGAGCGCCTTGTCCTCGTTCCGGCCCGCCTTCACGCCGCAGCGTCCGGCGAGTTGGGACTGGCGGGCCTCGCCAGCAGCCCCGGTCGCGCCGATGCCGTCATTCGAGGGATCGGCCGCGCCCGCCTTCGCCGAGCGCGCGCAGGCCGCATTCGATGTCGGCGCGCCGAGCGCTGACATCAGGATCGAGGCGCAGCCCGTGGCCGATCTCGTCGACCGCCCGCTCGGTGCGGCGCGCACGCAGATCCACGAGACCTACATCGTCTCGCAGACCCGCGACGGCCTCATCATCGTCGACCAGCATGCCGCGCATGAGCGCATCGTCTACGAACGGCTGAAGGCCTCGCTCGCCGCCAATGGTGTGCAGCGGCAGATCCTCCTGATCCCCGAGATCGTCGAGATGGACGAGGCAACGGTGGAGCGCCTGCTGGAGCGCAGCGAGGAACTCGCATCGTTTGGGCTGGCGATCGAGTCCTTCGGTCCCGGCGCCGTCGCCGTGCGCGAGACGCCGTCGCTGCTCGGCAAGACCAATGCCGGAGGGCTGCTCCGCGATCTCTCCGAGCATATGGCCGAGTGGGATGAAGCGCTGCCGCTGGAGCGCCGCCTGATGCACGTCGCGGCGACCATGGCCTGCCACGGGTCGGTGCGCGCCGGCCGCCGGCTACGGCCGGAAGAGATGAACGCCCTGCTCCGCGAGATGGAGGACACCCCGAACTCCGGTCAGTGCAATCACGGACGGCCGACCTATGTCGAGCTGAAGCTGAGCGATGTGGAAAAGCTGTTCGGGCGGCGGTGACTGTGCCGTAGGGTGGGCAAAGGCGCAAAGCGCCGTGCCCACCATCTTCCAAGGATTTCGATAGCTGGTGGGCACGCTTCGCTTTGCCCACCCTACGGCAGCGAGACTACGGCTGCTTTCTCAGAAACACGAACTCCGTGTCGTCATACGCCCGCCGCTCCAGTTCCTCATAACCTTCCGGCGTCACGAATTGCGCGGCCTTGGCCTCCTCCACCACCAGCAACGCGCCAGGGGTAAGCCAGCCGCCGTCACGCAGGCTCGCGAGCGCCTTCTCCGCAAAGCCCTTGCCATAGGGCGGATCGAGGAACACCAGCGAGAACGGCTCGACGGGATGCGCGGGGCCGAGGTCGGTCGCATCGCGGCGATAGACCTTTGTAATGCCACCCAACCCCAACGACTCGACGTTGTTCCGCAGCAGCGCCCGCGCCTCCGCGCCATTGTCCACGAACAGTGTGAACTTCGCGCCGCGTGACGACGCCTCGATGCCGAGGGCGCCGGTGCCGGCGAAGAGATCGAGCACGCGCGCGTCCTCGATCGGATCGTCATAGGCGTGCACGAGGATGTTGAACACAGACTCGCGCAGGCGATCCGCCGTGGGGCGGATGTCGCGCGAGGACGGTGAGGCCAGATTGCGCCCCTTCAACCTGCCGCCGACGACGCGCATCTAGAAGTCTCCGTCATGCCCGGGCTTGTCCTGGGCATCCACGTTCTTCAGCCGTGGGCGCAAGCAAGACGTGGATGGCCGGGTCAAGCCCGGCCATGACGACCTGTGGCGGAGCGTCAGCGTCGTGTCAGCCATCGGCCTTACTCGCCGTCCCGCGGCGTCAGGTCGCGCTTGCCGTGATAGCCACGCTTGGGACGGCGCGGCGGGCCGTAACCGTTGGCCTCTTGCTCGTTGCGCTCGCGCGCCTCCTCGCTGCCGGTGCGCTGTACCAGCACGCGGCGGCCCTTGCGGTCGTTGATCACAGCGCGCTTGCTGGCGGGCTTCTTCTCGCGCGGTGCATCGTCGTCGCGCGAAGAAGACTTCTGCGGCACGTCGAACTGCGCACCCGACTTCTCGATCACCTTGTCGCCGAGCTGCTCGCGCAGCACGCGCGACTTAATCTCGTCGACCTGGCCTTCTGGAATCTCGCCGAGCTGGAACGGGCCATAGGAGACGCGGATCAGCCGGTTCACCTCGAGCCCGAGATGGGCGCAGACATTGCGCACCTCGCGGTTCTTGCCCTCGCGGATCGCGAACACCAGCCAGACATTGGCGCCCTGATCGCGCTCGAGCGTTGCTTCGATCGGACCGTATTTGACGCCCTCGACCTCGATGCCGTTCTTGAGCTCGTCGAGTTGCGCCTGGGTGACGTCGCCATGGGCGCGGACGCGATAGCGGCGCAGCCAGCCGGTGTCCGGCAGCTCGAGCGTGCGCGCGAGGCCGCCGTCGTTGGTGAGCAGCAACAGGCCCTCGGTGTTGAAGTCGAGCCGGCCGACGCTGATGAGGCGCGGCAGGCCTTCCGGCAGATTGTCGAACACGGTCGGACGCCCCTCGGGGTCGTCATGCGTCGTCATCAGCCCGCGCGGCTTGTGATAGAGGAACAGTCGCGTGCGCTCGCGCTCCGGCAACGGCTTGCCGTCGACCATGACGACGTCGTTCGGGGTGATGTCGAGCGCCGGCGAATTGATCACCCGGCCGTTGACGGTGACGCGGCCCTGCGTGACCATCTCCTCGGCGTCGCGACGCGATGCGAGGCCTGCACGTGCCAACGCCTTGGCGATGCGCTCGCCCGCCTTCTTGGGCTTCGGCGCTTCGTCCCGGCGGGGCCGTCCCTCGAAATCCCGATCGCGCTCGCGATAGGCGCCGCGGCCGCCGAAGGCGGGGCGCTTCTCGAAGACTCTGCTGTCGTCCTCGTTGTCGCGGCGCGGACGGTCGCGAAAACGGCCTTCGCTGCGCGGATGCTCCTGCCAATCCATGCGGCCTTCCGGGCGCTCGCGCGGGCGGTCGAATTTCGGACGGTCGCGGAACGGACGATCGCCCGGTGCACGGTCGTCGCGCGATCGCGAAAAGCGCGGACGGTCTTCACCGCGACCGCCGTCGCGACGGTCGTCACGCTTCTGCCAGGGCTTGTCCTCACCGCGGTCGCGGCCGCCAAAATCCTTGCGCGGCCCGCGATCCGCTCCGCCCCGCGAAAACTTTCGCTCGCCGTCGAACTTGCGCTCGGGACGGTCGCCGCGCGGCGCGCGATCGCCGCGATCGAAATTCGGGCGGTCGCCACGCGGCTTGAAGCTGCGCTCGCCACGATCCTCGCGCGGCCCGCGATCTCCTCCCCGCGAAAATTTCCGTTCGCCATCGAATTTGCGTTCCGGGCGCTCGCCACGTGGCGCATACGGCCGCTTGTCGCCGAACTTCCTCTCGCCGGAGCGGCCAGCCGGACGCGCGTCGTCGCGATCCCGGCGCGGCGGACGGTCGTCACGCCCGTAGGACGGACGATCGCCACGGGGCTTGAACGGCCGCTTCTCGCCATCGCGCGAGCCGCGATCGGAAAACGGACGGTCGCCGCGCGGCTTGAAGCTGCGCTCGCCGCGGCCCTCACTGGCGCGATCGTCGCGCTTGAAGCGCGGACGGTCACTGAAATCGCGGTGCGGGGCATCGCCCTCCTCGCGGCGGCGGAACGGGCGACTGTCACGGTCGCCCCGGGGCGGGCGGCTGTCGCGGTCGCCCTTGCCCTCAAAACCGCGCTTGGCGAATTTCTTGTCCGGGCCTCGCGGCTTGCCGCTGCGCCCCTTCGATGACCCCTTGGCCGGGCCTCGCCGGCCACGAGAATCGTTGTCTTTGTCGCTGTCGCGGGGCATGAATGATCTCACTCAGGGGGTCGTGCGATGAGCATTGTGCGCGCTCGTTGCGAGCCGCATGCTCAGGCAAAATCGGTATCCACTCTTGCTGAAGGCGGAGCTAGTAGCAGGTTTCTGGCGATGATACGAGGCATGAAGGCCCCTTCTTTCATGGATTTGGCGCTTCTGACGGCCGAAAATGCCGGAAAATCGGGCGAAGTTCCGATCGGATGCGTGGTCGTCCGCGATGACGAGGTCATCGCCACGGCGGCCAACCGGACGCTGACCGACCATGACCCGACCGCCCATGCCGAGATCATCGCGCTGCGCGAGGCGGCGAAAAAGGTCGGCAGCGAGCGCCTCGTCGATTGCGACCTCTACGTGACGCTGGAGCCCTGCACCATGTGTGCGGGCGCCATCTCCCTTGCAAGGGTCCGCCGGCTCTATTACGGCGCGGCCGACCCCAAGGGCGGCGCGGTCGAGTCCGGCGTGCGGTTCTTTGCCTCCCCAACCTGCCACCACAAGCCGGACGTCTATTCCGGCGTCGGCGAGAGCGAGGCGGCGCGGCTGCTGCGGGAGTTCTTTCGCGAGCGACGCTAGTCCGCGAGAAAGAACTCGCGCAGAGCCCTCGCGGTATCGTCCGGATTCTCCTCTGTGAGGAAGTGGCCGGAATCCACCGGCATGCCCACGACGTTCGTGGCCCATTGCGTCCAGGTGTCGAGCGGGGTGGCGGCGGCCTGCGCGATGCCGGCATCGCCCCACAGCGCCAGCATCGGAATGGTGATTTTCTTGCCGGCCTCGAAATCGGCCTTGTCGAGGTCGTAGTCGAAATAGGCGCCGGCGCGATAGTCCTCGCACATCGCATGCACCCGCGCGGGATCGCGGAACGGGGCCATGTAGTGCTCAAGCGCGCGCTCGTCGATTTCCTCCAACGTCTTCGACCTGGTCTGGCTCGCCATCTTGAAGCGCAGGAAGAATTCGCCATTGCTGGAGATCAACGTCTCCGGCAGCGGATAGGGCTGCGCCAGGAAGCTCCAGTGATAGATCTTCAGCGCGTAGGCGCGGTTCATCCGCTCCCAGTAATTATAGGTCGGCAGGATATCGAGCACCGCGAGCTTCGACAGCCGGCCGGGATGGTCGAGCGCGAGGCGGTAGGAGACGCGGCCGCCACGGTCGTGGCCGGCCAGCGCGAAGTGCACGTGGCCAAGGCGTTCCATCACCTCGACCATGGCCTTGGCCATCGCGCGCTTGCTGTAGGGGATGTGCAGCGCATCGCTCTGGGGCATGTCGGACCAGCCATAGCCCGGCAAATCGGCGATGATCAGCGTGAAGGCGTCGGCAAGCTCTGGCGCGACGCGGTGCCACATCACATGCGTCTCGGAGAAGCCGTGCAGGAGCAGCAGGGGCGGGCCCTTGCCGCCGACACGGGCGAAGATGCGGCCGAAGGAGGTGTCGATCCATTTGGCGGCAAAGCCCGGATAGAGGTCGGCAAGATCGGACATCTTCTGCATCCTTATCTGATCAGTCCCGGAGCTGCGCCAACAAAAATGGCGAAACAACCCCATGCACAGTAGCAGGGTCATCATCGGCGAGGGCTGCTAAGCCCAACGGGTGACTACGCATTTCTGGAACGTCGTTGTGGCGGCGCGGTGGCACGCGGCAATTTTCGTTGCCGGTGCACGCTTTTCCGGAAAAAAGCCTGTCAGCTCCGGGCTTTCTCCGCTTCCACCGCTTGCCAGCCGATGTCGCGGCGGCAGAAGCCTTCGGACCAGTCGATCCGGTCGACGGCCTGATAGGCGCGGCCTTGCGCCTCGGTCACGGTCTTGCCGAGCGCGCAGACATTGAGCACCCGGCCGCCATTGGCGAGGATGGCGCCATCCTTCTCAACCGTGCCGGCGTGGAAGATCTCGACGGCGTCGACCTTGGCGGCCGCATCGAGCCCGTCGATCCGCGTGCCCTTCCGGTAGTCGCCAGGATAGCCCTTTGCCGCCATCACCACGGTGAGCGCGGAGTCCGGATGCCAGCGCAGATCGAAATTCTTCAGCTGCCCGTCACAGGCCGCAAGGAAGGCCGGCACGATGTCCGACATCATGCGCAACATCAGCACCTGGCACTCGGGATCGCCGAAGCGCACGTTGAACTCGAACAGCTTGGGGCCCTGCGTCGTCAGCATGATCCCGGCGTAGAGGATGCCACGGAACGGCGTGCCGCGCTGCTTCATGCCTGATACCGTCGGCAGGATGATCTTGGCCATGATCGCGTCGTGGATCGCAGGCGTCACCAGCGGCGTCGGCGAATAGGCGCCCATGCCGCCCGTGTTGGGACCGACGTCGTGGTCGAACACGCGCTTGTGGTCCTGGGCCGAGGCCAGCGGAATGGCGGTCTCGCCGTCGCACAGCGCGAAGAAGCTGATCTCGCGGCCGGGCAGAAACTCCTCGATCACGACTTCGGCGCCGGCCTCGCCAAAGGCGCCTTCGAACATCATGGCGATGGCGTCCTCGGCCTCGCGCACGGTCTTGGCGACGACCACGCCCTTGCCGGCGGCAAGGCCGTCGGCCTTGACCACGATCGGCGCGCCCTGGCTCTGGACGTAAGCGCGCGCATCGCCAGCGTTGGTGAAGCGCTTGTAGGCGCCGGTCGGAATGCCGAATTCGGTGCAGAGTGCCTTGGTGAAACCCTTGGAGCTTTCGAGCTGGGCGGCCACCTTGCTCGGCCCGAACGCCTTGATGCCGGCGGCGGTGAGGTCATCGACGATGCCGGCCGCCAGCGGCGTCTCCGGGCCGACCACCACCAGCTCGACCGCGTTCTTCCTGCAGAAATCGATCACCGCGGTATGGTCGGCGACATCGAGCGCCACGCATTCGGCCTCCCGCGCGATGCCGGCATTGCCGGGCGCGCACCAGAATTTGGTCACCAGGGGGGAGGCTGCGATCTTCCATGCCAGGGCATGTTCGCGGCCGCCGGAACCGAGCAGAAGAATGTGCATCGAAGGCTCAGAATAAGGGGTTTGCTGGGGGCGGAGGTCGCACGAATCGGCGCGGGTCTCAAGGGGGCTGGCCCCGAACTCCCCGTCATTCGGGGACGCGGCGAAGCTCCTCCTCCGTCTGCCCTTACGGCAGACTCAATACCGTGAATTGCCGAGCAAAATCAATCGGCAATCGCCCGAGTGTATGACCAGTGTGTAAAGTAGAAATTCCGCGAACGCTGGCGGGATATGGCCAGTGCCTCACTGTGGCGAGTACAGATTTTCGCGCAAACGGGCTTAGTTCCGGAGTAGGTGTTGGCGACCAAATCAGCGAGCCGTTAGACGAATCGCTTATGTTGCCCTGATGGCCGAGGAAAAACTTTACTTCACTGACGAGAAGCAGCCTCACGCGATTGAGCCGGGCGCGTTCCTGCTCGACCTTTACCGACTCGTCTGCATGGCTTCAGCATCTCGCGACGTGGCCACGCTTGGCCTTACTTCGTCTGCCATCGCAATGATGCAGGCGGGCTACTTCAAGTCCGAAGCAACGCGAATTTTGATCTCTTGTGCGGCGGGCGTGCGAATCCAGTTCGATCAATCGCAGGGACCAGCAGACGAGGCGAAATCCGATTGCGGAAAGCTGTTTCCAAACTGGGTGACCGATCGAGACAAGGCCGAGGTCCTCACCTTGCGCGAGGCCTGCAACAAGATCATTCACGCAACCGATATCCGGTTTGATGTTGAAATTCCCGATGCGGACAACAACCCGGATGAGGAAGGGGCTTATTACCAGCCGCGCCTGTACCTGTATGGAAGCAAGGGGCGCAATGACTGGCGCGCCGAGCTATCGCTGATCGACTTCGCGCGATGGGCTGCGGTGGCGTTCAGGTGGTTTGCTGTTCTGAAATGACCCGATGGGCGGCGTTTGCCGGCAGCCGTGCCCAAAGCCGCGACGGGCTGCCCTCTGCATACCCGAAAAACGCTATAAAGTGCTGGGGGACGCAGATTCTCATCATGGGCCAGTAATGCCCCTTTATCACTCGACCATCTTTTCAGGTGACTACCCCGGCACGGCTTTTAAGGCGACGGCGGCCGCATGGCAGTATGAAAAAGCATCCGGCGTTTTTCGAGGTACCCGTGACGAATTGTATGCCGAAAATGAACGTATTCGGCTAGAGCGCGGTCACGCACCTTCGCAGAACTACTATGGCGAGGGACATCCGGTATTTTTCGACATGGAGATAATGATACGCGCGGCGAATGAGCAGCGCGCCCGTCAAGCCGTCACCCTCCTGTGTTCGGCAATCGACGTTTTACACGGCAGTGCGATGGGATACACAGATCCGATGGAGGACATTCCCGTTCGCCTCAGTGGGACGAACCAAGATGCGCCCTCGTTCTACTCAACAAGCGGGATCACCACAGCGTGCCGTTTTGCTGCGCTCGTGAGCAGAGCTTCTCTAGCTTACGCCATGCACAAGCTCGCTTACAGTTACCGCTCGGCGGGTGCGCATCACATGAATATGCATCCGCGTTATTCACCGCACGAATTTCGAGTGCAGAAAGAACCGCTCGCTCACGTCCGCATAGCGAATGCGATTACCTTAGCCTATTCGGCTATTGAAGAGATGCAGCTTGAGCTGCGCGCTAGTCGAGAGAACCCGTCTCGACTAAAGGACGGTTCGTGGAATCCTGTCGTGCGCAACGAACTTGAGCAGCGCCTGCAGAAGGCCAAGATCGACATTAACGATCCATTTATTTGGACCATTAGAGGGCCGAAGACTCGTATAGAGCGCTCGCGACAAATTCCGTCCATTGGGAAGGCGAAATGGACTTACGGCATGGTCCGAGATCGTAAGGTGTCGGTTGTTGATGCCTTGGCATATGCAAGTTGGCTTCGCAGTACGACCACTACGCACCGTTTTACGAAAACGAGCGCGAGCCTCACCGTGGGCGACGCTTACAACGTGCAGCTCTTGGCACGAAAGCTGCTGATGGAACGCTTCGGCTTCTGGGATAGGACCGTGCGCGCCTGATCCATCAAGCCGCCTAATTCGGTGACGACGGATCACCGCGTTTAAGCAACCTCCCTGTGAATAACCGGCACATGCGCCCCAAGGCTCGTATTGCCACCCTGCATTGTGCCATCGTGAGGGACACGCTGATTCGAGTGAAGCCTTGGGGCGCGCGTACGGCGATTGCGCCCGTTGATGGTAGCGCTCAGCGATCAGCGTCGTTCCTCGGAGAGACAGATGGACTTAGATGAGGCAATTGCCATACTGCTCGAACTTCTGCGGAATGACCGCGCGCGAAACTACGGATATGACCTATACGCACGCACTGGAGCAGAGTTTGCAGCTCGACAGCGGCATCCTCACGAGCACTACTTGGACGGTCCAGTTCGCGAGCTGTCGCCGATATTCTACGAAGCAGCTTGGGAATTGTGCAGGCGCGGAATTGTTCGACCGGGCGTCCGACGGTCTGGCGAGCAAGCGGTCGAAGAAGGCGGCTATTCGCTCACGGTTGCCGGGCGTGCCGCTCTAGCAAATCTTGACGCAGCAACCATTCTAATCGCGCAGCCCGGCTCACTTGCCGCGACCTTCAACGGCTATCGACAACTTTTCGGTGATGGATTTCACCAGCGCGCCATGGAAGCCATCAGGTGCCGAAACGCTGAAGCATGGCTGGCTTGCTGTGCAATGGTCGGCGCAGCCGCCGAGTCCATTTTACTTGCAATTGCGATCACCAAAGAAGGGGACGAGGAACGAGTACTACGAGTGTATCGCGGCAATCGGGGACGCCAAGCGGTGTTAAACATGATCATTGGTCAAGCCGACGTGCAGAGGCGCAACACACTAACTACCTTTGCAGGTATCGTCTCGCTGTGGCGAGATGATGCCGCGCACGGCCGGGCCAGTCCTATTGATACATCAAATGCGGATGAGGCCCTACGTCAGCTTCTCCACATGTGCCAGTGGGTTGATCGCGAGTGGGATAACCTCACCGCTTAGCTCAAACGACATCGGAAAACCGACCCAGCACGAAATCATCATCTCGCAATTGGACCCTAAAATGTTCGAATTGCCGCCGTTTCGAAAATGCCCGAAGTGCAAAAAACAAAAATTCGGGACGCTTTCAGTGAGTGGCAACGCCGTTACCAAGCGCTGCGCAGATTGCAGGTACTCTCATGACGAGATTCTTCCTGACTTCGATAAGCGTGTCGTCTATTTGGATCAATTTGCGGTATCCGAGCTCTACAAGACAAAAGAGGGGAAGCGTCGGCTGGGCGCACCGAGCGCAACATTTTGGCAAAGATGTTACGAGCTTGCTGACCTCGCTTACAAGCGCCAGCAGGTCATATTTCCGGCCTCCAACCTGCATTCAGACGAGACAATTGTCTGGCACTCGCCAAGCGAGTTAAGGTTGGCGCATGAGATGTTCAGTGGCGAGACGTTTTTTGACAGAACCGACGAAATTGCAACAAATCAAGAGTGGGAATTTGCTGAGGCCTATATCAGCGGCTCCAGCCCTCCTGCTCTGACTTTTGACGTCGATGATATTCTGTCTGGTGACCGCAACGACTGGCTCCCAGTCTACCACATCAGCATCGATTCCGATTATTCGATTTTTGCTCCGGGTCTACGTAGGGATCGATCGGTCGCAGAGACGAGCTTGAAGAGCCTTGCCGAAGGGTGGGCAAAGAGTCGACCGACGTTCGACCAAATCCTAAGGCACGAGCTATCCAGCTACGGGTCCGCCATGCGCGAGGCTCTACGTGATCAGGTTGCCAAAACACAGGCGGCAATGGCTTCGGACGATCCGTCGAGTGTATTGGAGTTGCGCTTTGGCTTAATGAAGCGGTACCGTCAACTTGCCGCTATGTTCGTTGATCGAGGTGTACCACCTCAAGATGCCTTCAATGAAGTATCCAAGTTTCTTGATTGGCCGGGGAATCAGGAACAGCCAGCGCATAAGATCTTCGCTTACCTAATCGCCGCCCTTGGCTGGAGAGTGTCGTCTGGACAAAGTCCAAATGTCGGTGCCGGCATCCTGAACGACTTCACGGCTATAGCTACATATGCGCCTTTCGCGGATGCCATGTTCGTAGACAGACAGTGCGCGTCACTATTGCAGCAAGGTCGGCTTCGCTCTGAATTGTCCTACAAGGCGCGCATATTCTCGATGAGCAACCAGCAAGAATTTTTGGATTATCTCAAGCAGCTTGGCGACTCTGCCACCGACGAGGTCCGACAGCTTGCAAATGAGCTGTACGGTGCGGAGCGATAGGCGAGACGCAAGTCGCGGAAGGTCTCGCCCTTCATCGCTTTGTGAGCAGGCTAAGGGGCCGCCTTCAGCATCTCCTGCAGCGCACGGCCTGAGAACCAGCCTTTGAAATCGGGATGCATCGGTGCGTTGCGCCGCTGCATGTAAGCCGGGTGTTAAAAACAGCAGAGGCACAGCGGCTGCACTGTGCCTGCATAGGCGCTCGCCCAGTCCCACAGCGAGTTCAATGACTTAGATAGTAGTTTTACACCCGCTGCCGCTGGGCAGCAACTTGCATACTCCCCTTGCGGGAGAAGGTGGCGCGAAGCGCCGGATGAGGGGTCTCCATCTGCGGAGAGACTTTTGATGAGGGGCGAACCCCTCACCCCAGTGACTCTGCGTCTACCGTCCTCGCTGCCCTCTCCCGCAAGGGGAGAGGGCACAATGATTGGCACCGCAGCGCTACACCTGCTTTCCCGCGATGATCTCCTGCAACGTCGCCACATGCCGCGCGAAGGCGCCTCGGCCGGCGGCGGTGGCGGTCACTGTCGTCTGTGGCTTCTTGCCGACGAAGGCTTTCTCCACCGACACGTATCCCGCTTTCGCCAGCGTCTCGATATGCGCGCCGAGATTGCCGTCGGTGGCGCCGGTGAGCTTTTTCAGACGCGCGAATTCCAGACCTGACGCGACCGGCAGCGCGTTCAACGCCGCCATGATCTTCAGGCGCAGCGGCTGGTGGATGATGTCGTCGAGCTCGGCCATGCCGCTAGATCCGCCGCATCCAGAGGCCGCCGAGGATCAGGCCGCCGCCGTTGACGAAGGCCATCCAGAGCGGGAACGCCTCGCCGATATAGAAGAAGCCGATCAAGGTCAGCGCGGCGATGCCGAGACCGATCGCCACGAAGGCATGACCGAACCAGAGGCCCGCCATCGTATAGAACAGCATGAAATAGAGCGGCCAGAACGTGCCCAACTGGCGCGGACCGAAATGGCCGATCACATTGGTGCAGAGATAGCCGAAGGCGAAGAACAACACGAGCACCAGCAGCATCCTGATGCTGGCGACGCTCCCATTGGGGTATTGCGGCGGATTCAGGACGCGGAGTACGACCAGACCGCCGACGCCGACGACATCCGTGGCAACCCAGGCGTGGACCGCATAGACCGGCCAGAGCCAGGTGACGAGATTGGCTGCGAACACCAGCACGCCCCACCAGACCGCTGCGAGGCTCGCAAGCTCATAGAGCTGCGATTGCTTCACGCGCTGGACGATGTCGTCGATATCGGCCAGCGCTGCGGACGCCTCCTTGCTGTCGATCATGACTGCCCGCTCCCGCGCGTTGCCACGTCCTCGGCGATCGCGGAGACCGCCTTCGGATTGGTGACGATGCCCATGTGGTTGATGCCGTCGATGATCTTGACGTCGATCGACGGTTTGATGGCCTGAACCGCCTCGGCATATTTGTCCGAGATCATCATCTCGTCCTCGGCGGCGCCGAAGATCGTGATCGGACGTGTCGTTGCCGGCAGATCGATGCTGTAGCCGCGCGTCGCGAAGTTGCGCATCAGGCGGTCGGAATAAGTGGAGACGAGGTACCTTGCCGAGCTCGACGGCACGGCCAGCGCGAGCACCGGCAGCTGCGCGCAGCAGTCGATGCCGAGCTTGCGCAGCGCCGCCAGACCAAGGAGGCGCGGAATGTCGGCGTTGGCCCAGCCGCCGGAATGCGGCCTGTTGGTCGGCGCGTCATAGCCGAGATAGGGCGCGAGCAGGACGGTGCGGACGAACATGTCCTGCATGATCGGTGTCGCGGCAACGCGCAGCGAGAAGCCGGCGCCGGCGGAATGGCCGATCAGGGTCAGCGGCAGGTCAGGCGCGTTCTTGCGGACATGAGCGACGAAGTCGACGAGGTCGTCCTCGAGCTGACCGACATAGCCGATATCACCGCGCGTGCCGGAGCCGCCATGGCCGCGGACGTCCAGCGCCCAGGTCTCCACCCCACGCGCGGCGATCGCATGGGTCAGCGCGTGATTGACGGTGCCGCTGGAGCCCGAGGAGCCGTGGATGAAGATCGCGCCCCGGCCTGTCTCCGTGCCCTTCGGCGCATAGTGGCGATAGCCGATCCAAGTGCCGTCGCGGGCCTGAAAGCGCTCGAGCGGCGGCAGCGTGGACCAGTCGATGCCCTTGGCGGACTCCGAGACCGATCGCATCTCAGGCGGCCGCTGCAACGGCGTCGCGATCATCGCGCCCAGGATCAGCGCCACGCCGCCGACCGCACACAGGACCCATTTCAGGCCGTTCAAAACGCCGCGCAGCAGCCGGATCGCCATGGCTCATCTCCTGGAAACTCATCTATTAACAGAGAACTCTATATTACAGAGCACTCTTTCGATCAATCCCGGGATTGGCGCCGCGGAGCGAAAATCCTTAACGTCAGGTCTGACCCCAAAATGCCGAATCGTTTGCCGATGCCGCCTGCGGAACAACTGAACAACGCGTTCGAATTCACCGTCTCCGAGCTCTCACAGTCCCTGAAGCGGACGGTGGAGGACACCTATGGCCATGTCCGGGTCCGCGGTGAGATCTCGGGGTTCCGTGGCGCCCACTCCTCCGGCCATTGCTATTTCGCGCTCAAGGACGAGAGCGCCAAGATCGAGGCGGTGATCTGGAAGGGCGTGCACGGGCGCATGCGCTTCAAGCCCCAGGAGGGGCTCGAGGTCATCGCCACCGGCAAGCTCACGACCTATCCGGGCTCCTCGAAATACCAGATCGTGATCGAGGCGCTGGAGCCCGCCGGCATCGGCGCGCTGATGGCGCTGATGGAGGAGCGCAAGAAGAAGCTCGCAGCCGAAGGCCTGTTCGACGAGGCGCGCAAGCAGCTCCTGCCCTGGCTGCCGGAGGTGATCGGCGTCGTGACCTCGCCGACCGGCGCCGTGATCCGCGACATCCTGCACCGGCTGGAGGACCGTTTTCCCCGCCGCGTGCTGGTGTGGCCGGTCAAGGTGCAAGGCGAAGGCTCGGCCGAGCAGGTCGCGGCCGCGATCCGCGGTTTCAACGCGCTGCCCGAGGGTGGCAAGATTCCACGCCCCGATGTGCTGATCGTCGCGCGCGGCGGCGGCTCGCTGGAGGATCTCTGGTCGTTCAACGAGGAGATCGTGGTGCGGGCCGCAGCCGAGAGCATGATCCCGCTGATCTCGGCGGTCGGGCACGAGACCGACATCACCCTGATCGACTTCGTCGCCGACAAGCGCGCGCCGACGCCGACGGCGGCGGCCGAGATGGCGGTGCCGGTGCGCAGCGAATTGTTCGTCGAGGTCGCCGATCTCGGACGCCGCACCCGCGCCTATTGGCAACGCGCCCAGGAGAGCCGCCGCAGCGAGCTGCGCGCCGCCGCCCGCGCGCTGCCGGCGGCCGGCGATCTCTTGGCGATCCCGCGGCAGCGGCTGGATTCGGCGGGCGCATCCCTGCCCCGCTGCCTCAAGGCCAACACCCATGCGCATTTCCGCAGATTCACCGCCGCCGGCGCCAAGCTGACGCTGCGCGTGCTTCATGGCCAGATCACGCAGGCCGATCACCGCCTCACCGTGTGCGGAGAGCGGCTCGGCCTGTCGGCGCGCTCGTTGCTGCGGCGCCGGCGCGACCGCTTTGCGGGGCTGGAGGTTCGCTTACGCGCCTCGAAGCTCTCCAACGCGCAGGCGCAGCGCAATGCGATTGCCCGCCAGCGCGAGCGCACGCATCGGCTGTCCGAACGCGCGGGCCGCGCGCTCGTCACGCTGCTGCAGCGGCTCGATGCCCGCGTCGAGAACAGCGGCAAGCTGCTCTCCGCCCTGTCCTATCGCAGCGTGCTCGCCCGCGGCTTTGCCCTGGTGCGCGATGAGGCCGGCCATCCCCTGCATGCGGCAGACAGCGTCGGGCCGAATGCGCGGCTCGAGATCGAGTTTGCGGATGGACGTGTTGCGGCGACCGCGGATGCGGATCGCCCCGCGCCTGCGGCAAGGCGTGCGCCATCGCAAGCCAAGCCCGCCGCGCAGGACGCAAAGCCCGCACCGAAACGCGTGGCCAAGCCGGTGGATCAGGGCAGTCTGTTCTGAGTGCGAGGACGGGGCGAACATCCTCGCCGTCGTCCTGGCGAAAGCCAGGACCCATACCGCGGAATCTAACGGTTGCGCGCGATATCAGTCCCGAACGACCAGTCTTCGCCAAAACACTCCCTGGGGTAATGGGTCCTGGCTTTCGCCAGGACGACTCCGGGAGAGAGTGCGTGTCACACCACCATCGTCGGTGACGCCTACCTACACGACAATCCCGCATCGATCGTGGTCCAGAAGCCGCAATGTTCCGGCGCGCGCAGCGTGGCGCCGGCATGGGCTTCGAACAGGAAGACCGCGACGGTGAAGACGATCAGGGCGGAGGCGAACAGGACGATACGGTTGCGCATATGAACGCGTTTAATCGACATCGTGGTCGAATGATGGCGTCGCCACGTGTTGAAACCGCCGCCGCGCGCGATCCGTAGATTCCCGGTCGGCCATCATGGTCCGTGCAGGGCGGTGGTCGATGCGGGGCTGTCCGCCTACGTTGTTCCTCGGGCGGCCCCGCTTTGGCACGCGTCGCCCGACACTACCGCGCCAGCCACTCCGCCACGTCCTTCTGCGACTCCGCCCGCGCCTCGGCATCCGTGCCGAGATGGCCATGCTCGGGCGCCGCGGCGTCGGTGCCGCCGGCAGCTGTGTGCAGCGGCGTGTTGGCGCGGTCGAAATCGTGATCGGCGCCGGGATAGACCACGATGCGCGCCAGCGCGCTGCGGCCGCGCGCGCCGTCCACCATCTGGCGGCAGGCCGGCGGCGACGACACGTCGTCATCGGCGCCAATCAGCACCAGGGTCGGTACCCGCGTGCTCCAGCCGAGGCCGGCGGAAATCCGACAATCGGGATAGAAGGCGACCGCGGCACGGAAATCCGGACTGAGATCGCGCGCCACGCTCTGCGGGCGCACGGCCCAGAGCAGCGCGCTGGCGCCGTTCGCCCAGCCGATCAGGCTGACGCGGCTGCGCGCGACCCAGGTCTGCTTCATCAGCCAGGCACGCGCCGCGACGATGTCGGCGACGCGCTCGCGTCGCGCCTTGACGTGCATCTCCTTGACGCGGCATTGCGGTCCGAGCTCCCGCGAGCCGTAGCTGTCGGGCAGCAGCACGGCGTTGCCGGCCCTAAGCAGCCGCACGGCCCAGTCGCGATAGCGCGGCAGGACGGAATCGGAATGGCCACTGAGTCCGTCGCAGCCGTGCAGCGCGATCACGACCGGAAACGGCCCCTCGCCCTCGGGCTTGTAGAGCTGCGCATGCAGGATGCCCGACGACAGCGGAATGTCGACCTGCTGCGGCACCGGCGCGGCGTGCGCGGTCGGCATCAGGAGCGTCAGGAACAGGGCGGTCAGTCGAAGGCGCATCGAACACTGCGTCAAGATCCTTCGTCCAAGCCCTATCATGCGGAAACAGCGCCAAAACATCACAAACCGGTGGGTTTACTGGGCGGACAAGCCACCCTATCTATGCTAGATCTCATTCAACACGTTGCCTTTACGGGCCTTCCACGGAGACTTTCGACCGTGCTGAACAAATTCGGCCCCTCGGGCCATGGCGAAGCGCAGGTGCAATATCTCGACGGCGATTTCCGCGTGATCTCGCCAGGCACCTATGTACGCTGCGCGATCACCGACACGCGGATCCCGCTCGACGAGTTGAAATATTGGAGCGTGGATCTGCAAGAGGCCTACGCCACGCCGGCCGCTGTCCTGCAGCGGCATTTTCCGGGCGCGCTGAAGCAGTCGTGATCTCGTAGGGCGGGCAAAGGCGCGCAGCGCCGTGCCCACCGTCTCTCCGGAACCGCAATGAACAAGGTGGGCACGCGTTGCTTCGCCCACCCAATCGCACTGAACCCGTTTATTGCTCCGTACCATCGCCACCCACACAGCTCTTGATGAAGGTCTTCCTGGGTTCGCCGACGACCTTCTGATCGATCGCCTGCTTCAGGCAATCGAGCCGCGCCTGTGCCATGCAGAGCTGCATCTGGTCGCGCTTGTCCTGCCCCTTCAGGCTTTGCGTCGTCGCCAAGCATGTGACGCGCTTGGTCGCGGGGACTGGCACAGTGCCGGCCGGACTTGTCGGAGCGGCCGGCGCAGTCGTTTGTGCGAACACCGGCGCAATGATCAGACACACAAGGCTGGCGGCGACAGCCGCGGACGGCAGTTTCATCGAACTCTCCCGATCGTCCAAAACCGATAGGGCTTTTGCGATGAATGTCGCCTGAATGGCAGGTCACTGCAGGGCGCTTTACGCGGGCTCGTCTTGCCGGGGGGGACACGATTGGCGCCGCCTTCCGCGCGGCATGGGATGGAGACGATGGTCACGCGCAGCTGACTGGGAGTCTCACACTGTAGTGAATTCCCTCGCGCCGATCCGCGTTGCATCGAACAGCGCGCACACTCGGTGATTAGTCATTTCGCGCTGTGGTTGGATTCTTCGCCGCGACTCGGCGCCCTTAAGTTGTTCGATGAAGTCTTCATGAAACAGAAGGCTGCTAAGCTGCATGTTAGGTAATTGGCCCTGCTCCTTCTATCGCACAGACAATCAAGTCGCGGTCATTTCGGAATCGGCGCGATCTGTGAACGGGCTCATATCGAAGAGCCATCTGGCGGGCTACCATCACCTCGAAAATTCGCAGTGGAATATCTGTAAATCGAAAGTAACGATGGGGGTGATCATGCCCACCATATTCGACCTGCTCTATCGTGAATATTGCCGCGCCCGCCTTGCGGAAATGCGAAGACAGCTTCTGATCTCAGCTCGACGCTCTGAAGCTCGCGAAGCGCAATATCATCCCGCGGATCTCGATGACGATGAGCGGGCGGACGTACATCGCGAGAGCGGTCACGGCGCGCCGAACTGAAAGCGGCCCAGGACCGGCAACTCCCGCGTAACAGTGACCAAACCCTTGGCAACGGTTTGGGAGGCAACGATGAATACACCCGAATGCTATACAGTGATGGTGGCCTGCGTCTCGTGCCTGACCATTGTCGGATTGATGGCCGTTGGGGCGTGGTGAACGCTGGATCGTCGGCAAGCACGTTCAGTTGGCCCCAGGGCGCCCGATCTTTACGGAGACGCTTTGCGCCGTTACGAAATCATCGCCTGCCGAATCTTCGCTCGCGCGCCCTGTAGAGATGATCGCTGATCAGTTGCCGGAGCGCGGAAGGATCGTCGAATTCAAGCTGGACGGCAAACGGCACGATGTTATCAGGCACACCCGCGCGGCCGCGCAGGCGAGCAAGGTCCTTCTCCGTCGTCACCAGGGTGAGCTGCTCGCGCTGCGCTTCCGCTGCGAGCGCTACGATCTCGTCGTTCGAAAACACGTGATGGTCGGGGAACGGACGCGCGCGCACGACCTCGATGCCGCTGGCGCCCAAGCTGCGGAAGAAGCGTTCGGGATCGCCGATGCCGGCGAAGGCAAAAGCCCGCTTGCCGATCAGCTGCGCGACCGAGGCCGCATCCGGCTTCAGGCGCGCGCGCAGCTCCGGCTTGTCGCGCTTGGCAAGCTCGGCCGCGACGTCGTTGGCGGCACGGCCGTCGCCGATCAGCACCAGCGCGTCGGTGCGCGCGAGCTGCGCCTTCAGCGGCGCGCGCAAGGGGCCAGCCGGAAACACATTGCCGTTGCCGAGACCGCGCTCGCTATCGATCACGATCAATGAGGCGTCCTTCAACAGGCGCGGATTCTGGAAGCCGTCGTCCATCACGATCACGGTCGCGCCTTGCGCCTTTGCAAGAGCCACGCCGTCGAGGCGATCGCGGGCGACCGTAACAGGGACATCGCGCGCCATCATCAAGGGCTCGTCGCCGACGTCGTCAGCGGTGTGACGCGCGGGATCGACCATTACCGGGCCTTTCAGGCGTCCGCCATAGCCGCGGCTGAGCACCACCGGCGTCTCGCCGAGCTCGCGCAAGAGCTTCGTCAGCGCCAGCGCGGTCGGTGTCTTGCCGGCGCCGCCGACATGGTAGTTGCCGACACAGATCACGGGGATGCCGGCGTCGAAGCCCCTGCGCAGCATGCGCCGTTCGGTGATCGCGCCGTAGAGTGCTCCAAGCGGCCATAACGCGTACGACTGGAGGGAACGTGGCCGGTACCAAAAGGCCGGCTCACGCATTGGCGGCTCCCATCTCGATGGTCAGCTGCAACAGATAGGGCTCGAGCGCAATCATGGTGCGGTCCAGCGCGCCGCCGAGCTGCTCGACCACGCCCGTGCCTGCGCGCTGCATCTTGTCGCGCACGGTGGGATCGGCCAGCAACTGGCCAAGCTGCTTGACCAGGACCTCCGGCGTGTCGGCCTGGCGCGCCCCGCCGCTGCCGTCGAGCGCCGCGTAGACATCGGAGAAATTGAAGACGTGCGGACCATGGATGATCGCGGCACCCAGCTTGATCGCCTCGATCGGATTCTGCCCGCCATGGTGGATCAGCGATCCGCCCATGAACACGATGGGCGAAAGGCGATAGAACAGGCCGAGCTCGCCCATGGTGTCGGCGACATAGAGGTCGGTCGTAGCGGTCGGCAGCTCCTCGCGCGAGCGCAGCGCCGGCTTCAGGCCGGAGGCGGTGATCAAGCCTGCGATCGAGGCGCCGCGATCCGGATGTCGCGGCACGATCACGGTCAGCAGCTGCGGGAAGAAACCGGAAAGGCTGCGGTGCGCCGCCACCACCATCTCGTCCTCGCCCGGATGGGTCGAGGCCGCGATAATAATGGGCCGTCCGCGCGTCATCGCCATCAAGCGTTCGAGCTTGCCGGGATCGGCCGGCGGCGCGGGGACGTCGAGCTTGAGGTTACCCGTGGTGAGGACGTCGCGGCCGCCGAGAGCGGCAAAGCGCTCGGCATCCAGCTTCGACTGCGCAAGGCAGATGTCGAAGCGAGAGAGCAGCGCCGAGATGGTGCCATGCATGCGCCGCCAGCGCGGGAAGGAGCGCGGCGACATCCGCCCATTGATCAGCACCATCGGCACCCGGCGCGCCGCACCGGCGAGGATCAGGTTCGGCCACAGGTCGGATTCGATGAACAGCGCCAGCGACGGCTTCCAATGGTCGAGGAAGCGCGCGACATAGCGCGGGGAATCATACGGCACGTATTGATGAATCACGTCGGGCGGAAAGCGTTTTGCCACGACAGCCGCCGAGGTGACGGTGCCGGAGGTGAGCAGGATACGCAAATTGAGGTCGCGCAAGCGCTCGATCAGCGCCGCTGCGGCCAGAACCTCGCCGACGCTGGCGCCGTGGATCCAGACCAGCGGTCCATGCGGACGCACGTCCCGCGACAGCCCCCGCCGCTCGCCGACGCGCTCGGGATCCTCCTTGCCCTGCTTCAGCCGCCGCTTGATCAGCGCAGGCGCCAGCGGCACCAGGCCGGAGGCCAGACGCTGATACATCCGCAGCGTGATGGGCAGCGAATTAGGCATCTTCCGGTCCCGGGCGGCCGAGTTGCGCATAGGCACGGCGAGTCGCCTCGTTCAACGTCTCCTCCAGCTCCAGCCGCAGCGCTTCCATGGTGGCCGCGTCGGCGTCAGGCGGAACGTGGATCTCCTTGATGCCGACCAATGCGCCCCGCCCGAACGGCAGATTGATGGTGGTGCGGTCCCAGTTCTTGAGCCGGATGAAGCGGCTGGTCGCCATCGCAAAAGGCATGATCGGCCGTCCGGATTCCCGTGCCAGCATGATTATGCCGAGCCCGGCCACGCGCGAGCGCTTGGGGACGTCGGCGGTCAGCGCGACATTACAACCGTCCTGGAGCGTCCGCACCATTTCCTTGAAGGCGCCGACCCCGCCCTTGCGGTGGAAGGCGCCGCCATGATCGCCGGAACCGCGGATGGTACCGATGCCGAGGCGCTCGGCGGCGATCGCATTGAACTCGCCATCCCGGTGCCGCGAGATCAGGACCTTGGCCCGGTACGAGGTCTTGTTCTTGATGAAGGGGGTGAGGAAATGCTGGCCGTGCCAGAACGCGAAGATCGCCGGGATCTGCGGCTCGACGAGGTCATAGACGTCGGGCGGATCGAACGTGAATTTGTTGGTCCGCCAGACAAAGCGCAGATATTCGGCCGCCAGGACCCCGACGGCACGCTGAACGAAGCTGCTTCGCAGCGTATTGCGAAGCAGTTTTTTCAACGCGCCGGTTCTTGATTCGGGTCGAGCAGCCGGTGGAGGTGGACGATGAAATAGCGCATCTGCGCGTTGTCGACCGTGCTCTGCGCCTTGGCCCGCCAGGCCGCGTGCGCGGTGGCATAGTTCGGATAGAGGCCGACGATCTCGACGTCATCGAGATTCTTGAAGGTGTTGTGCTCGAGATCGACGAGCTCGCCACCGATGACGAGGTGAAGCAGTTGTTGCGGGGCACTATCTGGCATGGATTCTGTTCCTAACGGCTGCCCGGCAAAGCAGTGTTCGACAAGCACGACGAAAGCGCTTTAGGCGAAGGGGCGGTTTCGAAAATGCGCGACAATGCCCGCATGACGATCGCGTCCCGCTGCCACCAGCACCCCGTGCGCCACTTCCCGGCGGTTATAGAGGATGGGATCTCCGGAGAGGTCGCTCATCCTACCATCCGCTTCCTGCACGATCAAATCGGCCGCCGCAAGGTCCCAATCATGACTGTTGCCGCCCGCAAAAGCCGCATCCAGCGCGCCATGGGCGACCCGGCACAGACGCAGCGCGAGCGAGCCGATTCGCGGATGCAGCTCGATCTCGCCGCCCGAGCCATTGAGCCGCTCGACCATCGGCTTCGGTCCGGCGATGCGGGTGAAGTCGAGCACCGATCCGGGCGACGCCCGCACGGCCGCGCCGTTCAGCGTCGTGCCCTGGCCGCGGGCCGCGAAGAAGAACTCGTCGCGGGTCGGCGCAAACACCGCGGCAAGCACCGGCGAGGCGTCCTCAACCAGCGCGACGCTGATGCACCAATCGTCATGCCCGCCCAGATAGTTGCGCGTGCCGTCGATGGGATCGACGATCCAGGTCAGCCGCCGCGACAGCCGTGCCGCGTCGTCCGCGCTCTCCTCGGACAGCCAGCCATAGTCGGGCGTCGCAGCGCGCAGGCGCGCCTCGAGGAGATCGTTGACCGCGATGTCGGCCTCCGACACCGGCGAGGATGCGCCCTTGGTCCATTTCCTCAGCTCGGTGCGGAACATCGATTGCGCGAGTACGCCCGCGTCCCGCACCGTGTCCTTCAGCAGCGCCGCATCGTGCGTCAGGATGGCCGCGTCCAGGGATTGCGCGTCAGCGTCCGCCAAGCGTCAAACCCTCGATGCGCACCGTCGGCGCATTGATGCCGTAGCGGAACTCGAGATTGTTCGCCGGCTGCATCGACTTGAAGATCTCGAACAGATGGCCGGCGATCGTGACCTCGCTGACGGGATAGGTGATCTCGCCGTTCTCGATCCAGAAGCCGGAGGCGCCGCGGCTGTAATCGCCGGTGACGCCGTTGACGCCAGAGCCGATCAGGTCGGTGACGTAGAACCCCTGCTTGATGTCGGAGATCAGCTCGGCCGGCGTCGGCGTGCCGGGCTCCAGATGCAGATTGTACGGCCCGGGCGACGGCGAGGAGGAGACGCCGCGATGGGCGTGGCCCGTCGTGGTGAGGCCGAGCTCACGCGCGGTGGCGCAATCGAGCAGCCAGGTCGTCAGCACGCCCTCGTCGACCAGCGCGATTCTCTTCACCGCGACGCCTTCCGCATCGAAGGTCTGCGAGCGCAGGCCGCGCTTGCGCAGGGGATCGTCGACGATGCGGATGTTCTTCGCGAACAGCTGCTGGCCGAGCTTGTCCTTCAGGAAGCTGGTCTTGCGCGCGATCGAGGCGCCGTTGATGGCGCCGACGACATGGCCGACCAGGGAGCCGGCGACGCGCGGGTCGAACACGACGGGCACCTTGCAGGTCTCGACCTTGCGCGGATTGTAGCGCGCCACGGTGCGCTCGCCGGCGGAACGGCCGACGACCTCCGGCGACAGCAGATCGGCGCCGTGTGGCGCCGAGGTGAAGTCGTAGTCGCGCTCCATGCCGGTGCCTTCGCCCGATATGGCGGTGGCGGAAATCCCCTGACTTGAGCGCAGATAGGAGCCGTGGAAGCCGGTCGAGGTGACGAGCACCATGCCGCCGATGCCGGCGGAAGCCGAGGCGCCGCCGGACTTGGTCACGCCCTTCACACCGAGCGCGGCAGCTTCGGCCGCAAGCGCGCGGCGCTCGAGCTCCGAGGTCGTGGGCACGTCGGGATCGAGCAGGTCGAGATCGGGGAAGTCGCGCGCGAGCAGTGCGGGATCGGCGAGGCCGACATATTTGTCGTCGGGCGCGACACGCGCCATCGCGACCGCGCGTTCTGCGAGCTTGGTGACGGCATCGCCGCTGACGTCGTTGGTCGAGACCACTGCCTGGCGCTGGCCGACCAGCACGCGCAGACCGACATCGTCGCCTTCGGACCGCTCGGATTCCTCGACGCGGCCGTCACGCACCTCGACGCCTTGCGAGACGCCGCGCACCGCGACCGCATCGGCCGCGTCCGCGCCGGCGCGCTTGGCCGCCTCGACCAGCCGCTGCGCGAGATCGGAGAGCGCGGACTGATCGAACAAGTCGCGATTGGCTGTGGTCGAAAGCGTCGAGCTTGCGGATGGTGAAGAGTTCACGAACGAAATCCTGTTGGGGCGGGGTTCGGGACTGGAACCCACAGATGTGCCCTGATGGCGCGGACTTCAAGCATTTTCAGCCTGCCAAAAAGCTCAGATTCGCGACTTCGGCGCAACGTCTCGTCAATCATGCGCGCCAAGGTCTTGTCAATCATGAGCAGCAGTGACGGTGGGTTAACCAGCCTTTTTAAGCGGTTTCGGAAAGGCGCACGCTAAGGTCCTCGCATCGACCGGGAACATAATCCCGGCGGGGAGAACTAAAGCCGTGAGGCGTCAAACAGCAACATGCGGGGTCGCTCCCGCCGGGTCGAGCCGCTCCTTGCGGCTCGACCCTCTTTCCCTTCCGGTCCGCTTCGATGCGCACGATCCGCGCGCCGACGGACATGTCAGGCAGATCGAGCTTCATCGCGAGCGTGTCGTGCTGCGCCGTGCCGTGCGCGGCATGCAGATGGCCATCAACGTTCGCGTCAGCGACTTCACCGGCGTCGCGCTGCGCGGCAACGAGGAGGCGCAAGCCCTCGTCCTCGTGCATCGCGATCCCTCGCTCTCCGTTCCGCTGCTCATCAGCGCCGACGGCGACGAGCTCGCCGAGGCCTGGACCATCTGGAGCGAGATCTTCGCGCTGCCGCAGCTCGACGAAGGCGCCCGCAAACCCGCAGCACGCCGCCGCCGCGCCAACGCGATCCGCGCCCGCCGCCCAAAATTCTTGATGCGCCGCCGCGCCGGCATCGCGCGCGAGCTGTCCGTTCACCGCGGCGAACACGAGATCATCGCGAGAAACTAGAGGGCAATCACGCCTTTGCCCCTACGGCAGCTACGACGCCCGCATCACTGCGTCGGCGAGCAATCCCGCGAACAACAACAACCCCGCATACTTGTTCGAATAGAACAGGCGCTTGCAGAGGTCAGGATCGCTGATATTCAGCCGCACGATCTGCGACGCCAGATGCACGGCGAAGGCGATCAGCCCGAGCCAGGCCGGCCAGCGCGCATCGCCGGACGCCAGCGCGACACCGATCAGCATCACCGCGAGCCCGTAGAACAGGATTAGCGCCTGGTGCGTATGCGCGCCGAACAATCGCGCGGTGGACTTGATGCCGATCAGCGCGTCGTCCTCGGCGTCCTGATGCGCGTAGATCGTGTCATAGCCGATCACCCAGGAAATCGCGCCGGCATAGAGCACGAGCGCGGTGACGTCGATGCGTCCGAAGGTGACGGCAAATCCCATCAGGGCGCCCCAGGAGAACGCAAGCCCGAGCACGATCTGCGGCCACCAGGTGATGCGCTTCATGAAGGGATAGATCGCGACGATCAAAAGCGAGGCGATGCCGGTCAGCACAGCAAAGCGGTTGAACTGCAGCAGCACCACGAGGCCGATCAACGCCTGTGCGACCATGAAGACCAGCGCCTGCTTCGTGGTCACCTGCCCTGACGGCAGCGGCCGCGAGCGCGTCCGCTCGACCTTGTCGTCGAGGTCGCGGTCGGTGACGTCGTTCCAGGTGCAGCCGGCTCCGCGCATCACGAACGCACCGACGAAGAACAGCACGATGGTGAGCGGCAGGCCGCGGACGTCGTGCGCGACGCCGGCGGCGAGCGCGGCCGACCACCAGCAGGGCATCAACAGCAGCCACGAGCCGATCGGACGGTCGAAGCGGGACAGGCGCAGGTAAGGCCGCGCCCATGACGGGGCAAGCGTATCGACCCAGTTGCCCGTGGAATCGGCAACGCGGGCGGATGTATCGCTCATCGGGTCAGGACGTTGCCGTTGAGCGTGTCGAAGGTGCTGCCCCCCTTCTTGCCGGCATTCGCCTCTGGCGCCGAGCCCGAACCCAGCACCTCGCTCAGCGACGGACCTGCCGGACCGCGCGGCTGGTTCTGCATCTGCTGCGCGACGTTGCAGACTTTCGTCTGCATGGCCTCGGTGTTCTTGTGGCCGGTCTTCATCTGCTCGCCGATCTGCGGCGGAATTCCGCATTTGGCGGCATGGGACTCGATGTACTTGATCATCTTCGTTTCAGCCTGGCTGAAATTGCGGATCAGCTTGCAGGCCTCGTCCGGCGCCGCATGACGGTCGCTCGCGGCCTTGATCAGCTTGCCGCGCTTCTCGGCCTCCTCGCGCAGCGGAATGAAGGCCTTCATGCAGTCCTCGCCAGGACCGCCTTGCGTCGGCGGGGCCGCGCTGAAGGCGCCGGCGCCGCCGACCGGCGCGGCGCCATTCACGGGAAAGGACGATTGCGGGGCGGTACCGACCGACGCGGTTGGCGCCGAGCCATTCACTGGCGGAAACGGCGAACTGGTCGCGGCCTGATTGGGCAGCGGCGCCGGGAATGCGCTTTGCGCATAAGCGCCCGCGGCGCCCATGGTGACCATGGCGGCAGTGATCGGAACCATCAAATGACGGATCATCAAGTAGTCTCTCCGGCAGGAGCTTGCGGGGTTCGGCGTCTTCCTAATTTGAAGCGCAACCAGCTGTTCGCGTTTCTACGATTCCCGCCGGCGCTTAACAACCCGTGGAATTGGGCAAGAGCGCGGCGCTGGGACGCACCAGATTGGCAATAATTTACCCCGAAATGGCGGCTTTCGGTTAAGAACGGCGGTCAATCGGACCTTTGAACGATGCCTTCCCACGATTTTCGCGCCCCCCGCCTATTCGTCGACGCTCCCCTTGCCCAGGACGCCAGGGTCCCGCTCGACCGCGACCAGAGCAATTATCTCGGCAATGTGCTGCGGCTTGCCGCCGGTGCGGAGGTTTTGGCCTTCAATGGCCGTGACGGCGAATGGCAGGCCGCCATCGAGGGCCGCAAGCGGCCGGATGGCCTCGTCATCCTCCAGCAGACCCGGCCCCAGGATCGACTAGCCGACCTCACTTACGTTTTCGCTCCGCTCAAGCATGCCCGGCTGGACTACATGGTGCAGAAGGCCATCGAGTTAGGCGCCGCCACGCTTCAGCCGGTCCTGACACGGTTCACCCAGGCCTCCCGGGTCAACACCGAGCGGATGCGCGCCAATGTCGTCGAGGCGGCGGAGCAGTGCGGGATCCTCAGCATCGCCACCGTCGGCGAGCCGGCGCCGCTGGAGCGGTACCTCAGCCAGCGCGCCGCGGGCCGCCTGCTGATCTTCTGCGACGAGGCGGCCGAGGTCCAAAACCCCATTCAGAGCCTGCAAGGCGCCAGCGAGGCCGGACAAGGCATCGACGTGCTGATCGGTCCGGAAGGCGGTTTTGCCGAGGAAGAGCGGGCGCTTCTGCTGCGGCAGCCGAAGATCCTGCGGCTCGCCCTGGGGCCCCGGATCATGCGGGCTGACACCGCCGCGGTGGCGGCGCTGGCGCTGGTGCAGGCAGTGCTGGGCGATTGGGGCAGGCCCACCTGATCCCTGGCATTGGCCGCCCGTTAAGCGATTGATCCTTTGGAGGTCGAAACCGCTTTCGGGCCATGCTAAGGGCTGCGCCAATTCCCGTCCCTTCCCTTGCCTGCCCCGGTTCCACCGGGCGATGGACCCCCTGTTATGACCGCGACTGCCACCTCAAATGCTGCCGGCTCCGCCGCCTGGGCGGATACGCTGCTCTTGTCGTTCGCGCAGGCGGGCTACGTCAGGGCCGAGCCCGCGATCCTGCAGCCGGCCGAGCCGTTCCTGGACCTCTCCGGCGAGGACATCCGCAAGAGCCTGTACCTGACCACGGACTTGTCCGGCGAGGAGCTCTGCCTGCGCCCAGACCTGACCATTCCCGTCGCCCGCGATTACCTCGCCTCGACCAGCGCCGGCCAGCCGGCCGGGTTCAGCTATCTCGGCCCGGTGTTTCGCTACCGTAGCGGGCAGGCCAGCGAGTTCCTGCAGGCCGGCATCGAATCCTTCGGCCGCCAGGACCGCGCCGCGGCGGACGCCGAAATGCTGGCGCTGGCGCTGGAGGCAACCGCCGCCTTCGGCGTCGGCGAGGTCGAGATCCGCACCGGTGACGTCGCGCTGTTCAATGCCCTGCTCGACGCGCTCGATCTCTATCCGGTCTGGCGCCGCCGCCTGATCAAGGATTTCAACCGCAAGATCAGCCTGGAAAAGGATCTGGAACGGCTGGCGGCCGCGACCACCGCGACCCGCAGCGAATATGAGGGCGTGCTCGCCGCGCTTGCCGGCTCCGACCGCAAGGCGGCGCTGGCCTTCGTCACCGATCTGATGTCGATCGCCGGCACCACCAATGTCGGTGGCCGCACCACGGCCGAGATCGCCGACCGATTCCTCGAGCAATCGACCCTCAAAGGTGGCGCGCTGTCGCGCGAGGCGATCACCGTGCTCAAGCGCTTCCTGTCGATCGCAGGCAATCCCGACGACGCCGTTGCAGAGCTGCGCGCGCTCACCGCTGATGCCAGGCTTGATCTCGCTGCCGCGATCGACCAGTTCGAAAGCCGGGTCGGCTTCATGGCGGCGCGCGGCATCGACGTGAAGCTGACGCGCTTTTCGACCGCGTTCGGACGCGGGCTCGACTATTACACCGGCTTCGAGTTCGAATTGCATCACAGGGGCAACGGCGCCGAGCCGCTGGTCGCCGGCGGCCGCTATGACGGGCTGATGACCCAGCTCGGTTCGGTCGAGCCGATCCCCGCGGTCGGCTTCTCGGTCTGGGTGGACGCGCTGACCAGAATCGGTCGCAAGGTGGGAGCTTAAGCCATGAGCGCGCCATTCGTTCTGGCCGTTCCCTCCAAGGGCCGCCTTCAGGAAAACACCGAAGCCTTCTTCGCACGCGCCGGGCTCAAGCTGTCGAAGGCCGGCGGCGCCCGCGACTATCGCGGCACCATCGCGGGCCTCGACAATGTCGAGATCGCCTATCTCTCGGCGAGCGAGATCGCCGCGCAACTGTCCCGCGGCTTTGCGCATCTCGGCGTCACCGGTGAAGATCTCGTGCGCGAGACCATCGCGGATGCCGACAAGCGCGTGTCCCTGATCGAAGGGCTCGGCTTCGGCTACGCCGACGTCGTCGTCGCGGTGCCGCAGGCCTGGATCGACGTCCGTACCATGGCCGACCTCGACGACGTCACCACCGGCTTCCGCGAGCAGCATCACATGCGGATGCGGGTCGCGACCAAGTTCATCAACCTCACCCGCGCCTTCTTCCAGAGCCACGGCATCACCGATTACCGCATCGTCGAGAGCGCAGGCGCGACCGAAGGCGCGCCTGCGGCCGGCAGCGCCGAGTTGATCGTCGACATTACCACCACAGGCGCGACACTCGCCGCCAATGGCTTGCGGGTGCTCGACGACGGCGTGATCCTGCGCAGCCAGGCCAATCTGGTCGCCTCGAAGGAGGCCGACTGGTCGCCGCAGGCGCGGGAGACCGCGCGCGTCATCCTTGACCACATCGCAGCGCGGGCGCGGGCCAATAAATACCGCGAGGTCCGCACCCGTTTCCGGCAATGCGACGCTGCCCTGCTCGGCGAGGCCCACAGCCGGTTCGGCGTCGTGGCCCCGTTTGGCGGGCCGACCTCGTCAGGTATGCTGACGCTGCACTGCCCCCCGGGGCAGCTCTATGCGCTCGCGAGCTTCCTGCGCGAACATGGCGCCGAGACCGTCTCGGTGGTTTCGCTCGACTACGTGTTCGACCGGGAGAACCCCCTGTTCGCCAAGCTCGAGGCGTTCCTGCGGCGGTGACCTCAGTTTCGTTCAGCGTAGCGACAGCAAACGGCAGCTACCATATGCTGTTGAGAAGACCCAAACGCCTCTGGAACCTTGATCGATGACGCTGGGCTCTGACGTTTCCGGCATGACGACCACCGCGGCGAGCGCCGCCGCGAAGGGACTGTCGATTGTCGTCCCCGTCTACAACGAGGCGGCGGGCCTCGCCGCGTTGCACCAGCGTATCTGCGATCTCGCCAAGACCTTGCGCGAGCGGTACCGCCTCGCCTGCGAGGTCGTCTATGTCGACGACGGCAGTGCAGACGCAACGCTGTCGATCTCCCGTTCGCTGCCGGCCGACGCGATCGACGTCCAGGTGGTCTCGCTCTCGCGCAATTTCGGCAAGGAGGCGGCGCTGATGGCCGGCCTCGACCATGCCCGGCTCGGCGCCGTCATGTTCATGGATGGCGACGGCCAGCATCCGCCGGCGCTGGTCGAGCAGCTGGTGCGGCACTGGATCGAAGACGGCCATGACGTCGTCTATACCGCCAAGGCGCATCGCGACAACGAGCCATTCCTGCGCCGCGTCGCCGTGCGCGGCTTCTATTCGCTGATCAATTGGGGCGCCCGGCAGAAGATCCCCGAGGACGCCGGCGACTTCCGCCTGCTCTCGCCGCGCGCGGTCGCCGCGCTCAGGCAGCTGCCGGAGCGCAACCGCTTCTTCAAGGGTCTCGCAAGCTGGATCGGCTTCCGCCAGATCCGCGTCGACTACGAGCCCGCGCCGCGCGTCCATGGCGTGACGACCTTCAGCGCCGCGCGTCTGCTCGGTCTTTCGATCGAGGGGGTGACCTCGTTCTCGGTCGCGCCGCTGCGCTTCGCCAGCCTGCTCGGCGTGATCCTCGCCGGCGGCGCCTTCCTGTTCGGCCTCTCGATCCTCTGGGAGGTCTGGACCACCGGCAAACAGGTGCCCGGCTATCCCTCGCTCGTGATCGGCCTGATGACGATCGGCGGCGTGCAGCTCATCATGATCGGCATCGTCGGCGAATATATCGGCAAGATCCTCTCCGAGCTGAAGGCGCGCCCGATTTACTTCGTGGCCGAGCACAGCGAAAAGCGCTTCGCGACCGACAACGCCGACGACGCCTCGAAGAGGACGGCGGCCGAATGAGCGCGGCGGCGGCGCCGCGGCGGATCTGGCTCTGCGCCGACGATTACGGCATCAGCCCGGGCGTCAACCGTGCCATCCGCGACCTGATCGAACGCGGTCGCCTCAACGCCACCTCGGTGATGATGGTGGGACCTGCGATCGCGCGCAGCGAGATCGAGGCGCTGGACACGGCGGCCAAAGCAAGCCCGCGCTGCGCGATCGGATTGCACGTCACGCTGTCGGCACCGTTCCGGCCGCTCACCATGCATTTCCGTCCTCTCGACGGCGACATGTTCTTGACCTTTCCGAAGCTGCTGGGCGCCGGACTGATGCGGCGGCTCGACCGCGAATTCTTTCGCAATGAGGTGAAGGCGCAGCTCGCAACTTTCATGGAAGCGTTCGGGCGTGCGCCCGACTTTGTCGACGGGCACCAGCATGTCCAGCTCTATCCGCAGGTGCGCGACGGCTTTGTCGATGCGGTTGGCGAGGCCGCACCAAACGCCTGGGTGCGCCAGGGCGGGCGCGACCTGCCACTGGCGCAGCTTCTGGCTTCACCAAAGGCCATGGTGCTCGATATCCTCAGCGCGCAATTTCGCCGGCGCGCCGGCGCCGCCGGCCTCAGCTTCAATCCTGCCTTCGCCGGCGCTTATGACTTCACGCGGGCGACCGATTTCGGCGCGTTGATGCGACAGTTCCTCGAAGGCTTGCCGGATGGCGGGCTCGTGATGTGCCACCCGGGCTTCGTCGATGATGTCCTCACCGGTCTCGACCCGATGACGGATGTGCGCGAACGCGAGCACGCTTATCTCGCCGGCGATGCGTTCCCACGTCTGCTGACGGACAGTGGCGTCACGCTGGGGTGAAATCGGCAAGAACCGACCTTTCGAGGCAGCTTGTCGCATACCGAAATTTAATATGGCCGGGGCTGTTGGGGCCACAATGGAACCCTACATCTGCCTCGCGCTTGTTTGCGCGAAGGAGATTGACCATGACGCCGCAGGAACGCCAGCTCGTCGACGAGCTTTTCGACCGGCTTACCAAACTGGAAAATGCACCGCGCGATCCCGACGCGACCGCCGCAATCTCCGACGGCTTGCGCAAGGCGCCCGGTGCGATCTACGCGCTGGTGCAGACCGTGCTGTTGCAGGACGAAGCGCTGAAGCGCGCCCACGCCCGCATCCAGGAGCTGGAAGCGGGACAGGCGCCCGAGCAGGCGCAGTCCGGCGGTTTCCTGGATTCCATGCGCGAGTCGCTGTTCGGCGGAGGCCCCGCCCGCGGCTCGGTTCCGAACGTGCCGCCGCGCGAGCAGCGGCCGGCCTGGAATACCGGTCAGGCCATGCAACAGACGCAGCCGGGCTACGGCCAGCCGCCTTACGGACAGGCTTATGGCCAAGGTCCCGGTCAAGGCCCAGGCCAGGGCTTTGGTGCTCCGCCGGTCGGCGGTGGCGGCGGCTCGTTCCTTGGCACGGCGGCGGCAGCCGCAGCCGGCGTCGTCGGCGGCTCGCTGCTGCTCTCCAGCATCCGCGGCATGATGGGCGGACCGCATCAGCAGGCTTTTGGCGACACCAATGCCCTCGGCGACCGCAGCGCTGGTGGAAGCCCTTGGGGCGGCAGCGACCAGTCCGGCGGATCGCTCTCGCGCGACGCCGGCCTTAACGACATCGGCTCGAACCGCGACTCCCGCCAGGGCTTCGTCGACCAGGCGTCGAACGACGATCGGAACAACGACAACGATCAGAACTACGACGATAACGACGACAACATGGACATGGCCGACGACAGCGATTTCGGCGGCGGAGACGACGGCGGCAGCGATTACGCGTGACGTCGGATCCATAGCGCATGCAAACCAGCGGCCGCCGATGAGGCGGCCGTTTTCTTCTGCGCATGCCTCAAGCGCCTTCGATGCCACGACATCGCAAGGGAGGGCCGCTCGATATAGTATGACTAATGCGCGCTATTGGATTGCACTGGGCTGAACGTTGACGGGCGCGCCTGAGTTCACCATGACAAGCGAAACTGCCCTTCGACACACGCAGCCGTAGACTCCCGGATTTCCAAATTCGGACATGGGTGTTCAACTGAAAGAACACATCGCTCCTGCCACACACCGATGTGGCTGCCGCTCTTGGCTAAAGTCGGGGGTTTATTGATGAGTCCACTTCAGCAGCGCATTGCGACCTTGACCGACGCGACAACGCATCTCATCACCGAATTGTGCGAGTTGGAAGGATTGCACGAGCGCGTCAGGAAGGCGGAGCTGTCGGCACGGCGTCTGACCCGCTCCGCGGGCGCACCGCATTCCCGTTCATCAACTCGTCGTCGCTGCTCCGTTGCCCCGCGGCTCGGGTCGACGCGGCACCGCCAGCGCGCATAAACCATAGCTGGAAGGCGTACGCCGGCGGCAGCCAGCGCCTTCGATGCCGCGCATCGCGAGCCGACGCGGCACGCCGAGTTGACGGCTCGCATCGAGCGTATGACGCCTCACATCACCACGACCTTGGTGCCGACATTGACGCGGCCGTAGAGATCGATGACGTCCTCGTTGCGCATGCGGATGCAGCCGGAGGAGACGTTGGTGCCGATGGTCCAGGGCTCGTTGGAGCCATGGATGCGGTAGAGTGTCGAGCCCAGATACATCGCACGGGCGCCGAGCGGATTTTCCGGCCCGCCTTCCATGTGCCGGGGCAGATCGGGGCGGCGGGCGATCATCTCCGCCGGCGGCGTCCAGTCCGGCCATTCGCGCTTGGCCGTGATCGACTTCACACCGGACCAGGTGAAGCCGGGACGTCCCACGCCGATGCCGTAGCGCATCGCCCGGCCGTTGCCCTCGACGAGATAGAGGAACTTGTTCGGCGTATCGACCACGATCGTGCCGGGACTTTCCTTGCCGCTATAGTCAACGAGTTGCTTCTCGAATTTCGGATCGAAGGGACGCTGCCGCGGATCGACCGCATCCTGCTGGAGACCTGCGCCTTGCTGATATCCACCCTGCATCTGCGGCTCGCCCATCGGCGGCAGGCGGCGCTGATCGTAGTAACCGGGCTGCTGCTGATAGATCGGCTGCTGCGGCGCATAGGCCGGACCGCGGCCAGGACCATCGCCAAACAGGAACTCGATGAAGCCGCCGCCCATGTTCGCATTGGAGGCGACACGCACCGGCGCCGGCGGCATCTGCGGCTGGTAGAGTACCGCGGGCGGATCGTTCGGTACGTTATTGTCAAAAGCGCTGGCGCTGTTTGCGCCGGCAATGAAGGTGCACGCGCTGCCCAGCAGCGCGACAGACATTTTCTTGAACATCGACGTACTCTGTACTGTTTCGTCTAGATCACATGCGTCGCGGAAAGCGTCTGGCTGATCGGCCGCCGCGACGTGGTCAATAAAAAGCAAAAGCCGTTTTGTTTGGTAAACAGAAGCGGCGTTTCGATTCACCACGTCGCCAAGCATGGGCCAATTTGGCGATCAGCGTTTATTTTCGGTGAACGCAGCGCAGCCATGGTTAATCGCTTCTTTGCGCGCCGTCGCGCGACGCCGCACAACAGTTCCGGCCGTGAACTTCGTGTTAAATCGCTTCTGCCTACAAAGACGCGTGAATGAGGTGGGGGAGTATTCTGATGGCTGTTCACCGCAAGCGTTTTCGCGTCGAAGATATCGTCGGTGGCGAAATGCCCATTGTTGACGTAACCGAAGAGGCAACCCCGATGCATAGCGAGATCATGGCCGAGCTGCGTGCGATCCGCGCACAGATGGCCAAGGGCACCGTGCCCTTGTCCGGCAGCGCAGCCATGGCGGCGATCGACGCCTCCACCGCCCATGAGCTCTCCGAAGCTCGCACCATGCTCGAGACCTACCGGGCGCAGATCGAGCAGTGCGAGAAGCTGAAGGTCGAACTCGACCTCATCCACGACGCCATCGACCGCACCAAGCGCGAGATCGCGACGCTGCACGGCAAGAGCTTCGATGGCGGCGAAATGGCCAAGGTCAATGGCGAGCTCGGCGCGGTCGTCGGCGGCACCGAGCAGGCGACGCAGCAGATCCTCGAAGCCGCCGAGTCGATCGACCAGGCGGCGAGCGCGATGTCCAAGGTGCAATCGGCCGATCAGCAGAAGCGGCTCGCCGACGACATCCAGGAACGCGTCATCTCGATCTTCGAAGCCTGCAACTTCCAGGACCTGACCGGCCAGCGCATCAGCAAGGTCATGACCACGATGAAGTTCATCGAGCAGCACATCAATGCGATGATGGAAATCTGGGGCGGCGTCGACGCCATCAAGGCCCACGTGCCGGCGCCTGTCGACGGCCGCAGCGAGGACGAGAAGCTTCTCAACGGCCCGAAGCTCGCCGGCGACGTCGGCCACGCCTCGCAGGACGACATCGACGCGCTGTTCGACTGATCGGACGCGAGATCACGGAAAAGCAAAACGCCGGCATGAGCCGGCGTTTTTTGTTTGGGGCGTCATTGCGAGGAGCGAAGCGACGAAGCAATCCAGGCTGCCTCCGCGGAAACAGTCTGGATTGCTTCGCTTCGCTCGCAATGACGCCTCGCTAGGCCGGAACCCCGATCACGCCCGCGGCGCGCAGCGGACGTAGACCATGTTGCCGTAGCGGGTGGCGGCGTCCTTGTCGATGAAGCGGGTGATCAGCACGCGGCCGTCGAAGGAGACGATCTCACGGTCCTGATCGCCGGGAGTGGGACCGGCGGGGCCGATGTAGTTCTTGCCGCTGGGCGAGCCCTTGAGCCGCAATTCCTGCGGGGTCGCCTGGTCGGCCAGATGCATGATCACGCCGCCGGAGGAACCGGCGGTGATCACATAGGGATTCTTGCACTGGGCCCTCGCCGCGGCTTCGGTGCGGGCACGGTCGGCCGGGTTCTGGAACGAGGCGAGACCCCAGCGTCCCACGATCTCGTCGGCGCGGATCGTCGCAGGCATTTCCGGACCCGTGCCGGGTTCGGCCTCGGGCGGCGGCGAAGACGACGAGAAGGACGGCAGGCTCATGCCGCCGCCGCAGGCGCCCAGCAATAGCGCCAAGCAAGAGGCAGCCGCCAGATTGGCGACCGTGCGCGCGTGAGCTGAACTGATCATGGCATTCCCCCGAACAAGACCATGGCCGCACCCCTCCCGCAGCCAAGCGCAAAACCGCCGCCGGGGCAATGACGTCGTTTGATACGCCGGCGCCCCGAACGAGTTTCCAATCATCCTATATCCGCCTCACCAATCGCTTAACCACCTTTGCTTGACAGGATCGCGGCCAAGCCATATTTCCGGGCCCACTATTAGCACTCGGAAAGCCCGATTGCTAAGCGCGCCGTCCGATCCTCGAAGAGGGTGGACGGAAGCGCCGCCCCACCCACTTCCACTACTTCCAAAGCGAGCCTCCAAAGGGAAACGTCATGGCTAAATCCAAATTTCGTCCGCTGCATGACCGTGTCGTGGTCAAACGTATCGACGCCGAGGAAAAGACCAAGGGCGGCATCATCATTCCGGACACCGCCAAGGAAAAGCCGTCCCAGGGCGAAATCGTCGCCGTCGGCCCCGGCGGCCGCGACGAGACCGGCAAGCTGATCCCGATCGACCTCAAGGTCGGCGACCGCGTGCTGTTCGGCAAGTGGTCGGGCACCGAGGTCAAGATCGACAACGAAGAGCTCCTGATCATGAAGGAGTCGGACATCATGGGCGTTCTGGCCTAAGGCCACCCGCCTGAACGGCCGCTGAATGTCTCATCGTCATGCCCGGGCTGAAGCGCGAAGCGCGTCTTCGCGATAGGCGACCCGGGCATCCATCTTTTTCGCAGGGTGATGGATTGCCGGGTCAGGCCCGGCAATGACGGAGAGAGAAGCGCGGCAGACACATCACGAAACACGAGGAATAGCAAAAATGGCTGCCAAAGACGTCAAGTTTTCCGGAGACGCGCGCGATCGCATGCTGCGCGGCGTCGACGTTCTCGCCAACGCCGTCAAGGTGACGCTGGGCCCGAAGGGCCGCAACGTCGTCATCGAGAAGAGCTTCGGCGCACCCCGCATCACCAAGGACGGCGTCACCGTCGCCAAGGAGATCGAGCTCGAGGACAAGTTCGAGAACATGGGCGCCCAGATGGTGCGTGAGGTCGCCTCCAAGACCAACGACCTCGCCGGCGACGGCACCACCACCGCGACCGTGCTGGCCCAGGCCATCGTGCGCGAAGGCGCCAAGGCGGTTGCCGCCGGCATGAACCCGATGGACCTCAAGCGCGGCATCGACAGCGCGGTTGCGGCCGTCATCAAGGACATCGAGAAGCGCGCCAAACCGGTCGCCTCTTCCTCCGAGGTCGCCCAGGTCGGCACCATCTCGGCCAACGGCGATACCGCCATCGGCAAGATGATCGCCCAGGCGATGCAGAAGGTCGGCAACGAGGGCGTCATCACCGTCGAGGAGAACAAGTCGCTCGACACCGAGGTCGACATCGTCGAGGGCATGAAGTTCGACCGCGGCTATCTGTCGCCCTACTTCGTCACCAACGCCGAGAAGATGACCGCCGAGCTCGAGGACGCCTACATCCTGCTGCACGAGAAGAAGCTCTCGGGCCTGCAGGCCATGCTGCCGGTGCTCGAAGCCGTGGTGCAGTCGGGCAAGCCGCTCGTCATCATCGCCGAGGACGTCGAAGGGGAGGCGCTGGCCACCCTGGTCGTCAACCGCCTGCGCGGCGGCCTCAAGGTCGCGGCCGTCAAGGCGCCGGGCTTCGGTGACCGCCGCAAGGCCATGCTCGAGGACATCGCGATCCTCACCGGTGGCCAGCTCATCTCCGAGGACCTCGGCATGAAGCTCGAGAACGTCACGGTGAAGATGCTCGGTCGCGCCAAGAAGGTCGTGATCGACAAGGAGAACACCACGATCGTCAACGGTGCCGGCAAAAAGCCCGACATCGAGGCCCGCGTCGGCCAGATCAAGGCCCAGATCGAGGAGACCACCTCGGACTACGACCGCGAGAAGCTCCAGGAGCGCCTTGCCAAGCTGGCCGGCGGCGTCGCGGTGATCCGCGTGGGCGGCGCCACCGAGATCGAGGTCAAGGAGAAGAAGGACCGCGTCGAGGACGCGCTCAACGCCACCCGCGCCGCGGTACAGGAAGGCATCGTCCCGGGCGGCGGCGTCGCGCTGCTCCGCGCCAAGAAGGCGGTGGGCCGTCTCACCAACGCCAATGACGACGTCCAGGCCGGCATCAACATCGTGCTGAAGGCGCTGGAGGCCCCGATCCGCCAGATCTCCGAGAACGCCGGCGTGGAAGGCTCGATCGTGGTCGGCAAGATCCTGGAGAACAAGTCCGAGACCTTTGGCTTCGACGCCCAGAACGAGGACTATGTCGACATGGTCGAGAAGGGCATCATCGATCCCGCCAAGGTGGTGCGCACCGCGCTCCAGGACGCCTCCTCCGTGGCCGGCCTGCTGGTCACCACCGAGGCCATGGTCGCCGAGATGCCGAAGAAGGAAGCCCCGCCCGCCATGCCCGCGGGCGGCGGCATGGGCGGCTTCTAAGGCCCTCTTCTTCCATTACAGCGCTGTGAAGGCCGCCTCCGGGCGGCCTTCTTTTTTGCCGACCCTGCCCCCGCGCTTTCCGATTCAACCGGCGGCCAAAACCCACTACGGTGGCGCCGATTCTCAAGCGCGTTGGCATCAAGACGAATCGTGATCGCGCTTTGGGTTGTTGTTTGGGCGTGATCTTTTCCGGATCATGCCCCTTGCTCGAGGATTTCGTCGATGCGCGCGCACCTGGTTTGCCCGACAGCTCTTTTGGCGGCCTTGCTCGCCGTTTCGCCCGAGGTCGCCTCGGCCCAGATGAAGCTGTCGCCGAAGGCCACGGCGCCCGGCGGCGCCGAGACGCGCTATTTCACCTCGATCGACGGGCTGATGGACGGCAATGCCGACGCGATCCTGAAGGAGACGCGCCAGGGCAAGACGGTCACGGCGGCCGTGCTCGACGTCTGCTATCCCGTCGCGAAGAATTCCGACCGCAAGGACCGCTTCGTCGTCAATCTCCAGGTCGCGGGCCAGAACCTGACGGGCACGACCCAGAGCCTCGGAGCGAAGGCGCCTGTGAGCGTCAAGCTGCTGCGCAAGCAGGCCGGCGACATGTTCGAATTCCGCGGCCAGATCGCCATCGGCCAAGCCGTGACCGAGGTCGCCTCGGCTGACAATTCCGATCTCAGCGAGAAGGAATTTCTGGACAACCAGACCTCCGACGACGGCATCACGCCGCAGCCCAAGGATTTCACCGACGTCTCGCCGGAGGCGATCGCGGTCAAGGTCAAGCTCGACGCCGCGACCGACTTCCTGAAGAGCCTGAAGGGCCAGGAGGTCGAGGTGACGCTGGCCAGCCTCAATGTCGGCTGCGACGCGCTGCGCGCCGGCGAGCAGACCATCAACATGTCGGTCGATCCGGAGCGCGCGGGAGCGCTGCTGGCGAAGTTCAAGGCGATGCCCGGCGTCACCGCCGCGGGCTGGACCGCGGGCATGACCGAGATGGACCGCACCATCCGCTTCCCCGCCGCCGACTGGCGCGACGGCGACAAGATCAACCGCGACAAGCTCGCGGCCGCGGTTGCAGGCGTGCTGAGCAGGACGCTCGCGGCAAAGCCGGTGTCGCAGAGCTTCAATCCCGCCACCGGCAAGCTCAGGCTCGTCTTCAAACGGCCGAACCAGGATTTCCCGGCGCTCGATCTCATCGACACGATCGAGGTCGCAGGGCTCGTCGCGCCCGACAAGCCCGGCACGACCGACAAGCTCATGATCTGGATCGGCAGCCCCGCGACGACCACGGCCGACGAAAGCAGCGGCGCCAAGCTCAATCTGTCGGATGACGCGAGCCCGGACGAAGAAGGCGATCTGCCCGACGACAACGGCTCGATCGAGGCGCTCGCCAAGGAGCTGAAGGGTCAGCGCTGGGACGCCGACAAGTCGGTGTGGAAATAGGCGAAGCCACTGTCGTCGCCCGGCTTGACCGGGCGACCCAGTACTCCGAGACAGCCGTGTTGAATCGATAGGCCGCGGCGTACTGGATTCCCCGCCTTCGTGGGGAATGACAGCCGCGATCAATTCCCCGTCGTGCGAAAGCGCAGCGGCTTCGGGCCGACCAGCGTGAGCACGTCACCCTGGCGCTTCCAGGTCTCGACACTGCTCAGCGCTGCGACGAGATCATCGTCGGCCTGCGCCTTCGCGGGCGGACAGGAACGGTCCTGGATCTGACCGGGAACGAAGATCACCGTGTTGCCGGCGACCGAGAACTGGCCCTTGCCGCCTTTGCACCAGAGCTCCAGCACGACCTCGCCATGGTCGCCGATCTCGATGTTCGGAATCCGCTTCGAGCCGGGCTGCGGCAGCGCGTCCAGCGTCATCTCGGTGCCGAAGGGGAACCCCTCCTCGGCACGCGCGAGCGTGGGCATCGCGAGCATTGCAACTGCCGCACACACCAATCGCAGAAGCGAAACCATGAGACCCCTCGACCGACCTGATTTGCCGCACCTTCTATAAGACGGCGGCGCCCTTGAGAAGGTTCGCCCACGGCAGATGTAGATGCGAAAATCCCCGCGAGGCGAACCTCACGGGGATTTGCGTCGAGGCCGGAATGGCCGGCTACTTCAGCACCAGCGCCGTGAACGGCCAGACATAGGCCTGCAACGTCACGAGCACGCCGACAAGGCAGGCCAGCACGATCGAATGCCAGAACACGAAGCGCAGGATGGTGCCCTCGTGCCCGTACCATCGCGTGGCCGTGGAGGCGACCACGATCGACTGTGCGTCGATCATCTTGCCCATCACGCCGCCGGAGGAGTTCGCCGCCGCCATCAGGACCGGTGACAGGCCGAGCTGTTCGGAGGTGATCTTTTGCAGATTGCCGAACAGGATGTTCGAGGCGGTATCCGATCCCGTCAGCGCCACGCCGAGCCAGCCGAGCAGCGTGCCGAAGAAGGGATAGAGCACGCCTGTCGCGGCGAAGGCGAGACCAAGCGTCGCGTCGACGCCCGACAGACGCGTGAGCGTGCCGATCGCGAGCATCGCCGAGATCGTGATCAGCGAGATCGCGCACAGCCGGATCGTACGACCATACTCCACCAGCAAGCGACCTGGCCCGACCCCCATCAGGAAGCCGGAGATGATCGCCGCGATCAGCATGCCGGTGCCGGTGAACGACAGATAGGTGAACGCGAACACCGCACCTTCCGGCGTCGGCTTGGCGGCCACCGGCGGCATCTTGTTGATCACCTGGTGGAGGTCGGGAACAGCGTAGTTCCAGGTGAAGATGGAATTCGCCCAGGTCTTGAACCCACCATTGCCCCAGATCAGCATCACGACACAGACGATGATCCACGGCAGCAGCGCGCTCCACAGTTCGGACTGGGTGAGCGGCGTCTTGTCGAGCGGTGTTGCCTTTTCCATTTGTGCGGCCGACTCGTCGTGGCCGCGCAGCTCCGGCGACAACCAGAGCTGCCTCGGCTGCCACACCTTCAGGAACAGGATGAGCGCGCCCATCGAGATCAGCGACGCTCCGATGTCGACGATCCAGGGATTGATGTAGTTCGAGATCACGAATTGCGGGACTGCGAACGACACGGCGGTGACGAGAATCGCCGGCCAGACGTCCTTCATGCCGCGCCAACCCGCGAACGCCCACACCACCCAGAACGGCACGATCAGCGAGAAGACCGGCAATTGCCGGCCGACCATCGCGCCGAGGATGTAGGGATCGAGCCCGGTGACGGACGCAAGGCCCTGGATCGGCGTGCCGAGCGCGCCATAGGCCACCGGCGCGGTGTTCGCGATCAGGGACAAGCCTGATGCCGCGAGCGGCGAGAAGCCGAGACCAATCAGCACGGCGCCGGTGATCGCGACCGGCGTGCCGAAGCCCGAAGCGCCTTCGAAGAACGCGCCGAATGAGAACGCGACCAGCAGGAGCTGCAGGCGTCGGTCCTCGGTGACGCCGCCGATGGCGCGCTTGAGCAATTCGAAGCGCCCGGTCGACACCGTCACCTGATAGAGGAAGATGACGTTGAGGACGATCCAGCCGATCGGGAAGAAGCCTGTGACGATACCGAGCACAGAGGCGCGGATCGACATGCCGGCCGGCATGGTGAAGACGAAAATCGTGATCAGGTTTGTGATGATCACGGCAATCACGGCCGCGATGTGCGCTTTCACGCGTCCGCTCGCGATCATGACCAATAGCGAGACAACCGGAACGGCAGCCGCGACCGTCGAGAGCGCCGCGCTATTCAGCGGATCATAGATTTGATTCCACATGGTCTTTCTCCCCCACGCATGTTGCGGCAGGCGACTCGCGTGGAGAGCCGATCCTGCTTGACGCTGGAAGCGATAACCCCGAGTTGAATGCGAATTCTTCGCGAGTGCGGGCGGTTCCCATCCGCTCACAAGCTCGCGAAATCCCTGAGCACCCCACCCCGCGCCGTCGAGCCCCATGCTAGGGTTGCAGCCTGCGACAATCCAACGCAAATTGCAGAACTTGCGACTTTAGTCTAAGCGCGCCCATTTCCGCCATTGCCTCAACCATTTAGCGCTGGGCTGTTATGCACATTCCCTCAGGAGACCCCGCTCTGTGAAGAACATCAGCGCCACGCTCGCGATCGTCTGGCGAATCGCCGCCCCCTATTTCCGATCGGAGGACAAATGGGCGGGCCGCGGCCTGCTCGCGGCTGTCGTCGCAATGGAGCTGGCGCTGGTCGCGATCAACGTCCTCGTCAGCCAGTGGCAGAACCGATTTTTCACTGCGATCCAGGAATACAATCTGGATCGATTCGTCAGGGAGATCTGGATATTCCTCGGTCTCGCTTCCGTGTTCATCACGCTCGCCGTCTACAAACTCTACCTGAACCAGTGGCTCCAGATCCGCTGGCGGCGATGGCTGACGCAACACTATCTCGGCGAATGGCTCGACGACGCCACGCACTATCGCATGCAGCTCAAGGGCGACGCGGCTGACAACCCGGACCAGCGTCTCACCGAGGACGTCACGAATTTCGTCGAACAAACGCTTGTCCTCGGCCTCGGCCTGTTATCGTCGGTCGTGACGCTGGCGTCTTTCATCGTCATCCTCTGGGGTCTGTCCGACAAGGCACCCCTGCACATTTACGGCACTGATATCGTCATTCCGGGTTTTCTGGTCTGGTGCGCGCTAGCCTACGCGATCCTGGGTACGGCGCTAACGCACTGGATCGGTGCCCCGCTCATCAATCTTTATTTCGAGAAGCAGCGCTTCGAGGCCGACTTCCGCTTCAATCTGATCCGCGTGCGCGAGAACTCCGAGCAGATCGCACTCTTGAAAGGAGAAAACGCGGAGCGAGGTCATCTCCTGCAGCGCTTCGGTAACGTCATCGGCAACTGGTATGCGATCATGAGCCGAACCAAGCGCCTGACCGCTTTCACGGCAAGCTACAGCCAGGCTGCAGTGATCTTCCCCTATGTTGTGGTGGCGCCCGCCTACTTCGCCAAGCGAATCCAGCTTGGCGACATGATGCAGACCGGCTCGGCCTTTGGCCAAGTGCAGGATGCTCTGTCCTTCTTCGTCTCGGCCTATCGGTCAATCGCGGAATGGCGCTCGATCGTCGCGCGCCTCGACGGCTTCGAGATGTCGGTCGCATCGGCCGCAACCCTGCCGGCGAATGAGCCGGCGATTGCTCTCAAGGCTGCCGGCGGCAGCCGGAATATCGGCCTCGACCAGCTCTGCGTGAACCTGCCGAGCGGCACGCCGCTGGTCGCTGCCGACGCCTTCACCATCCAGACGCCGGAGCGCGTGCTGGTGACCGGACCGTCGGGCTCCGGCAAGTCGACGCTGTTCCGGGCCATCGCCGGGATCTGGCCGTTCGGCACCGGCACGATCTCTATCCCCGAACGAGCGAAGCTGATGATGCTGCCGCAGCGGCCTTATTTCCCGGTCGGCGTGCTCCGCGATGCCGTAGTCTATCCCGCAGCGCCCGCTGCATTCGAGACCGGGCAGGTCCGCGACGCCTTGATCGCCGTCGGGCTGCCCGACCTCGCCGAGCGGCTCGAGGAGGACGGACACTGGAATCGGATGCTCTCGCTCGGCGAGCAGCAGCGCCTCGGGCTCGCCCGCGCGCTGCTGCATGTGCCGGACTATCTGTTCCTGGACGAGGCCACCGCCTCGCTGGATGAACCCTCGGAGGCCCGGCTCTACCGCCTGCTGGCCGAGAAGCTACCTCAGGCCACCATCGTCTCGATCGGCCACCGCTCGACGCTCGACGCCTTCCACACGCGCAAGGTGGCACTGGTGAAGGACGGTGCGATCCACGTCCTCGGCAACGGCGGCGCGCCGGCCGAGAAGGAGCCGAGTGCGGCGGGCTGAGGCGCGAAAGGCGCGTCCTGCGGACTATCGCATGAAAAGCCATGTGGGCAGCGTTCCTGCCGCTCTTGGGACGGCCGCCGCCCCAACTCGGGCTTCGTCATTGCGAGGAGCTCGTGCGACGAAGCAATCCAGACTGCCTCCACAGATGCGTTTCTGGATTGCTTCGCGGAGCCTGTCACCGGGCCGCGCTTCGCGCGGACCCGTTGGCTCGCAATTGTGCAAGTTCACTAATTCGCTGATCGAATGGTTTAGGTCTGGGCCTCGGCAAATTCCTTCGGTGTCTTGCCGCCGAGGGCCTGATGGGGCCTGAAGTTATTGTAGTAGATCACGTACTCGAACAGCTCGTTGGCGAAGTGGTCCAGGTTATCGAAGGTTGCGCCTTCGATGACGTCGTCGTCCAGGTTTCGCCAGAAGCGTTCGACCTTGCCGTTGGTCTGCGGCCGGTAGGGTCTGGTGTAGCGATGCTTGATGCCGAGCTCGATCAGCATGGCCTCGAAGGGATGCTCTTCAGGCGTGTTGCGGGATGCGAACTCCGCGCCGTTGTCGGACAGGATCTCGGCAAACTGGATCCCATAGGTGACGTTGAGCGTGTTGATCATCTTCAAGGTCTTAAACATGACCGGCAGGGCCTTTTTTGAAGTCAGCACCTCGGCCCAGGCCAGGCGCGAGCAACTGTCGACCAGGCTGACGATAAAGGCGGGGCTTGAGGGGGGCGCCAGGAACATGTCGCGGGACAGCTGGTGCAGGTCGACATGGCCGAGCTCGCCGATCTTGTCCTTGATAATACGACGTTTCTCCTCGCGCATCGTCGGGGTGCGGCGGTTGAGCTGATTGCGTTTGAAGACCCGGTAGATGGTCGAGAGCGACGGTACCGTATCTCGCCGTTCGCGCAAGGCAGCGTGGACCTCGTACCGGTTCATGCCGCGCGTTCGGCAAGCAACGATCTCCGCCTCGATGCCTTGCGGCTCGCGGCGCTCGCGCCACTTCGGTCCGCGGCGTTGCGGCAACAGGTCAGCCTCCGCGCCGCTCCGCAGGTAGCGGTTGTAGTACTTCCGGAAGGTCTGCGAGCAGGTGCCGTGGTGCTTGTAGAAGTCTCCCACCCGGCGGAACGTCGCCGACCGCCCGGCCTTCACCTCCTCATACTCGGCGATCAGGAACCGCCACTTCTGAAGATAATTCCGCTCAATCGTCCGGTCGAAGCTGTTGTCGCGCATCGGATCCTCCACGCTGGGAACGGATTCGATCAGCGAATTAGTGAACTTGCACAGCAATGACGGAGTGCAAGCCTCAAAGCAAGAAGGCGGCAGATCGCTCTGCCGCCCTTGCCAAATGACTTGGTCAAGTCGTTCGGGAAGAAACTTACTTCAGGTTGCTCATCGCCGTCAGGTCGAACGAGAGCTTGGCGACGCCGGCGGCGCTGCACCAGTTGGAGCCGAAACCACCGGGGTTGATGGCGGTGAAGCTGCCGTCGAACTTCGCGGTGTAGTCGCTGGTGAAGGCGTTGCAGTCGCCCTTCTTCAGGTCGGTGTCGTAGTAGCGCAGATCGAGGGTGAGCACCTTGTAGGTGAAGCCGACGCCGAGGTTCCAGGTGTTGTAGCTCGGCTCCTTGATGCCGTTCGCGTACACCGGATCGCCGGCAATGCCGTAGAAGATGTCGGAGGTGCCGAGCCACTGGCGACCGAACTCACCCGACACATACATGCCGACGCCGCTGGCGCCGAAGGTCGTGCTCGGCGCGGTCCACTTGGCGGTGATCGAGGCGTAGTTGCCCCAGGCGCCGAGGTTCAGGAAGTTCGGCGAATAGTACTCGTTGAAGCCGACCGTCCACTGGTCGTTGATGTTGATGTTCAGCTTGGCATAGGCTTCGAAGAAGCTCGCGTCCTTCTTGGCGAAGTTGCCGTTGATGGGAAGGCCGATGGCGCCCTGCGAGTAGTCGATGTCGGTGCCGCAATTGCCCTGAGCGAGGGTGCCCTGCGAGCCGAAGCAGCTTCCACCCGGGTAGAGGTAACCCCAGACACCGAAGTCGAAGGCGAACATGCCGAAGGTCGGGCGGATACCGCCGTAGATGTCGACTTCGGCCGCGGCGCGGTTCGGGAACGAGATGCTCGAGGCGGACGTACCGACGTAGAGCTGGAGGTCCTTGTTGACGTTATAGCGCGGCTCGAAATAGGCCGTGACCGACGGCTTGTGGTTCGACTGGGTGACACCGCGGAAGATGTAATCGCTCATGATGCCACCGCCGAAGGCGAGGTCCCAGGGATCGAAGGCCGGGGGCGGCGGAGCCTTCAATGCCTTCACCGGCATGTCTGCCGCGAAAGCCGAACCCGTCACCATTGCCAGCGCCGTTGCCAACAAAGCCACTTTTTTCATGTCGATCCCCATCGTCAGTTCTTAGACCCCAGTCGGATCCCGGAAGCCCCCGGGACGCTCGACCCAAATTCACTGCGACAATCTGGATTGGGGGCTATGAACCGTGAAGCAAAAAGCGCGGGCATCTGCCGACTTTTTAGGCGTTTTGACGATTTCACGAAAGGTTGTGAGGCTGTGTGGCTTCTCGATCACATTATTTGCATTCCAAAGTACACCGGAGGCCCCGTGTAAGTGCGGGGATCGTCGGGCACCGTGACATCCAGGCTACGAATCAGACAGGCGGGGGGGAAAGCCGCGTCTGAACGTGCTTGCGACGATGTAAAAAGGCCGCAGCGCCAGCGCCGCGGCCTTCCTGTTTGCAGGTCCATTCCAAGAGGAAGCGAGCGGCCGGGGCCTCCCCCTACCCCTGTCCCTCGGCCGGCGCCGGTTCCGCAGAAGACGAAGGCATCGCCCAGCTTGTCTCGGCGGCAGGCTCGGGAGCCGGAGCTTCCGCCGGTGCTGATGGCTTCGGAGCAGGAGCTGCCTTCGCCTTCTTCGGTGCCGCTTTCCTCGCGGCCTTCTTGGGTGCGGCCTTCTTGGCCGACTTCGTCGCAGCCTTCTTGGCGGCTTTCTTCGGGGCTGCCTTCTTGGCAGATTTCTTCGCAGCCTTCTTGCCAGCTTTCTTCGCAGCTTTCTTCGCAGACTTCTTGGCTGCCCTCTTCGCGGACTTCTTCGCCGCTACAGCCTTCTTGGCCTTTTTGGCCTTCTTGCTTTTTTTCTTCTTCGCTTTCGCCATCGTGGTCCTCCTGTTGCCGCCGAACAATGGTCGATCGGGCGTCTTCAGCCGTCACCTCCGGACCAAAGCTTAGCTTTTGAAAGCTCAAACTTGCGCGTTCAATGCCGGCCGCGACCCGCCCGTAGCCCAATCGAGAAGCTCAATCGTGTGTACGACCGGAACTGACGTGCCACTGGCAATCTGCACCATGCAGCCGATATTGCCCGCGGCAATCATGTCCGGCTTGACGCTTGCGATGTTGGCGACCTTGCGATCGCGCAACCGGCCCGCAAGCTCGGGCTGGAGAATGTTGTAGGTCCCCGCCGAGCCGCAACACAAATGGCTCTCCGGTACATCTTTCACCACGAATCCATTCTTGGAAAGCAATTCTTTCGGAAGTCCCGTGATTTTCTGCCCGTGCTGCAACGAACATGCGGAGTGATAGGCGACGACGATGTCGTCCCGCCGCGTGCTCGATGCGAGGCTGAGACCGGCGACGTATTCGGTGATGTCCTTGGCGAGTGCGGACACCTTCGCCGCATCCGCCGCGAACGCAGCGTCCTCGCGCAGGAGGTAGCCATAGTCCTTGATGACGGTGCCACAGCCGGACGCCGTCACCAGGATGGCGTCGAGCCCCTCGCCGGCCGTTTCCTTCCGCCACGCCGCGACATTGGCACGCGCCCGCGCCAATGCGTCCCGGTCGTTGCCGAGGTGATGGGTCAGCGCGCCGCAGCATTGCTCGTCCCGGACCAGGACAACCTCGATGCCGTGGCGGGTGAGCAGGCTGATGGCAGCCTGGTTGATGCGCGGCGCCAGCACCTGCTGGGCACAGCCCTGGAGCAGCGCAACCCGGCCTCGCCTCTTGCCGAGCGCCGCGAACACGCTGCCGGCGGCGGGCCCCGGCGATGGCAGCCGGTCCGGCGCCAGCGCCAGCATCGCCTTGATGCGCTGGACCAGTCCGGGCGTGGCCGAGGGCCGGGGCGTCGGCAGGAAGACGGCGAGCGGGCGGGCCAGCCGCGCCAGCCACATGCTCGCGCGAAAACGCTGCGGGTTCGGCAGGACGAAGGCCAGCACCTGGCGCAGCAGCCGCTCAGTCAGCGGCCGCTGATAGCGCTGCTCGATCCGGACCCGGGCCTGGTCGACGAGGTGCATGTAGTTCACCCCTGACGGGCAGGTCGTCATGCAGGCCAGGCACGACAGGCAGCGGTCGATATGCTTGACCACTTCGGCCGTCGGCGCCTGGTCCTTCTCCAGCATCTCCTTGATCAGGTAGATGCGGCCGCGCGGGCTATCGAGCTCGTCGCCGAGCAGCACATAGGTCGGACAGGTCGCCGTGCAGAAGCCGCAATGGACGCAGGCACGAAGGATCTTGTCGGCTTCGGCGATGTCGGGGTCGGCGAGCTGGGCCAGTGAAAATTCGGTCTTCATGCCGCAGCGCCCCGCCTCAAGCGTCCCCGGTTGAGAATGGTCTTCGGATCGAAACTGGCGCGCACCCGCTCGCTCAGCGCGGCAATGCCGGGCGCTTGCGGATGGAATACATCGACATCGCGCCTGACGTCCTCGGCCGCACGGATCAGCGTGGCATGTCCTCCGACCGCACCTGTGCGCTGGCGCACGGCCGGGGCATGCGCGTCCGACGTCGGCGGCAGCGCTGCCCAAATCAGTCCGCCGCCCCAGTCGTAGAGCACGTCGCCCCCGGTCTCGCGCGCCAATTGCGTCCCGAGCGCCGCGCCCGACGCCGGCGGACAGACGATCCTCCAGACCGGCCAGGCGCCCAGCGCGCCGCTGGCCGCGAACGGCAGCACGTCGCGGATCGTGGCCCACAGCGCCGCGGAGGCGGCGTCCTCGACCAGCGTCGCGGTTCCGAACGGGGCCAGCAATTCGCGCAGCGAGCCGGCGCGGTGGGCGGCCGAAGCCGTGATGCCCTCGAGCCGCAGCACGGTCAGCGCCTCGCCCTCGCCCGCGATGTCGCCGAGCCCCTCGGTCCTGCCGCGGAAGGCCGATTTCGGCAAATGCGCGGCACCGGAGACGTCGAAGGGCGAGCCGAGCGCTGTCGTCATCGCCTTGTTTGCGACGGCATCATCTAACCCGCGCAGCAGCAGCGTCCGCTCGGCCTCGGGCTTCGGCATCACCTTGAGCGTGACCTCGGTCATCACCGACAACGTGCCCCAGGACCCCGCCAGCAGCTTGCAAAGGTCGTAGCCGGTGACGTTCTTCACCACCTTGCCGCCGGTCTTGAAGCTGTCACCGAAACCGGAGACGGCGTGCGCCCCAAGCAGGTGATCGCGCGCCCCGCCCGCCCTGATCCGCCGCGGCCCGGCGAGGCCGGCCGCGATCATGCCGCCGATGGTTCCGAGCGGAGGCGTACCGAGCAGCGGCGCTGTGTTCATCGGCTCGAAGGCGAATTGCTGGTTCTTGGCATCGATCAGCGACAGCACGTCAGCCAGCGGCGCGCCGGCCTGGAGCGTGATGATCAATTCGTTGGGCTCGTAGGAGGTAACGGCATTGAGCGCGGAGACGTCGAGCACGGCGTTGGTCGCCATCGCGTGTCCAATGCCGCGCTTGGATCCATGACCGATGATCTCGAGCGGCTGCTCATTGGCAATCGCCGCGCGCACCACCTCTTCGACGTCTTTGGCGTCTCTGACCTTGAGCGTATCCACGGGAAAAGCCGGTAGCGAAATTCGCCGCCAAAATCAAATGCGGCGTGACACGCTCACCGTGACGGTTCGATCATGATCGAACCGTTCACGACATCGACACTTCGATCAGCGGCGAACCAAAGCCGGCAGGCCATCGCTACAAGGCTGCTCCGATCGCGATCGAGACCAACCGATGGAGGCAGACATGCGATCGACACATGAACGGCCGGTGCCGCGCATCCACGAAGCGTTCAGCCGCAGGTCGGTGATCCAGGCCTTCGGCGCCATCCTGGCGATTTATCTCTCGCCATGGACGGCGGCGTCATCTCAAGCCCAGCAGCAAGGAGCAAGAACCATGAACCATTATGCCACGCAGAAATCCCTCAGCGACGCCGTCGATGGCGGCGGCCTGCTCGTCGTCGCGCAATGGGAGGCCAAGCCCGGCGAAGCCGACAAGGTCGCAGCGATCCTCGATCGCTTCCTGCCGGAGGCGCAGCGCGAGGACGGTGTGAGGCTGTTCCTGATCTCGCGCGGCAAGGACAATCCGGCGCAGTTCCTGTTCTACGAGCTGTTCCGCGACGAAGCGGCCTTCAAGGCACACCAGGAGAGCGCGCACTTCAAGACCTACATCGCCGGTGAAGCCCTGCCGCTGCTGGCCAAGCGCGAGCGGGCGCAATACGGGCTGCTGTGACGGCTCTTACTTCCTTCTCCCCTTGTGGGAGAAGGTGGCGCGAAGCGCCGGATGAGGGGTTCTCTCCGCGAACACAACTATCGCAGCGGCTCGCGGACAGAGACCCCTCACCCGGCTTCGCTTTGCGAAGCCACCCTCTCCCACAAGGGGAGAGGGTAATTCAGCGCACGCTTGAGGTCAGAACCGCGGAATGTCCGGAAACGCCACCTTCCCGGCATGGACATGCATGCGGCCGAGCTCGGCGCAGCGATGCAGGGTCGGAAATACTTTTCCGGGATTGAGCAGGCCCTGCGCGTCGAAGGCGCATTTCAGACGCTGTTGCTGGTTGAGATCGATCTCGGTGAACATATCAGGCATCAGGTCGCGCTTCTCGATGCCGACGCCATGCTCGCCGGTGAGCACGCCGCCGAACTCGACGCAGGCGCGCAGGATGTCGGCGCCGAAGGCTTCGGCACGCTCGATCTCGCCGGGCTTGTTGGCATCGTAGAGGATCAGCGGGTGCAGATTGCCGTCGCCGGCGTGGAACACGTTGGCGCAGCCGAGCTGGTATTTTTCGCCGAGTTCGCGGATGCGCGCCAGCGCCTTCGGCAGCGCGCCGCGGGGAATCGTGCCGTCCATGCAGAGATAGTCGGGCGAGATGCGGCCGACCGCCGGAAACGCCGCTTTCCGGCCGGCCCAGAACAGGTTGCGCTCGGCTTCCGAATTGGAGATCTGCAGCGTCACCGAGCCGCAGCCTCTTGCGATGCTCTCGACCCGCGTGATCAGCTCGTCGACCTCGATCTTGGGACCATCGAGCTCGATGATCAGCAGCGCCTCCACGTCGAGCGGATAGCCGGCGTGGACGAAGGCTTCGGCGGCGTGGATCGCCGGCCTGTCCATCATCTCCATGCCTCCAGGGATGATGCCGGCGCCGATGATCCGCGCCACGCATTCGCCGGCCGCCTCGACCTCGGCGAAGCCGACCATCAGCGCACGCGCCGTTTCCGGCTTTTGCAGGATGCGCACCGTGATCTCGGTGATGACGCCGAGCAGGCCTTCCGAGCCGGTGATGACACCCATGAGATCGTAGCCGGGATTCTCCGCCGACTTGCCGCCGATGCGCAGAATCTCGCCGCTCATCAGCACGATCTCGCAACCGAGCACGTTGTTGGTCGTCATGCCGTATTTCAGGCAGTGCACCCCGCCGGAATTTTCGGCGACATTACCGCCAATCGAGCAGGCGATCTGCGAGGACGGGTCGGGCGCGTAATAGAAGCCGGCATGCGCGACCGCCTGGCTGATGGCGAGGTTGGTAACGCCGGGCTCGGTGACGACGACACGGTTGTCGAAATCGATCTCGCGGATGCGCTTGAACTTGCCGAGGCCCAGCAGCACGCCGTCCTCGAGCGGCAGCGCACCGCCGGACAGCGAGGTGCCGGAGCCGCGCGGCACCACCTTGATGTTCTGCTGTGCACAATATTTCAGGACCAGCGAGACCTGCTCGGTCGTATCGGGCAACACGACGACCATCGGCGGCTGCCGGTAGGCGGTCAGCCCGTCGGATTCATAGGCCCGCATCTCGGCGGCGCTGTCGATCACGCCTTCGCCGGGCACGATTGCGCGCAATGCGGCCACAATCTCAGCGCGGCGCGCGAGCACCGCCTGGTCGCTCGCAGGCATCATGATGGCCATATCAAATCCTTCCAGCTCGCGCGAACAGTCGATTTATCACGGCAAATCAACCACGTCTGCGGTGGTTTGGGTAGGTTGTCCGAAAGTCGGATCAAGGATCTCAGGCGAGTTCGCTCTGGGACAAGTAGGAAGTCATGAAACCTGTCATGGTTTCGTGGCTTGTCCAAGCCGGACGGGCCTGCCAAAACCGGCGGGTTCGACGATCGCCGACCAGGCAAGAGCTGAACAGGCCAGACCAACCAGGGAAGAGACGAAGAGCACCCGATGACAAAACTGACTTTTGGCGCACTGATGATCCTCACCGTGACTGCCACCGCATCCGCCGCGATGGCGCAGGATGTTGCGGCCGGCAAATCGTCATTCAACAAATGCCTGGCCTGCCACGCGATCGGCGAAGGCGCCAAGAACAAGGTCGGCCCCGAGCTCAATGGCCTCAACGGCCGCAAATCCGGCAGCGCGCCGGACTACAATTATACGGACGCGAACAAGAATTCCGGCATCACCTGGGACGAAGCCACGTTCAAGGAATACATCAAGGACCCCAAGGCCAAGATCCCCGGCACCAAGATGGCGTTCGCCGGCATCAAGAACGAGAACGAGATCAACAATCTCTGGTCCTATGTCTCGCAGTTCGACAAGGACGGGAAGATCAAGCAATAAGCCGGAAAAGGCGGCCGCTAGAGCTTCGGTTCTGATTCAATCAGAACCGCAGCTCTAGGTTCTTATTCTGTCGCGTTTTCTTCACGCGAACCGGTGTCCACTTCGCTCGAAAGCGCTCTAATCGGCGGCCGCCTGCGCCGGGACGATCCTGCCGATCATCGCCTCGATCTCCGTCTTCACGAGATCCGGCACGGCGTTCTGTACCATGTGGCCGAGATCGGGCAGGACGATCAGCTTTGCATTCGGCACGGTCGCGGCAAACGGGCGCGCGTGGATGTCGGTCTTCACGGTCTTGTCGGGCTCGCCGGCGATGATCGTCACCGGTGCCGATATCTCGCCATAGCGCGCAACTTGCGCGGCCACCGCGTCCTTCAGCGTCACCAGATCATAGGCATTGGCGATGAACTCGCGCGGACGCAGCAGCAGCGGCGTCGCGGAATCCCTGACGAAGCCGTCCGGCATCACTTGAGGCAGGAAGACGTTGCGCGCCCCGGATTCGGTGAGGACGTAGCCGAGCGGCAGCGTGATCGTATAGGCGAGCAGCGGACCGATCACTGGCGTTGCGATGATCTCATTGTAGCGGCCGACGCCGCCGCGCCAGGGATGAGTGACGGGCGCGAGCATCACGAGGCCGGCGACGCGGTGCGGGTGATCGAGCGCGATCCGAGCGCCGAGCGCGCCGCTCCAGGAATGCACCACGAAGACCGCGCGATCGATCCCGAGCTTGCGAAGGGCGTCATCGATCATCCGCGCCTGGATCTGCGGCGTCGAATCCTGCCGCTGCGCGCGCGTGCTCCAGCCATGGCCGGGGCGGTCGATCAGGATCACGCGATGCTCGCTGGCGAGGCGATCGCCGAGCGGCCGCCGCATCGCTTCGAGATTGGAGCTCGCGCCGTGCAGCATCACGATCGGCAGGCCAGCGTTGCGCGGGCCGAGATCGACGATGTGAAGCACGGCGCCGTCGACCTCGATCATCCGGCCCTGCGGTGGAAAGGCGCGTTGCACGGCGACGATTCCGGCCTGCGTGACCAGCGCCAGCAGAACCAGCGCCGTCACGACTGAAATCACGATCATCGAGAGAATCCGGGCGATCCTGGGCACAGGGCAGTTACGGGTCTTTGCACACGGCAGTTTCGTCGGCCAGCTTCTGGGCGTTCACCGGAAATGGCGAGGCTGTGGATATGTGCATAATTGGCGAACGTAAAAACTCAATGGAATCAACAATATTCCCTTGCGACACGCAAGCCTCGGAACGTTCATGCAGTCGTCATCGCGGCTTCCATATAATCGCCATGGTCGGTTCCGCCATCTAGGCGCGGGTGGGCGCCGATCCTCCTCGCAGCCTCAGGGCATGCGGGAAAGACCGGCAGGATTTGTCCTGATTTGAACCGGAGGATTTTCGATGAGCATCAGATCGAACGACACCGCGATCGACGAGATCGTCGCGAGCTGTAGCGGCGACCTGCGCGGTGCCGTGCGGGCGCTGCTGCTGATCAACGAGCATCTCGAAGCGGAGCTGGCAAAGGCCTACGCAGCGGCCGCCGATCAGGGCCTCGTCGAGCGAGCCAGCAGCGTCCTGCACTAGATGCAAGCGACTTAGTTCGACCCGTCCTCGTCCTTTTCCTCGTCGGGTGTGACCGCAGGACAGGCTCGGATCGTCGAGCGGGCAAGCTTGGCATCGGCCCTGGATTTGTAGGGGCCGTCGCCGAACCAGATATCGCCGATGATCACGGGATTGCTGGTCACGATGTTGCATCTGCCGGTGGCGCGGTTGCCGACCACCCAGAACAATCCGTCGGCGAGACCAGCGGTTCCCGACGCAAGCAGCAAGCTACCGGCAAAGATCAAGCGCTTCATGGCTTTTGCTCCTGCCATGCAAGTAGGCCTGCGGCGATGCCGGCAATAGGCCTCAAAACGCCGCGTTTCCGATCGTGGTTAATCCGCGTCGGCCATGATTGCTCAGGAAATGATCAACTTATCCGCTAGATGTCGCGGCCTTCGACCTTCTCGGTCAGCGCCTTGACCTGGTCGGGGATCTTCTCGAGGTGCGGATTGACGGCGAGCGCCTTGCGGTAGGCGTCCAGCGCACGCTTCTCGTCGCCGACCTCCTGCATGATCATGCCGAGCCCTGCGAGCGCGCCGAAATGGCGGGGCTCGCGGATCAGCACTTGCTGGATGTCCGCGAGCGAGCGGCCATAATCGTTCTGCATGTAATAGAGCGTCGCGCGCCGGTTCCAGGCCTCGATGTAATCCGGCCTGAGCTTGATGACCGAATCCAGCAGCTTGATCGCGATCTCGATCTTCTGCGCCTCGGCCGCCGTCTTGGCGCGCGCCATCAGCAGCGCCGCAGTGTCGCTTGGGGTCTGGAGCCACATCGCCCAGATCCGTGCCTCGACATGCTTGGCACTGGCCTCATCGGGGGCCGCCTTCAACGCACCGAACAGGAAGTCGAGGTTTTTGGTGCGATCGACCTTGGGCAGCTTCGCCGGCGCCTCCGGCAGCTTCTTCGGCTTGCCGGGCGGAGGCGGCGGTTCAACCTGCTGCGCCAGCGCCGGGGCGAATCCGGCGGCTCCCGGCACGAGGGCCAGACACAGGATGAGCGCGAAAGGGAATCTCACTGCCATGGCGAAAGTCTAAACGCGTAAAGCCGCCCTTGCAAAGCAGGGGCGGCGTCAAACTCGTGTGAGACCGTGGTCTGGCGGGCGCGCGCGGCGTCCGGCAGGGCGAGATCAGCCCTGACGCGCCTTGAAGCGGCGCTGCACCTTGTTGATCACATAGACCCGGCCCTTGCGACGGACCAGGCGGTTGGCGCGATGGCGACCGCGCAGCGATTTCAGCGAGTTACGGACCTTCATGGCAGAATCCTGAACGTTCGAAAGGCCGTGTTCGGCACTACCGTTTCGGCACGCGCGAATGTGGCAAAATGAGATCTTTCCCGCTGGCGGACCGACCGCCCGGGACGGGGCGGTTCTTAAGGCATGGCGGCAGGTGATGTCAATGTTAACTGCCCGGTTCCGAACCGGCAATTTCGCGAAAACAACCCCATGCACAGTAGGTGCGGCCGGATCGGCCCGATCTGCCCCATCGGACGTCGCGCACAGCAAAGACTTTTGCAGGCTGCGGTTTTGCCTCCCGCGACGCCTTGCCAAATTCGTTATATCATATAATCAATTCCGCAACCCGTCGGGAGGAAACCATGCCGAAGCTGAAGCTGCCGAACATCGACGACGTCGTCGCCATCGACATCCACACCCATGCCGAGGAGCCGTGCGGCTGCCATCCCGACGACGGCTATGACGATTTCCAGGCGCAGATGGCGGAGTATTTCAAGTCGCCCAACAAGCATCCGCCGACCGTGCCGGAGACCGCGGCCTATTACCGCGCCAAGAACATCGCCGCGGTGATCTTCCCTGTTGATGCCGAGCGCGAGACCGGCTTCCGCCGCTACAACAATTACGAGATGATCGAGGCCGCCTCCGACCATCTCGACGTCCTCATCCCCTTCGTCTCGATCGACCCGCACAAGGGCAAGCTCGGCGCGCGTGAAGCACGCAAGCTGATCGAGGAATACGGCGTGCGCGGCTTCAAATTCCACCCGACCATGCAGGGCTTCTACGCCAACGACCGCATGGCCTATCCGCTCTACGAAGAGATCAACAATGGCGGCGCGATCGCGCTGTTCCACACCGGCCAGACCGGCGTCGGCTCCGGCATGCCCGGCGGCATGGGCATGCGGCTGAAATATTCCAACCCGATGTACATGGACGACGTCGCGGCCGATTTCCCCGACCTCAAGATCATCCTCGCGCACCCCTCCTTCCCCTGGCAGGAAGAGGCGCTATCGGTCGCGACCCACAAGCCGAACGTCTATATCGACCTCTCTGGCTGGTCGCCAAAGTACTTCCCGCCGATCCTGGTGCGCTACATCAACTCGATTCTCCAGGACAAGATGCTGTTCGGCTCGGACTGGCCGGTGATCACGCCGGACCGCTGGCTGTCGGATTTTGCCAAGATCGAGATCCGCGACGAGATCCGACCGAAAGTGTTGAAGGCGAACGCGCGCAAGCTGCTGGGAATCTAGGCTTGTAGTCATCGCCGCAGCGCATTGAGGGCTTCGATCCTTGACGACCGAAGCCCTCACGCTCGGATGCTCGAGGCCTCAGACCTGCGCGAGGCCTCCATCGACGAAAACCTCGCCGCCGGTCATGTAGCTGCTGTCCGAGGACGCCAGGAACGCAGCCACCGCGCCCGTCTCGGCCGGGTCACCGACGCGCCCGATGGGCGTCGTGCTCCCGAGCGCATCAAACGCTTCCTCGCCGACGACCTCCAGCGCCAGCTCCGTCTTGGTCGGCCCCGGCGACAACACGTTGACGCGGATGCCGGTGCCGCGCAGGTCGAGCGCCCAGCTGCGCGCGAGATTGCGGATCGCGGCCTTGGTCGCGCTGTAGACGCTGAATTGCGGCGTCCCCATCACGCCCGTGCTCGAACCGGTCAGGATGATCGACGATCCCTTCCGCATCAGCGGCAGGGCTTTCTGCACGGTGAACACCAGCCCTTTCACATTGACGTCGAAGATCTGATCGTAATGCTCGGGCGTGATCTCGCCGAGCGGTGCAAACGCCCCGGTCCCGGCATTGGCGAACAGGATGTCGACGCTACCGCGTTCGGCTTTCACCGTCTCGTACAGTCGGTCGAGGTCGGATAAGTCGGTGACCGATCCCCTGACCGCGTGCGCAGAGGACCCCAGCTGCGCGAGGGCAGCGTCGAGCGGCTCCTGCCGCCGTCCGAAGATGTAGACGATCGCGCCCTCATCGACGAACCGTTTGGCGGCTCCCAATCCGATGCCGGTTCCACCGCCCGTCACCACTGCCGTCCTGCCTCGTAGTCTGCTCATGATGTGCTCCTTCATTGAGGTTGCACTGAGCTGGCGGCCTACCCACCTATCGACAAGTATGCACCTTTTGGTAAGTATCCAAAAAAATGTCGTCAGATCGTTCAGACCCCATCTCTCCGCCGACGCAGGCTCAAGCAGACGTCCAGCATTGCACGCCGAACCTGCCCGGGTTCACCTGCGGCCTTGATGCGACCCTGCGGGTTGTCTCGGGCAAGTGGAAGCCGCTGATCCTGTACTTCCTCGCCCAGGACGGCCCGACCCGCTACGGCGAGCTCCGGCGAGCCGTGCGCGACGTCAGCGACAAGGTTCTGATCCAGCAGCTGAGGGAGCTCGAGGCCGACGGTCTGGTGAAGCGGACCGACTACAAGGAGGTGCCGCCGCGCGTGGACTACAGCCTCACGCCTTTGGGCCACAGCCTGGCCCAGGCCCTCGTGCCGCTCTGCTCCTGGGGCACGGAGCACATGGCGGAGGTCAGCCGGGTCTTCGCCGAGCGAGAGGCCTGGTCGCGGCGAGGACGTCCACCGACTGTCTAGCTTGCGCTGCTCTTCGTCCGAGCTCTGCTCCGCCCCTGATTGCAGCCCGTTGGCGCATCTCGCCCCGAGCCCGGCTTGGGCCAATAGCCAAGGCTAGGTCCCGAAGAATGCCCCCATCACCGCCGCCGCTTCTTCGTTGGCCTTCAGCCCCTGGCTGAGGAACCTTGTCAGCGAGAAGCAGCCGTGGATAGTGCCTGGATAATTCACGTAGGTTGTTTTCACACCGGCATCGATCAGCCGCTCGGCGTAGGCGCGGCCCTCGTCGCGCAGCGGGTCGTAGCCGGCCGTCAGCACGAAGGCGGGCGGCAGGCCCTTGAAGTTGTTGGCTAGCAGCGGCGAAAGCCTAGGGTGGGTCCGATCGACGCCGGTCGGCAAATAGGCGCTCCAGAACCAATCGATCAGTTCCTTGGTCAGGAAGTAGCCGTCGGAGAATTGCTTGTGTGATTGACTCTCGCGGCTCAAGTCGGTCGCGGGATAGATCAGCATCTGGAACGCCGGTCCCGTCTCACCCGCGTCGCGCATTGCCTGGCACACTACGGCAGAGATGGCGCCGCCGGCCGAATCGCCGCCGACCGCGAGCCGCGCCGGACCCACGTCGAAGGCGGCGGCGTTGTCGCGGATATAGCGGAAAGCCGCGATGCCGTCGTCGGTCGGCGCCGGGAACGGGTGCTCGGGCGACAGCCGGTAGTCGATGGCAATCACTTGACAGCCGCTCCTGTTGGCGAGTCGCCGACAGGTCGAGTCATGCGTCTCAAGCGAGCCGGCCACGAAGCCGCCGCCGTGATAATAGATCAGCGTCGGCAGTGGCCCGCTTGGTAGGCCCAACGGCCGATAGCGCCGAAAGCCGATCTTGCCAGCCGGTCCGGCAAAGCCACCGTCCTCGACTGCGGCAACCTCCGGCGGGTCGACCTCGCCGTCCTCCAACATCATGTCGACGGCGGCACGGCCTACGGTGTAGGGCAGCGTATTGGGCTTGGGCCTTCCCTCCTGGACGGCCTTGTCCATTAGGTCGAGCAGCGTGCGGGCTTCGGCATCGAGCATGGGTCACTCCTCTTCGAACAGGAGTTCGGGTGGGAAGAGGCCTTGCCGAGAACGGGCTTTCCTCAGACGAGTCCTTCATCTGCGAGCGCTTTGGCAACCGAAGGAATCGTCTTCATGTGCGCGAGATAGTCGTTGAGCCGCTTCGGCACCTCGATCTCGTTCTTCTCAGCCCACATCAGCATCACGACAAGATACGGGTCTGCGATCGTCATTCGATCGCCCACCAGAAACGGCCTATCGCCAAGCTGGCCGGCGATCGTGGCGAAATGCTTGACCAGCAACTTTCGCGCCTTGACCCTTTCCGCATCGGTCGCGTCAGCGTGGAAAAAGGGCCTGAAATTGCCATGGAATTCGGTGGTCATGAAGGAAGTGGCTTCGAGTGCGCGCCAACGGCCGAGACCCTCGCTGGGAAGCAGGGCCCCCGCTTGGTGGGCGATATAGTCAAGAATGGCGAGATTTTCGGTAAGGACACTCCCATCGTCGAGTTCCAGCGCGGGAATGAACCCCTTTGGATTGATCGTCATGAAATCACGCCCATCCTCGGTCCGCTTGCCCCGTTCGACTTTAACGAGTTCGTATGGAAGGCCTGTCTCGATCAGCACGATGTGATCAGCCAAGCTACAGCCGCCGGGATGGTAATAGAGGATCATGAGATTCTCCGTACTTGTCGGTCGATAGGAAGCTTGACTGGAAAGATAGGCGACTTGATCGGGACCGTATCGTCACGTCCGGTTGTCTCAAGCGGAAGTGACCGGGCAATTAGCATCGGCTGTGGGTCTGTTAGCGGCTTCGACAAACGATCAACACGTCAATGCTGTTCCTGCGACAAGCGAAGAGTCTCACCGAGGACGAAGCCCGCAGCAACATCGTGTTGCTGCGGAGTTTCAAGCTCCGACATGATTTCGGGCAAGGCGTGGGCAATGTCCGCTCCGGGGCCACAAGCAGGCGCGCCAGTGTTGCACTACGCTTCGCGAGGCATGATGTACAAGAGTTGGGGCAGTACAGTTTCCGGCGAAAAGTAGAACGGCGCTTCGCCAATCCTGGTCGCCCCCATTCGCTTGTAAAAGCCCTCCGCCGACGGTTCGGCATTAATCAGGATAGCCCCGGCTTTGAACTCGGTCGCGCGAGTTGCAGCGGCTCCGAAGAGTACTCGACCAATCCCACGCCTCCAAAGAGCCGGCTCGACATAAAGTCCTTGGAGCAGTGCAATTCCTTGAAGCCCCGTTGGCGTCACCCAAACGACGCCGACGACTTTGCTTGAGCTGTCTTGTGCCACTTCAACCCAATTCCCGCTGATCATCGGCACGGTTACCGCCAGCGCAGGAATGGTACGGTCGATGAACGCCTCGTCGTGTCCGGCATGCATAGTTGCACGTACAGCGAGGCGCGTTAGCTCACGTTGTTCCTCAGGCTTGGCCTTTCGAACTGAATAATCGTCCATACCCCTCTCCTTTTCTTGGCCGCTATTTTAGATTGTGATGGCCTGGAAAGTCGGCAATGGGTCCAATCTGCAATGCACTGATCCAGCAGATGATTTCCGTCTGAGTACCAAAAGCCGACCTCCGCGCCTAAGGGGATACGCGTCCAGCCGGCCAAGCAGCACCCAATTCGAGTTTCTTTCTTGGATCGACATCGCCGCGCCTTGTATAATCCTTCGGTCCACACCCCACAGAGGAATGGTCTAGTGACGATCAAAGCCGTCGTCTTCGACGCCTACGGGACGCTCTACGACATCCAATCGGTCGCTGAGATTACCGAGGATGCGTTTCCTGGCTATGGCGAGATCATCACGCAGGTGTGGCGCATCAAGCAGCTCGAATACAGCTGGCTGCGCTCGCTGATGCGGCGCTACCAGGATTTTACCGTCGTCACCCGCGACTCGCTCGCCTATACGCTGCGCATGCTGGGGCTTGCTTACGAGAACGACGCGTTCGAGCGTGTGATCGGGAAATATCTGCACCTCGATCTCTATCCGGACGCGACAGCGGCGCTTGCCGCCTTGAGGCCGCGAAAGCTCGCCATCCTCTCCAACGGCAGTCCAGACATGCTCAATGCGCTCGTGCGCAATTCCGGCCTCGACGCCCTGCTCGATGCCACCATCAGCGTCGACGCGAAGAAGATCTTTAAGCCGAGCCCGGAAGCCTATGAGCTGATCGGCGAGGCGCTCGGCACCGCGCCGAACGAGGTTCTGTTCGTCTCGTCCAATCCCTGGGACGCCGCCGGGGCGAAATCGTTCGGATTGAAGGTTGCATGGACCGAGCGGGTGACGCCCGAAGCCATGGCGCTGGCTTGCGTCGAGAACGAACTCGTGGCACCGCTGACGATGTTCAGGGCGATCCGTACTCAGATGGACGAGCTCGGGTTCGCGCCGGATCATCGTATCCGCGCCCTCTCCGAGCTGCCAGGAATCGCCTAAGCGTCGTCGCCCCCATGAGTTTTGCAATGAGCTGTCTGGAATGAGCCTTCAATCCGTTCGCGATTTCTTCGCCGAAAAAGCCCCCGACATATCCGTCATCGAATCCCCGATCAGCTCCGCAACCGTGCCGCTGGCCGCCGAAGCCTATGGTGTCGAGCCCGGCCGGATCGCCAAGACGCTGTCCTTGCGTATCGGCGAGCGCGTGATCCTGATCGTCGCGAGCGGCACATCGCGCATGGACAACAAGAAGGTGAAGGCGCAATTCGGCGGCAAGCCGAAAATGCTGGGACTGGAAGAGGTCGCGGATATCACGGGCCACGAGGTCGGCGGCGTCTGCCCGTTCGGCCTGAAGGCGCCACTGCCGATCTATTGCGACGTCTCATTGAAGGCGTTCGACGTCGTGGTGCCGGCCGCAGGCTCGACCCACAGCGCGGTGCGCATCACGCCCGACCGAATGGCCGAGCTGACCGCGGCCGAATGGGTCGATGTCTGCGAGATCAGACCGTAAGGCGATTGCGGGATGCCTGATGCATTTGCCGGTCAGGGAGGCTAATGTAGGGACCATGCCCGACGATAAGGTAAAACGACGGCTGACAACCGTACTGTGCGCCGATGTATACGGCTATTCTCGCCTCATGGAAGCAGACGAGGCGGGAACGCTGGAGACGCTCCGCCGCTACCGCACGGCCATTGCGGGATTGGTCGAGCGTCATGACGGTCGCATCGTGAATACCTGGGGCGATGCCGTGATCGCCGAGTTCGCCAGCGTCGTCGAGGCCGTGCAATGTGCGGTCGAAATTCAGCAAGAGATTTCAAATCAGGATTCGGACCCGTCTCGCGTGAACCCGATGCGGTTTCGCATCGGCATCAACCTCGGAGATGTGATGGTTGATGGCTCCGACATCTATGGCGACGGAGTCAATATTGCGTCGCGGCTGCAAGAACTCGCTGAACCCGGCGGCGTCGTGATCTCGAGCTCGGTCTACGATCAGGTGCACAACAAACTGGCCGTCGGCTTCGACTGTCTCGGCCAGCGGCCCATGAAGAACATTGCTCCCTTGACCAGCTATCGGGTGACCTTGGGCGACCAAGCCGCCGGCCGAGGGAGCTTCGCGGTCAACGAAAGCCCAGCTCGCCGGGAGGATGCCGGTGCTATGCGGATGGGCGACAGGCACGGGCCATCCTCATGGACGAGTGTCGTCTCGGACTGGCTGGCGAAGCTGCCACGCCCGGTTGCAGCGGCCCTCACGGTGTCGGCCTTTTTAATTCTGATCAATCTGTTCACTGGCGCGCATAAAATCTGGTTCCATTGGCCAGTCGCAGCCATTCTCTTCGGTGTTGTCTTGCGGATGGCGCTTGGCCATCGACCTGAGTCGGACAGCAAGAGGGAGCGCTGAACGAAGCGGTACGACCGCATCTTGGCGCTTACGCTGCGTACCGTGCGCCAGGCAGCGCTAATCGTCGTCCTCATCATAATAGGGCCGCGGCTGCGCGTATGGAGGCGGCGGCGGCGCATTGTTATAGCGCGGCGGCGGCGCGATGCGGTTGCGCGGCACCGGCTGCTGCTGCTGGACCTGATTGTTGGACTGGAACACCGCACGGCAGCCGCTCGACAACTGCGGCGTGTTCTGTTGCAAGCAAGCCACGATGCGGTTCCTGTCCGGAATCTGGTCACTGCACAGCCGCCACACATCGGGTGTACAGGCCATCTGCTGCTCCATTGTGCCGCGATATTCCTGGGCGACGGCTGCGCCCTGCGCAACGATGCCGCCGATCGCGAGCGCCACACCCAGCGCAATCCGCTCTGTTCGCATTGTCTCGGTCCTTCCCGATCCGTCAAAACCTCCTCAATCAATGAGGCGGGGGAAGGTTCTGGACCAACAACAAAACGTGAAAGAGCGCTTGGAACCTGTTCGCCCGGCCCATTCTCCGGGCCACCGCGATGCCCCCTACTCCACCTTGCCGATCCTCTTCACCGCCGCGATCAGCCGCGCGCTGTCGGTCGCGACGAATTGCGAGAAGGCCGGTGCATCCTGATAGGCGACGAGACTGCCCGAGGCCTCGAACGCCTTGAGGACATCGGGGCTCGTCATCACCTGCGCCATCGCCTCGCGCAGGCGGGTCGCGATTGGTGCAGGAAGAGAACTCTGTGCAAAGAGCCCGGCCCAGATGTACATCTCGACATCCTTGTAGCCGAGCTCCTGGAAGGTCGGCACGTCAGGGAAGCTCGCGATGCGCTGCGCTCCGCAATTACCGAGCACGCGCAGCCTGCCATCGTCGACCTGCGGCTTCAGCGTGCCGGGTGCGGCGGCGATCGCCTGCACGGTACCACCGAGGATCGCGGTCAGCGCGGGACCTGCACCGCGAAACGGCACGTGCAGCAGCTTGATGCCGGCGCTGCTTGCGAACATCTCCATCGCCACGTGCAGCGTGCCGTAGGGCCCGGACGAGCCGAAGGTGATCTGGCCGGGGCGCTTCTTCGCGTCCTCGACGAAATCCTGCGCCGTCTTCCATGGCGCCGAAGCCGGCACGGCGAGCAGCGTGGGATCGGCGAGCACGCGCGAGATCGGCATGAACTGCGAGACCTCGTAGGCAACGGGACGCTCGAACAGCCGGTCGGCCTCGGGGAGCACCGCGAGCGAGGACAGTGTCATCAGCAGCGTGTAGCCGTCAGGCTCGGCGCGTGCCGCCGCGGCGTTGCCGACCGATCCGCCACCGCCGCCGGCCCTGTTGTCGACGATGACGGGCTTGCCGAGGACCCGCTCCAGCGCCTGTGCGACGGGGCGCGCCGCAAGGTCGGCCTGTCCGCCGGCGGGAAACGGCACGATCATGGTGATGTTGCGGACCGGATAGGTTTGGGCGAAGGCCTTGTCAGGTAACGCAGCGCGCAACAGCGGCAAGGTTGCAGCGGCGCGCAAGAGATCGCGTCGGTCCATGAAGGTCACTCCCCCAATTTTTCTTGTTTCGCTCCCAGCCTAGCGCGGCGATTGGCAAGAACAAGCTGTTTACGAAGCGTTAGCCATGTTCGGCCGAGCCCGGAACGCATGCCTGAGGCCTCCGTTGCCCTCCCAGGAGTGTGCCATGGGAAAACTCGCAACTATCGACGTCGCCCTGGACGAGATGCTGGTGAATCTCGCCGCGATTGTCCTGCGGCTTGCAAAGCCCGAAGTGACGCGAACGCCGGAAGCACGGCGCGCATTGGCGCAATCCGTCCGTCAATATGCGGTTTGCGCGAAGCGTTCGAGCGACCCTCGCGTTCACGAATTGAAGTCGCAGCTGGACGAGACGCTGAAGCCGAGCCTGCGCATCGTCGCGATCGACGGCGTGAAGGTGGCTTAGTCGATCCGTCATTGCGAGGAGCTCTTGCGACGAAGCAATCCAGAATCCCGCCGCAGAGACATTCTGGATTGCTTCGCTGCGCTCGCAATGACGGGGTCGTTGGAAGTGCTCTCGCCCTAGGTCTTTGCTTTCGCACTCTTCTTCGCCCGCCGCTTGCACGTGCCCGGCAGCTTCGCCGCCAGGAAATCGCCGAGCGCCTCGACACGAGCGGGGCGCGGGCCGCCGGGCGGCGTCACCAGGTGCACCGCGCCTTCGGCCTGCTTCCAGTCCTTCAGGATCACTTCGACCTGGCCTGAGGAGATCGCCTCGCCGACGATGAACTCGGGCAGCTCGGCGATGCCGAGGCCTGCGATCAGCGCCGGCATCACGGCCTCGCCATTGTTGACGCGAAGCTGGCCGCCCGGGCGCACGCTGGCCTGCTCGCCGGCCGAATTGGTGTAGTGCCAGACGTTGGGCGTGGAGAGATAAGCGTAGCTGAAGCATTTGTGCTCGGCCAGATGCATCGGATGCGTCGGCCGGCCGTGTTGCTTGAGGTAGGACGGCGCGGCCACGGTGTAGCGCGGCATGGTGAAGAGCTGCCGTGCGATCAGCGAGGAATCCGGCAGCCGCGCGATCCGCACCGCCATGTCGAAACCTTCGCCGATCAGGTCGACGGTCGCATCGCTCAGATGCAGGTCGACGGAGACTTCCGGGTAGGCCTGAAAGAATTCCGGCAGCAGCGGCGCCACCGCCTTGATGCCGAATGTCATGGGAACGGCGAGCCGGACCAGTCCGCGCGGCGCCACCGATTGGGCCAGTGCTTCGTTCTCCGCGGCTTCGCCGTCGGCCAGCAGGCGTGTCGCGCGTTCGGCGAGCTTGTGCCCGGCATCGGTCAGCGCGAGCCGGCGCGAGGTGCGGTTGAACAGCCGGGCGCCGAGCCTCTCCTCCAGCCGCGTGACCGCCTTGGAGACCGTCGCCTTGGACATCGCAAGCTCGCTTGCGGCCCCCGCAAACGACCGTAATTCCACGACTTTTGCAAAAATCGCGAGCGCCTCGAAGTCGGGGAGTTTTGCCATGGCAGCCGATCCATTAGGGACAAATATCGAAACAATGCGTTTCGACAGTTTCTATTTCTATACCACGGACGGAGGCTTATCCAAGGGTCAATCGCAAACTGACGCAACGGAGAAATCCAATGACCAAGAAGCTCTCAGGCAAGGTTGCCCTCGTCACCGGCGGCTCGCGCGGCATCGGCGCGGCTTCGGCCCGCGCGCTCGCAGATGAAGGCGCTGATGTCGCCATCAGCTATGTCGCTTCGCCCGACAAGGCGGAAGCCGTCGTCACGGAATTGAAGGCAAAGGGCGTCAAGGCGCGCGCCTTTAGGGCGGACCAGGCCTCGGCCGGGGACGTTACGCAGCTGGTCAAGGACGTCGCGAAGGCGTTCGGCCACCTCGATATCCTCGTCAACAATGCCGGTGTCGCCGCCGGCGGCGCGATCGACGATGCCAATGCCGACACCGAAGCGCTTGCCCGCCAGGATCAGGTCAACGTGCATGGCGTGATCGCGGCGATCCGCGCCGCCTCGCAGTTGATGGGTGAAGGCGGTCGCATTGTCACCGTCGGCTCGATGCTGGCCGACCGCGCCTCGTTCCCGGGACTTGCGGACTACGTCGCCACCAAGGCGGCCGTCGTCGGCTACACCAAGGGCGCGGCACGCGACCTCGGCCCGCGCGGCATCACTGTGAACGTGGTGCAGCCCGGCTCGATCGACACCGACATGAATCCGAAGGACGGCGGCGAGTTCGCCGAGACCCAGCGCAAGCAGCACGCGCTCCAGCGCTTTGGCCGCCCCGAGGAAGTCGCAGCGGGCGTCGCCTTCCTCGCAAGTCCCGAAGCCTCCTTCGTCACCGGCACCGTGCTCAACGTCGACGGCGGGTTCGGCGCCTGATCCAGGCGCCACCCTTCAACTCGAGGAATTACGCAAATGATCGAACTCAGACCTTTCGCGGAGCTCGGCGGCGCCGATCACGGCTGGCTCAAGGCCAAGCATCATTTCTCTTTCGCAAGCCACTATGATCCCAACAACATGGGTCACGGCGCCTTGCGGGTGTGGAATGACGACGAGATCGCACCGAACACCGGCTTTCCCGCTCATCCCCACGCCAACATGGAAATCATCACCTATGTGCGCGAGGGCGCGATCACCCATCAGGACAGCCTCGGCAACGAGGGCCGCACTGAAGCGGGTGACGTGCAGGTGATGAGCGCCGGCAGCGGCATCCGCCACTCCGAGTACAATCTCGAGCCGAGCAAGACCCGGATCTTCCAGATCTGGATCGAGCCGACGTCACGCGGCGGACAACCGACCTGGGGCTCGAAACCGTTTCCGAAGGCTGATCGTTCCGGCAAGCTCGTCACCATCGCGAGCGGTCTTGAGGGCGACACGGATGCGCTGCCGATCCGCGCCGACGCGCGGGTGCTCGCCACCACGCTGAAGGCGGGCGAGAGTGCGGAGTACCAGTCGCAGAAGTCGCGGCATCTCTATTTGGTGCCCGCGGCGGGCGCGGTCGAGATCAACGGCGTGCGCGTCAACGCCCGCGACGGCGCTGCGATCCGCGACGAGGACCAGCTGAAGATCACCGCGCTGGAAGATTCAGAGATCGTGCTCGTCGACGCGGCGTAAACCGCTCTCTCCGTCCATGGCCGGGCTTTGTCCCGGCCATCCACGCCTTTCGGCACGGAAAACAAGTACGTGGATGCCCGGGACGAGCCCGGGCATGACGACTCCAAAGATCAATCCATCAAATCTGAAACGGAGACTTCCCATGACCAAAGTTCTCGTCCTCTATTATTCCGCCTATGGCCACATCGAAGCCATGGCCAACGCCGTTGCCGAAGGCGCGCGCGAGACCGGCGCGACCGTCGACATCAAGCGCGTGCCGGAGTTGGTGCCGGCCGAGGTTGCAAAAGCCTCCTACTACAAGGTCGATCAGGCGGCTCCCATCGCAGAGATCGAGGATCTCGCCAATTACGACGCGATCATCGTCGGCACCGGCACCCGCTTCGGCCGCATGGCCTCGCAGATGGCGAACTTCCTCGATCAGGCCGGGGGGCTCTGGGCCAAGGGCGCCTTGCACGGCAAGGTCGGCGGCGCCTTCACCTCGACCGCGACCCAGCATGGCGGCCAGGAGACGACGTTGTTCTCGATCATCACCAACCTCCTGCATTTCGGCATGGTGGTGGTCGGCATGAATTACGGCTTCGCCGGCCAGATGATGCTCGACGAGGTCACCGGCGGCGCGCCCTATGGCGCCACCACGATCACCGGCGGCGACGGCAGCCGCCAGCCCAGCGCCAACGAGCTCGCCGGCGCGCGCTACCAGGGCCGCCAGATCGCGGAGACCGCCAAAAAGCTGCATGGCTGATGCGACAGGGGCGGCATTCTCTTTCGGAAATGCCGCCCCATCTCCGTGGAGGAGATTTCACCAAAAGCGATACGGATGGCTTTCGAACTCTTGTTGATCGCGCAGATGATCCGCCGGCCCGCACAGGTGCTGGCGCGCCGCTGGTATTGTCGCAGCCTCGTTCGCGCCTCGCGTGGCCGATTTCGCTGTGCAGGTTGCACGGGATCGTGATGCGCGACGCCTGACGTCAAGCCTGCGTGATGTCCGCGTGCGCAGGAATGCTGATCGCCGGCGCAGGTGCCGGCGCCGTCGAGAGCCACCAGCCTTCACCGGCAAACCAGCACGTCTCGTCCTGAGCGCCTCCTCTGCGCAGCGACTGCACGCTCTCCCATCCTTTCGCAAACGCCTCGGCCAATCGCCGGCCGGCTTCAACATCCTGCAATCCCGCACAGCCGATGAACTGGGCACGGCCCAGGAATCTTGCCGGCCAGACCGCGCCCTTGTCAGGGCGCGTGATCATCAACATGCCACCGAGCACGCCTTCGGGCGCCAGCGGAAACACCAGGCGTCCGCCCGGCCGCAGCGCCTCGAGCCATTCCGTGGCCGGCTGCGCGGCGCCCGCGCAGACATAGATCACGTCCGCATCGGGCAGACCGGACGTGATGCCAGAACGTTCGCATAGATCCGCGTGAGCGATGTCCTTGAGATTGTCGCGTGCGAGTCCTGCCAGGCGTTCGTCGATTTCGTAGGCATGGACACGCCCGCCGGGGCCGACGAGATGCGCGAGGATCGCAGTGTAATAGCCGCTGCCCGCCCCGATCTGGATCACGGTCTCGCCTTCCTTGACAGCGCAGCCGCTGAGCCAATAGGCGTGCGCACTGGGCATCCCGATGTTGAGGCCGCGCGCGCTATCGAGCGCCAGCAGCGCGTTCTGATAGATGAAGGCGGGATCATCATCGGGCGTCACGGCATAGGTGTGGCTGCCGAGAGAGATCGACCACGGCCCGGGCCCAACGAAAGGCTCGCGCCTGACGGTCCGAAACGCCTGCTCGATGCGGGGATCCGCGGCCTTCGCCGCGGCGCAGATCAACCGGGCATAGAATGCGCGATATTTTGCCGAACGATCTTCCATGTCGCCTCCGGAAAACAGAGGCGACGATAACACAACGCGCACGATAACCGGTAGCCTGGCGCAATCCGGAGCTTTGTGACGGCGCGATGACGTGCCGATCGCGCGGGTCCTGCCTCAGCTGCGTTCGGCTTTCTTCCTGACGAGGTCTTTGCCGATCGGCCGCGCCGGCTCGCTCCGGAGCACCAGCGAGGTCGTGACGGCGCCAAAGCCGGCAATGCGGTCCACGATCGTCTCGAGGTCTTCCGGCGCCGGGACGAGCACCTTGAGCACGAAGCAATCATCGCCGGTCACACGATGGACTTCGATGATGTGGGGCATCTCGCTGAACCGTCTCAGGCAGGTCTTGATGTGCTCGTGCGTGGTGCGCAGGCGCACCAGCGCCATCAGGCCGAGCCCGAGCGCGCGGGGGTTAATGCGGGCGCCGTAGCCTTCGATGATCCCGGCTTCCTCCAGCCGCTTCACGCGCTCGGAGACGGCCGGCTGGGACAGCCCGACGGCACGGCCGAGCTCGGACAGCGGCACCCGCGCATTGACTTGCAACGCCTCCAGGATCTTCAAGTCCTTGGCGTCGATGCTTCCGAAGCGATCCAACAAAATTCTCCATTCCGCCTTGAGATCAACGGCGGATGATCGATTCCACCGATGACTTGCCATGTCACGCAGCGTCTCGCCCGGCCACACTGCGTCTCCCTCTCAGATATCACGGGACGACCATGCACGACATCATCACCCTGCCCGGCCTCGGCGGCTCCGGCGACACCCATTGGCAGACGATTTGGGAGCGCAATGATGCGCGCTTCCAGCGATTTCAGCCGGCGAACTGGGACCAGCCGGACCTCGCCGACTGGGAGCAATCGCTGGAGCGCGCGGTCAGGCGCTGCGCGACGACGCCCGTGCTGGTCGCACACAGCCTCGCCTGCCTGTTGGTGGCGCACTGGGCCGCCCGATTCCCATCCAGCATCGCGGGCGCGTTTCTGGTCGCGGTGCCCGATCCTGATGGCGCCAACTTTCCGATGGAGGCCGCCGCGTTCAAGACGGTGCCGGACCGCGCGCTGCGCTTCCCTTCGCTCGTCATCGCCAGTACAGACGATCCCTATGGCGAGATCAATGCGACAATGCAGCGAGCGCACGCCTGGCGGTCCGGTCTCATTGTGCTCGGCGCACTCGGCCACATCAATGCGTCGAGCGGGCTCGGCGACTGGCCGCAAGGGCGCGCGCTGCTGGAGGCCTTCAGTGCGGGCCTTTCGCGATGACGGATCAGCGCATCTTGCGCAGCGCCGGCGTGGCGATGGCGGCGAGCCTTGGATATCGGCGCAAGCCCTGCGCGGCATGATCGCGCCATGCATAGGGCGCGCCGCGCCAGGACAGCGCGACGCTGACATCGGTCAGCGGCACCGGCTGGGCGCCGAAGCGGCGCTTGTAGTCCTGGTTGCCGATGCTGAGATCGAAACGGCGCACGCCCTCTGCATGCAGCGCCGACATGGTGCGCTCGGTAACAAGCAGCCCGGGCGAACAGCTCGACCACGAATCGCCGGCGTGACTGATGCGCAGCAGATAATAAGTCGCGCCGTGCCTGACGCCGAGCGAGGTGCCGATGACGCCCTCGTCGCACACCAGCGCCGAGACGACTGCATAGCCTTCCGCGATGCCCTGGCGGGCCACCTCGCGGTAGAACCGCGCATGAGTCTCGTCGTTGAGGACAAACGGCGAGCCGAGCTTTCGCATGCGCGCCTGCTGCTGGACATCCATCACGTCCAGCAACTCATGCGCGCGCGCGACATCCGTGACGATCTCGAACCGCGCGCCGGCGTGCCGACTGAAGACGCGCCAGCAGCGCGGCATCTGCATGCGCTTGATCGACGCCTGGTAGGCTCCATAGTCGTCACCCAACAGCACGAGATTGCCGTTGAGCGAGGAGGATCCGATCCGGCCGAGCGACACCAACGGATTCGGCTTGCCGCCGATCTGGGCCGGCATCTTCTTCAGGCGCAGCAGATCGAAGCCGTCAGGCAAGGCGCGCAGCGCGCCGACCAGCGCCGTGCCGATCGCACACATCGCCGCCGCGTCCACCGCGGCATCGAGCGACAGGATCGGGGCGTTGTTGTCGGAGACGCCGAGATCGGCAAACTCGACGATGCGGATGCCGCGCCTGATATGGCTCATCATCGGCACCAGCGCGATGTCCTTGCCGGTCGCGGCATCGGAAATCACGGCGATCAGCGGTGCGCGTTCGTGAAATGCCTCGTACCAGGCGCCGAGCCAGTAGCCGTGCTGGAACGCGGTACGATGGCCTGCGTTCAGGCGCGAAGCAGCCCGCCGCCAGTCACGCACGAAATCGACCACGATTCCCGGCGTGCTGGACACCCGACCTTCTGATTGCTCGACGCTGAGGAACGTCATCCGCGGGACTTACGATTACTGAGTGTTTCCAGATAGATTATGTTTCGCCGCGGACCACAAGTAACGTCGCTGCTTATCGTTAAGCCGATGCAACCAAAGCCGTTTCCGCTGCGACAAGATGTCAGCGCTCGGGTTCCGTAGGCGCGACGCACTGGAACCTGGCCATGAAGTGCAGGCCGGCCACCGCGAGAACGAACATGAACCAGATCGGATTCTGCCGATCGAGCAGGAAGGTCTCGGTGGCTCCATAATATAGGCCGAACAGCCATATCGTCAGGAACAGTTTTGCCAGCGCGCTGCTGCGGTTGTGCGCCTGAGCCGATTGGAAATTGCCGAGCGGTGCGAGCACGAAGACGAGAATCACGAGCAGCAGCCCCGGCAGGCCGATGGTGACCGCGAGATCGAGATAGCTGTTGTGGCTGTGCGCCGCCGTCGTCGCCCATTCGGCGCCTTGCGCGGTCTGCCGTGCGCTGACGTCGTCCCAGAAGGCCGCATAGCCGTGGCCGATGATCGGCTTTTCCGCGACGGCTGCGAGCGCGAACTCCCAGATCGCGGAACGGCCGGTGAAGGTGGGATCGAGCGGAAGCAGCCGCGTCATGGCGCCGAGCGCCGGGCTCAGGACGCTGCCGACCGTGAGCAGATTCATCACGATCAGTGGCACGAAGCAGATGATCCGCTTCAGCCACAGGCTCCGCGTGACGTAGACCAGCGACGCCAGCGCGTAGATCGCAAGACACAGCACCGAGGACGTCTTGCCGCCGGTGAAGATCAGGAAGATTCCGGCAAGCATAGCGATCGCCGGGCCCATCACGAACGAGCCGACACCGCAAAGGTAGATGCCGACATAGACCAGAATGGTCATCACGGGCGAGGCGACGTTCTTGTGGCCGAAACTGCCGCGCCAGTCGCCCGCGAGCTGCGGCTCGGTGATGTCGAGCGCGGTGTGGATCGAATATTGCGGCGCGAGGAAGACACCGAGATAGCACAGCACCAGCAGCGCGAGCGCGGCACCGCCGAGGCACAGGTTGAAGCTGCGCTGCGTCGGCGGCAATAGCGGCAGGAGCACGGCGAGCGACGTCACGCTCGCGGCGAGCACGAAGCGCTGGAACGAAACGCCGCGGCTCTCGGAGAAGGCGATGTTGATCAACAGCCAACCGACGAGACAGAGATGCAGCGGGGTCACCAGGGTCTTCAGCGCCGGCGCATCGGTCGCGGCGACGAACAGCACGGCGACCACGGCCAAAAGGCCGAAGGCGATGTAGGTCAGCGCCATTCGCCCGCCGACGACGGTCACGAAGTTCTCGCTGCGCAGGTCGGGAAACGGATCGAGCGTCACCAGGATCAACAGCAAGGCCGCGACGGCGACGAGGCAGCGCGCCGCGCGCACGGCGTTCACCCCCGCGAGTCCATCGCGCAGGACGTGGCCGAACGGTTGGGCTTCGACGTCAGTCATGTCAGCGGCGCTGCGATCCAAGCTGCAATCCATCGCGACAGGGGGTGAGGCCGGCGAAGCTTCAGGTTCTAGCTCACGGCCGTTAACCATCCGTCAACCAGCATGACGAAGACGACAGGCATAATTCTGCGCGAGCAGCGCTGCCGCACTCCCTAGGTTTGCGGCAGGCTCGATGTCATCGGCTTAACGTTATTCCACGAATCCGGCGCCGCGCGGACGCTCGCAGCAGCGACTTGCCCACAATGCGGGTATCATTCGCAGCAGCCGAGATTTCGATTGTTGACATTGCCCGCTTGGCAAACCCGCCCTGGTTAACAGACCATTAAAGACGAGCCGCCGCTTGATCACCGCCGACGAGGTTCTCGAACTACCGCCAGCCTCGCGCGTAGCGCCGGCGACGCGCCTGCCGCTGCCGATGAGTCCGGCCCCGTCGGTGTCCGTCGTCATTCCCGCCAAGAACGCTTCGGCGTATATCAGCGAAACTATCGCGAGCGCGCTGGCACAAGTCGATGTCACCGAGGTGATCGTCGTGGACGACGGCTCGACCGACGATACCGCTTCGATCGTCCGCGCCCTGCGAGACGGGCGGCTTCGCCTGATGAACAACGATTCCGCCGGCGTATCGGCGGCGCGCAATCTGGGCGCGCGGCATGCGAGCGGCGACTGGCTGCTCTTCCTCGATGCCGACGATCGACTGCGTCCCGGTGCAGTGGCGACACTGCTGGCGGCAGCGCGCGGCGCGCCGCGCGCGGTTCTCGTCTATGGCGACTACAACACGATCGACAGCGAAGGACGGCAGATCGGCCGGCGCGACCTGCTGAAAGGACGCAGCAAACCATCCGGCGATGTTCTGACGCGGCTCGCGGCCGGCAACTTCATCGTCAATGGCGGCATCGTGCTCACCCGTGCGGAAGCCTTCCGCGCCATCGGCGGCTTCGACGTCTCCCTCAGATATTGCGAGGATTGGCACTGCTGGTGCCGTCTTGCCGCGATCGGCGAGTTCGAATTCGCGCCCAAGCTCATGCTCGACTATCGCCTGCACACGGCCAACACGATGAACGCGGCGGTACGGACGCCGCAGGATTTCTTCCCGGCTGTCGCGCGGGTCTTCGACGACGGGCTGATCCTGGCGAGACTGCCCGAGGGCATGGCCGGGCCGTTGCGCCAGGCCGCAGAGGTCCATCTCGTCACTTATTCGGCAATGCAGGCCGTGCGTTTCGGCAGATATCGCCAAGCCTTCGCCTATCTCGCGATGGTCGCCCGGCGCTCACTCAAATCGCTGCCACGTTCGGCTGTGCGGGTGCTTCTCACCCGTTTTGGCATCTAGTCCACCGTCACGGCGTCAGGACACGATCTTCGAGGCTTCATAGGGTTTCGGCTCGATACCGAACGCCGCGAGCACGGAGCCGAGTGCGACCATCACGGGATGCATCGCAACGACGGTCTTCGACGACGTCAGCAGACCGACCGCGCGCACCAGCGACAGCGGCAGCCGCCCCACCATCTGCGCAAACACCAGCATCCGCGCCGATGCGCTCTGCGCAGCCTTGGACTGCACGCGATAATTGATCGCGCCGATGCGCAGGCCGCGTTTCGCGATCCAGCCAAGACCGGTGCGGCTCTGTGGCACGGTCTCGGTGATGACCGCCTCCGCCGTCCAGTGGAACGTCATGCCGGCATCGCGGCACCGCACGAAGAAGTCGCAGTCGCCGCCGCCGAGAAAATTGAAGCGCAGGTCGAAGGCCGGGCGATCGAACCGGTCGAACACCGCACGCGTGATCAGACAATTGCCGCAACCATAAATCAGCGGCACCGCCCCGCTGTAGTCATAGGCGGGACAGAAGGCGGGATGACGCGACAGCCAGGGCTGGCTGTCGTCGTCGAAGACCGGCAGCACCGGCCCGCCGACCACGTCGGCGCCGGTCGCCTCCGCGGTCCGAACCATCAGCTCGAGCCAGTCGCTCGATGCGACCTCGTCGTCGTCGATCATCAGGAAGCGGGTCGCGGCGGGAAACAGCGCCTGCGCCGTCTCGAACGCGGCGTTGATCGCCTGGCAATTGCCTTGCCGCTTCTCGACGAGACAGATGCCCTGGAGCCGGCCATCGGCGAGATACTCCGCGGCGACCGGCGCGCTCTCGCGCCGCGCGGCATCGTTCTCGACCATGACGACGGCAAAGGAGCGGGGCGTACGCTGGCTTACCAGCGAGTCCAGAGTCAGCCGCAGATGCTGCGGGCGGCGGAAACAGGGAATGCAGACGACGATGCCGACCGACAGGTCGACGACGCGGGAGCTCGCCACGATCTCCCGGTCGGGATCGCGCACGACGTCCGAGATGCTCGTGGCAGACAGGTCTGTCGGGATCAATGTCATGACGTCCTAGATGTCCGAGATATATTGAAAAAGCCCTGCTTTGATCGCGCGGATCGCCCCCGTCCCGCGACGGCACATCGTCGCGGGACGGATGCGTCCCATAAATGAACGGCCGGAGAGTGGCAGATCCCGACGTCACGCCGGCGATCTCCAGCCATCTGGGCACAGACCATGCACTTAACCGACTTCGCTGGTTTCTGCTGCGAAACCTCGCACGCGTGTTAGTGCAATTCGCGGTCCATTGCGCCGACAGCATCTCAACATGAACGATGCCGTAGTTAACGCCTATGCGCATTAACCCGACCGTAAGCACTGCGATCAGTGAGACGGCGCGGCATCAGATTTGCTCTTCGGGCAAGCGAGTTTTTTCCTGTAAATTTGAATAGAACAAGCGCGGTCAGAAAATCCATGAACAAGCCAGCTACGATCGATTTCGCGACAGCCACGGCAATCAACGTCTCCGCGGCCGCTCCACCCACCCAGGCGCTGCACGATCTGATCCCCGGCGAAGCCCGCGACAGCCTGCTCGCCGTTCATGACGTGCTGCGCCGCGAACTGCCGCAGGGCCGCCTCGCCATCTATGAAGCCGGCGGCGGCTCGTGCAGCGTCCTGCCGCCGGAATTGCCGGGCCGCAGTCGCGTCACCGTCGTCGACATCGACGAGGACCAGGTCCGCAACAACACCTACGCGGACGAGGCGATCCTCGGTGACGTTCAGACCTACCGTTTCGGGCGTGAAACCTTCGATCTCGTGATCTGCTACAACGTGATCGAACATCTTCCCGACGTCGAAGCGGCATTGCTCAATTTCCGCGACGCGCTCAAGCGCGGCGGAATGATCCTGATCGGCGCGCCCAATCCACGCTCGCTGTCAGGCGTCGTCACCAAATATTCGCCGCACTGGTTCCACGTCTGGTTCTACCGGCACATCCGCGGCATCAAGGATGCCGGCCTGCCCGGCGAGCCGCCGTTCCCGACGTTCTTTCATCCGCTGGTGACGCTGCCGAGGCTCGAAGCATTCGCGGCCGCCAACGGTCTCGAGATGATCTATCGTCGTGAAGTCGAGAGCCCCCGCTATCCCGAGATGCGTCGGGGCAAGCCGCTGTTTGCCGCCCTGGTCGACGCCGGCGCCGCGGTGCTGAACGCGGTGCTCCCGCGCGGCACCGACGTCCGCCGCGGCGACTATCACGTCATCCTGCGGAAGAGCTGACAGCCATGCGCGCGCAGCTGATCGCACGACGAGCGAAGCTTCGCGGCCACGCTGCGCGCGGTAACGAACCGTTAATCTCTAGGGGAGCTCGGCGTCACGGCGACGCGCCAAAGAGCAGCATGCGCTTAAACGCTTTGTTTGCCATTTCGGTGAATAGTCCCTCAATGAGTATGGTTAATTTTCCCTGTTGCGTTGATTGGGCACCTATATCCCGGGTGCGTGGCGTAAAGCGAAGAGTAACCCCTCAGCCCGCGGCAGTTGGAATGAAAGCTGGGGACCATGCTTGACTATGACCAGCCCATCGATCGGGTCAGACCGGAGGCTCCGGAACGGAAGCCTCAGGCCGACTTCAATGTGCTGGAGCTCGCCAATTTGCTCTGGCGGCGAAAGGTCGGCGTCGTCGCGGCCGCCCTGCTCGGCGCGACGCTTGCGGTCACCGTCGGCAAGAGCGTGACGCCCCGCTACACCGCCACCGCCCAGCTCTATGTCGATCCGCGCGAGCTTCAGCTCGTCGATCGCGAGCTCACGCCGCGCGCACAGGACGTCTCCGGCATGTCCATGGTGGTGGAGAGCCAGGCGCGCCTGATCACCTCCAACAGCGTGCTGCTCCGGGTGATCCAGCAGGCCGGTCTCGACAAGGATCCGGAATTCGGCGGCGGCGAGGGCACGAGCCTGATGTCGTCGCTGCTCGGCCTGATCGGCCTTCAGCCCCGCGCACCCTCCGCCGCGGAGAAGAAGGAAGTGGAGCTCGCGGCGCTCGACGCGTTGAACAAGCACATCACGATCCGCAAGACCGAGAAGAGCTTCATCGTCGACATCGAAGTCTGGTCGACGGACCCGGCCAAGGCGGCGATGCTCGCCAATACGCTGACCAATGCCTACCTCACGGAATCCCGCAACTCGCAGGCTTCGGCCGCACGGCGCGCCACCAACGATCTGTCCAGCCGCCTGAAGGAGCTGCGCGAGCGGCTGCGCAACGCCGAGACCGCGCTCGCCACCTACAAGGCCCAGAACAATTTCGTCGGCACCCAGGATACGCTGATCAGCGACCAGCAGCTCTCCGCCAGCAACCAGCGCCTGGCCGCCGCCCGCGCCGCGACGATGGATGCGCAGGCACGGCTCGACCAGATCGAGGCGAGCCGTCGCACGGCCACGGACGCAGGTGCGATCCCCGAGGCGCTGCAATCGCCGACGATTGCGAACCTGCGCGCGCAATACGCCGACGCCCGCAAGAAATATGCGGAGCAGGCCGGCGAGCTTGGCCCGCGCCATCCGGCGCTGCGCCAGACCGAGAAGCAGGTTGAAGATCTCAAGCGTACCATCAACGAGGAGATCGACCGCTTCGCCCAGTCCGCCAAGAACGACCTGACGCGCGCCCGCGACTTCGAAGCCTCGCTCAACCGGGCGCTGGAAGCGCAGAAACGCCAGAGCGTTCAGCTCAGCCAGGCTGCGGTCCGCCTGCGCGAACTTGAGCGCGAGTCTGACGCCAGCCGCGATGTCTATCAGTCCTTCCTCAAGCGGTCGCGCGAGACCGAGGAGCAGGAGACGCTCAACACCTCGGCGGCCCGCGTCATCGGCGAAGCGACAGTGCCGCAGCGGCGTTCATTCCCGCCGGCGATGAGCCTGTTCGCCATGATCGGCTTCATCTTCGGCGCGATCGCTGCGTCAAGCTGGTTCGTTGCGGCCGAGCTGCTGTTCCGTGGTGCGACCGCGCCGGCGCCGACGCCTGCCCGTCCACAGCGCACGCCGGCGCCGGATGCAACGCGAGTTCCGCAACGCGCGCGGGCTCCGGAGGCCGCACCGCCTCTACCGCCCTCGCCAGCTCCGGAAGTTGCGCAGGTTCCGCCGGAACTTGCCGCACCTCCGCTACAGCCTTCGATGGTCGAGAAGCCGCTGATCGAAAAGCCGCTGATCGCGCGCCTCCAGGAGGCCGACGTCATCCACACGCTCGGCGCCATTCTCGCCACGGGGGGCGGCGTCGATCTCACCCGGCTCGGCTGGCCGACCCTGCGCCCCGGCTTTCCCCTGACCACGCTGCTCAATGCCTGGCGCGATATGCGCACTGCTGGGGCCCGACGCGCCGACGGCAAGGCGATGCCGGTCATCGCACTCGTCGGTACCGGCGAGACCACCGGGCGGAGCGTAGCTGCGCTGAATTTCGCGCTGGCGGCCGCGCGCGACGGCGCCCGCGTGCTGATGATCGATGCCGACCATCAGGGATGCTCGCTCTCGAACAAGGTCAACCGTCGCGGCAAGAGCGAACCGAGCCGGCTCGGCTGGCTCTCGATCGGCAGCAAGGACGCGCGCGAGATCAAGACGGTCAACGGCATCTCGGTGCTGCCGGCAACCGGAGGCGATCCCGGCAAGGCGACCGAGGCCATCCGCAAGGCAATTGCGCAGGCGCGTGCCGCGAGCGGCTATGACCTCGTGATCCTCGACGGCCCCGCCGTGCCGCTCTTGGCCGGCGGCCGCAAGCTGCTCGATGAGACCGACGCGCTGGTGGCGGTGCTGCCGACCAGCCTCGACATCAACGACAGCCTGGAAGAGATCCTGACCGCGCTCGGCGGCGCCGAGCGCAAGCTCGTCGGCGTCGTACTTGACGAGCTCACTCCCGCAGCTCAAACGCGCCAGCGAGGCAGACAATATGCTTGAGCGCCGCGTCAACTTCGATGGACGGGCGGCAACCGCTGACGTGCCGCGGACAACCGTTGGCGGCCTTCGCATGGCCGCGCTCGACCTGGAGGAAACCGCCGATTTCATGATCGAGGCGACCGATCCTGACAATCGCATCGGTCGTCCGCTGTACCTGACCTCTGCCAATGGCGAGGTGCTGGCGCGCTGCTCGACCGAACCGCAGACCGAGCGCCTGTTCCGCGCCGCCGACCTGATCAATGCCGACGGCCAGCCGCTGGTGGCGGCGTCGAAGCTGCAATCCTGGTTCCCGCTGCCCGAGCGCGTCGCGACCACGGACCTGTTCCACGTCGTCGCGCGCAAGGCGGAAGCGGTGGGCCGCACCTTCTACATGTTCGGCGCCAGCGAGGCCGAGAACATCACGGCCGTCGAGAACGTCCAGACGATGTATCCGAACCTCAAGATCGTCGGGCGCAGCCACGGCTATCTGCGCGGCGAGGCGCTGCGCGAGAAGGTCGAGGAGATCAACGCGCTTGCGCCGGATTATCTGTGGGTCGCGCTCGGCGTGCCCAACGAGCAGGCATTCGTGGAGGAATTCACGCCGCACCTCACCAATGTTGGCGTTATCAAGACATCCGGCGGCCTGTTCAATTTTCTGTCGGGCAGCCGTTCCCGCGCGCCGCAATGGATGCAGAAGATCGGGCTTGAATGGGCCTGGCGTACCTGGCTCGAGCCACGCCGCCTGCTCTGGCGCTATTTGACCACCAACCCCCGCGCGCTCTATCTTCTCTTAAGCCGCAACCGACCCCTCCGCTAAGAGAAGAGCAGAAGACGACATGACCGACCGACCGACCGTCCTCGTCACCGGGGGCGCGGGCTATATAGGCTCGCATGCCTGCCGCGCACTGACCGCCGCCGGCTATCAGCCCGTCGTTTATGACAATCTCTCGACAGGTCATCGCAGTTTCGTCGCCGGTCCGCTGGTGACGGGCGATCTGCTCGACGGCACGACGCTGGGGCGCGCCTTCGCCGATCACAAGGCCACGGCGGTGATGCATTTCGCGGCGGCGAGCCTCGTCGGGGAGTCCATGACCGACCCGCAGAAATATTACATCAACAACGTGCAGGGCACGCTGTCGCTGTTACAGGCGATGCGCAACGCGAACTGCCATCGCATCGTGTTCTCCTCGACCGGCGCCGTCTACGGCAACGCCGATTCCAAGGAGTTGCCGGAAGACTTTCCCTGCGTGCCGATCAACCCCTACGGCGCATCGAAGTGGATGATCGAGCGCATGCTGGCCGACTACCGCGCGGCCTACGGCTTCGGCGCGTTCTGTCTGCGCTATTTCAACGCCAGCGGTGCCGACGCGACCGGTGGCATCGGCGAACTGCGCGACAACGAAACCCACCTCATTCCGCGCGCGATGATGGCGCTTCAGGGACATGTCGACTTCGCGGTGTTCGGCGACGACTACGACACGCCCGACGGCACCGCGATCCGCGACTACATCCATGTCACCGACCTCGCGGCGGCACATGTGGCGGCACTGAAGCTTCTGGAGGAAGGGCACGCCGGCGGCAGCTTCAACCTCGGCACCGGCTCCGGCTTTTCCGTGCGCGAGATCCTCGACGCCATCAGGCAGGAAACCGGACGCGAGGTGCCGCACACCGTCAAGCCGCGCCGCGCCGGCGATCCCACCTATCTGGTCGCGGATCCCTCTGCTGCGAAGAAGGTGCTGAACTTCGTGCCGCGTCATTCCGACCTCGCTACGGTCATCCGCACCGCCTGGGCCTGGCACCAGAAGGCGCATCCGCTCAGGTCGCGTTAGGACGCGCCCGCGCCCTTGCCCGCCGGGCGCCTGAACGGCTAGAATGAAGCTTCGGCGCCGGCGTTTGTCCGGCGGCCGTATTTTCTCGCATCCCGGCGATGATGCCGGCCTGCGTGGCTCCGCCGATTACGGAATCCGATTTTTCCGAGCTCAAGGCCACGATCACGTCCGCGCGTCGGCCTGTCATCAGGCGCGGACCCCGGGGAGCATGGAGCGAATGCATCAGGCTGCACGCCTGGAGTTCGAGCGCGTGATGGAAGAATTCGCCCGCTGGCAGGTCGTGCCCGCGGACGAGCGCTCGCCGGCGCCTGCCTGGTGGTGGGGTCCCGCAATGGCGGTATTCGACGACAATGAGACGATGGGTAGCGCATGGTGCGCCGAGCTCGGCTTGAACGACGGGTCGAGCTTCGCCGAGGGCGCGCGCACCATTCTCGCGCTGTTCGTCGAGCAGACGTCACTGACGGGGCCGCAGGATTTTCCGAGCAAGGCCGACGCCGGCGAGCACGACGTCCGTGAACTACATCCGCAGCCGTCAGACGACAGCGCGTTTCAGCCGTAACGCTGCGCCTTCATCCGCGACCGGCTCCGCGTCCGGCTGGAGCGGCGGCGCCACCGGCAGCGCCATCGGCCGCAACAGCTCGGCCATCTGCCGCGCCGGCAGCGGCTTGGAGATCAGATAACCCTGCATCTCGTCGCAGCCATGAGTGCGCAGGAACGCCTCCTGCTCGGCGTTCTCGACGCCTTCGGCGACGACGGTCATGCCGAGCGCCTTGCCCATGCTGATGATCGCCTGCGCGATTGCCTGGTCTTCCGAATCCTGCGGCAGGTCGCGCACGAAGGAGCGGTCGATCTTGATGGTGTCGATCGGGAAGTGCTTCATCAGGGACATCGACGAATAGCCGGTGCCGAAATCGTCGATGGCGAGGCGAATGCCGCGGCTCTGGATGGCGTCGAGCACCTTGAGCGCGCGGCCGACATTGCGCATCATCATGCTCTCGGTGACCTCCAATTGGAGCAGCACTGGCGACATGCCGCTGGCCGCCAGCGCCTCGTCGACGTCCTGCAACAGATGCTCATCGGCGAACTGCCGCGGCGACAGGTTGACCGCCATCGACAGCGGCAACAGGCCGCGGCGCTGCCAGGCCATGGCCTGCGCACAGGCCTCATTCAGCACCCAGCGGCCGATCGGCACGATCAGCCCGGTTTCCTCCGCAAGCGGAATGAACTGCGCCGGCGAGACATTGCCGAGATCGGGATGGGTCCAGCGCAGCAGCGCTTCCACGCCGGTGATCTGACCGGTCTCCATGTCCACCTTGGGCTGGTAATTCAGCGAGAATTGCTCGCGCTCCAGCGCCCGGCGCAGCGCGCTCTCCAGCGACAGGCGCTCGATCGACTGCGTCTTCACTTCCTTGGAGAAGAAGCGATAGCCGTTCTTGCCGTCTTCCTTGGCGAGATACATCGCCATGTCGGCGTTCTTGGTCAGCGTCTGCGCGTCGGAGCCGTTGGCCGGATACATCGCAATGCCGATCGAGGCCGTGGTATGGCACTCGTGGCCGGCCAGCTCCATGGGCTCGGCAAGCGCGGCGAGCAGTCCAGTCGCGATGTCCTGGACGTCGTCGATCTCGCCGCACTGGTCGAGGATCACCACGAACTCGTCACCGCCGAGCCGTGCCACCACGTCGCTTGTCCGCAGTGCGCCGCGCAAGCGACTCGCCACTTCGAGCAGGAGCAGGTCGCCGGCCTCGTGCCCCAGCGAATCGTTGATGACCTTGAAGCGATCGAGATCGATGAACAGCACCGCAAAACGGTGATCGTGGCGCTGCGCCGCGTCGATCGCCTCGCGCAGCAGCCCGTTGAACGTCTCGCGGTTCGGCAGGTCGGTCAGGCTGTCATGCGAGGCGAGGTATTCGATCCGCTCGTCGGCCTTGTGCTTCTCGTCGGCGCGATCGAAATTCTCCATTGCGAAGGAGACGTTGTCTGCCAGGCGCTGCAACAGCTCGACGAATTCGCTGGTGAACGTGTCCTGTTCGGTCGACATGTAGATCATGACACCGACAGGCTGATCGTGGGCGATAAGCGGGATCGCCGCGCCCGCGCGCGCGCGGTCGCCGCGAACGATGGCGTGGAAGGCGCTCACGCGCTGGTCGTTGAGATAGTCGTTACTGATGCAGGGCTGCCGGGTTCGAAACGCCGTGCCGGCCATCCCCCGGCCTTCGGGGCGCTCGGGGTCGACCGAGAGGCGGACATTGCGCGTGGTGTCGGACGACGGTCCGGCGCTGGCGACGATCTTGAGCTGGTCGGTGTCGGCGCTGGCGAGCGCGATGGTCGTCGAGGTGAACTTGGCGCCGTTCGATGCGGCGAGGCACACGAGATCGAACAATTCGGCGCGCGATTTCGCCCGCATGATCGCCTCATTGGTCGCGCTCAACGCCGCGAACATGCGCGTCAGGCGTTCCTTCTGCGCTTCGGTGCGGGCCTTCTCCTCGGCGCGGTCGAAATTGTCGAGGGCGAAGGAGACATTTTCGGCCAGGCGACCCAGCAGCTCGACCAGATCGGGCGTGAAGGTATTCTCTTCCAACGCAAGGAAAAGCAGAATGCCGATCGGCTCCTCGCCGCCGCGCAACAGCGGAAAGCTGGCAGCGGCCCGGGTTCCATCCTCGGTCGCCTTGGAATGCCAGTGCGCCGAACGCGGGTCGTTCAGATAGTCATTGATGACACTGGGCTGGCGGGTCCGCACCGAGGTTCCGATGATGCCCTGGCCCTCGGGGTGCTCGGCGGAAACAACGCAGGTCCGCCCGACCATTCGCTCCTGGAGCTGTCCTTTCACCGCGACCACGCGAACGAGCTCACGCCTCTCGTCCATGATGCCAATCGTCGCGGATGCGAACATGTCACCCAGCACGGCTGCCTGGCACGCCACCTCGAACAGGTCCTCGCGAGTCTTGGCTCGCATGATGGCTTCGTTGGTGGCGCTGAGCGCTTCGAACATGCCGCTCAGGCGGTTGCGCTGCTTGTCGGCCCGCGCCTTCTCGTCGGCGCGATCGAAGTTCTCCAGCGCGAAGGCGACGTTGGCCTGGAGCTTGCGCAACAGCTCGACGAATTCCGGTGTGAAAGTGCCCCGCTCCGGCGAATTGAACAGGAATATGCCTTCCACCCTGTCGCCGTTGAACAGCGGCAGCGCAGCGGAGGAAGCGATACCGTTGCGGCGGGCGCTGGCCTGCCAGGGCTGTGTGCGATCGTCCACGAGAACATCATTGCTGATGCAGGGCTGCCGGGTCCGGAACGCCGTGCCGGTCAACCCCCGTCCCTCCGGCACGTCGTCGCCGATCGCAAACTTGAAGGTTCGCACTTCGTCTGCGTTCGGCCCGCAAGATGCGACGACGCGGAGCAATCCGGCCTGATGATCGACCAGCGCAATCGAGGTTGAGGCGAACTTGGCACCCTGCACCGTCGCCTCGCAAACCAGATCGAACAGCTCGGCGCGGCACCGCGCCCGCAGGATCGCCTCGTTGGTGGCGCTCAGCGCCGCATACATGCGCGCGAGGCGGTCCTCTTCGTCGGCAATCCTAGCCTTCTCAGCCTCCCGGTCGAAATTCTCGATCGCGAACGAGACGTTCTCCGCCATGCGCAGCAGCAGGGCGACGACCTCCTCGTCCTTGGCCCAGGAGCGGCTGATGAAGAACAGGAGGACGCCGACGCTCTCGCCGTGCTTGATCAGGGGCGCGACCACACAAGCGGCAACGCCGGTATCGATGTTGACGCGCTCCCAGGGCGTTCCCTTGGTACGGCTCGGCAGGTCTTCCTCGACGACCGCCTTCTGCGTCCGGAACACCTGACCGGTTATGCCGCGGCCGAACGGATTGTCGGCATCGGTCGAGTAGCGCGCCTGGGTGACGAGATCGAGATGCTCGCCCGTCGCGGCGACTGGCTTCAACCAGTGCGACCCCTGCTCGCGGAGCAGCACGAAGGTCGCAATCGACTTGGCGCTGTGCACGGACGCGTCACAGACGAGCTGGTACAGCTCCAGCTCGGTCTTGGCGCGCAGGATGGCTTCGTTGGTGGCACTGATGGCGCAGAACATGCGGTTCAGCCGCCGTGTCGCCCGCTCGCTGGCCTGCCGCGCGGTCTCGCGCTCGAAATTGTCCAGCGCATAGGAGATGTTGGCCGACATGCGTTCGAACAGCGACACCATCTGCTCGCTCAGCGAGCCGGCTTCGCGGCGGGTCACGTAGAGCACGCCGACACTCTTGCCGTTGCAGAGCAGCGGCAGCGCCGCCGCCGCGCCGATTTCGACCGAAGCCGCGCCTACCCGCCATGCCAGCGAACGCGGGTCGTTCAGATAGTCGTTGCTGATGCACAGCTTCTGATCGCGAAACGCCTCGCCGCCGACGCCCGAGCCTTCGGGTGTCCCGGCTTCCGTCGTGATCACAAGGGAGCGCAGCCGCGCGACGTCCTCGCCGCAGCCGGCCGCAAAACGAAGCCGCTGGCCGTCGGGTCCCACCAGGAACACGGCCACGGCCAAAAAGTCCCCGCTCGAAAACCCGGCGTCGCAGACCTTCTGGTACAGCTCGTCCGGCGATTTCGCGTAGAGAATCGCTTCGTTGATGGCGCTCAACGCCGCAAAGGTGCGCGCGAGTGTCGTCGGCACGATCTCAGCTCCCGGGCATTTCTGCCTATTTCTCCCGGGTGACTTTATGACGGGCGATCGCCTAAGTGGTTATTATCGCGCGCTGCAAACCGTCGATCAAAGTGAACGAGCCGCGAACGAGGGCTGCAAAACTGTCGAAAATCCCGCCACACGGGACGAATCTTCGACCAAAGGCGCGTTCTCTTTACGAATTTGCAGCCCTGTATTGGTTTACGGGAGATTGATATCGCAGTGGCGCTTTGAGACGATGGCACTCAACAAGCAGCCCGTTAAGGGGACCGAGCCGAGGAAACGCCATGCCGATCGTCAGGGCCGACCGCCTCACGCGCATCAGCGCCGCGCTGCTCCGTGCCGCCGGGGCTTCGGAGGAAGAGGCCGATGCGGTCGCAATCGGCTGCGTCAATGCCAATCTCGCCGGGCATGATTCGCACGGCGTGATCGCCGTTCCCACCTATATCGATCGCATCAAGGCCGGACACATCGTTCCCGGCGCCAAATGGACCATCGTCCAGGAATCGTCGACCACGACCGTGATCGACGGCCATTGGGGGTTCGGCTTCCACGTCAACGCGAAGGCGATGGCGCTGACCATCGAGAAGGCGAGGACGGCGAACGTCGCCGCCTGCACGGTGTTCCGGCAGAGCCATGTCGGCCGCCTTGCCGCCTATCCGCTGATGGCGATGCGCGAGGGCATGATCGGGATCGCGACGGCGGATTCCGGCCGCTCGCCGAAGCACGTGGCGCCGTTCGGCGGCAAGGAGGCACGGCTCGGCACCAACCCGATCTCGATCGCGGTGCCGTCCGATCTCGATGCGCCGTTCTACCTGGATATGGCAACCTCGGCGGTGGCGGCCGGCAAGATCCAGCTCGCGGTTGCCCGCAGCGAAGAGATTCCGACCGGCTGGATCATCGACGCCGAGGGACGGCACACCACCGATCCGACCCAATACCGCAAGGGCGGCGCGCTGCTGCCGCTTGGCGGCACCGAGGGCTACAAGGGCAGCGGCCTTGCTGCCATGGTCGAGGTGCTGTGCGGCCTGCTCACCGGCCTCGGCTTCGGCGTCGAGCCCACCGGCCGTCACAATGACGGATGCTTCATGGCGGTGTTCAACGTCGCCGCGTTCCGCCCGCTGAAGGAGTTCAAGCGCGAGGTCGCTGAATTCGCGCAATATCTGAAATCGACGCCGCCGTCCGAAGGCAGCAAGGGCGTCTACTACCCCGGCGAGATCGAGGGCCTGCGTGAGCAGCAGCGCCTTCACGACGGCATCGAGATCGAGGATGCAACCTGGGAGAAGCTGCGCGCGCTGGCACGCGAATACCGGCTCGATACCGTCCTCGACCTGGCCTGATACAATCCGGAGAACAGCAGCATGAATCGGCAGATGGTCCTGGTCGGCTTCCTTCAGGCGCAGAACTGCACGAATTTGCCGAGCTCCTGGCGGCATCCGGACTCCCGCTCCGATTCGATGTCGGCGGATTATTATCAGGAGATCGCCAGAATTTTGGAGGCCGGCAAATTCCACATGGCATTCTTCGACGATCGCCTGGCGATGCCGGACCGCTACGGCAATGACCACGCGCACACCGTCGAATACGGCATCCGCTGCGTGAAGATGGATCCGCTGATCGTGCTGACCACGATGGGCCTGGTTACCGAGAACCTTGGGCTGGGTGCGACCTGCTCGACCACTTACTATGAGCCGTTCGACGTCGCGCGCCGCTTTGCCACGCTCGATCTGATGTCCGGCGGACGGGCGGGGTGGAATGTCGTCACCTCGCTCAATGATGGCGAAGCGCTCAACATGGGGCGCGACTCCCATCCCGAACATGATTCCCGCTACGACAAGGCCGACGAATTCATGGAGGTCGTGCTCGGCCATTGGGACACCTGGGAAGACGGCTCGCTCATCATGGACAAAAAGAGTGGCCGCTTCGCCGACCCGACCAAGGTGAAGCGGCTCGATCACAAGGGCGCGGCCTTCAAGTCGCGCGGCCCGTTCACCGTGCCGCGCTCGGACCAGGGCCATCCCGTCATCATCCAGGCCGGCGCCTCCGGCCGCGGCCAGCGTTTTGCTGGTCGCTGGGGCGAGGTGATCTTCACCGCCGCGCGTAATCTCCAGGGCGCGAAGGACGGTTACGCCGCCGTGCGCAACGAGGCGGCGAAAGCCGGCCGCGATCCCGACCAGATGTTCCTGTGCAATCTGACGACGCCGGTCTGCGCCGCGACCAAGGCGGAGGCCGAAGACAAGATGGCGCTGATCAACAAGCTGCCGCTCGAGATCGACGCGCTGTCGCTGCTCGCCGAAGCACTCAATTACGATTTCGCCTCCAAGAACCTCGACGAGCCGCTGACGACGGAAGAGCTGAAGAGCATGCAGGGCATCTTGGGCATTCGCGACGGCGTTCTGAAGAATTCGGGCAAGAGCAACCCGAGTGCGCGCGACTTCGTCACCTTCTCCGGCCGCGGCCAGGTCCAGGATGCGATGGTGGGCGGCCCCAAGGAGATCGCGGACAAGCTCGAAGAAATGTTCGTCGAGCGCGGCTGCGACGGGTTTGTCATCGCCGCGACTTACGTGCCCGGCTCCTATGCGGACTTCGTGCAGCACGTCGTGCCGGAGTTGCAGCGGCGCGGGCTATTCCAGAAGGAATACCGCGGCAAGACATTGCGTGAAAATCTCGGGCTGAGGCGGCCGGACGCCGGCGCCTGGAAGGCGAAGCCTCGCGATGCCGCGGAATAACGACGAGGACCGGACATGCGCTGGCTGAAATTCACGGCTTCGGACAAGACCTCTTGGGGGATCGTCGAAGGCGATAAGGTGATTGCGATCGACGGCGATCCCTTCGGTGAATGGCAGCGCGGCTCACGCACGCATCCACTGTCGCAGGTCAGAATCGAGCTGCCGTTGATCCCGCGCACCTTCTATTGCGTCGGCCTGAACTATCTGAAGCACCTGAAGGAGGCCGCCGACAAGCGCGGCGAGGTGCCGGCGGTCCCTGACCGGCCCGAGATCGGCTATCGCGCCCAGAACGCGCTGATCGCGCATGACGAGGATGTCGTGATCCCGTCCTTTGCAACGGACAACATCCACTACGAGGGCGAGCTCGTCGTCGTCATCGGCAAGAAGGTGAAGCATCTCACCGAAGCGAATGCGATGGATTGCGTGTTCGGCTACACCATCGGCAACGACGTCAGCGAGCGGAGCTGGCAGAAAGCGGACCGTAGCCTGTGGCGCTCGAAGAATGCCGACACGTTCAAGCCGATGGGCCCGTGGATCGAAACCGAAGCCGATCTCGACACGATGGAAACGATCGTCAGGGTCAACGGCAAGGAAACCAACCGCTTCCACACCAACGACATGATCTTCGGCGTGGTGCCGTTTCTGGTCGAGCTGACGAAGTATTTCACTCTATGGCCCGGCGACGTGATCTGGATGGGCACGGATGGCGCATCGCCTGACATCAAGCACGGCGACGTCGTGGAGATCGACATCACTGGCATTGGCACGTTGCGCAGCCGGTTTGTCAGAGAGAGGATGTAGTCACGATCGCGGCGTCGTCCCGGCGAAGGCCGGGACCCATACGCCGCAGCAAATGTTGTGACCGGGACTCGCCGTTACAGCTTCGCAAGCAACTCGCACTCGTGATTATGGGTCCCGGCCTACGCCGGGACGACGACGGATCATCCGCGCAACCCTTCCTCAAAACGGCAACGCCACCCCTGTCTTGATCTCCTTCAGCACCACGTTGCTGCGGACGTAACGGATACCGGGAATGCGGAACATGAATTCGTCGAGGAATCTGTTGTAGGCCGCCATGTCATGCACGACGACGCGCAAGTGATAGTCGGCATCGCCCGTGGTCGCAAAGCACTCCAGCACCTCGCGGCGCTTGGTGACCCGCGACACAAATTCGTCGACGAACTTCGCATCGTGCCGCTCCAGCGAGACGTGGAGGATGGCCGACATCGCGAACCCCGCCCGCTCGCGATCGATCAGCGCGGCGTAGCCTCGGATGACGCCGCTTTCCTCAAGCGCGCGCACCCGGCGCCAGCAGGCCGAGGTGGACATGCCAACCTCGTCCGCAAGCTGTTGATTGGTGGCGCGACCATCCGTCTGGAGGTGCGCAAGAATCCGCGTGTCCTGCTCTTCGATCATGAATCTCACCAAATCGGATAATCTCACCGAATTATAGGATAAATCGGATATATCTACCAGAATGACGCGTCCGTGAGGAAAATTAGGTAAGACCTACCAGTTGCCCGGGCCTAACCTCTGCCAATCCGGCAGGGAATGCCGCGGGAGGTCCGCATGGACACCATTCCGTCCCTCGACGCCTACGAGCTCTCCGACCGTTACGACCGCGAGGAGGGCCGCGTCTTCCTCACGGGCACACAGGCGATCGTCCGCATCGCACTCGACCAGGTCAGGCGCGATCGCGCGGGCGGCCTCAACACCGCGGGCTTCATCTCCGGCTATCGCGGCTCGCCCCTCGGCGGCATCGATCTCGAACTGTGGCGCATCCAGGAACGGCTCAAGCGTGACCGCATCGAATTCCTTCCCGCCGTGAACGAGGACCTTGCGGCAACCGCGGTGCTCGGCTCGCAGCAGGTCGAGACCCAAGGTGACCGCGAGGTCGATGGCGTGTTCGGGCTCTGGTACGGCAAGGGCCCCGGCGTCGATCGCTCCGGCGACGCGCTCAAGCACGGCAACGCCTACGGCTCCTCGCCGCATGGCGGCGTGCTGGTGGTCGCCGGCGACGACCATGGCTGCGTCTCCTCGTCGATGCCGCACCAGTCCGACGTCGCCTTCATGAGCTGGTTCATGCCGACGCTGCACCCCGCAAGCGTCGGCGAATATCTCGAGTTCGGCGAATATGGTTACGCACTGAGCCGTTTCTCCGGCATGTGGGTCGGCTTCAAGGCAATTTCGGAAATCGTGGAGTCGGGCGCATCCGTCGCGCTGCGTCCGCCACGTGCCTTCCGTACGCCCGAGTTCACGCCGCCGCCTGATGGACTGCACTATCGCTGGCCCGACCTGCCCGGTCCGCAGATCGAGGAGCGGCTCGAGGCGAAGAAGCACGCGGTCTACGCCTTTGCGAAGGCCAATCCAATCGATCGCCACATCTATGACGTCAGGGACGCCACCTACGGCATCGTCACGACGGGCAAGGCACATCTCGACCTGATGGAAGCGCTGCGGCTGGTGGGCCTCGACGAAGCGGCCTGCCGCAGCATCGGCATCGACATCTACAAGGTCGGCATGGTCTGGCCGCTGGCACTGCATGACGCGATGGAGTTCGTGAAGGGCAAGCGCGAGATCCTCGTGGTCGAGGAGAAGCGCGGCATCATCGAGAGCCAGTTCAAGGAATATTTCTACGACTATCCCGGCAGCAAGCCCGAGCGCATGGTCGGCAAGCACGACGAGCAAGGGGCGCGCCTGATCTCGTGGATCGGCGAATTGTCGCCGCGCGCACTCGCCGGTGTGCTCGCACGCCGGCTCGATCCAATCTTCCCGGGCCTCAATCTCGCCGCACGCACTGCCGCCTTGATGCCGGAAGCGGCGCGCACGATCAACGTCAGCGGCGCGACGCGTACGCCCTATTTCTGCTCGGGATGTCCGCACAACACGTCGACCAAGGTGCCGGAGGGATCGAAGGCCCTCGCCGGCATCGGCTGTCATTTCATGGCGAGTTGGATGGACCGCGAGACCTCCTCGCTGATCCAGATGGGCGGCGAAGGCGTGAACTGGGCGGCTTCGTCGAAATTCACCGGCCACAAGCACGTCTTCCAGAATCTCGGCGAAGGCACCTATTATCACTCCGGCTCGATGGCGATCCGACAGGCGGTCGCCGCCAACACCAACATCACCTACAAGATCTTGTTCAATGATGCGGTGGCGATGACCGGCGGTCAGCCGGTCGACGGGCCTGTCAGTGTGCATGCCATCGCACACAGCGTCCGCGCCGAGGGCGTCGGGCGCATCGCGCTTGTCTCGGACGATCTCGCGCAGTTCTCGCCGGCGGATCTGCCTGTCGGCGTCACCATTCACCCGCGAGAGGAGATGGACACCGTGCAGCGCGAACTGCGCGAAGTCTCCGGCGTCTCAGTCCTGATCTACCAGCAGACCTGCGCGACCGAGAAACGGCGCCGGCGCAAGCGCGGGCAGATGACCGATCCCAGGCGCTTCGCCTACATCAATGATCTCGTCTGCGAGGGCTGCGGCGATTGCTCGGTCGAATCCAACTGCCTCAGCGTCGAGCCGAAGGACACGCCCTTCGGCCGCAAGCGTCAGATCAACCTCTCATCCTGCAACAAGGACTTTTCCTGCCTCAACGGCTTCTGCCCGAGCTTCGTCACCGTCGAAGGCGCGACGCGTCGAAAGAAGACCGCAAGCCAAATCGACGCGATCGGCCGCGCCGCGACGCTTCTCCTGCCCACCTCCGCAACGCTCGACCGGCCCTACGACCTGCTGGTGACCGGCGTCGGCGGTACCGGTGTGATTACGGTCGGCGCGTTGATCGGCATGGCCGCGCATCTCGAACGGCGCGGCGTGTCGGTGCTGGATTTTACCGGCTTTGCGCAGAAATTCGGACCCGTGCTGAGCTATATCCGGCTTGCGGATTCCCCCGAGGCACTGCAACAGGTGCGCATCGACCAGGGCGCGGCCGATGCCGTGATCGGCTGTGACGTTGTCGTCAGCTCCTCGCCGAAGGCGTCCGGCACCTACCGCCGCGGCACGCGCGCCGCGATCAATACCGCGGAGATGCCGACCGGCGACGTCGTCCGGTTCCGCGACGCCGACCTCGCCTCGCCCGTCCGCCTGCGTGCGATCGGCCGCGTGATCGGCGACGGCAATCTGGACACGATCAACGCGAATGCGCTGGCGGAACGCCTGCTCGGCGATGCCGTCTATGCCAACATCATCATGCTGGGCTTTGCTTGGCAGCGCGGACTGGTTCCCATCTCGCTGCAAGCGCTGCTGCGCGCGATCGAGCTCAACGGCGTCGCCGTCGAGCGCAACAAGCAGGCCTTCGCCTGGGGCCGCATCGCGGCTGCCGATCCGGATTTTCTGCCCAAGTCGAACGATCTGCCCACGGTCGAGACGCTCGATCAGCTCATTGAACGCCGCGCCGGCTTCCTTGCCGCCTATCAGAACGACGCCTATGCGTTGCGCTACCGGGCGATCATCGCGAAGGTCCGCCGCGCCGAAGCCGTCTTGACCAGCGAATCCCTGACCGATGCGGTTGTTCGCGCCCTGTTCAAGCTGATGGCCTACAAGGACGAGTACGAGGTGGCGCGCCTGCACATGCAGGGCGGCTTCCTCGACGAGCTGAAGGGCGAATTCGAGGATGGCTTCAGCATCCGGTATCACCTTGCCCCGCCCTTCCTGCCGTCAAGGCGCGACGCACGCGGCCGGCCGCGCAAGCGCGCCTTCGGCCAATGGATCCAGATGCCACTCGCCGTGCTCGCGCGATTGAAGGGGCTGCGCGGGACGCCGTTCGATCCGTTCGGCTACACCGCCGAACGGCGCACTGAGCGGGAGCTGATCGCCTGGTATGAAAGTCTGATCGAACGGATGCTCGGCAGGCTTGACGCGGCGCACCTCCCTCGCATCGTCGCGATCGCGAAAGCCCCGATGGAGATTCGCGGCTATGGCCCGGTGAAGGACGCCGCGATCGAGAAGGTGAAGGCCGAGATCGAGCGGCTGTTCGCCGAGCTCGACGCACCATCGCCGGTAAAGATGCGCGCCTACGGTTGACGTCGCGCCAGCGAGGCTTCAGCCTCTAAACCCGAAGGGCGCCCTGATGGCGCCCCTGCAATGGGGTGACACATCATGGATTTCGACCAGCCGACCCTGACCCAGGCTGCAAGCGACCTCCGTGCCGGGAGAGTCACGAGCACCGCGCTCACGACGGAAGCTCTCGCCCGCGCCAAAGCAAACGGCGATCTCAATGCCTTCGTGACCCTGGACCAGGCCGGCGCCTTGAAAGCCGCGGCCGCGTTCGACGCGACGGGCGACGGGAGCAAGCCGCTCGGCGGCGTGCCCATCGTGATCAAGGATAACATCGAGGTGGCAGGACTTCCCTGTAGCGCCGGCACGCCTGCGCTGAAGGACTACGTTCCGCAAGCTGACGCACCCGTTGCCGCGAAACTGCGCGCGGCGGGCGCGATCATCATCGGCAAGACCAGCATGCACGAGCTCGCCTTCGGCATTTCCGGCTACAACACCGCGTTCAAGACCGGCGCGGAGTTCGGCGTACGCAATGCCTATGATCGCGCCCTGATTGCCGGCGGCTCCTCGTCCGGAACGGGTGCGGCGATCGGCGCGCGGATCGTTGCGGGCGGACTCGGCACCGACACGGGCGGATCAGTCCGCGTGCCCGGCGCGTTGAATGGATGCGCATCGCTGCGCCCGACCGTCGGACGCTACTCGCAAGAAGGCATCGCGCCGATCTCGCATACGCGCGACACCGCAGGCCCGATGGCCGCGACCATGGCCGACGTCGAACTGCTCGACCGCGTCATCGCGGGAGGAGACGAGGTCGCGCCGGCTGATTTGAAGCAGGTGCGGATCGGCATCGTGAGGTCGATGCTGACCAATCTCGATGCCGACACCGAGGTCGCCTTCCACGCGGCAATCGCGAAAATGAAGGCGCAGGGTATCACGATTGTCGAGATCGAGATGCCTGAACTGGCCGGGCTCAACGGTCAAGTGGGCTTTCCCGTCGCGCTGTACGAGGCCTATGACGACATGGTCGCCTATCTCGCGCGCACCGGCACGGGCCTCACCATCGAAGCGCTGGCCAACGAAATCTCAAGTCCCGACGTGAAGGACACCTATGATGGCCTCGTCATCCCGCGCAAGCTGCCGGGCCCCGACAACACGCTGATTGACGCCAGGCCGATTTATGATGCAGCGATCAAGACAGCACGGCCCCGGCTTCAGGCGCTATACGGCAGGACCTTTGCCGATAATCGGTTAGACGCCGTCGCCTTCCCGACCACGCCGCGCGTCGCGATTGCCTCCAATCCCGACTCCAGCAGCCTCGAAAACTTCGGACTGTTCATCCAGAACACCGATCCCGGCAGCAATGCCGGTATTCCCGGGATCCAGATCCCGATCGCGCTCGGTGCCACCAGCAAATTGCCTGTAGGGCTTGAATTGGATGGCCCCGCGGGCAGCGATCGCCGCCTGCTCGCAATCGGCATGGCACTCGACGCCGTGTTCGGGCGGCTGCCACCGCCGGCCCGCTAGAGGCAGGCACATATCTATTTCCTCACCCTGAGGAGCTTGCGAAGCAAGCGTGTCGAAGGGCGAGGCCACGACGCGGGCCTTTCGTCCTTCGCGACGCGCGTTCCGCGCTCCCAGCGACAACGGCTTCGCCGTTGCGCAAGGGATGAGGAATTGTTCGCATCTCAAGAATAAGGATTGATCAGCTTCTGCAGCTCGGCGCTGTGGTGCACGAGCATGTCGATGAAGGTTCTGACCTTCGCCGACAGATGGTGGCGGTGCGGATAGACCGCGTTCATCGACATCTCGACCGGGCGATATTCCGGCAGGAGCCGAACGAGGTGGCCTGCTTCGAGATCGCCCTGGGCGAGAAATCCGGCCATCAGGCAGACGGCCGCCCCGTCCAGCGCCGCAGCCCGCAGCGCCTCCCCGCTGTTGGTGACGAAGCGGCCGGAGATGCGCACCGAGGCCGGAGCACCCTTGCGGTCGAAGAAGCGCCATTCGTCGCCAAAAGGGTAGTTTAGGTGACGCGCGCAATTGTGCGCGGTGAGTTCGTCGAGCTTCTGAACACGACCATGTCTCTCGAGATAATCGTGCGAACAGCACAGCACGTGCCGCCAGGTGGCGAGGCTGCGGACGATCAGGCTCGAATCCGGCGGCGCGGTCATACGCAGGGCGACGTCATAGCCTTCCTCGATGAGGTCGACGTCGGCCTCCCCCATGCGCAGATCGATCCTGAGCTCCGGATAAGTCGACAGGAGCTGCGCCACCACCGGCGCGACGAACGGCACCATATGCGTGGCGACGTGGACGCGCAGCGTACCGCGGGGCACCGACTGCAATTCGCTCGCGATGTCGTCGGCCTGTTCGAGATCGGCGAGGATCTGCGTGGCGCGCTCGTAATAGGCCCTGCCGATCTCGGTGAGGCTGACCTTGCGCGTGGTGCGATTGAGCAGCCGCACGCCGAGGCGGTCCTCCAGCGCCTGAACGTGGTTGCTCACCATGGTGGTCGACGTGTTGAGCTTGCGAGCAGCCGCGGAGAAGCCGCCGGTCTCGACCACCCGGCTGAAGACTTCGAGGCTGGTAAAGCGGTCCAAGGTTCGATGCTCCGATTATCCGCCATTACGGGATAATGCATCCATAATTTCGAGGATTATCACAACCACCTGGATAACGCATCTTGTGGCTATCCACGACGCGCTTTTCAGAAACGGGGCGTCCGGGAGTTTTTCGAGGATGCCATGTCGAACGCCTCTTATGTCACTGAAACCAATGAACAAACTGGGCTTCGCCCGTCCCGCCAAGCGATCAGGCGCGCAGCCATTGGCCTGGCACTGGCGCTCGGCGTCGCAGTCGCCGGCCACTACGGCTATGACTATTTGACGACCGGCCGCTACCTCGAATCCACCGACGATGCCTATGTGAAGGCCGATTCCACGATCATCGCGCCCAAGGTCTCCGGCTACATCGCGAAGGTGCTGGTCGGCGACAACGAGAAGGTCAAGGCGGGCCAGCCGCTGGCCAAGATCGACGATCGTGACTTCAAGGCAGCACTCGACCAGGCCCGCGCCGATGTCGCCGCCGGAGAAGCTTCGGTGCGCAACATCGATGCGCAGCTCGAATTGCAGCAGCCGATCATCGCGCAGAGCACCGCCGACGTGGCCGCGGCGGACGCCAATCTGAAATTCGCGCAAGAGGAACGCGCCCGCTACGACGACCTCATGAAGTCGGGCTCCGGCACGATCCAGCGCGCGCAGCAGACCGACGCGGCGCTGCGCGCCAGCTCCGCGCAATTGCAGCACGCGAAATCCGGCCTCTTGGCGGCGCAGCGCAAGGTCGACGTGCTCACCACCCAGCGCGCCCAGGCGACGGCCCAGCTCGAACGCGCCCGCGCGGTGGCGCAGCAGGCCGCGCTGAACCTGTCCTATACCGAGATCACCGCGCCGGTCGACGGCACGGTTGGCGCGCGTTCGCTGCGCGTCGGCCAGTACGTGCAGGCCGGCACCCAGCTGATGGCCGTGGTGCCGCTCGATGCGGTCTATGTCGTTGCGAACTTCAAGGAGACTCAACTCACGCATATGCGGCCGGGCCAGCCGGTCGAGCTGCGCGTGGACAGTTTTCGCAACCAGACCCTGCGCGGCCATGTCGACAGCCTGTCGCCGGCGAGCGGGCTCGAATTCGCCCTGCTGCCGCCGGACAACGCCACCGGTAACTTCACCAAGATCGTGCAGCGCGTGCCGGTGAAGATCGTGCTCGACGATCATGAGCTCACCGGCCTGTTGCGGCCGGGCATGTCGGCGGTGCCGACCGTCGACACCAAGCAGACCGTGCTGGCCGAACGCAAGGCGACCAGGCATCTCGCCGACAACACATCCCGTCCGAACGGCGGCTAAAGCTGACGAGGCTGCCATGAGCACGCGCCAACCCACCCTCAACGCCGCAGCCGGCCTCCCCGCCCCTGCTGTGCCCGCGACCCCGGCGGTTTCCGCGAGAACATGGATCGCGGTGATCGGCGCGACGCTCGGCGCCTTCATGGCGGTGCTGAACATCCAGATCGTCAACGCCTCGCTGGCCGACATCCAGGGCGCGATCGGCGCCGGCATCGATGACGGCGGCTGGATCTCGACCTCCTATCTGGTCGCAGAGATCGTGGTGATCCCGCTGTCCGGCTGGCTGGCGCAGGTGTTCTCGATCCGGATCTATCTCCTCACCAACGCGATCCTGTTCTTGGTCCTGTCCGCAGCCTGCGCACTGGCACAGGATCTGTCGCAGATGATCGTGCTGCGCGCCGTGCAGGGTTTTACCGGCGGCGTGCTGATCCCAATGGCATTCACCCTAATCATCACGCTGCTGCCACGCGCCAAGCAGCCGGTCGGGCTTGCGCTGTTCGCGCTGTCAGCGACGTTCGCGCCCGCGATCGGCCCGACCATCGGCGGCTATCTCACCGAGAATTTCGGCTGGCAATACATCTTCTACGTCAACCTCGTGCCCGGCGCGATCATGGTCGGCATGCTCTGGTACGCGCTCGACGCAAAGCCGATGAAGCTGTCGCTCCTGCGCGAGGGCGATTGGGCCGGTATCATCACCATGGCGATCGGGCTGTCGGCGCTTCAAACGGTTCTCGAGGAAGGCAACAAGGACGACTGGTTCGGCTCGCCGTTCATCGTGAAGCTTTCGGTGATCGCGGCCGTTGCGCTGGCCGCCTTCCTGATCATCGAGCTCACGGTGAAGAAGCCGCTCTTGAACCTGCGCCTGCTCGTTCGCCGCAATTTCGGCTTCGGCATGCTCGCGAACTTCCTGCTCGGCATCGCGCTCTACGGCTCGGTGTTCATCCTGCCGCAATATCTGGCTCGCATCCAGGGCTACAATGCCGAGCAGATCGGCATGGTGCTGGCCTGGACCGGCTTGCCGCAGCTCGTCTTGATCCCTCTCGTGCCGCGCCTGATGCAGCGGTTCGATGCACGGATCATCATCGGCATCGGCTTCGTGCTGTTCGCCGCCTCCAACTTCATGAACATCTACATGACCAGCAACTACGCCGCCGATCAGCTGCTGTGGCCCAACGTCGTGCGGGCGATCGGCCAGGCGCTGGTCATGGCCCCGCTGTCTGCGGTGGCGACATCGGGCATCGAGCCGGAAAACGCGGGCTCGGCGTCCGGCCTGTTCAACATGATGCGCAATCTCGGCGGCGCCGTCGGCATCGCGCTGCTCCAGACCGTACTGACCAAGCGCGAACAATATCACTCCAACGTGCTGATGCAGTCGGTCTCGGTGTTCGAGCAGGCGACGCGCACGCGGCTGGAACAGCTCACCCAGTATTTCATCAATCACGGTGTCCTCGACCGTGCGGATGCCGCGCATCGCGCCTATGTCGCGATCGGCCGTATCGTGCAGAAGCAGGCCTATATCCTTGCCTTCAGCGATACGTTCTATCTGCTCGGCGTGGCGCTGATCGTGGCCCTGATCGCTGCCCTCTTCCTGAAGAAGCCCGGCCAGACTTCCGCCGGCGGAGCCCACTGACCTCAACCAAGAAAGGAGAACGACCATGAAGCCCCGTATGAACTATTACCAGGCCGCACCCGACACGATCAAAGCACTGATGGCCTTGGAGACGCAGATCCAGTCGACGGGCCTGGAGAAATCACTGATCGAGCTGGTCAAGATCAGGGCCTCGCAGATCAACGGCTGTGCCTATTGCATCAACATGCACACCGAGGACGCGCGCAAGCGCGGCGAGACCGAGCAGCGCATCTATCTGCTCGATGCCTGGCGCGAATCCCCGCTTTATTCCGACCGCGAGCGCGCGGCGCTGGCCTGGACGGAATCGGTGACGCTGATTTCGCAGACGCGCGCCCCTGATGACGTCTACGAGCAGGTCCGGGCGCAGTTCTCCGAGGCGGAAACCGTGAACCTGACCATGCTGATCGCGGCCATCAACGCCTGGAACAGGATCGCGATCTCGTTTCGCTCGGTTCACCCGGTGAAGGTGAAAGCATCCGTGGCGTGAGGGGGAGCCCGCTGTCGCAGCTCGGCAAGTCTCGTAGGGTGGGCAAAGCGAAGCGTGCCCACCGCTTTCAGCAAATGCGAGAGACAACGTGGGCACGGCGCAAGCGCGCCTTTGCCCACCCTACGATAGCTGAATGTGTGGCCTAAACCGCCGTCGCCTTGGCGAACTCCACGTAGATCTCGCGCAGGCGCGTTGCCATCGGGCCGGGTTTGCCGTCACCGATCTTCTTGCCGTCGATCGCAACCACCGGCTGGACGAACAGCGATGCCGACGTCGCAAAAGCCTCCTTCGCAGCGAGCGCCTCAGCGACCGTGAAGGAACGCTCCTCGACCCGGAGCTGGCGCTCTTCGGCGAGCGCCACCACCGCCTTGCGGGTGCAGCCCGGCAGGATCGCGTTGGAGTTCTTGCGGGTGACGATGACGTCGTCCTTGGTGAGGATGAACGCCGAGGACGAACCGCCTTCGGTGACATAACCGTCTTCCAACATCCAGGCTTCGCCGGCGCCGGCTTCCGCCGCGACCTGCTTCGCCAGCACCTGCGCCAGCAGCGCCACGCTCTTGATGTCGCGCCGCTCCCAGCGGATGTCGGGCACGGTGATCACGTTGATGCCGGTCTTCGCCACCGCGGCGTTGATGATGTCCTTCTCCGAGGTGAACATCACCAGGCTCGACTTGACGTCGCCCTTGGGGAACGCGAAGTCGCGGCCTTTGTCGGCGCCGCGCGTGACCTGGAGGTAGACGAGGCCGTTCTCGACCCTGTTGCGCGCGATGAGCTCCTTCTGAAGCTCGGTGATGCGCTCGACCGTCTCCGGCAGCCTCAGCTTGATCTCGCCGACCGACCGTTCCAGCCGGGCCAGATGCGAGGCATTGTCGACCAGCTTGCCGTCGAGCACGGCGGAGACCTCGTAAATACCGTCAGCGAACAGGAAGCCGCGGTCGAGGATCGAGACTTTCGCGTCCGAGAGCGGGACGAATGAGCCGTTGACATAGGCAATCGAGTCCAAGGCAGGTCTCCTGGGAGAAAAGGGGGATTTGGCTGGTTATACGCGAATTGGGGGCGGCGATCACCCCTCGTTTCGTCATTCTCCATTGCGCACTTGCGCAATGTGGGCATTCGCAACGCGAATGAGCCCGGAATCCATAACCATCAGCCGGGGTTATGGATTCCGGGCCTGCGCCTTCGGCGCATCCCGGAATGAAGGCGGGAGTTAATGCGACAGGATCTTCGACAAGAACTTCTGCGCGCGGTCGCTGCGCGGCTTACCGAAGAAATCGTCCTTCGGGGCGTCCTCGACGATCTCGCCGCGGTCCATGAAGATCACGCGGTTGGCGACCTTGCGGGCAAAACCCATCTCGTGGGTGACGACCATCATGGTCATGCCCTCGCGGGCGAGATCGACCATGACGTCGAGCACTTCGCTGACCATTTCAGGATCGAGCGCTGAGGTCGGCTCGTCGAACAGCATGACGATCGGATCCATCGCGAGCGCGCGCGCGATGGCCACGCGCTGCTGCTGGCCGCCGGAGAGCTGGGCCGGAAATTTCTGCGCCTGCTCCTTCAAGCCGACGCGCTCGAGCAGTTGCATGCCCTTCGTCACCGCCTTGTCGTGTGACCGGCCCAGCACCTTCTCCTGCGAGAGGCAGAGATTGTCGATGATCTTGAGGTGCGGAAACAGCTCGAAGTGCTGGAACACCATGCCGACGCGCGAGCGCAGCTTCGGCAGGTTGGTCTTGGGATCGTTGACCTTGGTGCCATCGACCAGGATGTCGCCGCTCTGGAACGGCTCAAGCGCATTGACGCATTTGATCAGCGTCGACTTGCCCGAACCCGAGGGGCCGCAGACGACGACCACCTCGCCCTTGGTGACGTTGGTGGTGCAATCCGTCAGCACCTGGAAGCTTGGAGTGTACCATTTGTTGACGTGGCTGATTTCGATCATGACGGACACGCTCTATCGGATGATGGCGATGCGCGCCTGCAGGCGGCGGACGCCGAAGGACGCGATACAGGAAATGGTGAAGTAGACGACTGCCGCGAACAGGTACATTTCGACCAGGCGCCCGTCGCGCTGCGCCACCTTGCTCGCCGCTCCCAGGAAGTCCGTGATCGACAGGACGTAGACCAGCGATGTGTCCTGGAACAGCACGATGGTCTGCGTGATCAAAACCGGCAGCATGTTGCGGAAGGCCTGCGGCAACACGACGTAGCGCATGGTCTGGGCGTAGGTCAGCCCCAGCGCATTCGCCGCGGCCGGCTGTCCGCGCGAGATCGACTGGATGCCGGCACGCATGATCTCGGAGAAGTACGCTGCCTCGAACATGATGAAGGTGATGAGCGAGGATGCGAAGGCGCCGACGCTGATCGGACGCGAGGCGCCGGTCAGCCACTGCCCGATATAGGGCACCAGGAAGTAGAACCAGAAGATGACCAGCACCAGCGGCAGCGAACGCATGAAGTCGACATAGATGCCGGCGATGCGTCCGAGGGTCTTGTAGCCGGACAGCCGCATCAGGGCGAGCGCCGTACCGAAGACGAGGCCGCCGAGGGCTGCGAGCGCCGTCAGCGTCAGTGTGAATGTCATGCCCTCGTAGAACAGATAGGGCAGTGCGCGGCGGATGACGTCGAAATCGAAATTACCGAGCATCGCTTATTTCCCCGTGATGTAGCCGGGGATCGCGACCCAGCGCTCGAGGAAGCGCATCGCGGTCACGACGACGGCGTTGACGAGGAGGTAGAGGATGGTCGCGGCGGTGAAGGCCTCGAACACCTGGAACGAGAATTCCTGCATCGAGCGCGCCTGTCCGGTCAGCTCGAGCAGGCCGATGGTGATCGCGACCGCTGTGTTCTTGATGGTGTTGAGGAACTCGGACGTCAGCGGCGGCAGGATGATGCGGAACGCCATCGGCAGCAGCACGTAGCGATAGCCCTGCACGGTGGTCAGGCCCAGCGCGGTCGCCGCCATCTTCTGCCCGCGCGGCAGCGAACCGATGCCGGCCTGCAGCTGCACGGCCACGCGCGCCGACATGAACAGGCCGACGCCGATCGCCGCCGTCCAGAACGGCGCATTCGGCAATTGCTTCAGCCATAGTCCGGCGGCCTTCGGCAGGATTTCCGGCAGCACGAAGAACCACAGGAAGAGCTGCACCAGCAGCGGCATGTTGCGGAAGAATTCGACGTAAGCGAAGCCGAACCAGTAGGCGCCCTTCGACGGCAGCGTGCGCATCACGCCGACGATCGAGCCGGTGATCAGCGCGATGATCCAGGCCAGCACCGCGGTCTTGAGGGTCAGTGCCAATCCCGACAGCAGCATGTCGAGATAGGTACCGGTCCCCATCGGGTTCGGCTGGAAAAAGATTCCCCAGTTCCAGTTGTAGTTCACGTGTCCCCCGCGCGAACGCGCCCGTCATGGACGTCCTGGGCGCCTATGCAAATGTCCGGCCACCCTGGTGTCAAGAGTGGCCGGACATGATCCCGATCGAAAGATCGAGGTTATACTTACTTATAATCGTCCGGGTTCGGCGAGTCCGACGGCTTGGCGAACTCGTTCTTCAGCTCGGCCGAGATCGGCGTGTTGAGGTTGAGACCCTTCGGCGGGATCTTGGCCGTGAACCACTTGTCGTAGATCTTCTGGGCCTCGCCGGACGTATAGAGCGCGGCCGTTGCCGCATCGACCACCTTCTTGAAGGCGGCGTCGTCCTTGCGCAGCATGATGCCGTAGGGCTCGGGCTTGGAGAACGCGTCCTTGGAAACGACGTAGTCACCGGGCGCCTTCGAGCCGGCGACGAGGCTCGCAAGCAGGATGTCGTCCATGACGAAGGCGACCGCGCGGTCGGTCTCGACCATCAGGAAGGCTTCGGCGTGATCCTTGGCCGGGATGATGTTGGCGCCGAGCTTTTTCTCGACGTTGGCTTCGGTGAGCTGCTTGATGTTGGTCGTGCCGGCGGTCGAGACCACGGTTTTGCCCTTGAGATCTTCGATCGACTTGAGGCCGCTCGACTTCTTGAACACGTAGCGGCTGGCGGTCAGGAAGTGGGTGTTGGTGAAGGCGACCTGCTTCTGGCGCTCGGCGTTGTTGGTGGTCGAACCGCATTCGAGGTCGATCGTGCCGTTCGCCATCAGCGGAATACGCGTCGCCGAGGTCACCGGGTTGAGCTTGACCTCGAGCTTGTCGAGCTTGAGCTCCTTCTTCACGGCGTCGACGATCTTGTAGCAAATGTCCATCGCGAAGCCGACAGGCTTCTGGTTGTCGTCGAGATAGGAGAACGGGATCGAGGAGTCGCGGAAGCCCAGCGTGATGGCGCCGGTATCCTTGATATTCTTCAGCGTGCCGGTCAGCTCCTGGGCCCCTGCCTGGCTGACGGCGAAGGTCGCGGCGAGCGCGAGCCCGATGCTACGGAAATGTTTCACTTTTTTATTCCCCTTTCAGGATGATGCGGCCGGATGCAAGCACAAATCAGGCCGGATTAGAATGTGACTTTCGGCGGGATCGCGGGTCAGGTTAACGGCCGTGGTAATTCCCCGAGATCCCAGAACAGCCCGGCCATCACCGTCAAGGCCTCTTCGGTCAATGGCAGCAGGATGTGCTCATTGGGCGCATGCTGGGAGCAACCGGGATAGGAGTGCGGCACCCAGATCGTCGGCAGGCCCAGGATTTCGGAGAACACGTCATTGGGGAGCGAGCCGCCGAAATTCGGCAGCACGGCCGGCTGCTTTCCGGTGGTCTCTTGCACCGAATCCGCCGCCCATTTGATCCAGGGACTGTCAAAATCGGTGCGCGATGCAGCAAAACTCTGGGCCGCCCGCACCTCGACCATCGGAAAACCCTTCGCGACCAGATGCGCCCCGATGGCCTCGATCAGGCCCTCGATCTTTGTCCCGACCACGAAACGCAGTTGCAGCACGGCATTGGCATGGCCGGGAATGGCGTTCGCCGGCTTCTCGATATTGCCCGAGGACATCGCCAGCACTTCGAGCGTGTTCCAGGCGTAGAGCCGTTCGGCTGCCGACAGGCCGTCCTCGCCCCAATTCTCGGCCAGCGCGGGCTCGTCCGCGGTCGGCACCACCTGAACGTCCGCCAGATAGCTGCGGATCTGGTTGGTGAGGCGGGGCGGCTTCAGCGCGTCGAGCTGGAGCCGGCCGTGGCCGTCCACCAGCGTGGAGATGGCGTTGACCAGGATGGTCGCGGGGTTGGCGAGCACGCCGCCCCAATTGCCGGAATGGTGGCCGCCTTCGCGCAAATTCACGTCGAGGTGGATGCGGATGCCGCCACGACAGCCGAGGAAGAGCGTCGGCCGGTCGGCGGCCAGGCGCGGCCCGTCGGACGCCATGAACAGGTCGGCCTTGAGCGCCTCGCGATTGAGATCGCAGACCTTGCCGAGATCGGGCGAGCCGATCTCCTCGCCCATCTCGACGATGAACTTGGCGTTGAAGCCGAGCTTGGCGCCTCGCGCAGCGCGCACGGCGCGGAGCGCCGCCATGTTGATGCTGTGCTGCCCCTTGTTGTCGGCTGTGCCGCGGCCATAGAGCCGCGTGCCCGCAACGGTCGTGCGCCAGGGATCGCGCCCATCGCGCCACTCGCCCTCCATGCCGTCGACGACGTCGCCATGGCCGTAGATCAGCACGGTCGGCACCGTGTCGTTCTCGTGATGCTCGGCGAACAGGAATGGCGCCTTGCCGCTCGGGGATTCGACGATGCGGCTGGAAAAATCGAGCGCGGCAAAGGCCGGTTGCATCTCTTGTTCCAGATAGGCACGCAGCTCGGCGCCGCGCGACGGATTCTGGCTTTCGGTTCGATACGCGACGCGGCGGTCGAGCTCAGAAAGAAACGCACCGGAGGTGAAATCCTCACGGGCACGGGCGATGGCGTCGGCTCTGGTCATTGCTTGTTTTTCGAGGCGTTGGCACGAAGGACCATATCCGATACGGGCAGGCCCTCGAAAGTGGCGGGAAGTTCGATAGCTCTTGGGATTTCGTTCTTGCTCTCTTGAGATCGGCTTGCCAAGGGCAGAGGCGCTGCTGATTTTGGCCTTGCCAAGGTCGCGTCATCCAAGTCTAGGATATGCAAGAACGTCGCCAAGTTCGGGCGCACGTCTACCATTCGAAGAGCGCTCAGTACAGAGCGCCGAGGGATTGTCATGGCCAAGCAGATCAGGCTCAACGCCTTTGCGATGAATTGCGTCGCACACCAGTCACCGGGCCTGTGGACCCATCCACGCGATCGCACCGCCGACTATAACCGCCTGCCTTACTGGATCGATCTCGCCAAGACGCTGGAGCGCGGCCGTTTCGACGGGCTGTTCCTCGCCGACGTGCTCGGGGTCTATGACGTCTACGGCAACAGCCCTGACGCAGCCTTGCGCAATGCAGCACAGACGCCGTCGAACGAGCCACTGCTGCTGCTCTCGGCGATGGCCGCGGTGACGCAAAATCTCGGTTTCGGCGTCACCAGCAATCTGTCCTTCGAGCCGCCCTACCCGTTCGCGCGTCGGATGTCGACGCTCGATCACCTCACCGAGGGGCGGATCGGATGGAATGTCGTCACCGGCTATCTCGACAGCGCCGCGCGCGGCGCCGGCAAGGACAAGCAGACCGGGCATGACGATCGCTACGATATCGCCGACGAATATATGGAGGTCGTCTACAAGCTTTGGGAAGGGAGCTGGGAGGATGACGCCGTGCTGCGGGACCGCAAGCGGGGCATCTTCACAGATCCGAGCAAGGTTCACCGCGTCAATCATGACGGCGCGAACTACCGCATCAACAACACCATTCATCTCAGCGAGCCCTCGCCGCAGCGCACCCCCGTGCTGTACCAGGCCGGCACCTCGCCGCGCGGCCGGCAGTTCGCAGCAAAGCATGCCGAATGCGTGTTCATGTCGGGCCCATCCGCCAAGGTGATCGCGCCGCGCGTCTCCGCGATCCGGCAGGAAGCCGCCGCAATTGGCCGCAACCCGGCCGAGATCCTGATGTTCTCGATGATGACGATCATCCTCGGCCGGACCGAAGCCGAAGCCAAAGAAAAATATGCCGACTACCGCCGCCACATCAGTCCGGAAGGCGCGCTAGCCCTGATGTCGGGATGGACCGGTGTCGACTTCTCCGGCTACGACCTCGACCAGCAGGTTCGCCACGTCCAGAACGATGCCGGCCGCAGCGCGATGGATAACGTCACCCGCGCCGATCCCGACCGCATCTGGACCGTACGCGACGTCATCGAGCATGTCGGCATCGGCGGCGCCGGCCCGGTCGTGGTCGGCACGCCGGAAATGGTCGCCGACAAGATCGAGGCATGGTTCGAGGCGACCGACGTCGACGGCCTCAACGTCGCCTTTGCGATCTCGCCCGGCGATTTCGAGGACATTGCCGACATGCTGGTGCCGGAGTTGACCCGGCGCGGACGATACAAGCCGGACTACGCGAAGGGCACGCTGCGGGAAAAGCTTTTTGGCGCAGGCCGCGCAAGGCTCGACGCGACGCATCCGGCCGCGGGGTATCGCGTGGGGAAGACGGGGTAGGCGCCTCCTCCTCGTCATTGCGAGCGAAGCGAAGCAATCCAGAATTTCACCGCCGAGGCAGTCTGGATTGCTTCGTCGCAAGAGCTCCTCGCAATTGTGCAAGTTCACTAATTCGCTGATCGAATGGTTTAGGTCTGGGCCTCGGCAAATTCCTTCGGTGTCTTGCCGCCGAGGGCCTGATGGGGCCTGAAGTTATTGTAGTAGATCACGTACTCGAACAGCTCGTTGGCGAAGTGGTCCAGGTTATCGAAGGTTGCGCCTTCGATGACGTCGTCGTCCAGGTTTCGCCAGAAGCGTTCGACCTTGCCGTTGGTCTGCGGCCGGTAGGGTCTGGTGTAGCGATGCTTGATGCCGAGCTCGATCAGCATGGCCTCGAAGGGATGCTCTTCAGGCGTGTTGCGGGATGCGAACTCCGCGCCGTTGTCGGACAGGATCTCGGCAAACTGGATCCCATAGGTGACGTTGAGCGTGTTGATCATCTTCAAGGTCTTAAACATGACCGGCAGGGCCTTTTTTGAAGTCAGCACCTCGGCCCAGGCCAGGCGCGAGCAACTGTCGACCAGGCTGACGATAAAGGCGGGGCTTGAGGGGGGCGCCAGGAACATGTCGCGGGACAGCTGGTGCAGGTCGACATGGCCGAGCTCGCCGATCTTGTCCTTGATAATACGACGTTTCTCCTCGCGCATCGTCGGGGTGCGGCGGTTGAGCTGATTGCGTTTGAAGACCCGGTAGATGGTCGAGAGCGACGGTACCGTATCTCGCCGTTCGCGCAAGGCAGCGTGGACCTCGTACCGGTTCATGCCGCGCGTTCGGCAAGCAACGATCTCCGCCTCGATGCCTTGCGGCTCGCGGCGCTCGCGCCACTTCGGTCCGCGGCGTTGCGGCAACAGGTCAGCCTCCGCGCCGCTCCGCAGGTAGCGGTTGTAGTACTTCCGGAAGGTCTGCGAGCAGGTGCCGTGGTGCTTGTAGAAGTCTCCCACCCGGCGGAACGTCGCCGACCGCCCGGCCTTCACCTCCTCATACTCGGCGATCAGGAACCGCCACTTCTGAAGATAATTCCGCTCAATCGTCCGGTCGAAGCTGTTGTCGCGCATCGGATCCTCCACGCTGGGAACGGATTCGATCAGCGAATTAGTGAACTTGCACAGCAATGACGGTGGTGGGCAGCTGCCCTACACCTTCCCGTCCACCATCACCTCGATCAGCTTGGTGCCCGGCCGGCCAAATGCCGACGCCAGCGTCGCCTTCAGCTCACGGGGATCGGCGATCTTGATCGCCTCGCAGCTGAGCGCCTTGGCGACGCCAGCGAAATCCACGGGCGGATCGACAAAGTCCATACCGACATAATTGTCATTGCCATGGAAGGCGAGCAGGCGCTGCTTGATGATGCGGTAGCCGCCATTGTTGGCGATGACGACGTTGAGCGGCAGCTTGTGATGCGCCGCCGTCCACAGCGACTGAATCGAATACATCGCGCTGCCGTCACCGGAGAAGCACACGACGGGCCGATCGGGATTGGCGATACTGGCGCCGACCGACGCCGGCAGACCCCAGCCGATGCCGCCTGACGCAAGGCCGTGATAACCGTAGCGGTCGCGGTGCGGGCGCAGCGCCGTGATCTGGCGGCTCGAGGTCAGGCCCTCGTCGACGAGGATGGCATTGTCCGGCATGGCCTCGACCATTTGCAGCACCAGGAAGTCCGGATCGATCGGCGTGCGGCCGGCGCTCTTGCCGATCTGCTCGACCAGCGCGCCGCGGCGCGCGGTCCAGTTCTTCGGCGCAAGCTCGGCGAGACGCTGTTTTGCGCGGCTCGCGAGTGTCGCGCCGCCCATCTCTTTCAGTACCGGGATCAGCGCGCGCAGTGTTTCCTTCAGATCCGCCTTCAACGCGATCTCGGCGCCGTAGTTCTTGGCGATCTCCCAGTCAACAAGGCCGACCTGCACGATGCCAAGACCATCCGGCAACGCATCGACCTCGCTATGGACCGACATCCGTAGGGGATCGCCGCCCAGCGCGATCAGGAGATCGTAGGGCGCGAGCGTATCGCGCGCGACCTTCTGCACGCGCGCCAGCGTGCCGACGAAGCTCGGGCTCTCGGAGAGGAAATGCGCGCCATAGGGCGTGGAGGATTGATAGGCCGCCGCCCCCAGCAGCTCGGCAAGTTCGGCAGCCTCCTTCAGCGCATCGCTCTTGACCACCTCGTCCATGGTGACGATCACGGGACGCTCGGCTTTCAGCAGCCGCGCTGCAAATGCCCCGAGTGCGTCATCCGATGGTTTGGAGCGCGCATCGATGCGGGTGGAGCGGCCGAGATCGATCCCGGCCTCGCTGTTGAGGATGTCACCGGGCAGCGAGATGAACACTGGCCCGGTCGGCGGCGTCATCGCGACCTTGGCAGCGCGGCGCACGATGCGCGGCAGATCCTCCAGCCGCGTCACCTCGACCGCCCATTTCACCAGCGGCTCGGCCATGCGCACCAGCGGGCCATAGAGCACCGGCTCCATCAGGCCATGGCCCTGCTCCTGCTGGCCGGCCGTGAGGATCATCGGCGTGCCCGTGAACTGGGCGTTGTAGAGCGAGCCCATCGCGTTGCCGAGGCCCGGTGCGACATGGACATTGCAGGCGACGAGTTTTCCGGAGGCACGGCTGTAGCCGTCCGCGATCGCCACCACCAGGCTCTCCTGCATCGCCATCACATAGGTGAGATCGGGATGGTCCTTCAGCGCATGCATGATCGGCAGCTCGGTGGTGCCGGGGTTGCCGAACAGATGGGTGATGCCCTCGTCCTTGAGCAGCGCGAGAAAGGCGGAGCGGCCGGTGATCTTGTTCTTCATGTTTCCTCCAGGAGCGGGCGTCGCCGCAAGGACGGGCGCATGATGACCGAAGTTTTGGGATCCGCGCAAGAAAGCGCGGTCATGGCTGCGTTGCGCGTGCGCGCATTACATCTCCTCGCGGCCAAGCTCGAACGGATCCGCGCCGCCCGCGCGCTTCTTCTTTTTCGAGCGCTGCCAGACCACGCCGGGAAAGCCTTTCAGCGGCACCAGCGGCTCGCCGGTATAGGCCCATTCCTGCAGCTCTTCGATCGCGATGTGATAGAGCGGCTGCCGACCCGTGCGCTCGTTGAACAATGCGCGCGGGATGTTGATCATGTGCGGGCCGCGCGGGCGCTCATAGGCGATCGGCGTGCCGCAATGGGCGCAGAAGCTGCGGGTGGTCTTCGTAGCCTTGTCCTCGTAGCGCGTGAGCGCGGTCTTGCCGGCTGTTATGCGAAAGCGCTTCTTCCAGCTGCCGACATAGGTCGCGTAAGCCGCGCCATGGGCGCGGCGGCTGGCGGTGGAATGATCGTGCCAGGCCCAGCGCGCGGGAATATCGATCTCGAAGCTGACCTTGCCGCAGAGGCATTGCCCGGTGGCGGTTCCTGCGGCGACTGCGGCTTTGGCCATTGTGCCTCCCGATCGTCATTGCGAGCGCAGCGAAGCAATCCAGACTGCCTCCGCGGAAAGGTTCTGGATTGCGTCGCTGCGCTCACAATGACGGAGTTTGTGGTGACCGTCGGAGTCCAACAATAGTTTCGTAGCCCGGATGAGCGAAGCGACATCCGGGGAAGCCATTGCTAGGCGAAAGTCCCGGATATCGCTTCGCTCATCCGGGCTACGACATCGTCTACGCCGGCGTCAGCTCGTCATAAACCGGATAATCCGTGTACCCTTTCGCCTCGCCGCCATAGAACGTCGCGCGGTTGTACGGCGTGATCGGATAGTTGTGCTCCAGCCGGCGCGGCAGATCGGGATTGGAGATGAAGATGCGGCCGAAAGCGATGATATCGGCGTGGCCGTCGGCGATCGCCGCATTCGCGGTCTCGCCGGTGAAGCCGCCGGCGGTCATCAACACGCCGCTGTAGTGCGGGCGGAACAGCACCATCGCGGACGGCACGTTCTCCCAGTGGACGTCGGCGCGGCCTGCACCGCTGGAGCGCGGCTCGATGAAGTGCAGATAGGCAAGGCCCAGCTTGTCGAGCGCCTTCACCACATGGGTGTAGAGCGGCATCGGATCGGGTTCGCCGGAATCGTTGGCGATACCATGTGGCGACAGCCGGACCGCGACGCGGTTCGCGCCCCAGACGTCGATCGCGGCCTGCGTGATCTCGAGCAGCAGCCGCGCGCGGTTCTCGATGGAACCACCATATTGGTCGGTGCGCTGATTGCTGCGCGATTGCAGGAACTGCTCGAGCAGATAGCCATTGGCACCATGGATCTCGACGCCATCGAAGCCGGCGGCGAGCGCGTTCTTGGCACCCTGCCGGAACGCCTCGACGATGTTATTGACCTCCTCGGTCGCCAGCGCGCGCGGCGTCTCGTAGTCGGCAATCTTGCCGTCAGCGGTCATCGCCCTCATACCCTCGGCCCTGATCGGGATCGCCGAGGCCGACACCGGCAGCTGGCCGCCATGGAAGGAGGAATGCGAAACGCGGCCGACATGCCAGAGCTGGAGGAAGATGATGCCGCCCTTGGCGTGGACCGCGTCGACCACCTTGCGCCAGCCGGCAATCTGCGCCTCCGAATAGATGCCCGGTGTCGCGGGATTGCCGCGGCCGTGCGAGAGGACCGGCGAGGCTTCGGCGATGAGCAGGCCGCCCTTTGTTGCGCGCTGGCCGTAATATTCGGCGTTGAGCGGGCGCGGCGAAAAGCTCTCGCGCTCGGCGCGCATACGCGTCAGCGGCGCCATCGCGACGCGATGCGCGAGCTTGTACGGGCCGACCTGCAACGGTTTGAACAACGCCTCGAATTTCATGTGGTCCCCGAATGGCTATCAAAGGATGCAGATCATATAGCGAAGGGCGGCCACCGGAAAAGGCGCCGCCCCTGCAAAAGTCGATATTCCCTCCTACGGAACGCGAGAGAGAGAACAGGCCTTACGCCGTCTTGATCCAGACCGCCTTCACGTTGAGATATTCCTCGACGTGCTGCTTGCCGGACTCGCGGCCGTAGCCGCTCATCTTGTAGCCGCCGAACGGCACGGCCGGGTCCATTGCCTGGTAGCAGTTCACCCACACCGAGCCGGCACGCAGGCTCTTCGCCACCGCATGCGCCTTGCTGACGTCGCGCGTCCACAGGCCGGAGCCGAGGCCGAACGTGGTGGCGTTGGCGCGCTTGACCAGTTCGTCCATGTCCTTGAACGCGATCGCGGAGATGACGGGACCGAAGATCTCCTCCTGCGCGATGCGCATGTTGTCCTGGACGCCCGCGAACACGGTCGGCGAGACGAAGAAGCCCTTCGACAGCGCGCCTTCAGTGACACGGCCGCCACCGGCGAGCGCCTTCGCGCCTTCTTTCTGGCCGATGTCGAGATAGCCGGTGACGCGCTTGAGTTGCTCCTCGGAGACGAGCGGGCCAATCTGCACATTGGGATCGAGGCCGTTGCCGACCTGCAGCTTCTTGCCGAACTCGGCGACGCGGCCGACGAACTCTTCGTAGACCGACTGCTCGACGAACAGGCGGGTGCCCGCGCTGCAGATCTGGCCGGAGTTGGCGAACACCGCCATTGCGGCGCCGGGGACGGCCGCATCGAGATCGGCATCCGCGAACACGATGTCCGGCGACTTGCCGCCGAGCTCGAGCGAGACGCGCTTGAGGTTGCCCGCCGACGCACGGATGATCGACTGTCCCGTGACGTGCGAGCCAGTGAAGGCGACCTTGTCGACGTCATGGTGCGAGGCGAGCGCGGCGCCCGCGGTCTCGCCATAGCCCGGCACGACGTTGACGACGCCGGGCGGAATGCCGGCTTCGATCGCGAGTTCGGCAATGCGCAGCGAGGTCAGCGGCGCCTCTTCGGCGGGCTTGAGCACTACGGTGCAGCCGGTCGCGATCGCGGGTCCAATCTTCCAGAGCGTCGCGGTGAGCGGGCCGTTCCAGGGGATGATGGCGCCGACGACACCGACGGGCTCCTTCAGCGTGTAGGAGAAGATTTCGCCCGGCAGCGAGTTCTCGATCGTCTCGCCATGGATCGCGGTGGTCTGGCCAGCGTAATAGCGCAGCATGCCGACGGCACGCAGGCGATAGGCACGGGTGCGGCTGAGCGGCGCACCCATGTCGAGCGTGTCGAGCTGCGACAATTCGTCGAAATTCTTCTCGACGAGGTCGGCGAGCTTCAGAAGCAGGTTCTGCCGCTCGAACGGCTTGACCTTGCTCCAGGGTCCTTCGAAGGCGCGGCGTGCGGCGGCGACCGCACGATCGATATCCTCCTTGTCGCCTTCGGCGACGGTTGCGAGCAGCTCGCCGGTGGCGGGATTGCGGGTCTCGAAGCGCTTGCCGGAGGCAGCGTCGACCCACTTCCCGTCGATCAGCATCTGCTTGTAAGACCCGTTGGCGAACGGATGGCGCGTGATCGGAATAGCCTGCGACACAGCCATGGCTGCACTCCCTATCAGGTGATTGATTGGTTCGATCTGGGCGGGATCGTTAGGTCGAAGAGAATACAGCGGTGGCGGAGAGGCGTAAAGGCAGCGCGGAACGAAGACCTCCCATGCCGACTTGTGCAGGGTCGCGCGAGCGCCATGTTATAGCTCGAATTCCCCCTCTCCCGGAGACATTCCATGCCGCATTCCGCCATCGCCAAAGACAATGTTGCCGTGATCACGGGTGGTGCGTCCGGTATTGGATTCGCCGCCGCAGCAGCCTTCGCGCGTGCCGGCATGAAGGTCTGCATCGCCGATGTCGATGCGGCTCGATTGGCCGAGGCCGCAACAAAACTGTCATCCGTCACGTCTGCCACACATGTGATGACGTTGGCCGTAGATGTCAGCAAGGCCGAGAGCGTGGCGGGACTGGAACACGCCGTGCGCGAACGCTTTGGCGGCACTGACATCCTGATGAACAATGCCGGCATCCAGCCCGGCAGCACACTGTTCGCCGAGCCCGACAATTGGCAGCGCATCATCGGCGTCAACATGTGGGGCATCATCAACGGCTCACGCATCTTCGCGCCCAATATGATCGCGCGCGGCAAGGCCGGCCTGATCATCAACACCGGATCCAAGCAGGGCATCACCGCGCCGCCCGGCGATCCCGCCTACAACGTCTCCAAGGCCGGCGCGAAGGCGTTCACGGAAGCGCTCCAGCACGAGCTGCGCAATACCAGGGACTGTCGCATCACTGCGCATCTGCTCATTCCCGGCTTTGTCTTCACCGGGCTGACCGCGAAAGGCCGCACCGAAAAGCCGGCCGGCGCCTGGACACCGGAGCAGACGGTCGATTTCATGCTGACGCGTCTGGAGGCTGGCGACTTCTATATCCTGTGCCCGGACAATGACGTGCCGCGCACTCTCGACGAGAAGCGCATGCAATGGGCCGCCGGCGACATCATCGAGAACCGCCCTCCGCTGTCGCGCTGGCATCCGGATTATGCGGACGCGTTTAAGAGATTTGTGGAGGGAGAGTAGGCGCCTTCCCTTCTCCCCTTGTGGGAGAAGGTGGCGCGAAGCGCCGGATGAGGGGTTCTTTCACCTCGCGCAATCGTCCGTGAGGAGAGAACCCCTCACCCGGCTTCGCTGCGCGAAGCCACCCTCTCCACAAGGGGAGAGGGTTAGAACCCTACAGCGTCTCTTGCTTGTGCCCGCAATTCTTGCAGGCGAATTTGACGCGGGTTTGGCCCTTCTCCGCTTGCACCCGGTTCGGCGCGCCGCACTTGCCGCAGACGGCCTCGATGCGGGTGGCGCCCTGCTTGACGACGATGGTCTTCTTTTCCATCGATTCGCGGATCAGGCGCTCGGCCTCCTCACGCAGGGATTGTTTGGACAAAGCTCATCTCCGCCTCTGGAAAGCGCGAGAGCCATATCGCACCTGCGTTCGAATCTCAATGTGTGATCAGTCATTCCGGGATGGTCCGAAGGACCAGACCACAGGCGCACCGGGGAATCTCCAGATTTCGGCCTGATTCGCTGCGCGAATGCCCCGGAATGACGATGCGCAATCTAGACCTCGACAATCACGTAGCTGTCCTCGACATGCACGGGAAATGTCTCGGCAACATACGGCCCCTTCTGCAATTCCTCCCCGCGCTCCACCGCGACCGGATATGACCGGATCCTGATGCGCTTCGGATCGAACCAGGACTGGCCGTTGCGCATGTCGAACTCCCAGCCGTGCCAGGGACAACGCAGCATCTCGCCGACGCGCGAGCGCTCGTAGACGCCGGGCTCGGGCGAGGTCAGCCGCGCCACGCAGGCGGCTTTCTCCAGCGGCGCACCCTCGTGGGGACAGCGGTTCAACAGCGCGAAGAACTCGCCATTGACGTGGAACACGACGATGTCGCGGCCGGCGATATCGACGACCTTGTTGCCGCCGGGCGGAATCTCCGAGGTGGTGGCGATGATGTGACGAGCCATGCCTGTCTCAGAACTTGTAGACCGCGCGGGCATTGGTGCTGAAGATCTTCTTTCGCTCGGCCTCGGTCAGCGGCGTCTTGAAGGCGAAGCGCGGATCGTCGAAATCCCAGTGTGGATAATCCGACGAGAACAACAGACGGTCGATGCCGACCCATTCGATCAGGGCGCGCAGATGCCGCGCCTCGTCCGGCTCGTCGATCGGCTGCGTCGTGAACCAGAAATGCTCGCGGACATATTCCGACGGCTTGCGCCGGAGATGCGGAACCTCGCTGCGGAAGCGCTCGAAATGCTGATCCATGCGCCACACCGCCGAAGGAATCCAGCCGAACCCGCCTTCGATGAAGACGATCTTCAACTTCGGGAAGCGCTCCAGCACGCCCTCGATCACGAGGCTGGCAAGCTGCGCCGCGATGGTGTGCGCATTGGACTGATGCTCCTCGACATAATAGGACGGCCAGCCGCCACCGGTCGGCGCGTGGCCGCCATAGCCGCCGACATGGATGCCGAGCGGCAGGTCCAGCGCCTCGGCGCGCTCGTAGATCGGCCAATAGCGGCGCCGGCCGAGCGGCTCGTTGGCGCGCGGCGAGACGTTGATCTGGATGTATTCGCCGGTTTTTGCGCAGCGCTCGATCTCGGCGATGGCGAGGTCGAACCCGTCCTGCCCGACCAGGATCGAGGCCTTCAGGCGCGGATCGCGATGCGACCAGAACGCCAGCTGCCAGTCGTTGATGGCGCGCTGGATCGCGGCACCGAATTCCAGGTTCTGCTGCGAGAAGATGAAGAGATCGAGCACCTGCAAAATGCCGAACTCGACGTCGAGCGGATCGAGATGCTGCTTCTGCATGAAGGCGAGATCGGAGCCCGGCACCCCGCCGGTCGGCGGCCATGCGTCACGCCGCGCGATCAGCGGCGAGGAGCGCGGATAGGGCGTCGTGAAGAGGTACGGTGTGCGCAGATGGCTGCCATATTCCTTCAGGTGCTGCTGCCAGCGCTTTGGCAGGAACTCGTTGAGGTCGTCCGTCGATCTCAGGCTCGGATGCACGTCGCAATCGACGATGCGCAGCCTTGATGCGGCGGGCTTTTCGTCTTCGCGTAGCGGGCGGTCGATGACGTCGCTCATGCGAAACCTCCGGAATTAGTTGATCGACAGCCGCGGAAACGTCTCCAGCGGATTGTCGACACACATCTTCTCGATGATGCTCCTCGGCAGGTTCGGCGGGATCGGATCGTCGCCGTCGAACTGCCAGTGCGGATAGTCGGACGCGAACAGGAACATCTTTTCCGAGCCGATCTGGTCGATGATCTCCTCGACGCCTTTCGCGTTTGCCGGCGCGTCGAACGGCTGCATGGTGACGCGGAAATTCTCGCGGATGATCGCGGCCGGCTCGCGCTCCACCCAGGGGACCTCGACGCGCACGCCGCGCCAGGTCTTGTTGGCGCGCCACATGAAGGCCGGCAGCCAGCTGACACCCGATTCCATCAGCACGACCTTCAAGCTCGGAAACTTGCCGAACACGCCCTCGTAGATCAGGCTGAGGATCTGCGCCTGAAACGCCTGCGCCTCGACGAAATAATATTCGTAGCGGTGCGATGGCCAGCCGGCCGAGCTCGGCGCCTGCCGGTATTGCGTGCCGGCGTGGATCGCGAGCGGCAGCTTGTACTTCTCGGCGAGCTGGTAGACCGGCCAGAAATGGCGCCGCCCCAGCAGCGTCTCGCCCTGCGCCAACACCAGGATGGATACGAAGCGGTGATCGCCGGCGCGGCGCTCTATCTCCTCGATCGCGAGATCCGGCGCCTGCATCGGCACCACGATGGACGCGCGCAGGCGGGGATCGCGCGACAGCCATTCGGCGGCGATCCAGTCGTTGATGGCCTTGCAGAAGTCGGCCGCCATGTAGGCGTCGAACACAGCTTGCGCGCCGTAGAGCACGTTGAGGATGGCGTGGCTCGCACCCAGCTGGTCGAACGCGCCCTTCTGCACCATGGCGAGATCGGAGCCGGGTTTGGCACCATTCGCCGGTCGCCAGTCGGCCCGACCTGAAAGGGGCATGGTCGGCGGATAAGAGGTGAGATCGAGCCCGTCGATGGCGCGGCTCACCACCTGCTCTTTCCAATGGTCGCTGAGATAGGGAAGCAGCGTCGTGCGGGTACCGCCAACCGCCGGATGGATGTCGCAGTCGATCCGCGTCGCCGCCATGGAGCTTCCTCGCCGAGATCTTGTAGGCACATCTTATTGGCGGCGTTCTTTGCGAGCCGCCTGCGTAGAGTGCGCTGGCCGCCGCCGCGGCGCAAGGGAGCGCACCCGCGCGATCCGTCATGGCTCTATTGCATTTCGCAGTCGCGATATGAGGCTTGATGGAACGCGCCGCGGTGCCTTCGACGCGGAAGCGGCGGAGCCAATTGCTCCGCCGCCTCCTTGCGTATGGTTTCGGCCGTCTCAGGCCGCCTTATCAAGCTGCCTTGGAGACCTCCATCAGCAGACGCTCTGCCTTGGCATCCTCGATGCGGTTCACCAGCCGGCCACTCTCATGATTGTCGCGCACGGTCTTGGTCAGGGTGATGCAGGTCTGGATCAGCATCACGATGCCCATCGTGAGATAGCCCTTCATCCAGAGATCGATCGGCAGGAAGAAGACGCCGATGGCGACGAGGAAGGCGGAGGCTGCGAAAGACGCGTAAGTGAAGGTCACCCAAGCGCTGCTGTGGGGTTGGCCGTTCTGGTTCATGATGGTCTCCTGTGTTTCGAATGATGATTGGGTTCGAGATCGGGATTGAGATCAGGCAGTCGGCATGCGCTTGGACTTCAACCGCGCCAGCACATCGTCTGCGGTCGTCTTGAGCCGGGGGCCAAAGCCCTGTTCGGCGAGTTTTTCGGCGGTGGCGAGCGGACCGGTGGCCGCATCGAGTTCGACCAGCGCATCATCGGCTGCCTGGGCTTCCATCTGCCGGTCGCGCAGACGCCTCAACGTGCTCTCCGCCTCCGGCAGCGTGGATTCGTAAGGACGCGCCGCCTCGATGCCGCTGCGGCGGAGCGAGCGCACCGCTTCCGAGGCTCGGGCGACGCGGCGGCCGCGGTCGAGCTCGGTGATGCGGGCCTGCGCATTCGCGACATGCCGCTTCAGCCGGGCGATCTCGGTCGCGAACAGTGCGCGGGCCGTCATCGCCGCATCGCGATCAGCCTCCAAGCCTGCGATGGCTTCGGCGGCGTCTCTGGCGAGATCCTCGCGGCCGCCGTCGAGCGCCGCAACCGTGCGGGTCTCGAGATCGGCGATGCGGGCGATGGTCGCTTCTAACTTGCGGCCTTCCTGCTGGTCCTGCGCGATCGCCAGCGCCAGCGTCCGCTTGCTGCGCTCGACGGCCGCGGCCGCATCGCGCATCTGCTGGTCGAGGATCAGAAGGGCCGTCCGGTCTTCCAGCTCCTCGCCCGCGGCGGCCACGCTCCCGCGGAAAAGTGTCACTACGGTCTTGAACATCTGCAGCTCCCTGTTATGAGCGTTGCTCACAGATCCTTTGTAGCAGCAATCTTGAACATCGTTCAATAAATATTTGAGCGATGCTCATGAATTTGGTTAACAAATGACTAAGGCCTTGGAACGTCGAGAGAAATTGCGGGCCGACCTGATCCAGGCGGCCGAGCGGACGATCGCTGAGCGAGGGTTGGCGGGTCTAAAAACTCGCGATTTGGCCCGCGAGATCGGCTGCGCCAATGGCGCGGTCTACAATCTCGTCGCCGACGTGGACGAGCTGGTCCTGCACGTCGGCTCACGCACGCTGCTCCGGCTCGACGAGGCGCTCAGCGCGGCTGAAGGCGCGGGCGATCCGTCGCCGCAGGAGACGCTGGTCCGCATCGCGATCGCCTATTGCGATTTCGCCGCGGAGAATCTCGAACTTTGGCGCGCGATGTTCGAGCACCGCATGGCGGCTGACAAGGCCCTCCCCGAGTGGTCGATCGACGACCAGTTGCAGTTGTTCCGCCACATCTACCAACCGCTGGCCACGCTGCTCCCAAAGCGAGGTGCGGACGAGCTCGGCATCACCGCACGCAGCCTGTTCTCTGCCGTGCACGGCATGGTAGCGCTGGGGCTGGAGCAGAGGCTGGTCGCCGTGCCATTGCCAGCGCTGCGGAAGGAAATCGCGGGCCTCGTGCGCGCTATGCTGGATGGGCTGGCCGCCCGCGCGACGTAGAGGCCAGCGCGGCGAATCCTTTGGCGGGGGCTGACTAAAATTTCGCCTGTCGCATCGCGATCGCCGCGCTTAGCCTTCGCGTCAAAGCGTCCCTCGCCTCTCCCCGGAGTCCTTCATGTCCCTCCTCGTTCGCGGCGGCACCGTCGTCAATCACGATCACTCGCGCCGCGCGGACGTGCTGATCGACGGCGAGACCATCGTCGCGGTCGGGGCCTCGCTCGATGCGCCCGCGGGCACTGAGGTGATCGACGCCGGCGGCGCCTACATCATCCCCGGCGGCATCGATCCGCATACCCATCTCGAAATGCCGTTCATGGGTACCGTCACCGCAGACGATTTCGAATCCGGAACCAAGGCGGCACTCGCCGGCGGCACCACCATGGTGGTGGATTTCTGCCTGCCGGATCCCGGCCAGTCGATGCTCGCGGCCTATCAGGATTGGCGCCACAAATCCGAGAAGGCGGCCGCCGACTACGGCTTCCACATGGCGGTGACGTCATGGTCGAAGCAAATCCATGACGAGATGGAGACCGTGGTCAAGACCTACGGCATCAACACCTTCAAGCATTTCATGGCCTACAAGGGCGCGCTGATGGTGAACGACGACGAGCTCTACAACTCGTTCGCGCGCTGCGCCCATCTCGGCGCCATGCCGGTGGTCCATGCCGAGAACGGCGACGTCGTCGCCCTGATGCAGGAGGCGCTGATCGCACGCGGCGTCACCGGCCCGGAAGGCCACGCTTACTCACGACCGCCGGAGGTCGAGGGCGAAGCCACCAACCGCGCCATCATGATCGCGGACATGACCGGCACCCCGGTCTACATCGTGCACACCAGCTGCCGCGAGGCGCATGAGGCGATCGCCCGCGCGCGCGCTGCCGGCAAGCGCGTCTATGGCGAGCCGCTGATCCAGCATCTGCTGCTCGATGCCGGCGAGTACCAGCACAAGGACTGGGATCATTCCGCCCAGCGCGTGATGTCGCCGCCGTTCCGCGACAAGTCGCATCAGGACAGCCTGTGGGCCGGCCTGCAAGCCGGTTCGCTCCAGGTGGTCGCAACCGACCATTGCGCGTTCACCACCGCACAGAAGCGGTTTGGCCTCGGCGACTTCAGGAAGATCCCGAACGGCACCGGCGGCCTCGAGGACCGCCTCGCGCTGCTCTGGACCGCGGGCGTCGTCAGTGGGCGGCTCACCAAGGAAGAATTCGTCGCGGTGACCTCGGCGAACATCGCCCGCATCCTCAACATCTATCCCCGCAAGGGCGCCATCGCCGTCGGCTCGGATGCCGATATCGTGGTTTGGGATCCCAAGTCGGCCAGGACCATCAGCGCCAAGCGGCAGCTGAGCCGGATCGACTACAACGTGTTCGAGGGCTTTTCCTGCACGGGCGGGCCAGCCGCGACGCTGTCCCGTGGCCGCATCGTCTGGAAGGATGGCGATCTGCGCGCCGAGGCCGGCGACGGCCGCTACGTCGAACGTCCCGCGTTCTCGCCGGTGCATCTGGCCAATTCGACGTGGAAGGAGTTGACCGCTCCACGCGCGGTCGCACGCGGAGCGGTGACACCGTAGCGACTTGCCCGGCACGGTCGATGTCGTATGACGGCGACCATACCGTGCGTCGCCTGGATACGAATCGTCACGGATTGCGAATTCCGATCTCACCACGAGCCGGACTACCCGCGGCTTGCGACAAGCTGACCGTCGTCGGCGGCGTGGACGGGCGTGACGCCGCTCGCACCTGCTCTGTTGGGAAGCCTCTTTCCAGCCGCGTCTCGCTCGCGCGCAGCATCGCCGCGTCGAGCTTGCCCTGCCGCGATCCGTCGAGAGCGCAGGCGAAAACGCGGTAGAACTGCGCGCCGTCATAGGCGACCAGCAGCAAATCGACGCCGGCATTGATCGCCTCGACCACGGCCTTGCAGATGTCATGCTGGTAGATCGCGCCCATGACGAGATCGTCCGTCATCACCACGCCCTGGTAGTTCCACCGGTCGCGGATAATTCCATCGACGACGCGCTTCGAATGCGAGGCGGCGCGATCGGGGTCGACGGCCGTGAGCGTGACATGACCGACCATGAGCGCGCTGCGCGAATGCGACAGCACCTCGCGGAACGGGAGCCAGTCGGTTACCTCCAATTCCTTCACCGGCGTATCGAGATTGGCGCTGAAATGATGCGTATCGTTGCGCACGCGGCCGATGCCGGGAAAATGCTTCAGCGTGGCCCCGACGCCTGACTCTTCCAGCCCCCGTACGTAGGCACTCGCGATCGTGCTGACGACAGCGGGATCGGTCGCGATCGCGCGCTGCCCGATCAACGTGTGGAAGTCGAGGCGATTGCGTCTCGCCGGCGGCTTGAGGTCAAGCACCGGCGCGAGATTGAGGTTGACGCCGAGCCCCGCGAGTTCACGCCCGTGGATGCGGCCGAACTCTTCGGCTTTGGCCTGCTGGTCGTCGGGGGCGAGCCCGGCGAGCGTCGCCAGCGCCGGCACCCTCGTCAGCGGCGGCGCGAGATGCCCGACAATCCCGCCCTCCTGATCGGCAGCGACGGCCAGCGGCGGTAGGCCCGCTGCGCGCCTGATATCCTGTAGCGCTGCGATCTCGGCACGCAGCGCCTCGACCGTCCGCCCCCGGATGTTGTGCCGGGTGACATAGACGCCACCGATCAATCCCAATTCGGCAAGGCGCGCAACTTCCGGAAACGACGAATAGCCGACCATGACGTGAGGTCCGAGCTGTCGTGCCTCGGCGGCGCTCGCGGCGAGGACATCGTGCTTGCGCAGCTCGAACTTCAGATGCGCTGCAGACATTAGGATCGGCGGCAGACACCAGAGCATGACGAGCAGCTTGCCCGCCATGCTGCGCCAGTGCCCGCTGCGAAGCAGAATGATGACGATCACGATGCTTGTGACGACAAGCGCGATGTTTCCGGCGCCACGTAGCGCGAGCAGATAGGGATCATTCTTGTTCACGGCCGCGAATGCCACGAGCGGCGCGGAAAGCCAGAGCAGGATGAGGCCGATGCGCTTGAGGAATTGCATGATGCATCACACGCGATTGGGGTGGATGCTTCGCACCTATCAAAGCGATTTGCACCACGCGAGAGGCAAAAGCGCGCCTGCACGAAAACTGCAAAAGACTCCTGAAACCATGCAGACGATGGCCCCGGCTTCTGCACAAGCGACGTTCAGACTTCGTGATGCCACCATTCACGGAGGATCTTCTGGACATGACGAGCCTGGCTTCGACGTCGACGACGGACATCCAACCGATCAGGCCTTCCGCGCTGTCGGCCAAGCTCGCAATGGCGCTGCTGCTCGCCGCGCTCGCCGACTGGCTCTTCTACGGCCAGCGGATCGGACTGTCGCTGGCGATCTTTGCGACCGCAATCACCTGCGCCTCGGTGCTCGCCAATCACACGACGCTGGATCTTCGGCGCGCGGCGATCGGCGGCAATATCGTCGCGCTCGGCCTGGCGCCTGCCGTGGAACAGCTTAACACGCTCTCGTTCCTGATCCTCATCGCGGCGCTGCTCATCGCCCTGCTGCTCACGACCAATCCGGAGACGACCGGGCTCGCGGACCGCGCCCACGCGCTCCGAAACTTCGTTCTGTTCGGCTTCTTGCGGTTCTTCCCCGATGCACTCCAGGCCTTCAACTTGTCGGCGTTCACCCGCGGCGTCGCGCTCTGGCTGCTGCCGGCGACGCTGAGCACGGTGTTCGTCGCGCTGTTCGCGGCGGCCAATCCGGTGATCGAGCAATGGGTGTCCCTGCTCAATCCGAAGGTCATCTTCGAATATGTCAGTGTGTGGCGCGTGCTGTTCTGGACTTTGATGCTGGCGCTGGTCTGGCCTTTCATCCATGTGCGGTGGCGGCGCCAGAAAATGGCTGTTGCCGCCGCAACCGAGGTCGCAGAACCAGAGCCTCTGGCGCCCTTTGTCTCGGCAGAGTTTCTGGGCCCCTCCACCATTCTGCGGTCGCTGATCCTGTTCAATCTGCTGTTCGCGGCGCAATCCGTCCTCGACGGCATCTATCTCTGGGGCCATGTGGCACTGCCCGACAATTTGACCTACGCCGCCTATGCCCATCGCGGCGCCTATCCGCTGATCGCGACCGCGCTGCTCGCCGCCGCTTTCGTGCTGGTGGCGATGCGCCCGGGCGGACCGGCCGAGAAATCGCCGGTGATCCGGCCGCTGGTCTATCTCTGGGTGGGGCAGAACGTGCTTCTGGTCGCCTCGTCCATCCTCCGGCTCGATCTCTACGTCGACATCTACATGCTGACCTACTGGCGCATCGCGGCCTTCATCTGGATGGGGTTGGTGGCGCTTGGCCTGATCCTGATCGTCGCGCGCATCGTGCTCGACAGGTCCAACCAATGGCTGATCGGGGCCAACCTGATCGCGCTGACGATCGTGCTCTATGGCTGTTCGCTCGTGAACTTCGACGCCCTCATCGCCGACTACAATGTCGCCCACAGCCGGGAAGCGTCGGGTCGAGGCGTGCAAATCGACATCGACTATCTCCTGACGCTCGGGCCGCAGGCGCTGCCCGCCATCGACAGGGCGATCGCGCTGCGGCCCGGCGTCAGCGAGGGCTGCCTTGTGTCACGCCGAGACCGCCTTGTAGAACAGCAGCGTCAGGACCTGGCCTGGCGAAGCTGGGGCTTTCGCAACTGGCGACTCCAGCGCAGGCTGGAAGCCCAGGCGAAGGCCCGGTCCGGCAGCCAGCCGGCGGGCTGACCAGGTCACGGAGAGTTTCTTGGCGCATCGCATTCTCATTGTCGACGACGAGGGCCACATCCGCGAGGTCATCCGTGTCGCCCTCAAGAAGGCCGGCATGGACGTGATCGAAGCGCGCGACGGCAAGGAGGCGCTCGCCCGCTTTGCCGCCGACAAGCCCGATTTGATCGTGCTCGACATTGGCATGCCCGAGTTCGACGGGCTCGACGTCTGTCGCGAGATACGCAAGAGCTCGGACGTGCCGATCCTGTTCCTGTCGGCGCGCGACGAGGAGATCGACCGCATCCTTGGCCTCGAGATCGGCGGCGATGACTACGTGACGAAGCCGTTCAGTCCGCGCGAGCTGGTCGCGCGGGTCAACGTCATCCTGCGCAGGCTCGGTCCACGCAACGGCGAGATCAAGGCCGGCCCGGCGACGCTAACCCAAGGCAGTCTCCTGATCGATCCCGAACAGCACCTGGCGTCCTTCGCCGGCACGCCGCTGAAACTGACGGCGATCGAGTTCGGCATCTTGCGCGCGTTCCTGACCCGGCCCACATCGGTGTTCAACCGCGAGCAGCTGATGCGGGCGGCCTATCAGCTCAACATCCAGGTCTCCGACCGCACCATCGACAGCCACATCCGCAACATCCGCGCCAAGCTGGCGGCGCTGGCTTGCGACAACGTCATCGAGACCATCCACGGCGTCGGCTTCAAGCTCGGCCGCTGCGAGACAGAGGCATGAGCACGGCGCCCGACAAATGGCGGCCGTCGCTGACCCTCGTGATCTTCACGGTGCTGGCGACCGTCGGCGTGCTGCCGCTGGTCGGCCTGTTCTTCTTCCGCCTCTATGACAACCAGCTGATCCGCCAGACCCAGGCCGAGCTGATCGCGCAGAGCCGGGTGCTCGCGACGATCTATGCGCAGGAGGTCACGGCAAGGCTCGATGGCGGCCTGACGCTCGGCGCCGAGGTGCCGCCAGGGGTGTTGCCCGATCCCGGCGACCCCGTCACCCCGATCCGCCCCGCGCTCGATCTCACCGCCAACGACCTGTTGCGGCGGCGGCCGGATGCACAGGCCGCGGCTCGGCCGGCGGAGCAGGCCTATGTCGAGATCGGCGCCAAGCTGACGCCGATCATCCGCGAGACCCAGAAGGTGACGCTGGCGGGCTTCCGCATCCTCGATCCGCAAGGCGTGGTGATCGCCGGCCGGCAGGAGGTCGGGCTGTCGCTCGCCCATATCGAGGAGGTCGCGGACGCCCTCCACGGGCAATACCGCGCCACCTTGCGCAATCGCGTGCCGGACAAGCCGCCGCCACCGATCTATTCCTTCAGCCGCGGCCTCGGCGTGCACGTGTTCTCGGCAATGCCGGTTATCGTCAACAACCGCGTCGCCGGGGTGATCTACACCACGCGGACGCCGAGCAACATCTTTGACCATCTCTACCAGGAACGCGGCAAGTTCGTGCTGGCCGGCCTCGCCGTGATCTTCGGCACGATCGCGATCGGCCTCGTGTTCTCGCGCACCATCACGCTGCCGATGCGCGAGCTGATCGACCGCGCCGCGCGGATCGGCCGCGGCGACCGCGAGGCGTTCCGGCCGCTGCGGCATTACGGCACAAGCGAGTTCGCCCAGCTCTCGCACAGCTTTCTCGGCATGGCCGAGCAGCTGGCGCGCCGTTCCGACTATATCGCGACGTTCTCGGCGCACCTCACCCACGAGCTGAAATCGCCGCTGACCTCGATCAAGGGCGCCGCCGAGCTGTTGCAGGATTCACTTCAGGGCAAGTCGGGTAGCCTGACGCCGGCCGAGCAGAAGACCTTCATCACCAACATCCTGTCCGACACCCAGCGCCTGGAGGCGATGGCGCAGCGGCTGCGCGAGCTCGCCCGCGCCGAAAGCCTGCCGCAGAACGAGCGCACCGAGCTTGCTCCCGTCATCGCCGACCTCAAGAGCCGGTTTCCGGAAAGCGCGATCTCGGCCGCCGGCAGCCTCGACCGGGCGATCGGCATGTCCGGCGAGAAGGCGCTGATCGTGCTGTCGCATCTCGCCGACAACGCAATGCGGCACAAGGCAAGGACGATCAGGCTGGAGGCGACCTTCGAGCGGACGACCTTGCTGCTGACGGTGAGCAATGACGGCGAGCCGATCTCGGCGCCCAACCGCGACAGGATTTTCGACGCCTTCTTCACCACCCGCCGCGACCAGGGCGGCACAGGGATGGGGCTGGCGATCGCACGCGCGGTGATGGCGAGCCATGGCGGCTCGATCAGGCTCAAGCCGACCGACGAGGGCGCGGCCTTCGAGCTCCAGTTTCCAGCGGCCTAGATGGCAAATACCCAGGCGGCTACGATGGCGCCGATGGTGACGAGACCGGCGATGGTCCAGCCAGCGGCATATTCCAGTTCAGGGTGACCGGTCGCCCGCATCATCTCGGCGGGATCGGCGGCATGCTTCTCTGCCATGACGGCCTCACACGTTACTACTCCCCGTGTCATGGATAAGTCGCATCAGGCGCCAGAAGGTTCCATCACGGAAATGCGAGGAACAAAAAACGGCGAAAACAACCCCATGCACAGTAGAAAGCCCCTTCCAGCCCGCGGCGCGGTCGCGGGCCCGCAAGCGCCTGAGAGGTCGGTGCAAAACCGCCGCTCCGCGCAATCGCCGCGCGGCTTGCCGTCTTGCCTTCCGAATCCGGTTGCGTGCTAGATTGGCACACGCTGTCCAGGCAGGAGGGAAGCATGGCCGACAACAAGGCAAAACGGGGCGGAGCCGATCGCGCGTTGATTGCGCTCACCGAGAAGTACGAGGTCGCCTACTGGTCGAAGAAGTTCAAGGTGACCCCGGCCAAGCTGAAATACGCCGTGAAAAAGGTCGGCCGCTCCGCCAGGAAGGTCGAGGAGTACATCAAGCTCCAGAAGCACCGCGCCTCCGACAAGAGCCGGATCGCGCTGAGCGAGCCCTACGAGGTCCGCTACTGGTCGAAGCGGTTCAAGCTCACCCCGGCCAAGCTGAGGCTCGTGGTCGCGACCGCCGGCCATTCCTCCAGGAAGGTCGAAGCCTATCTCGCCGCCCAGAAGGCGGCGAAGAAGGCCAGGAGGACCGCGAAGAAGACCAGGAAGACAGTGAATAAGACGGCCAAGCGGAAGAAAGCGGCCTGAGACCAACGCCGTCACGCCGAAGGACAGCAGCGGGCGGGCCGCACATTCCAGCCAGGCAATTGAATTGCCGCCGAGCAGGCGCCGTGAATTCGCCTCAAGGCCAGCTAACTAATGAGGCGAATTGAAAAGACAGGCCAAACCGGCGAGCCAATATGAGTCCCGCAAGGCCGGCACCACCATGAAGAATTATCTGGCATTTTTCCTTCTTCTGTTCGTGACCACGGCCTCCGCGCACGGACCTTTGCCGGCCCGGCTCCCCTCGCCGTCCGATCTCGTGCAAGTGGGCCTCACCGATTCCGACACGACGGCGGGCGGCACCGCCCGGCTGTGCGAGCAGGTCACCTTCTCGCGCGGCCTGCGCTACGGCGAGACCGAAGCCAATGTGCTCGACGTCGCGACCAGCGCAACCAAGGCGGATACGCCTCGGCCCGTGCTGGTGTTCGTGACGGGCGACAGCTTTACCGGCGACCACGCGGCGCCGGAGCTGGCCCGGCAGATCCAGGACCAGGCGATGTGCTTTGCCGCGCGCAACGACATGATCGGCGTGCGCGTGAGCTATCGCCTGGCGCCCGCAGCGACCTGGCCGATGGGGGCCACGGACGTGGCGGCGGCGCTGTCCTGGATCCACGGCAATATCGACCTGTTCAACGGCGACGCGCGCGAGATCGTTGCGGTCGGCTACGGCGCCGGCGCCTTCCATGTCGCCACCCTGCTGGCGCATCCCGAGCTTCAGGCCGACCGCGCCGATGTCGCCGCCGTGGTCCTGGTGTCCGGCATTTACCGTGCGGGCAAGGACGCAAGCGACAGCGAGAAGGCCTATCTCGGCAGCGACGCCGGCCAGTACAACACGCGCTCGGTCTTTCCCGGCATCCTCAATGTCGACGTGCCGATCGTGCTGGCCTGGGCCGCGGACGATTCTGCCGGCGTCGTCGCGCAAGGCGAAACCTTGAAGAAGACGCTCTGCGGCGCCGGCCACTGTCCGCGCAGCGCGCTGCTGCGCAACCGTGACGGCATCGCGAGCGCCTTCGGCCTCGACGGCTCCGGCGACAGCCTCGCCGAGCCGACGCTGCTGCTGGTGCATCAGCTGGAGGCGCGAGGGCTGCCGTAACGGCGGCACGGTAGCGAGGCAACAGATGGAGCCGAGGTTTCAACCTCTCCCGCTTGCGGGAGAGGTCGCGCCGAAGGCGCGGGTGAGGGCTCTTTCCGCCTGGGGATTATCCCGTTGAGGAGAAACCCTCTCCCCAGCCCTCTCCCGCAAGCGGGAGAGGGAGCAGACCAGCAGCGGACTAGCGCCGCGTCAACACGCCTGTCATTTCGCTGCGGCCCTGCGCTACGTTGAAGTGCCCCGCCAAGCCACAGGATTGACAAACGCTTGACGTAGATCAACTCGCCTCGGTGCGGATCGAGCCGACCTCGTCGGGGGCCAACGTCAAGGTGTCGACATGCGCGTCACCGGCAGACTGCTGTTCGTTTTGATCGTTGCCTTGGCATCGCTAGGGGCGATGTCCCTGCAACACGCGGAGCAACCCCCGACCGACAAGGAAATCCGCATCGGCAATGTCATGCCGTATTCGGGACCGCTCTCGGAGTTCGGTGCCATCGGCCAGGCGGAAGCCGCCTATTTCGACATGATCAACGCGCGCGGCGGCATCAACGGCCGCAAGATCCGCTTCATCACGCGCGACGACAATTCCGACCCGGCGACCGCGCTGGAGCTGACGCGCAACCTGGTCGAGACCGATGACGTGCACCTGATGTTCGGCTCGTTCGGCACGCCGGGCAATCTCGCCACGCGCTGGTATCTGAACGAGAAGAAAATCCCGCAGCTGTTCGTCGCCTCCGGCGACGAGGAGCTGAGCCAGGCCAGGGCGTTCCCTTGGACCATGGGCTGGCAGCCACCGTTCCGGTCGGAGGGACGCATCTACGCCAACTACATCCAGGCCTATTATCCCAAGAAGAAGATCGTGGTGCTCTGGCAGAACGACCAGTTCGGCCGCATGCTCTACAAGGGCATCCAGGAAGGACTTGGCGACCTCAACCGTCATGTCCTCGTCGACATCGCCTTCGACATCGCCGATCAGCATCTCGACGGGCACGTCTCGATCCTCAAGCGCGCCGGCGCCGACATCTTCGTCTTTCTCGGCGTGCCATCGACGGCAGCCAAGGTGATCAAGCTGGCGGCCTCGCTCAACTGGCGCCCGGTCTTCATCGTGAACGATGCCTCCGCCTCGATCGCCAATGCGATGGCGCCCGCGGGCCTGGAGAATTCCGCCGGCGTGATCTCCGCGACCTTCCTGAAGGATCCGAGCGATCCCGCATGGAAGGACGATCCCGCCATGAAGGACTGGTTCGCCTTCATGGACCAGTACCACCACGTCGAAAGCACCAACAACAGCGCAGCAGTCTATGGCTACGCCGCGGCCGAGGCGCTGACGCAGGTGCTGAAGCAATGCGGCGACGACTTCTCGCGCGAGAACATCATGCGTCAGGCGGCGTCACTCAAGGGGTATCACCCCTCCGTTGCGCTGCCCGACATCAGGATGAATACCTCGCCCACAAACTATCTGCCGATCAAGCAGATGCGGCTCGTCCAGTTCGACGGCCGGTCCTGGCAGCTATTCGGCGACGTGATCGAAACCGCGTTCACCGAAGGCGCGGCGCGCTGAGGCGCGTCAGATCGGCGCTTATCCCCTGCAGGGGCAGGGCAATCGCATCTGACCTTTGGCGGCGCCTGAGCGCGCGCCTCGCCCTTCGAGACGATCGCTTCGCGGTCTCCTCAGGATGAGGCTAATCGGCATCGATGCCCGTTGAAGCGATCGCACGCTTTCTATCCTCATCCTGAGGAGCCCGCCTAAAGCGGGCGTCTCGAAGGATGCCGCACCATTCTTGAGGCGATTGTCCTGCCCCGCAGATGAGGAAGGGCCACCTTGCAACAGGTGCCTTTTCGTTTGATCACGGATGCTTAAGATCGGCACCCGACCTGCATCCGCCCCGCCGGGAGAGATCCATGACCGAGACCATCCGCATCAAGCGCTTCCACGCGCGGCCCGTGATCGTGCCGATGAACCTGCCGCTCCAGACCTCGACCGGGGCGGTCGCAAAGGCGCCGCTGGTGCTGATCGACTGCGAGACCGACCAGGGCGCGGTGGGCCATGCCTATCTGTTCTCGATCACGCCGTCTGCCTTGAAGCCACTGACGGCGATGGTCACGGAAATGTCGGATCTCGTCGCCGGCGACGAGCTGCTGCCGTTCGAGATCGAGCGCAAGCTGGCCCAGCGCTTCACCCTGCTGGGCCTCGCCGGCCTGCAGCGGCTGGCGCAATCCGGCATCGACATGGCGGCGTGGGACGCACTGGCGCGCAGCAAGGGCATGCCGCTGGCGCGGCTGCTCGGCGGCGCGCCGAAGCCGGTGCGCGCCTACAATTCGAAGGGGCTCGGCATCATGCCCGTGGGCGCGGCGGTCGAGGAAGCCCACAAGCTGCTGGCCGAGGGTTTTCGGGCAGCAAAGATTCGCGTCGGCCGGCCCGATGCACGGGAGGATCTTGCGGTCGTGCGCGCGGTACGCAAGGCCGTCGGCGACCAGGTGACGCTGATGTGCGACTACAATCAGGCGCTGACGGTCACCGAAGCCATCCGCCGCGGCGAGATGCTCGACGACGAGGGACTGACCTGGATCGAGGAGCCGATCCGCCACGACGACTATGCCGGCTGTGCCCGCATTGCGGACGCGCTACGCACGCCGGTTCAGATCGGCGAGAATTTCGACAGCGCCTTTTCGATGCAGGCTGCACTGTCGGCGGAAGCCTGCGACTATGTGATGCCTGATGTCCAGCGCATCGGCGGCGTCACCGGCTGGCTCCGCGCCGCCTCGCTTGCGCATGCCGCCGGCATCGAGATGTCGACCCATCTGTTCTCGGAGATCAGCGCGCACCTGCTCTGCGTGACGCCCACCGCGCACTGGCTGGAATATGTCGACTGGGCCGATGCGGTGCTTTCGACGCGGCTCGCGATCAAGGACGGCTTTGCGCTGCCGAGCGAAGAGCCCGGCAACGGGATCTCGTGGGATGAGGCGGCGGTGAGGAAGTATCTGGTGGAGTGATTGGAGCTACATCCGCAGCGGAGGTGCGCTCGCTCGCCCCGCTTGCGGGGGATCAAAATGCATCCACACCGTCATTGCGAGCGCAGCGAAGCAATCCAGAATCTTTCCGCATTGACAGTCTGGATTGCTTCGCTGCGCGCAATGACGGAGAATGAGGACTCTCCACGAGCCCTACTCTCACCTTCCCCGCGGAGACTCCCCCTCACCCGAATTTGCGCTTGCGCAAATTCGACCTCTCCCGCAAGCGGGGCGAGGTGAAGAATCACCGCGCCGCCGCGTTCAAATCCATCGTCTCCAGCAGGCTGTTCTGGCGCCAGTCGATGAAGGCGTCCTTCAGGCGGCTGATCGTGCCGGCATACTCGGGCACGCCCCAGAGATTGCGCTGCTCGAGCGGATCGGTCTCGAGGTCGAATAGCTGTCCGTCCGTGGCGCCGTGAATGAACACGACCTTCCAGCGGTCGTCGCGCACCATGGTGATCAGCCGCGCGCCGGTCATGGCGACGTCGCCGGCCTGCTCGCTGAACACAAAATCGCGGCCGCTCCATTCCTCACCTTTCAGCGCCGGAAGCAGGCTGCGCGCCTGGAACGGCTTTGGATGCTGCGCGCCGGCAAGATCGAGAATGGTCGGAGCAAGGTCGAACAGCTGGCATTTTTCGCGGATCCGGCGGCCCGCCGAGAATATGCTCGGCGACCAGAACAGCAGTGGGATGCGGGTGACGGGCTCGTACATCGACCATTTCTGGCTGAGGCCGTGCTCGCCGAGATTGTCGCCGTGGTCCGACATGAAGATGACGACGCAATTGTCGAGATAGCCCTTCGTGTCCAGCATCTCGATCAGGCGGCCGATCTGCTCGTCGATCATGGTGACGTTGGCATAGTAATGCGCGCGCAGGCGGCGCATCTCTTCATGCGTCGGTGCGAGCTTCCATGACACCGCATCGTGGTCGACCTCGGTGTCGTGGCGGCGCTTCTCTTTCAGATAGGCCGGCAGGCCTTCGATCTCCGCATCGGTCGGCTGCGGCACCGGCAGGTCGTTGCGAGCGAGGTAGTGCTCGAGGTATTCCGGCAAGGGATCATAGGGCGGATGTGGCCCCGGCAGACCGATCTGCATGAACAGCGCCTCGGGCTTCGGCCGCGTCTCCAGCCACCACATCGCGGTCTCAGCGACGAAGATGTCCGGATGCAGCGACTTCGGCATCTCCCAGGTGAAGGCGCCCATGCGGTCGCCATAGTCAGGCAGGCTGCGATAGCCGGCGCGCGACGGCTTTGTCAGCTTGTGCGCGGCAAAGGCCTTGTCGAGCTCGTCGGCGAACCAGCGCCCCTCGAAGAAGCGGTCCTTGTTCTCGACCACGAAGCGCTCGTGGAAGCCGGCCTTCGCGTCATAGGGAATGGTGTGCATCTTGCCGACATTGACGCAGTGATAGCCGACCTCGCCAAGATTGCTCACCCACGTCTTCTGCCAGTGCTGCCCGTTCTTTAGCACGCCCGAGGCGTGCGGATAGAGGCCGGAGAACAGCGCCGCGCGCGAAGGCACGCAGCTCGGCGCATTGATGAAGCAATTATCGAAATAGACGCCCTCGCGCACCAGCCGATCGAGGTTCGGCGTCTTCATGTAGGGATGCCCCGTCGCCGCGATCGTGTCGAAACGTTGCTGGTCGGTCATGACCAGGATGATGTGGGGCTTCGTCACGATCGATTTGTCCTACGCGGCGTTGTTCTTACAGGAAATATGTCTGACATAATAATTCTTGTCAAACCGACGCGGATTTGATTATTTTTGCCTCGGGGAGCCAAATTCTGCACTCACCTTCGCTGACACTCGCAATAAATCAGACATTTTGTTCCACGCATCCGGGATCAACGTGGTAAAACCTCCTAGCAAGGACAACCCGCAATCGAGCGCCGTGGTCGCCCGTGAGGTGGCGCGGATGATCCTGACCGGCGTGTGGCGTGAGGGCACGACGCTGCCGCGCGAGATCGAGCTGGCGTCGCGCTTCGATGTCAGCCGCGCCTCGATCCGCGAGGCACTGTCGCTGCTCAAGGCGAAAGGGCTGATCGCCTCGAAGCAGAAAGCCGGCACGCATGTGCGGGCGCGCTTCGACTGGAACATGCTCGACGAGGAGCTGCTCAACTGGACGCTGTCGGCGTTGCCGACACAGGAGTTCGCCAAGCAGATCATGGAGGTCCGCCGCATCGTCGAGCCCGAGGCCTGCGCGATCTGCGCGGTGCGCGGCACCGACGAGGATTTTGCCCGGATCGAACGCGCCTATCGCGGCATGGACGCGGCCGGTATGGATCGCGTCGCCTATGCCGAGCCCGACCTGCAGTTCCATCGCGGCATCCTGATCGCCACCGGCAACGATTTCCTAATCGCCTTCGGCGCGACAGTCGCCGCGGCCTTGCGGATGTCATTCAATATGTCGAGCAAGAATCCCGGCGCGCCGCGGAAAAGCCTGCCCTATCACCGCGCGGTGCTCGACGAGATCTGGGCGCGCAATTCAGACGGCGCGCGCCAGGCCATGCACAAGCTGATGGATCTCACTGAAGGGAACATCGTCACGGCCATGTCGCGCCAGAAGAAAGACACCGAGGACGAGAACGCCCGCACCAGACGGACGCGTTGAAACCGGCAAACAATAGTTGAGGGAGACAAGCATGAAGACCGCATCGCGCGCGAGTTCGCTCACCCGCCGCAAATTACTCAAAGCCAGTGCCGCCACCGCGGCGCTCGCGGCATTCCCGGCGCCACTGATCGCGCAGACCAAACCCTTTGCCGGCGTGACGCTGCACGGCGCCTCGTTCCAGCACCGCTTCTTCACGCTGCTACAAAAGTACATCCCCGAGTTCGAGGAAAAGACCGGCATGAAGGTCGACCTCCAGCTCTCGGCCCTGCCCGTCTACAACCAGCAGGCCAATCTCGAACTGTCCTCGGGCGGCTCGGCCTATGACTTCGTCAACGTCACCTTCACGCTTGCGACCCGCTGGATCGCGGCAGGCCTGCTCGCCAATCTCGACGAGTTCACGGGCGACGCCAATTTGACGCCGGCCGACTGGAATCCGAAGGATTTCGTCGATGGCGCGCAGGTGCCCTATCGCGACGCCAAGGGCGCCACCTACGGCTACTCCTGGGAAGGCGGCGCCATGCTGATGGGGCTGTCGCGCATGGACCTGATGGAGAAGAAGGGGCTGAAGATCCCAAAGACCTTCGCCGAGCTTCAGCAGGTCTGCGCCGAGATCAACGGCACCGACGGCGTCAGCGGCATGGTGTCGTGGTTCCTCCACAACTGGAATCTGCCGCCCTACATCCAGGGCTTCGGCGGCAACATCTTCAAGAAGCCGCCCGGCGACGTCATGCCGGCGCTGAATACGCCCGAGGCGATCCAGGGCGTCGAGTTCTATGCGAACCTCCTGAAGAGCGCGCCGAAGGGCGTCTTGACCTACACCGAGGACCAGGCCCGGCAGGCGATGCTGACCGGCCGCGCCAATATCTTCATTCATTCCAGCGCCTGGGTGACGCCGATCCTGCTCTCCGAAGAAAGCAAGGTGAAGGACACCGCGCGCGTGGTGCGCTCCCCGGCCGGTCCCGTGCACGACTATCCGGCCTCGAACAGCCAGGGCCTCGGCATTCCCAAGAACGCCAAAAACCAGAAGGCAGCCTGGGAATTCATCAAATGGGCGCTCAGCCCCGAGATCTCGATGAAGCTCGTCAAGGAGCACGGTCACTCCTCGGTGTGTCGGCGCTCGATCATCACCAGCGACGAGTATCGCAAGTTGAATACGGTAAACGGCCAGGACCTCGGCGCGCTCTATCTTGAGGTGCTCGAGCTGCCCGGCAAGGGCGAGAACTACATGGCTTACCGCACCTCGAAGGAGTTCCCGATCGTCGGCGACGTCCTCAACAAGGCGTTCGAGCAGGTCGCCACCGGCCAGCTGCCGGCAAAGGACGCGATGAGCGCGGCCCAGGATCAGGCCATCGCCGCACTCCGCCGCGCCGGGACAAAACTTTGAGCGAGAGCGGAATTGACGATGAGCGCCGAAGGTTCATCGCCTTCGCGCTCACGCCGAGTTTGATCGTGCTGTTCGCAGTCGCCGTGCTGCCGGCGATCTATCTCGTCGTGACCAGCCTGACCCCGTTCCAGTTGACGACGCCGGGCTCGGCCACCGATTTCAGCGATCCGTTTCGCAATTATGCCTTGCTGCCCGGTGACCCCCGCTTCGTCAACTCGCTGGCCGTGCAGGCCAAGCTGTCGGTCGCAAGCGTGCTGTTCCAGGTGCTGCTCGGCATGTTGCTGGCGCTGCTGCTGAACGTGCCGTCGCGCTTCGTCGAATTCGCGCGCACCTTCTTCCTGATCCCGATGGTGCTGCCGCCGATCGTAGTCGCGGTGATCTGGAAGCTGATCTACGCGCCCGACATCAGCCCGCTCTATTACGCCGCGCAAGCGCTGCATTTCACGCTGCCGGCACTGACCTCGAGCGTCGATTTCGCGCTGACCTCGATCATCATCGCCGACACCTGGGAATGGCTGCCCTTCACCTTCCTGATGGTACTGGCGGCGCTGCAGACCATTCCCGACGAATATTCGGAGGCCGCTCTCGTCGACGGCGCCAACAAGCTCCAGATATTCTGGTACGTCGCCCTGCCCTTCATCACGCCGATCCTGGTGATATCAGGCATGTTCCGCCTGATCGACAGCGTCAAGGCTTTCCCGCTGATCTTTCTCCTGACCGGCGGCGGACCCGGCACCGTCACCGAAGTCACGAACTACTATGCGTATCTCCTCGCCTTCGACACCAACGAGATCGGCTATTCCAGCGCGGTCACGGTGGTGATGCTGCTGCTGGTCTGCGGCATCAGCCTGGGCCTGGTCTGGATGGGCCGGCGCAAGGCGGCACTGGCATGAGCGAGTCTTCCCTCCGCAAGGCCACGCCCGGCCGGCTGATCGCGATTACGGTCACGCTGCTCATCCTGCTTTCGCCGTTCCTGTGGCTGCTGCAGATGAGCTTCAAGACCAACGACCAGATCCTGCAGTTCCCCCCGCCGCTGATCTTCACGCCGACGCTCGAGAACTACGTCTCGCTCTGGCATAGCGCGTTCTCGGCGTCCTTCGTCAACAGCCTGCTCAGCGCCTCGCTTTCGACCGCGCTGGCGCTGCTGTTCGGCGTGCCCGCAGCCTATGCGCTGTCGCGCTGGGCCGGGCGCGGCAAGCATGGCCTCTCCTTTGCGATCCTGGTGACGCGCATGGCGCCGCCGATCGCGTTCACGATCCCGTTCTTCCTGTTCTATCGGTGGATCGGGCTGCTCGACACCATCACGGGCCTCGTTCTGGTCTATACCAGTTTCAACCTGCCGCTGGTGATCTGGATGATGCAGCCGTTTTTCGACACGATCCCGGTCTCGCTGGAAGAGGCGGCGCTGGTCGACGGCGCGCGCACGCGCACAGTGTTCACCAAGATCGTGCTGCCGATGGTGACGCCCGGCATCGCCGCTACCGCGATCCTGTGCTTCCTCTATGCCTGGAACGATTTCTTCTTCGCGCTGATCCTGACCCGAACCAATGCGCGCACCGCACCGGTCGCCGTCGTCAATTTCATGAACTACGAAGGCTGGGAATGGGGCAAGATCGCCGCCGGCGGCTCGCTGGTGATGGCACCGGTGCTGATCTTCTCGCTCGCGGTGCGCCGCTATCTCGTCAGCGGGCTCACGGCGGGTGCCGTCAAGGGATGAGATCATGAAGCTTCCGACCGGCGCAACGCGCACCGTCTTCATCTTCGCCCACCCGGCGGGCCACGTCGCGGCTCCCCGCTACTACACGCCCTATTTCGAGGAGCAGGGCCTCGACTGGCACCTGGTGCCAATGGATGTCGAGCCGAAGCATCTCGCCGAGACGATCCGCGCGCTGGCGAAGTCGCCGAGCACCGCCGGCTTCAACTTGACCATGCCGCACAAGCCGGCCGCGTTCGAACTCTGCGACGAGGTCGGGCCTGCCGCGAAGTTCGAGGGCGTGGTCAATACCATCCGACTAGAGGCGAGCGGAAAACTCGTCGGCGAGTCCTTCGACGGCGGCGGCTTTTTGAACGCCGCACGCGAAGCCGGCATCTTCGACCCTGAACGCCGAACCGTCGTGATCGGTGCGGGTGGTGCCGGCCGCGCGATCTGCCACGCCTTGGTAGCGGCCGGCTTGAAGCGCTTGCGCATCCTCAACGAGGTGCCCGGCCCGGTCGAGGCGCTCGCGGCAAAGCTGCGCGGGCAATTCCCCGATCTCGACCTGAGCCTCGAGGAGCGCTTCGACGACGCGGGACTGTGCGTCAACGCGACATCCCTCGGCCTGCGCGTGACCGATGCCTTGCCGATGGACCCGGCCAAGCTGCCGGGGGATTGCGCAGTATTTGACATCATAGCCGCGCGGCGCACCGGCTTCATGGAGGCCTGCGCCGCCCGCGGATTGAAGGTCGTCGATGGTGTCGCGATGATCCGGCATCAGCTGCCGCTGCAGACGGCGTTCTGGCGGGCTTCCATCCTGTGATCCGGACAGACAGGCAATCATCCCTCATCGTTGCGAGATCGCGCGAAGCCGACTAACCATGCCCCATGACCACATGGCGCCCGCATCCCCACATCCGCGTCGTCGCGATCGGCCTGCATTGGCGGGACGGGCGGCTGCTCGCGGCCGAGGTTCGCGACGATGCAGGCCGGATCAAGGGCGTGCGTCCGCTCGGCGGCGAGATCGAGTTCGGCGAGAGCTGGCGGGCGGCGCTGGTGCGGGAATTTCACGAAGAACTCGGCATCGGCATCACCATCACCGGCGAGCCACTGGTGATGGAGAATATTTTCGTGCACGAGGGATCGACCGGGCACGAGATGATGTTCATCGCGGCGGTCGCGTTTCCGGATGGCGCGTTCAGCGACCAGGAACGCGTCGATTTTCGCGAGGATAACGGCGAGCAGATTGTGGCCCGCTGGTTTAATCTCGCCGACCTCGATGTCGAGGGCGGTCCGAGCCTGTACCCGACCGGGTTGAAGGACGTGCTGCTCGGAAGCAAGGACAGGACCAAGGTCTCAACTCCGTCATCCTGAGGTGCGAACCGCGCAGTGCATCCGCACTGCGCTGAGAGCCTCGAAGGATGTACGGCCCGGATACAGCGGGGCCGTCGCCCTTCGAGGGCCGCTGAAGAAGCCGCCACCTCAGGGTGACGGTTATGCAGATGCCGCCCCTGCCGCCGTCATCGCATGCGCAGCACCCGGCAGGCTACCAGACCCCGGCGCCGGGGATTTTCTTGCGCACCGCCATGCGCTGGATCCAGATGCAACGGCGAACCGACCTGTTGGAGCGGCCGACGGCGGATATCCCCTCGCCGGCCTGAAGCAGCGGCGCGACGCTCTCGCGCAGCACACGGCAGCGCTGCAGCTCGGCCTGCCAGTCGACAATCGCTGCATCCGCGCGCGACACCATCAGCGCCAGTATCGCCACGGAAAAACCTGCTGCCCGCGTCATTCGCATTTCCTCACCGGCGACCTCACGTCAGAAGACGATAACTCAACTTGATGTTGGCGCCGAGAGCTTGCCCGTTACGTGCGCAGCCGCCGCAGCGCCCGGCGCTTGTGGAGGGCGACGTGATCGGTCTTGTCGCTCTTGATCTCGTATTGCGGATCATCCGGCGTGGCGTGGTGCGTATAGCCCTTGTAATCGACGTCCTGGGTGTGGACGCGCAGGATATGGCCCCGCACGCGGCCGGCCTCGGAATTCCAGCTGACGTGATCGCCGCGGCTGAAGGGTTTTGTGGACGGCTTGGCCATGGCGGAACAATGCCCGATGGCTTCGGGGCGTTCCAGAGGAGCAGAGCTAGACGCCCCAATCCGTCTTCGCTCTTCGAGCTACGCCGGACACGCTTTGCATTGAGATTGATTGGTGGGCTTGCTTCGCCGAAGCTCGCGGCGGCGGCCCGCCCGCGCCCGTTGGGCTTCGGCGCGGCATCCTTCTCTCGCTATCGCGAGCGAAGGATGGTGGGCACGACAGGGATCGAACCTGTGACCCCTACCATGTCAAGGTAGTGCTCTCCCGCTGAGCTACGTGCCCTAGATGTCGTCTAGATCGGGTGGGGTCCCTATAACGGCTCAGGGGAGCCGGCGCAAGGACGGAACGGCGCCGATTCAGGCCGCCAGCATCTTGTTCACTTCACTGACCAATTCGCGCAGATGCACGGGCTTGGACAGCACCTTGGCGTTCTTGGGGGCGTCCGAATCCGAGTTCAGAGCCACCGCGGCGAAGCCGGTGATGAACATGATCTTGATGTCGGGATCGAGTTCCGAGGCCCGGCGGGCGAGCTCGATGCCGTCCATCTCCGGCATGACGATGTCGGTCAGCAGCATCTCGAACGGCTCTTCCCGCAGCCGCTGATAGGCGGCCATGCCGTTGTCGTGGGACGAAACCTGAAAACCGGCGTTTTCCAGCGCCTTGACCAGGAAACGGCGCATGTCGTTGTCGTCTTCGGCGAGGAGGATCTTTGGCATGGCAGGAAAGTCGACTCCCCAGAGGATATCAGCAAAGGTTACTAAGCCCGATAGAGGGTAAATTTGAGGTGAAAATCTTAACCCCAAGCGGGCTGCGTTGCCGGTCCTTGTGAACTGGAATGCGGCTCGAAGCAATCGAGCCGCGCCGGCGCGTCCCCACCTCCCTGCCTGCACGGTTAAGACGTGTTCCAGCAGCCATCACATCTTTTCGCTTGGCAGAATGGTTGCGATTCCGGACAATGACGACACATAAGAGCCGCTCGATCGGCCGAATCAATGCGATCTGGCCCCTGCCAGATTCCGGCGCGAAGGGACGAAGCCTGAGAAGATGACCCGGTTTGACGGCGATGCGTCGCCAGCCTTCGAGATCGTGGAGCCCGCGCAATGGCGCGCGCCGGTCATTTTCAACTCGCCCCATTCCGGCTCGACCTATCCGGACGAATTCTTGGCGGCCTCGCGGATCGACCTGCCGACGCTGCGGCGGTCCGAAGATTCCTTCATGGACGAGCTGATCGGCCATTTGAGCGAGCGCGGCTTTCCGACCGTGCGGGTCAACTTTCCCCGCTCCTATGTCGACGTCAATCGCGAGCCCTATGAGCTCGACCCCCGTATGTTCACCGGGCGGCTGCCGAGCTTTGCAAATACGCGCTCGATGCGGGTCGCCGGCGGCCTCGGCACCATTCCGCGCGTGGTCGGCGACGGCCAGGAGATCTATCGCGAGCGCATCCTGGTCGACGACGCGCTGGGGCGGATCGAGGCGCTGTACAAGCCATACCACCGCGCTCTGCGCCGGCTGATCAACCAGGTGCACCAGATGTTCGGCACCGTGGTGCTGGTCGACTGCCACTCGATGCCCTCGGTCGGCGTCAGCAGAGATGAGCCGCGCCGGCCCGACGTCGTGATCGGCGACCGCTACGGCACGAGCTGCACGCCGCTGCTCCCCGACAGGGTCGAGGAGACCATGACGGGGCTCGGCTATTCGATCGGCCGCAACAAACCCTACGCCGGCGGCTTCATCACCGAGCATTACGGCAATCCGGCGAGCGGCCTGCACGCGGTGCAGCTTGAGCTCAATCGCGCGATCTACATGGACGAACGGCGGCGCGAGCGCGGTCCGCGCTTTGCGCAAGTTGCGTCCGATTTCGGCGTGCTTGCCGACGTGCTGGCAACGACGATCCCGTTCGGCGATCTCGGCCCGTTCCAGGCTGCGGCGGAATAGGCTCGAACTCTTTCGCGTTGCCGACCACAGGCGCGAACATGCTTTCGCTTCGCGAACTCGCGCGCACCAAAATGAAAACAAGGGCCAAAGAAAAAAGGGCCGCTTCTAATGAAGAAGCGGCCCAAGTCTAGGGAGGAAACGCCCAAGGAGGGCAGCGGTAACGCCAAGCGCTACCGCACCGCAACAATATGCGACCGCGACGCACAAAGTGCAAGGGCTTTTGAGCGGTTTCCCATGCAAAACGCACATGGCTCAGTTGCTTCTATGGAAACCCAGATTCAGTTTCTTTAATAAGGAAATTCAATGGGTTGATAGATGTTTGCATACGAACGAGGCAGGGGCGGAACTAAGGTTTCAACGCTGTGATCGATATTTGGCCAGGAGATGACTGAGATGAGGCAGCCAATCGCGGCATTCAAAATACCAGGGGCCAAATCAAGACAGCGCTGCAAGAGTCTGCCGATTTGAGCTAGGCAGGAGCGAGCTTCATTCGACTTTCGCTTTCGAGGATTCGCCGTGACGGTGATCGACTTCTCCGCCTTCATCGGACGGCTCGCCACCGCCTCCGGCGAAACCATCCTGCCGTTCTTCCGCACCTCGCTGTCGATCGACGACAAGAGCAAGACCAAGGATTTCGATCCGGTCACGGAAGCCGACCGCGCCGCGGAGGCGGTGATGCGGCGGCTGATCAAGGCCAACTTCCCCCAGCACGGCATCGTCGGCGAGGAATTCGGCAATGAGCGCGAAGACGCCGACTATGTCTGGGTGCTCGACCCCATCGACGGCACGAAATCCTTCATCGGCGGCTTTCCGATCTGGGGGACGTTGATCGCGCTGCTGCACAAGGGTGCGCCGGTGTTCGGCATGATGCACCAGCCCTTCATCGGCGAGCGCTTTTCCGGCGACAACGGCTCGGCCAACTATAAGGGCCTCTCCGGCGAGCGCCGGCTCCAGGTCCGCCGCTGCGCCTCGCTGTCGGAAGCCACGACCTACACCACCAGCCCGCTGCTGATGAACGAGCGCGACCGCGCCATCTTCAGCCGCATCGAGCAGGGCGCGCGGCTGTCGCGCTATGGCGGTGACTGCTACTCCTATTGCATGCTGGCGGCCGGCCATGTCGACCTCGTGGTCGAGACCGAGTTGAAGCCGTACGATATTGCGGCGCTGATCCCGATCGTGACCGGTGCCGGCGGCGTCGTCACCACCTGGGAAGGCAAGCCGGCCCAGGGCGGCGGCCGCATCATCGCGGCCGGTGATCCCAGGGTTCACGAAGAAGCACTGAAACTCTTGAACCAATAACAACGCGGGCGGAGGCTTGCATGACGATCTCACGCAGGCTGCTCGTTGAATTGTTCTCGGGATTGTTCCTGCTTCTGTTGCCGACGCTTGCGTCGGCGCAGAATTTTCCAGCCAAGCCGATCAAGCTGATCGTGCCGTTCCCGGCCGGCGGCCCCAACGACATCATCGCGCGGGTCATCGGCCAGCGGATGTCCGAGCTGTCAGGACAGCCGGTGGTGATCGACAATCGCGGCGGCCAGGGCGGCGTGCTCGGCACTGACGCCGTCTCCAAGGCCACGCCCGACGGCTACACCATCGCGATCTCCTCAGCCGGCGCGCTCGCGATCAGCCCGAGCATGGAACGGGTCGCCTACGACACCTCGAGCGACCTGACGCCGGTGACGCTGGTCGCGACCGTGCCGGAAATGCTGGTCGTCGGCACCAATGTGCCCGCCAAGGACATCGGTGAGCTGATCGCACTCGCCAAGGCACAGCCCGGAAAGCTCAACTTCGCCTCCTCCGGCCCCGGCAGCCTGCCGCATCTCGCCGGCGAATTGTTCAAGCTGACCGCAAAGATCGACATCGTGCACGTGCCCTATCGCGGCGCAGCTCCTGCGGTGAACGATCTGCTGGGTCAGCAGGTCCAGATGACGTTCCTCGATCTCCCCGTGCTGCTGCCGCAGGTTAACGCAGGCGCCCTGCGTCCTATCGCGATGGGCTCGGCCGAACGCGCCCCGACCGCGCCTGATGTACCGACGATGGCCGAAGCGGGCTTTGCCGATCTGCGCATCGAGAACTGGTACGGCATGGTCGCGCCCAAGGGCACGCCGAAGGAGGTCGTTACTGCGCTGCACGCCCTTGCGACGAAGGCGATGGCGGATCCCGCGGTGAAGGAGAAGCTCGCCGCCCAAGGCGCGACCCTGATCGGCGACGAGCCCGAGCACTTCCGCAGCTTCATCGCGGACGAGACGAAGAAGTGGGCGAAGGTGATCAAGGACGCCGGGATCGAGACGGCGAAGTAGGACCCGGCGCCGCCCAAGCATCGCCGCGTTCCCTCGTTTTGCCTATGTCCGCGGTTGCAGAGGTTATTGAACCGGAATCATGCTTAGCATCCCTTGCAGATGCTCTTGATCTTCCGATCGGCCTGTGAGTTCGCCGAGCTCTCCGAGCGGATCTGGTCATCGCCCTGCAACGAGGGACCGGGCGTGACCGTCCCATCGATCCGACCGATATTGGTGCCACCCGCCGGATTGCCGGGCCGCCCAACGGTCGTTGATCCACGCGGACCAGCGCCACCGCCCGACTGAGCCGTGCCGGCCGCGTTGGTTCCGGGAGCGGTCGCGGTCCCAGACGAAGCGCCACCGCTGCCCGCGCCTCCCCCGCCCGAACTTCCGCCACCCCCGCCGCTCTGCCCTGATGCTGGACCAATGGAAGCGCTTGCCAGCACAGCGACCAGCACGAGGCCGGTTACGCGCATGGAACGTCTCGCGTTGCGCCTGTTCCTGGACATGGTTTGCTCCTGGCTCGTTTCGCCAACTGGGCAATGAGGTAAGGCTGCGACCGTTCCCCGGGCTGATCGCCGCAGCGGCGCATGAAAACGAACGCCGCACGGAACGACCGATTTTGACTCGGTTGGTCGGCATTGCCGCGAGCGCGGCGCTACGGCTCACGCTGCCTCGGCCCTCAAATGCTCCACCAGCATCTTGGCCGGCCGCGGCAGCGCCTTGAAGCTGCGCGCGCAGATCACGAGGCTCCGGTTGGCGAAGGCATCGCGCAGGCGGACCATCGCGAGCGGCATGGTCCTGGCACAACGGCGGGCAGCGGCTTCGGGCACGAGCGCCACGCCGACATCGGCGGCGACCATCTGACAGATCGCGTCGAAATCGCGCAACCGCGCGCGAAAATGCGGACGCATGCCGAGCCGCGCCGCATGTTTCGAGATGTGCATCTGGAGTGCGGTGGCGCTGGTCAGGCCGACGAAGTCGCATGCTCCCGCCTCCTGAAAGTCGATCTGGCGGCGGCCGGCGAACGGGCCGCGTTTCGATGTCACCAGTGTCAGGCGGTCCTCGCTGAAGACGAAGCGCTCGATATGTTCGGGTAATGCGTGCTCGGCGGCGAAGCCGAGATCGGCGGCACCGGCGGTGATCGCCGCCGCGATGTCGGTGCTCTCGCGCTCCTCGATGTCGATGGCGACATCGTGATGCTCGCGCAGGAAGCCAGCGAGCGCCTTCGGCAGGTGTTCCGACAGGCCCGACGTGTTGGCGAGGAAATGCACGCTGGCGCGCACGCCGCTGGCAAAGCCGGCGAGATCGCCGCGCATGGCGTCGATCTGGTGGATGACCAGCCGCGCATGATCGAGCAGGCTCTCGCCGGCCGCGGTCAGTTCCACGCCGCGGCGCCCGCGCTTGAGCAGCGCGACGCCGAGCGCGTCCTCGAGGCCCTTGATGCGCGCGCTGGCCGAGGCCAGCGCCAGGTGCGACCGCTCCGCGCCGCGGGTGATGCTGCGCTGGTCGGCGACCGCGATGAAGAGCTGGAGGTCGACGAGGTCGAAGCGCATGGCAGGTCGTTCTCTCATTGTTGGAGCATGATCTTGTCGGAAACCGCTGCGCACTTTGCGCTGACGCGGCCCTAAGGGTCCGGATCATGTTCTAGCCTTCGCCTGAAACGAAGGCACTCTCCGTAACCTCCAGATTGTGCCGGCGCGCGGCTTCGGTCAATGTGCAGATATGATCGACCCGCTGCTCATCCTCATCGCCGCCGTCTTCCTGCTGGCCGGATTCGTCAAGGGCGTGGTCGGGCTCGGCCTGCCGACGGTCTCCATGGGTCTGCTCGCGGTGAGCATGGCGCCAAGCCGAGCCATCGCCATCGTCATCGTGCCCGCCATCGTCACCAACATCTGGCAGACCTTCGTCGGCCCTTATCTGCGCGACATCCTGAAGCGGCTGTGGCCGCTGATGATCGGCACCGTGATCGGATGCTGGCTCAATGCCGGCGCGCTGACCGGCCCGCATGCGCGCTACGGCACGATCGTGCTCGGCGCCCTGCTGATCATCTACGCCGTGATCGGCCTGAACAAACTCCAGTTCCGCGTCGCACCTGAGAACGAGAAATGGGTTGGCGGCGTGGTCGGTGTCATCACCGGCGTGATCTCGGCCTCGACAGGCGTGCAGGTGATCCCCTCGATGCCGTTCATGCAGGCGATCGGCATGGAGAAGGACGAGCTGGTACAGGCGCTCGGCGTGTTCTTCACCACGGCGACGCTGGCGCTCGCCTTCAACCTGACCGCCGTCGGATTGATGACGCCGGCGAATGTCGTGCCGGGCGCTGTAGGCCTCGCCATGGCCTTTGCCGGCATGTTCATCGGCCAATCGGTGCGGGCGCGGATGCCGGCGGAAGCGTTTCGCCGCTGGTTCCTGATCGCGATGATCCTGCTTGGCCTTTATCTTACCGGCAGCGCCGTGCTGAAGGAATTTACCTGAGGGAACTACCGCGTCTCCAGCATGGCGACGCGGATTCCGAGATAGATGAAGAGACCGCCGAGCGCACGGTTGACCCAGGCGATCGCGCCCTCCGAGCTCCGCAGGCGATGGGCGGCCTTGGCCGCAAACGCCGCCAGCACCAGGCACCACAGCGTTCCCGTCGAGATGAAGATCAGGCCGAGCGTCAGGAAGGCGAGCGGCTTGTGGGCTGAATCGGCTGCGACGAATTGCGGCAGGAAGGCCAGGAAGAACAGGGCGACCTTGGGATTGAGCGCGTTGGTGAAGACGCCCTGGAGAAAGACCCGCCGCAGCGAGCTCCGCACCGGCTCGTCGATGGCCGAGGCCAGCGCCGGGCGCGACCACAGTATCTGAAGTCCCGTCACGACGAGATAGGCCGCGCCGACCAGCTTCAGGATCGAAAACGCCGTCGATGAGGCCATCAGCAGGGCCGAAAGGCCGATCGCCGCTGCCGCGACGTGGAAAAAGCAGCCGCAACTGATGCCAAGCGCGGCGGCGGCGCCGCCCCGCCAGCCCATCTGCATGCTGCGGCCGATTACGTAGACCGAATCCGGCCCCGGCGTGATGTTGAGCAGCACGCCCGACAGGATGAAGAGCCAGATTTCGTGAATGCCAAGCATGGAAGGTGCCCCCGGCCGTCCCAATTCCGCTTAGTCGGTCCGGGCGCCCCCGTCCACTACCGCAATTGCGTGGGATTTACCTCGAATTTGCAATGCGGGTCATACTTTCGCGCCGCCTTATCTGCTCTATAAAGGCAGGGTTCTTGAAATGCGGGATTCGAGGCGACTGCCACGCCGTGGCCGGTCCGCCATCCGTTGGAGCTCCGAGGGATATGGAAAGACGTCTGGCTGCCATCGTCTGCGCCGATGTCGCCGGCTATTCGCGCATGATGGGCAGCGACGAGGCAGGCACCCATGCCGCCTTCAAGGCCCATCGCAGCGCGATCCATCCCATCATCCTCAATCACGGCGGCCGCGTCGTGAAGAACACCGGCGACGGCTTCCTGCTCGAATTCGCTTCGATCGTCGGCGCCACCGAGGCCGCGATCGCGATGCAGACTCTAATGGCGGAGCGCAACCGCCATCTGCCGTCCGACCGCGCCATGCAGTTCCGGCTCGGCATCCACATGGGCGACGTCATCGCCGACGAGGACGAAGTATTCGGTGACGATGTCAACATTGCCGTGCGCCTGGAAGCGGTGGCGAGCCCCGGCGGCTTCGCGATCTCGGCGAAGGCCTATCGCGAGGCAAGCAAGCATCTCACGGTGCCGCTGGTCGATGCCGGCAACCATCGCTTCAAGAACATCAAGGATTCGGTCGGGGTCTGGACCTGGACGCCCGAGGGTGCGCCGGCGCTCGCGCCCGAGCTGAGGGAGGCGTCCGCGCTCTCGCAGCAGTACCGCACCGCCATCGTCGGCGTGCTGCCCTTCGCCAATCTCAGCGACGCCCAGGACGAATATTTCTCCGACGGCCTGACCGAGGATTTGATCCACGCGCTGTCGCTGCAATCCTTCTATCGCGTGCTGAGCCGCAACTCGACCTTCGCCTTCAAGGGCATGAACACCAGCACGCGGCTGATCGCGCGCGAGATCGACGCCACCTATCTGATCCAGGGTTCGGTACGGCGCGCAGGCGCCAAGATCCGCGTCACCGCCGAGCTGATCGCGCCGGAGACCGGTCAGCAGCTCTGGACCGGCCGCTACGATCGCGACATCGGCGACCTGTTCGCGATGCAGGACGAGATCACCACCAACCTGTCCGCCGCCATCGCCACCGAGATCGTCCGGGCCGAGGCCTCGGCACCGGCACGGCTCTCGACCGACGTGAGCGCCTGGGACCGCTTCCTCAAGGGGCTGTCGCATTACTATCGGCAGACCAAGGAGGATCTGGCCACCGCCGTCGACCTGTTCCGCGAGGCCATCAGGCTCGATCCCAAGCTGTCGATCGCGCATGCCTATCTCGCCACGATCCAGATCCAGAGCATCCAGTTCGGCTGGGTCAAGGGCACGCGGGAGATGTGGGCCGAGGCGATGAACCTTGCCGAAACCAGCGTCCGGCTCGACCCGCGCTCCTCCTTCGCGTTCTCGATCCTGTCCTGGGCCCACGGCATGGAAGGCCACTACGAGGCCGCGATGGACGCCGCCAAGCGCGCGGTCGCGCTCAACCCCTACGACAACGGCGCGCGCGGCGTGCTCGGCATCTGCCATTTCATCATCGGCGAGCACCGCGAGGCGGTCGAGCTGTTCTCGATGGCCTCGCAGCGCGACAACAGCGACCCGCGCTACCAATGGGCGGCGCTGAACGCCTTCAGTCACTACCTGTTGCGCCAATATGACGCGACCCTATCATGGGCCCGCGAGCAGCTCTACATCAATCCGAACCACATGCAGGCGCTGGCGATCCGCGCCGCCGCATTGGCGCAATTGGGGCGGAGCGACGAGACGGCCGAGGCCGCCGGCGTGCTGATGGGCAACTACCCGACTCTCAACGTCGATCGTCACCTGCGCAATTTCCACTGGAAGCGGCCCGAGGACATTGCCCATTACCGCGAGGGGCTGCTGAAGGCCGGCGTGCCGCTGGGCAGACTGACCCTGGTGCAGAGCGACGTCAAACGCGCCGTCGAGTCCTGAAGGGCCACGGGGCCCGTTGCCGTCCTTGGCGACCAACCTCCCGCCTGCTCCCGTTGACGCGACAGTGAAATCCGCCACACTTCGTCACACGCTGAAGTAGTATATTGTGCTGTAAGTTTGTTAGGACTTTCCGCGCTTGATCGGCGCCTGTGCATTTCACGATTCGCTGCTGTCAGGATTTTGGGCCATGAACGATGCCGCCTCGAAGCCTCCCTTCGATCCCTCGATCCCGGTCTCGCCGAACAATCCCTGCCCGTTCCTGCGCGGCCTCGTCGGCGAAGGCTTCGTCGATGGCGGCACCGTCCCGCTCAACACGCTGTCGCAGACCATCGCGAATGCGAGCGGCGAGACGGGGTTGAAGAAGATCTCGGCCCGCATCCAGGTCCGCGGTGTTGCGATGATCGCCAACGGTCTCGGTCACATCCTGAAGAGCATCTGGTCGGGCGCGCAGCTCGACGCGCTGCGCGGCGGCCCGCTCGACAAGCGCGGCGCCGGCTCGCGCATCCTCGGCGTCGACGGCAAAGTCAACGAGGACGAGATCGCGCGGCTCGCGAGCTTCGGCCGGACCTACACCGACCCGAACACCGGCAGCAGCGAGCCCGGCCTCAACGCCGCGGAAATCAAGAGCTTCATGCGCGACAACCTCAAGCGCGCCGGCAGCGCCGCACGCTGGTACTACCCGCTACTGATGAAGTTCGAATGGCCCATCCTCCTGAAGATCATCGGCAAGGGCAAGACGGACGAGGAGCGCTATCTCAGCGTGGCCGACGTGCACACGCTGTTCAACGAGCGCAAATTCCCCGACCGCATCAACCAGCGGATATTGTCGCAGCCGCTGCTGTCGGCCTGCCAACTCCGCTTTCGCTGGGCCGTCGCGCTCACGGCGCTCGTCATCGGCCTCGGTCTCGTCGCCCTCGTCGCGGTCGCCGAATTCCCCAACCAGGTTCGCGCCATGCTGCCGCAGAAGGGCGTCCTCGTGAATCTTCTGCCGCCGCCCTTGCCCGCGGTCCCGGAAACGAAGGCAGCTTACTGGCTCGAGCAAAACTGGTCGCTGAAGGACCGGCACTGGTTTCACCATGCCAGCCAGGGCACAGCGACTTTCCCGGTGCCCTATGAGTGGTTCGTGGCGCTGGAGCAGCCGCGCCTTCATCTGTTCTCAAAGCCGGGCATGATGAAGGAGAGCGCCTATCTCGAGCGCTTCGGCTTCATCCCGAGCCCGCAGTCGATCCAGACCGACACGGCGACGCTGCGCCGCTTCGGCTACGCCAATGTCTACGAGACGTCACAGGCCTCGGACTGGTCGACGAGATGGACGCCGGCGGAGAACGTCGACGGCCTGCCGGTCGGCTTCGCCCGGATGACCGGCGTGGTCGATCCAGCGACGGGCCGCCGCGAAGAGGACAAGATCGGGCTGACCTGCGCGGCCTGTCATACCGGCCAGATCCACTATCAGGGCGTCGACGTCCGCTTCGACGGTGGTCCGGCGATGACCGACCTCAAGAAGCTCGAGCTCGCGACCGGCCTGTCGATCGCCTACACGCTCTACGTCCCGTTCCGCTTCCAGCGCTTCGCCGATCGCATGCTTGGCGCCGAGGCCAGCAAGACGGACCGCGCCGCGCTCAAGCAGAAACTCAGCACGATCGGCAGCTTCCTGATCGACTGGGCCAAGAATTACGAGAAGACAATCGAGGGCAAGAAGACCTGGGACGGCAAGGAGCAGCAGGACACCGAGGAAGGGTTCGGCCGGCTCGACGCCCTCAACCGTATCGGCAACCAGGTCTTTTCGCAGGATCTCGCTCTGAGCGGGATCAAGGGATTCGAGAAGAACCTGCATGCCCAGGACGCGCCGGTCAGCTACCCCGCGATCTGGACCGTGCCGTGGTTCAAGTTCGCCCAGTACGACGCCTCGATCGAGCAGCCGCTGATCCGCAACGCCGGCGAAGCCCTCGGCGTGACCGCCCTGCTCAACCTGTCCGACGCCTATCCGGAGGACAGGCTGTGGCGCTCCTCGGTCAACATCAGGACAATCGGCTGGATCGAGGACATGCTGAGAGGCCCTGATCCGTTCAAGCCGGCCGATCCTTCGAGCGGTCCGAAGTTCGGCGGCCTGCTCGCGCCGAAATGGCCTTCGCAGATCCTCGGCGACGCATGGAGACTGAAGCCCGATCGCGTCGAGCGCGGCCGCACCATCTACACCGAGATGTGTTCGGGATGCCATTTGCCGGCCGTCGACACTCCGGCCTTCTGGTCGTCGAAGCATTGGGAGCCGAACGGCGACAGCAAGGTCCTGAACGCGGTGACGATCCCCCTCGACGAGATCAAGACGGATCCCGAACAGTCGCTCGTTCTCAGCAAGAGGACCGTCGATGTGCCCGGCTTCCTGAAGGTGAACACGGCCGACCTGCAGAAATGGTGGCAATGCGATATCCCGACCGCGAGTTCGCCGACCGAGATGGTCTATGCCCTCGGCCTCATGACGGTGGTCGATCTCGTCGCCCGCAAATGGATGGACGACGAGAAGATCCCGGAGGCCGAACGCGCGCAAATGTGGAATCTCGCGCGCAAGAACTGTCTCAATCCGGCGCCTGATCCGCGCTATCGCGCGCGGCCGCTGAACGGCATCTGGGCGACGGCGCCTTACCTGCACAACGGTTCGGTACCTTCGCTGTACTGGCTGCTGAAGCCGGCGAGCGAGCGTCCGCAAAAATTCTGCATGGGCCGCCGCGACTATGATCCCGAGACGGTCGGTTTCGCAGTCACCGCCAACGAGCGCTGCAAGTCGGGTGAAACGGAGTTCTCTGCGACGGGACCTGACGGCAAGCCGATCCAAGGCAACAGCGTGCTCGGCCATTCCTTCGAACGCAAGCAAGGCGAACCGAAACGCCCCGGCGTGATCGGTCGCATGTTCAAGGACGATGCCGAACGCTACGATCTGATCGAGTATCTGAAGACGCTGTGAGCTGCCGTTCACCTCTCCCCGCCTGCGCGGAGAGGTCGGAACTCATCCACACCGTCATTGCGAGCGCAGCGAAGCAATCCAGACTGTCTTCGCGGAGGCAGTCTGGATTGCTTCGTCGCAAGAGCTCCTCGCAATGACGGAGAATGAGGCCTCTCCGCAGACTCAACCTTCACCGCCATCACGGAAACAGCCCCTCTCCCCGTAAGAACGGGGCGAGGGAGCGCACCGCCACTCTCACTTGAACAGCGGCGTGCCGGGCACGAAGGCGTCGAAGGCGGCCCAGAACTGGGAGCGGTAGCGGTCCTGCTCCTGCAGGATCTCGTGCTTGGCGCCGGCAATCACGAGATGGGAGCCGGCGCGCAAATGATAGGCGAACTCCTCGATGGCCGCGGTCGAGACCACGGTGTCGTTGGAGGCCGCCAGCATCAAGATCGGCTGGCGGATCTCCGAGGGGTAGTTCATGCCCTTGAAGGTGTGCATCGCGCGGAACGCTGTATCGGCCCAGGCCACCGTCGGCGACGCCAACCCGAGCGTCGGATCCTCCTCCAGGATCGCGGCATTGCGCGCATAGCGCACGGGATCGCTGGTCAGGGGATTGTTGATGAAGGGATTGAGCCCGGTGATGTGGTCGTTGCCGCCGGGGACATAGCGGCCGCCCTGCCCGAGCAGACGCATCGTCCTGAGCAGCATCCGCGCCGGAAGCGACGTAGCGCGGCCGGGCAGATCGATCATCGGCGCCGACAGCACCATGCGATCGAACCAGCGCTTGCCGGCGTGCGCCACCCGCAGCAGCACGGTGCCCCCCATGGAATGGGCGAGCGCGAAGAACGGCGGCGGGCAATCCGGCAACACAACCTGCTGCACGAAGGTCTCGACGTCGACCTCGAAATCGGCGAAGTCGCGCACATAGCCCTTGCGCGGATCGCGCAGGCGGCGCGACGAATGGCCCTGCCCGCGCCAGTCGATCATCGCCACGGCAAAGCCGCGGTCGCGCAGGTCGCGCACGGTCTCGAAATATTTCTCGATCTGCTCGCTGCGCCCGGTGAAGACGCAGACGGTGCCCTTGCGGCCCGCCGGCGGCGCCCAGCGCGCAAAGCGCAGCTCGGCGCCATCGGGGGTCTTGATGGTACCGCTGACGACGTTTTCGGGGACGGGATTGGACGGGATCGAGACCAGCGTCATGATTGGAAGTGCTTGGGCGCCAAGTGCTGTAAGACAAGTGCTGTAAGACAAGTGCTGCAAATCAAGGGGCGGGAGCGCCGAAAAGGCGCTTTGTGCCGCCCTCTTGAACGCCGTCTCGTTCCACCCATATCATTTTCGTGCAGGCCGCTACCAGTGTTTCGGAACCGGAACATCAGGCTGCACACAGACGAAAGCCCGGCCCGATTGGCGGGCAGGTTACCCGAACAGTCGCTCAATGGAGGACTTGACCATGCGTAGCTATGATCTCACCCCGTTCTATCGTTCCACCGTCGGCTTTGACCGCCTCTTCAACTTGCTCGACCAGGCCGGTTCGGACGGCAGCCCCGGTTATCCCCCCTACAACATCGAGCGTACCGGCGAGAACGCCTACCGCATCACCGTTGCGGTCTCGGGCTTCGCCAAGGATGAGCTCTCCATCGTCGCGAAGGAAAACACGCTGACGATCAAGGGCGAGAAGGTCGCCAACGAGAACTCGAAGTCCGAAGTGCTCTATCGCGGCATTGCCGCACGCGCCTTCGAGCGCGCCTTCCAGCTTGCCGATTTCGTGCAGGTGAAGGACGCCTCGCTCGAGAACGGCCTGCTTCACGTCGACCTCGTCCGCGAGATTCCCGAGGCCAAGAAGCCGCGCCAGATCGCGATCAACACCAGCGCTCCAAAGGCGCAGGTGATCGAGAGCTCGGTCGCCGCCTAAGCACATCGACACCACCAAGTTGCGAAAACGCCCCGGTGCCCCGGGGCGTTTTTTCGTTTTGCTCTATGTCGTCCCGGCGAAGGCCGGGACCCATAGCCACAGGGAGTGGTTGGGCTAGGTCCCGGCCTTCGCCGGGACGACACCGAAAATGTAGCGCGAGTTCGATCAAGCCAACGCCGCTAGTCCAATCCCTGCGCCGCCGGCATCTCCTGGGTCGGCAGGATCGTTGCCGCCGGCTTGGCTTGACCGACGGTTGGAGCAGCGGCTTGCGGCACGGCCTCGGCGGGCTTGGCCTGCATGGCAGCGGTCTGCTGCGCGGGCTGGGCTTGAGTCTGCTGCGGCGCTTGAGCCTGCGGCGCCTGGGCCTGAGGCGCTTGGGCCTGCGGCGCTTGGGCCTGCGGTGACGCTTGAAACTGCTGCGGCGCGGGCTCGACCGGCTTCGACGCGACCACCGGCGTCTCGGCGCGCCGCGGCGCGGCCTTGGGCAGCGGCACGGTGCGGCTCGCCACGTGCGGGATTGAAGCCGGCGGGCGCGGCGGGCCGCTGCGGATCACGGTCGGCGGCGGCAGCGCGCTTTGCGGGCCGTAAGGCGCGACCGCGCGCCCCTCATAGGCGGGCGCCATGCCATAGGCGTCAGCGGCCGGCATGAAACGGATGATCCGCCCGTCGCGGGCGTCGATCACCAGCCGGCCATCGTCGCCGCGGCGGTCGATCACCGCGATGGTGTAGACGCTGCCGCGCAGTCGCGGGATGCCGAGGGGCGAGAAGCCGTTGTCGCGCAGCACCGCGTAGACTTCGGTCGACGGCAGCAGTGCCGGGGCCGGGCCGCGCTCCTCGTAGCCATAGCCGTAGCCATAGCGCGGCGGCGGGGGCGGCGCGGCCTCCGGGGGCCCATACGGTCCGTCGAAATCCGACACCACGATAACCCCTCCCGCGATACCGTTCGCGGGAACCTGCGCATGCCCGGCGCTGGCTGCCAGCGCCAGCGTGGCGGCGGCCACACATCCTGTGAAAAACTTCATGGTCGAGACGCTCCTGTCAGGCCCTCCCGATGGCCGCCCCTCTTTCGCTTCTCGCGGCGTGGCGCACCTTCCGAAGGGTTGATGCGAAGCTTCATTTGGGATTTCGGCACCCGCGGGGCCGGATCAGGGCGCGTTTGCTTCAAAACCGGGGCCGCGCAACTTTCGGAAAGCGATTGATTGACATATCGGGAATCGGGACTTCCGCGCGCTTGTGTGCTAGACAAAAATTTGGCAAGGTGATGGTTAGGACAGGAAAGCTGTCTCAATTTTGCTTGCGGTTCCGGCACAGGGATTGCAGCGAAAACTGGTGCTCTCGAGCGCCAGGAAGGTACCAGGCAAAGCCGTTCTCGGGGACGTAGAACGCCTAGGCCTGAATTTAAGAAAATGCGGCTCGCGAGCGGACGAGCGGTGACCCAGAGGCGGGTGCCGCGGAACGCCCAAGGTGCGCCGAAGATGGCGGTGAGGCAGCTTGCCGCATGGAGAGGATAGGAACAATGAACGGGTCGCAATTCGAGCGCGCAAACATCGTGGCAGAAGAGCTGTCGGCGACGGTCGCCTCGAAAACGACCGATCCGATTCAGGAACATAATTCGCGCCCCAAAGCCGAAGGCCTCTACGATCCGAGCCTCGAGAAGGATTCCTGCGGTGTCGGCTTCATCGCCAACATCAAGGGCAGGAAGTCGCACGAGATCGTCGCGGACGCGCTCAACATCCTCTGCAACCTCGAGCATCGCGGCGCGGTCGGCGCCGACCCGCGCGCCGGAGACGGCGCCGGCATTCTGGTGCAGATCCCGCACGCCTTCTTCAGCCGCAAGGCCGGGGAGCTCGGCTTCAAGCTGCCGGCGCCCGGCGAATACGCCATCGGCGCGCTGTTCATGCCGCGCGACACCGCCTGGCGCAACGTCATCAAGAGCATCATCGCCGACCAGATCAAGGAAGAGGGCCTGACGCTGCTCGGCTGGCGCGACGTGCCGACCGACAATTCCTCGCTCGGCGTCACCGTGAAGCCGACCGAGCCGGCCTGCATGCAGGTGTTCATCGGGCGCAACGGCACCGCCAAGACCGAGGACGACTTCGAGCGCCGGCTCTACATCCTGCGCAAGTCGATCTCGCAGGCGATCTACCAGCGCCGCGACCGCGGCCTTGCCGGCTATTATCCCTGCTCGCTGTCGTGCCGCACCGTGATCTACAAGGGCATGTTCCTCGCCGACCAGCTCGGCAAGTACTATCCCGACCTGCACGAGAAGGATTTTGAGAGCGCGCTCGCACTCGTGCACCAGCGCTTCTCGACCAACACTTTCCCGGCCTGGTCGCTGGCGCATCCCTATCGCATGATCGCGCACAACGGCGAGATCAACACGCTGCGCGGCAACGTCAACTGGATGGCGGCGCGGCAGGCCTCAGTGAGCTCCGAGCTCTACGGCAAGGAGATCAACCGGCTCTGGCCGATCTCCTATGAGGGACAGTCCGACACCGCCTGCTTCGACAACGCGCTCGAATTCCTGGTGCAGGGCGGCTACTCGCTGCCGCACGCCGTGATGATGATGATTCCGGAGGCGTGGGCCGGCAATCCCCTGATGGATGAGAAGCGCCGCGCCTTCTACGAATATCACGCCGCGCTGATGGAGCCGTGGGACGGCCCCGCCGCGATCGCCTTCACCGACGGCCGCCAGATCGGCGCCACGCTCGACCGCAACGGCCTGCGGCCGGCGCGCTATCTCGTGACCAAGGACGACCGCATCGTGATGGCGTCCGAGATGGGCGTGCTGACGATCCCCGAGGACCAGATCATCACCAAGTGGCGCTTGCAGCCCGGCAAGATGCTGCTGGTCGACCTCGAGCAGGGCCGCCTGATCCCCGACGACGAGATCAAGGCCGAGCTTGCCAAGAGCCATCCCTACAAGGAGTGGCTGGAGCGGACCCAGATCGTGCTGGAAGAGCTGCCGAAGGTGCCGACGACAGGCGTGCGCTCGAACCTGTCCCTGCTCGACCGCCAGCAGGCGTTCGGCTACAGCCAGGAAGACGTCACCATCCTGATGACGCCGATGGCGGCCACCGGCGAGGAAGCCGCGGGCTCGATGGGCAACGACACGCCGATCTCGGCGCTGTCGGACAAGGCCAAGCCGCTGTTCACCTACTTCAAGCAGAACTTCGCGCAGGTCACCAACCCGCCGATCGACCCGATCCGCGAGGAGCTGGTGATGAGCCTCGTCTCCATCATCGGACCGCGGCCGAACTTGTTCGATCTCCAGGGCATGGCCACCACCAAGCGCCTCGAAGTGCGCCAGCCGATCCTGACCGACGCCGATCTGGAAAAGATCCGCTCGATCTCCGACGTGGCCGAATCGCACTTCAAGTCGCGCACGCTCGACACCACCTTCCACGCCGGTCTCGGCGCAGCCGGCATGGACCAGGTGCTCGACGAGCTCTGCGCGCGTGCGGAAGCCGCCGTCCGCGAGGGCGTCAACATTATCATCCTGTCCGACCGCATGGTCGGCACCGACCGGGTGCCGATCCCGGCCCTGCTGGCCTGCGCCGCCGTGCATCATCATCTGATCCGCGTCGGACTGCGCACCTCGGTCGGCCTCGTCGTCGAATCCGGCGAGCCGCGCGAAGTGCATCACTTTGCCTGTCTTGCCGGCTACGGCGCCGAAGCGATCAATCCCTATCTTGCGTTCGAGACCATCATCGCGATGAAGGACCGCCTGCCCGGCTCGCTCGACGACTACGAGATCGTCAAGCGCTACATCAAGTCGATCGGCAAGGGCCTGCTCAAGGTGATGTCCAAGATGGGCATCTCGACCTACCAGTCATATTGCGGCGCGCAGATTTTTGACGCGGTCGGTCTCAAGGCTGATTTCGTCGCCAAGTTCTTCGCCGGTACGCATACCCGCGTCGAGGGCGTCGGCCTTGGCGAGATCGCGGAGGAGGCGGTGCGCCGCCATGCCGACGCGTTTGGCGAGGCACAGGTCTACAAGAGCGCGCTCGACGTCGGCGGCGAATATGCCTACCGCAGCCGCGGCGAGGACCATGCCTGGACCGCCGAGTCGGTGTCGCTGCTCCAGCACGCCGCGCGCGGCAATTCGCAGGAGCGCTACCGCGCCTTCGCAAAAATCCTCAACGAGCAGTCTGAGCGGCTTCTGACGCTGCGCGGCCTGTTCCGGATCAAGAACGCGGACGAAGAGAAGCGCAAGCCTGTAGCCCTCGACCAGGTCGAGCCGGCCAAGGACATCGTCAAGCGCTTCGCCACGGGTGCGATGAGCTTCGGCTCGATCTCGCGCGAGGCACACACCACGCTCGCGATCGCCATGAACCGGATCGGCGGCAAGTCGAACACCGGCGAGGGTGGCGAGGAAGCCGACCGCTTCAAGCCGATGCCGAACGGCGATTCCATGCGCTCGGCGATCAAGCAGGTCGCCTCTGGCCGCTTCGGCGTCACCACGGAGTATCTCGTCAACTCCGACATGATGCAGATCAAGATGGCGCAGGGCGCCAAGCCCGGCGAAGGCGGCCAGCTGCCCGGCCACAAGGTCGACGCGACCATCGCCAAGGTCCGGCACTCGACGCCGGGCGTCGGCCTGATCTCGCCGCCGCCGCACCACGACATCTACTCGATCGAGGATCTGGCGCAGCTCATCTACGACCTCAAGAACGTCAACCCGACCGGTGACGTCTCGGTCAAGCTCGTCTCCGAGATCGGCGTCGGCACGGTGGCCGCGGGCGTCGCCAAGGCGCGCGCCGACCATGTCACCATCGCGGGCTTCGAGGGCGGCACCGGTGCTTCGCCGCTGACCTCGATCAAGCACGCCGGCTCCCCGTGGGAGATCGGCCTCGCCGAAACCCATCAGACGCTGGTGCGCGAGCGGCTGCGCAGCCGCATCGTGGTCCAGGTCGACGGCGGCTTCCGCACCGGCCGTGACGTCGTGATCGGCGCGCTGCTGGGTGCCGATGAGTTCGGCTTCGCCACTGCACCGCTGATCGCGGCAGGCTGCATCATGATGCGCAAGTGCCACCTCAACACCTGTCCGGTCGGTGTTGCGACGCAGGATCCGGTGCTGCGCAAGCGCTTCACCGGCCAGCCCGAGCACGTCATCAACTATTTCTTCTTCGTCGCGGAAGAAGTCCGCGAGATCATGGCGAGCCTCGGCTTCCGCACCTTCAACGAGATGGTCGGCCAGGTTCAGCTGCTCGACCAGACCAGGCTGGTTGCGCACTGGAAGGCCAAGGGCCTCGACTTCTCAAAACTGTTCGTCAAGCAGAAGGAAGAGAAGGGTCAGAAGATCTATCACTCCGAGCGCCAGAACCATCATCTGGAAGCGGTGCTCGACCGCACGCTGATCGAGAAGGCGACGCCTGCGCTCGACCGCGGCGCGCCGGTGAAGATCGAAGCCGCAATCAACAGCACCAACCGCTCCGCGGGCGCGATGCTGTCGGGCGCGGTCGCCAAGATCTACGGCCATGCCGGCCTGCCGCACGACACGATCCATGTCGGTCTCAAGGGCACCGCCGGCCAGGCTTTCGGCGCGTGGCTGGCGCAGGGCGTCACCTTCGAGCTCGAAGGCGAAGCCAACGACTATGTCGGCAAGGGCCTCTCGGGCGGCAAGATCATCGTCAAGCCGCCTGCCAACAGCGGCATCGTGCCGGAAGAAAGCATCATCGTCGGCAACACCGTGATGTACGGCGCCATTCAAGGCGAGTGCTACTTCCGTGGTGTCGCCGGCGAGCGCTTCGCCGTGCGCAACTCGGGTGCGGTGGCGGTCGTCGAAGGCGCCGGCGATCATTGCTGTGAATACATGACAGGCGGCATCGTGGTCGTGCTCGGCAAGACCGGGCGCAACTTCGCGGCCGGCATGTCCGGCGGCATCGCCTATGTGCTCGACGAGACCGGTGGCTTCGACAAGCTGTGCAACCTCAGCATGGTCGAGCTCGAGCCGGTGCTGTCGGAAGAGCTGATCAACGCCGGCACCTACAATCATTCAGGTGACCTCGAGTCGCACGGCCGGGTCGACGTGTTCAAGAACCTGCTCGATTCCGACGTCGAGCGCCTCCACGTCCTGATCTCGCGCCATGCGAAAGCAACCGGCTCCAAGCGCGCCGCCGACATCCTTGCCAATTGGAAGGAATGGCTGCCCAAATTCCGCAAGGTGATGCCGGTCGAATACCGGCGCGCGCTGCGCGAAATGGCCGCCAACGCGGACGCCGAGCCGAAAATCGCGATCGGGGCGTAATCATATCAGCGCCCGTCATTGCGAGCGCAGCGAAGCAATCCAGACTTTCTCCTCAGCAGCAGACTGGATTGCTTCGTCGCTTCGCTCCTCGCAATGACGGTTGAAGCAGCAACAAACGACTAAGCGGCAGGGACTTCGGGTTTAATGGGCAAGATCACGGGTTTTCTCGAAATCGAACGGCACGACCGCAAGTACACCCCGGTCGCCGAGCGCGTGAAGCATTACAGCGAGTTCGTCGTTCCCTTGACCGAGAAGGAAACGCGCGACCAGGCCGCGCGCTGCATGAACTGCGGCATTCCCTATTGCCACGGCACCGGCTCGGTCGCGCCCGGCACGCCCGGCTGCCCGGTCAACAACCAGATCCCCGACTGGAACGACCTCGTCTACCAGGGCAATTGGGAAGAAGCCTCGCGCAACCTGCACTCGACCAACAATTTCCCGGAGTTCACGGGACGCATCTGCCCGGCGCCGTGCGAAGCCTCCTGCACGCTCAACATCGACGACAACCCCGTCACCATCAAGACCATCGAATGCGCAATCGTCGATCGCGCCTGGGACAATGGCTGGCTGAAGCCGGAAGTCGCCGCCGTGAAGACCGGCAAGAAGGTCGCCGTGATCGGCTCGGGTCCGGCCGGCATGGCCTGCGCGCAGCAGCTCGCCCGCGCCGGCCACGACGTGCATCTGTTCGAGAAGTACGCCAAGGCCGGCGGCCTGCTGCGCTACGGCATCCCCGACTTCAAGATGGAGAAGGGCGTCATCGACCGCCGCGTCAAGCAGATGGAAGGCGAAGGCGTCACCTTCCACTACAACAGCCATGTCGGCGCTGGCGGCAATGTCGATCCGCGCGAGATGCTCAACGAGTTCGACGCAGTGGCGCTGACCGGCGGCGCGGAAGCCCCGCGCGACCTGCCGATCCCCGGCCGCGAGCTTCAGGGCATTCACTACGCCATGGACTTCCTGCCGCAGCAGAACCGCCGCGTCTCCGAGGAGCCGCTCGGCGGCGTCCAGGAGATTCTGGCCGACGGCAAGCACGTCGTCGTCATCGGCGGCGGCGACACCGGCTCTGACTGCATCGGCACCTCGCTGCGGCAGGGCGCGCTGTCGGTGACCCAGCTCGAGATCATGCCCGCCCCGCCCGAGCGCGAGAACAAGGGCCTGACCTGGCCGAACTGGCCCTTGAAGATGCGGACGTCCTCCAGCCAGGCTGAAGGCGCCGTGCGCGAATTCGCCGTGCTGACGCAAAAGTTCTCTGGCGAGAACGGCAAGGTCAAGAAGCTGCACTGCGTGCACGTCGACGACAAGTTCAAGCCGATTGCCGGCACCGAGTTCGAGCTCGATGCCGAGCTCGTCCTGCTCGCCATGGGCTTCGTCCATCCCGTACACGAGGGCCTGCTCAAGATGCTCTCGGTCGAGCTCGACCCGCGCGGCAACGTCAAGGCCAACACGCTCGACTACCAGACCTCGCGCCCGAACGTGTTCACGGCCGGCGACATGCGCCGCGGGCAATCGCTGGTGGTGTGGGCCATCCGCGAGGGCCGGCTGTGCGCCCGGTCGATCGATACGTTCCTGATGGGGAAGACGGATCTGCCGCGGTAAACGGCTGTCGTCCTGGCGAAAGCCAGGACCCATACCGCGGAATCTATCGATGGGCCGATGGTCGCAGTACCGAGTGCCCAGTCTTCGCCACACTCTTCCCTGGGGTAATGGGTCCTGGCTTTCGCCAGGACGACGTCGAGGGCTTGGCTCCGCCAGTGACCCTTGCGACTAACCGCTAATTCTGCAGCCTCACCCCCAGCATCACCACCGTCCCCTGCGAGCTCGCCGACGCCACGTTCGAATCCAGGATGTCGTGGCGCAGCGTGCCTTTGATCCAGACGTTGCGGTTGAGCTTGTAGATCAAATTGCCTTCGAGCGAGTAGGTCTTGTCGTTGCGATTCTGGTTCTGATAGTCGTACGTGCCGTAGGTGAACTTGCCGACGGCGGTGAGCCAGCGGCGGAAGTCGTGGTCGACTTCGGCGGCGTAGGTGCGCACCAGCACGCCGGAGGAGCCAGGAATCGTGGTCTCGTTGATCTGCGTGTCGGTGAAGAATTTCACCGTGGTGAGGCCGCTCGCATTCCAGATCAGTGAGCCCGTGGTGAGGAAGCCCGCGAGCTGGCTGAGACGCGGATCGGTATAGTTGCGCGCGGAATAGCCGACCGAGATTTCGCCGGTGAGGATGCGCGAGAACTCGAAGGACGAGCCGACCTTGGCATAGCCGCCGTTCGAATCGCGGAAATAGCCGTTGCGATCGGCGGCCTGGTCGTGCACGCGGGTGTCGCCCTCGATCTCGACGAACGGTTTCAAGCCCGGTTTCAGGTCGTAGGAGAACCGCCCCACACCGCCATATTGATTGAAGTCGCGGTCGGTGTTGGCAAAGGTCGAGCCGTCGGTGAGCTTGGAGTCGGTGTAGGCGGTGCGATCGACGGTGGCGCCGGCCGCCACCTGGAAGCGGTTGAAGGTCTGGTCGAAGCCGAGGGTCGTGCCGTAGGTGGCGTAGACAGGGTATTTCTGCAAGCCGGCCTGTACGTTCGGGCTGCCGGGATTGTCGGTGGCTAGCCGCAGACGGAGCTGCGAGAGGAGCTTGAAATCGCGGGTGACGTCGACGCGGCCGTCGACATGGCCGGTGAAATCGGGGCGGTCGATCTCGACCGGCGACGGCGAGGCGAAGCCGTTGATCGTCGCCGGCATGTTGTTGGTGTAGCCCGAGAACGAGCCGCGCAAATCGGCGACCAGCGCATGGCGCTCCCAGTCGGACACCACGAGGAGGTCGGGCGCGACCACATAGGCCGGCGATCCCACGGGCTTGTTGAGGCGCGCCGGATTGGTGTCGTAGCCGGCGGAGAGTTCGAGCCCGCCCTTGATCAGGAAGCTGCCGGCATAATCGCCGACCGCGCCGAACGGATCCTCGTCAAGCTTGAGACGACGACGCAGCGGCTGGCCGGGCACGTTGCCCGCCATCGCCGGCGGCACCGGTACCTTGTGCGCGGTCTCGGAGGGCGGCGGTGCGATGCGCGGCGGGCCAAGCGTCCGCTCCGGCGTTGCCGGCGGCACCGGTGAGCCGGGGCCGGGCGGCCGCTTCGGCTTCGGCTGGCCGGGATAGAGCTTGGGCTGCTGCCGCTTGCGGTTGAGCGAGTCGTAACCGGAGCCGCTCGCGCCGTTGGCGGCGGGCAGGCCGTAGGTCGGGACCTGACCGGTCGGGCCTTGTCCGGCGCGCGGGGCGGCCGCCGGCTGCTGGCGCCGGCGCGGATCGTTGGGATCGGGCAGCGTCGGCAAAGCGTCTGACGGCGCCTGCGGCACACCGGCGGTGCGCCGTGTCGGCAGCGTATCGGGCGAGGCGAAGCCGCCGCGGTTGGGATTGAACAGATCGGGTGTGAGGCTCTGGGCCAAAGCCGGTGCGCTGTCAAAGGCCGTCAGCACCAGCCACGGCAAAGCCGCGCGCAGGAAATGCGCGCGTTTGCTCCGGCCCCTGCCTGGAGACGACCCCACGATGAAAGAACTCCAACGAAATCAAACACTTTCATGACGACCTCCGCCGGTAGGCGGGAACCATCCTTAATGGAGTTAAAACAATTATGGTTAATGACCCGTTGAGGGAGTTGGCGGCCGCGTCGCCTCCTCGGCCGCGGCGTGCTAAGCAGGCGCCAACGGGCGAACGCCCTCCTCCTTGGACCTGAGCATGCCGAGTTCGAAACCGCTGATGACCGCATCATCCGGCTCCATCCCTGATAGCGTCGAATCCGCGCTCCGCACGCTGGAGACCGAGAGCGGCGGCATCAACGCGCTCGCCACGGCCCTGCGCGGACCGCTGGGTGCGACATTTGCCAAGGCGGTCGATCTGATCCGCAACGCCAAGGGCCGCGTCATCGTCACCGGGCTCGGCAAGTCAGGCCATATGGGCCGCAAGATCGCGGCGACGCTGGCCTCGACTGGAACGCCCGCCTTCTTCGTGCACACGGCCGAAGCCGGCCATGGCGATCTCGGCATGATCACGACCGACGACGTCATCATGGCGCTGTCCTGGTCCGGCGAGCAGCCGGAGATGAAGAACCTCGTGAACTATTCGGCGCGCTTTGCGATTCCTATGATCGCGGTGACGTCGAGCGCGGCGTCCTCGCTGGGACAAGCCGCCGACATCGTGATCGAGTTGCCGAAGGCGCGTGAGGCCTGCCCGCACAATCTGGCGCCGACCACCTCGACGCTGATGCAGGCCGCGATCGGCGACGCGATCGCGATCGCGCTGCTCGAAGGCCGCGGCTTCACCGCGCTCGAGTTCGCGCACTTCCACCCCGGCGGCAAGCTGGGTGCGATGCTGAAATTCGTCCGCGACTACATGCGCACGGGCGACGAGATCCCGGTCAAGCCGCTCGGTACCAAGATGTCGGACGCCGTGGTCGAGATGTCGGCCAAGGGGCTCGGCTGCGTCTGCATCATCGATGATGCCGGCGCCATCGCTGGCATCATCACCGACGGCGATCTGCGCCGCCACATGCGACCGGACCTGTTGACGGCGACGGTCGACGAGATCATGACCAGGGAGCCGAAGACGGTGCCGCCCTCGATGCTCGCGACCGAGATGATCGAGGTGCTGAACACGCGCAAGATCACCACGCTGGTCGTGACCGAAGCGGGCAAGGTGGTCGGGATCGTGCATCTGCACGATCTGTTGCGGGCCGGCGTGGCGTAGGGCGCTGCCTCCTCCCGTCATTCCGGGGCGCGCCACTTGGCGCGAGCCCGGAATCCATTTCACTGAGATCGCGGCCCAATGGCTTCCGGGCTCGCGACTTCGTCGCGCCCCGGAATGACAGAGAGGATGTAGCGCGCGCCTGCCTCCACGTCGTCATTGCGAGCAATGACGGTGGCTAGAGTGGCGGCGGAAACCGCGCCGCCTTCTCCTCCAGCGGCAGCCTCAAGCCGTTCGCTAGATACGATACCGTGCGATAGAAGCCGCACAACAGCATGATCTCCAGGATCTGCGCCTCGTCGTAATGTGCCGACAGCGCGGCGAACTCCTCGTCATCGAGCGTCGCACGGTGATGCAGCGCATCGACGGCCGCGATCAGCGCCTGCTCGGCCGGCGACCAGCACGGCGACGTCGCATCGCCCAACACGGTCGCCCGCACCTCCTCCTCGGTGAGCCGCGCGGGGCCGGCAAAGATCGCGACGTGCACGCCCCATTCGTACTCGCACCTGTTCAGCGCGGAGGTGCGGTCGATGACGATCTCGCGCAGACGCAAGGACAGCGGGCCGGGATCGAGCAGGCCGCCGGCGCGAAACTTGTCCCAGGCACGGCAGTGGCCCGCCATCACCCGGAACAGCATCAGCGTCGGCGCGCCGCGCATGATGCGGTCGAACTGCGCCTGGATCTCCGGGGGATAAGGCGGATCGAGCGGCGCGATGCGTGGCATCTGCTGGGACATAAGCCGCCTCCGTTGCTACAATTACCGTAGCAATATGCTACATTATTTGTAGCACAACGCAAGGGGGCGCCGATGTCGAAACGGGCTACTTCCGGATCACGCAGTGTGCGCGGCTCGCGCACGGGACGGCCGATCATGGCGCTGCTCGACCTCCTGGGCCGGCGCTGGAGCCTTCGGATCCTGTGGGAATTGCGCGACGCCCCCCTCACCTCCCGAGGCTTACGCAGCGCATGTGACGAAGCTTCGCCGACGGTGCTGCAAGCGCGGCTGAGCGAGTTGCGCGAGGCAGGGTTCGTCGAGCTGGGCGACGGTGGAGGTTACGGCCTGACAGCGCTGGGGCGGGAATTGTGCGAGACGTTCATGCCGCTGCACAAATTTGCGGAGAGGTGGAAGAGGTCTTCCCCCTCTTCCCGCTTGCGGGGAGAGGGTCGGGGTGAGGGAGAGCCTCCGCGAGGACGGTAAGAGACGGATTCGCGCAGAGTCCCCCTCACCCGGATTGCATCTGCGATGCAATCCGGCCTCTCCCCGCACGCGGGAGAGGCGAAGAGTCTCTACGCCGCAGCGACCGTCAGATTGGCGCCGTCCACTTGCACCACCTTCACCCGCGTCCCTGCCGGAGTATCCGGGCCAGCCACGCGCCACACTGTGTCGCCGATGCGGACGGTGCCCGAGCCGTCGATGATCGGCTTCTCCAGGGTGAACTCGCGGCCGAGTAGCGCCTCCGTGCGCTTGTTGAGGAAGGGGCTGGCGCTGGCGTCGGGTTTCGGCCGGGCCAGACGGCGCCACACCGGCACCGCCGCGGCGGCGAAGATCGCGAACATCACGAGCTGGATCTGCCAGGACACCGCAACAGTGAACGAGATCAGGCCGACGAGCAGCGCGGCGAGCCCGAGCCAGAACAGGAAGATGCCCGGCGCCAGCACCTCGAGCGCCATGAGGATGAAGCCGAAGATCAGCCAGTTCCAGGTGCCGAGCGATACGAACATGTCGGTCATGACACGACCTCTTTACATTGGCGCATGCCCTCCGCGCAAATGCGCTCCGCGTTTGTCGCGAGGGAAAACCGGTATCCACTTTGCACCAACGTGGCCCTCCGGGTCCGGGGCATGCGGTTTACCCCTGCCGCGGCGGCACCGCCGGCGGCGTGCCGCCGGTCGGCGGCACCGAGCCGGGACGGCGAGCGGCGGCGGCCGCGGAGGCCGCGCTCTCGCCAAAGGTCGCCTTGGCGATCTCGCCGATGCCGGCGAGCGAGCCGAGCATGCTCGTCGCTTCCATCGGCAGCATGATGATCTTCTGGTTCGGCGCCTCCGCGAACTGGCCGAACGCCTTGATATATTTGTCGGCGATGAAATAGTTCAACGCGGCAACATCGCCCTTGGAGATGGCTTCACTGACCATCTGCGTCGCCTTGGCCTCGGCCTCCGCGGACCGCTCGCGCGCTTCGGCATCGCGGAACGCAGCTTCCTTGCGGCCCTCGGCCTGGAGGATCTGGCCCTGCTTGGCGCCCTCGGCGCGCAGGATCTCGGATTGGCGCTGGCCCTCGGCGGCGAGAATGTCGGCGCGCTTGACGCGCTCGGCCTTCATCTGCCGGCCCATGGCTTCGACGAGGTCGGCCGGCGGGACGATGTCCTTGATCTCGATGCGGTTGACCTTGACGCCCCAGGGCGAGACCGCGGCGTCGACGACGCGCAGCAGGCGCTCGTTGATCTCGTCACGATGCGACAGCACCTGGTCGAGATCCATCGAACCCATCACCGAGCGGATGTTGGTCATGGTCAGGACGGTAATCGCCTGGTTGAGATTGGCGACCTCGTAGCTCGCCTTCGCGGCATCGAATACCTGATAGAAGGCTACGCCGTCCACCGTCACGGTGGCGTTGTCCTTGGTGATGACCTCCTGCTCGGGAATGTCGATCACCTGCTCCATCATGTTGATCTTGCGCCCGACGCGGTCGAAATAGGGCACGATCAGGTTGAGCCCGGGGCGCAAGGTCTGGGTGTATTTGCCGAACCGCTCGATGGTCCAGTCATAGCCCTGCGGCACCGTCTTCACGCCGGCGACCAGCGTGACGATGACGAGCAACACCAGAACAATCGCGAAAATGTCGAAACCGCTCATATTTCCTCCAAGACAGGAAAGGACCTTTCCCGCGCCGTCATTGGTCGGGATCACAACCCTACCGGTTCAGCGGTCGCAAGTAACGTCGGTACAGGCGCGATTCTGCACAAGACACGCCAGGAGGGAACGGTCACGATATGTATTTCAGAAAGGCTCTTGAAAGCGTCCGGGCGCAGACCTAGCAGCGGACGTTAAGGATTTCGTACCAGTCCTATCGAAAGCAGAGCCATCATTCGTCGGCTGCGCGATTCACTTTCCAAGCCAAGACTTCGAGTCGATCCGCGCCAAAGAAGATTTCACCATTCCAGACGAACGTGGGCGTCCCGAACACACCATTCGCATAGGCTTCCACTGTCCGCCTCGTTAAGGCGTCGCGAACACCGGGATCAGCAGCTTGCTCCACGACTGCCGGATCACCACCAGCGCGGGCGACGGCTTCTCTCAACACCGCAGGGTCGGAAATGTCCCGCTGTTCATGCCAAAGACCATCGAAGATGGCGCTCCGAAAAACCTCCTCGGCCCGACCAGACAGCAGGGATGCAATGCACAACGCAGGAATCTGATTTGGACGGTTGGGCCACTTCCACGAAGGCTTGTAAGGCGCCCCGTAAAACCTGGCCATGCGGCGGATGTCCGCCATCAGATAAGCCCGCTTTGGAGGGATGAGGGTATCGACATAAGGCGCCCATGGCTCTCGGCCAGATTGGAGGTTGAGGATCACGTCGATGAAAATCGGACGACCGACCCATTCAACCTCGACCGCCAAGCCGAAGTCGGCGTTGCGGGCCCTGTAATCGGCGAAATATGCGTACGGCGACCTGAAGTCGTAATAGGTGTCGATTTTGACAGTCATGGCTCATGATCTCTAGAATCAAGGCATGGTTGCAAGCCCAGAGTATGCCGACTTCCTAAGCGAGCAGCTAGCTCCGCTTGGCCGGATCACGACGCGACGCATGTTCGGCAAAACGGGCGTCTTTTGCGACGGCGGGATGCTCGGGATGGTCACCGCCAACACGCTCTATCTAAGAGTCGATGACGACAACCGCGCGACCTTCGAGGAGGCACGCTCATCTCCACCCTTGAACTATGCGAAGAAGGGCACGCTCATCGAGCTGTCGTTCTGGCGCGTACCTGACCGACTGTTCGACGATCCCGACGAATTTATGAAATGGGCGCGTGCGGCATTGGCGGCAGCGCGGCGCATCGCCAAGAAACGACATCGGTCGACGACGGGATGAAACTCTTGCTGCGCTCCTCGATCGGGAGATCCGCCTTCGTCCATCTCAGAAGCTTGCAGAACCTGGACTTTCCGACCGCCACCCGCCCTACTCGATGACGTCGTTCGCGATTGCGAGCAGGCCCGCGGGGAGCGTGATGCCAAGCGCCTTGGCCGTCTTCAGGTTGATCGTCAGCTCGAACTTGGTGGGATTCTGGACCGGCAGATCGGCCGCCTGCGCGCCCCTCAGGATGCGATCGATGTAGGAGGCGGCGCGGCGGAGCTGCTCGGCACTGTCGGTGCTGTAGGACATCAGCCCGCCCTCCTCGACGAAGGTGCGGCTCCAGAACACCGCGGGCAGGCGCGCCTCACCAATCACCGCCAGCAGCTGCGCGCGATTGGCCATGGTGAAGAAGTCCGGAAGGACCAGGAGGCCGCCCTCCTTGCGCGAGGCCAGCGCCGCGATCGAGCCGGCGTCGCTCACCGGCGCGGGCTCGACGAGCACGTGAAGCGTGCGGCCCGCGTCCTCGAGCGTGCGCAGCATCAAGGGCGCAAACGGCGCGGTCTCGGGATTGTAGACGACGAAGACGCGGCGGACGGGCGGGGTGACCTGCGTCAGCATCTCCAGCCATTTGCCGGCGAGCGGGCCGTCGTAATCGGTGAAGCCGGTGACGTTGCCGCCGGGATGAGCGAGGTTTTTGACAAAGCCCTGGCTGACGGGATCGGTGACGACGGCGAACACGATCGGGATTGTCGTGGTGCGCTGGCGCAGCTCCTCGACCGAGGGCGTGCCGACCGCAAGCAGGATGTCGGGCTTGAGCGCGACCAGTTCGTCCGCAAAGCGCGCGATTTTCGCCCGGTCGCCGCCGCCGCTACGCCAATCGATCCTGAGGTTGTCGCGCTCCTTCCAGCCGTGGCCGGCGAGCGCCTCGACCAGGATCGTGCTGCGCGCTTGCCCGATCGCATCCTCGGCGGCGGTGACCGAGAGCACGCCGAGCCGGCGCGTCGCATCCGGCTGCGCCTGCACTGAGGCCGGCAGCGCCGCGATCACCCCAAGAAGCGCCAGACATTCTCGGCGATTCACGGGATACCCCATCAGATCCAGCCCTGGAGCTCGCGCAGCACCAGGGTGCGGATCACGTCCATACCTGGTACGCTGTCGTTGAGGCAGGGGATCGCGGAAAACTGCTCGCCACCATTGTGCTTGAATATCTCGGCATTCTCCTGTGCGATCTCCTCCAGCGTCTCCAGGCAATCGGCCGAAAAGCCCGGCGTCACCACCGCGATTCGGCGCACGCCCTCTTTCGCCAGCTGCTCCATCGTCTTGTCGGTATACGGCTGGAGCCACTCGTCATTGCCGAAGCGCGACTGGAAGGTCAGCAGCAACTTCGTCTCGTCCATGCCGAGCCGGCGGCGCAGCGCCGCGGTCGTGGCGATGCAATGGCTTTGATAGGGATCGCCCTTGTCGACATAGGATTTCGGCATGCCGTGGAAGGAGGCAACGATGAGCTCCGGCGTGAAGGCGAGCGTCGCCAGATGGGTCTCGATCGAGGTCGCGAGCGCCTCGATATAGGCCGTGTCCTCGTAATAAGGCGGCGTCACCCGCAGTGTCGGCTGGTTGCGCAGGCGGGCGAGCACGCGGAACACCTCGTCGCAGACCGTTGCCGAGGTCGAGGCGGAATATTGCGGATACAGGGGGACGGCGAGGATGCGTTCGCAGCCTTTCGCGATCAGCGCGTCGATGCCCGACTTGATCGAGGGATTGCCATAGCGCATCGCCCAGTCCACGACGACGTGGCTGCGATCCGACAGCGCGGCCGCGAGCTTTTCGGCCTGCGAGCGCGTGATGGTCTTCAGCGGCGACTCGTTCCGCTCGTTGTTCCAGATCTTGCGATAGTCGAGCGCCTTGGTGCGGGGACGGCTGCGCAGGATGATCCCGTTCAGCACGAATTTCCAGACCAGGCCCTGGTCCTCGATGACCCGGGCATCACTGAGGAATTCCTTCAAATAGACCCGCACGCCCGGCGCATCGGCCGTATCTGGCGTGCCGAGATTGACCAGGAGCACGCCGACGCGCGGCAGGACGGACTGGGCGGCCGGTTTCGCGCTTTCGATGGGGACGACGCTGGTCATGGCCCTGTGGGTCGCGCGTTGGTCCGAACTTGTCAAGATGAGGCGGGTTTCGCTAGGGTCGCTTCCAAGCGGGGGAGGGAAGATGACACTCGCGGAATGGTGCGTCTTTGGAGCGCTGCTGCTTTACCTTGCGACGATCGTCTCGATCAAATGGGCCAGGTTTCGCACGTTCGACAATTCCCGGCCGCGTGACCCCGCCTTCTTCGAGGACGCGCTTGCGCGGCGTGCACTCGGCGCGCACCAGAACGGCATCGAGACGTTTCCGTTCTTCGCCTTCGCGGTGCTGCTCGCCGAATTCAGGGATTCGCCGCAGCAGCTGATCGATGAGCTCGCGGCACTGTTCCTGATCGTGCGGATCGCCTATGTGCTGACCTATCTCGGCAACCGCCCGACGCTGCGCTCGATCCTCTGGAGCATCGGCTTTGCGATCAATCTCGGGATCTTCTTCATGCCGGCGTTGAAGCAGTTTCTGCCGGTGTGAGGCGGCCTCACGCCGAAAGATGACGCTCCCGCGTCGCGATCAGCGCCCGCATCGATCCCGGGATCGTGGCCGGTCGGTGGGTCTCCTGGTTGGTGTAGACCCAGACGACCTCGCCGGTCACTAGCGCGTCCGCGCCGCCTTTCAGGAAGATGGCGAGCTCGAAGGTGAGGCTCGAATTGCCGATCCGCGCCACGCGCGCGCCGACGTCGAGCTCCCAGTCGAATCTGACAGGCGCCTTGTATTCTATCAGCGACTTGACGACGTGAAAATCGATGCCGCTCGCCTGCGCGTCGGCATATTGGTCAAAGCCCAACGCGCGGAAATACTCGGTAATGGTGGTGTCGAAATAGGTCAGGTAGTGCGCGTTGAAGACGACACCCTGGCCGTCGATCTCGGAATAGCGCACCCGGAACGGGTGAAAGAACCAGAAGTTTTCGCGCGACATCGGGCCTCCCGACGGCTCTTGTTGGTATGACGGACTGATTAGCTGACCCGAGGGAGTTCGCATAGCGGCCGCAACTGGTTCCAGCCCGTCATTGCGAGGAGCTCTCGCGACGAAGCAATCCAGACTGTTTCTGCGGAGCGATTCTGGATTGCTTCGCTACGCTCGCAATGACAGAGCAAGGTGCGCGACCGTCAAACCCGACCAACGCCACGGATCGCAGATGCATCCCACCTAAAAACACGTCGTCCGTTCGGCGGCGATATAGCCGAACAACAGGCCGACGCCGAACAGCAGCACGAGGCCGGCGGCGCCGAATTCGATGCCGCGCATGAACAGCGCACCGCCGCCATCGCGTCCTGCGCTGAGACGGGCGGCGATGCCCTTGGCGGAGACGGCGACGACCGCGATGGCCGCAACCGTGATCGCGGTGCCCAATCCCATCAGCAAGGTCGCGGCGATGCCGGCCCAGAACAGACCCTGCGCCAGCGCGAACACCAGGACCAGGATCGCACCCGAGCAGGGGCGGATGCCGACGGTCAGGATCGCCGCGAACCCGCGCCGCCAGCCGCCGGGCCCAGCGAGCTCGCTGGGTGTGGGTCCGTGGGAGTGGCCGCAATGCTCGTCATGGACGTGGTCGTGCCCGCTGTGGTGATGGGCGTGAGCGTGACCGTGATCGTGGTGATGATGGTTATGCCCGTGATGATCATGCGCATCATGATGATGGTGATGGCCGTGGTCATGGTGGTCGTGCGGCACGCCCGCAATCGCCGGCACCGGCTGGGCTGCCTGGAGTGCGCGGATGAAGGCGCCGCCCTTGACCCAGACCAGGCGCAGGCCGAACAGCGCGATCAGGCCGTAGCTTGCAATCTCGATCACGCCTTCCGCCTTGCACATGGACTTGGCCGTCGCATTCAGCACCCAGGCCGAGATGCCGACGATCAGGACCGCCACCAGCGACTGCATCAGCGCCGAGGCAAACGACAGCGCGATGCCGCGCCGCGCGGTCTCGCGGTTGGCGACGAGATAGGAGGCGATCACCGCCTTGCCGTGGCCGGGGCCGGCGGCGTGGAAGATGCCATAGGCAAACGAGATGAACAGCAGCGTCCACACCGCCGAGCCGTCGGACTTCGCGGCCCGGATCGTCGTCGACATCTGGCGATAGAATTCCGACTGTTTTGCCAGGAGCCAGCCGATCGGACCGCCCGCCCCGGGCTCGGCTGCGTGCGCGGTGCGCGGCGCGCCGAACGGGTTTTGCGCGAGGAGATCGTGGAGCGCGGCGTCGGCGACGCCCACGACCAGCAGAACGGCGGCGCAGGCGAGCAGCCCGCGCGCAAGCGGGGAGAGTTGCGGCTTCAAGGGCAATCCACCGTGATCTTGTTGGCGAACATCATGCCGAAATTCGCGTTCTCGCCGTTCAGAAAGGTCTGCTCGTTGAGCTTCTGGGCGCTGGCGGTGCCGTCGTTGGGCCGCTCGAGCTTCATCTGACAGCCCGTGGGCGCGCCGACCAGCTTGACCGGATTGTCCTTGGCCATCTGGAAGTCGATGAAAAAGGAACGGTCGAACACTTCGAGCACCAGCTGCTTGGGCTTGACCGGGTTCTTCAGCGGCAGCGTGAAGTGCAGGGTCAGCACCGTATCCTTGTAGTCGAGGAAGTAGTCGACCGGCTCCTGGAATCGTTCCTTCTTGCCGTCGGCTCGCGCGAAGGTGAAGTAGGCGTATTCCTTCAGCGACTCGACATTGGTCTGCGCCAGCGGCCCCAGCTCCTCGCGCGTGTAAGTCCCCTTGGTCTTGCTCTCGAGCCCCTGCACCGCATAGGCCGAGAACATGTCGTCGAAGGTCCAGGCGTGGCGGACGCCGGTGATGCTGCCGTCCGGTGCATAGACCAGCTCGCTGGTCGCGGTGATCCAGACATGGGGATGCGCGCTCGCCGCGCCTGATGCGAACATCATTGCGGCGGCGAGCAGCAGTCCTAACAGGGCACGCATGCTCATCAGGCCGCCTTGGCGTCGTCGAGCAGGCCGCGCCGGCGGAGCAGCGCGTCCGGCTCGGGCGGACGGCCGCGGAAGGCCTCGTAGGCGGCTTCCGGATCGACCGATCCGCCGCTCGAGTAGATATCGTCGTGCAGGCGCTTGGCCACGGCAGGATCGAAGATGTCACCGGCCTCCTCGAACGCGCCGAAGGCGTCGGCGTCCATCACCTCGGACCACATGTAGCTGTAATAGCCGGCGGCATAATGATCGCCGGTGAAGATATGTCCGAACTGCGTGGGCCGGTGGCGCAAGGAAATCTCCTCGGGCATGCCGATCTTCTCCAGCTCCTTCTTCTCGAAGGCTCGCACGTCGCTGGCCGCCGCGGCCGGCTGGGTGTGGAATTCGAGATCGACCAGCGCCGAGGAGACGAACTCGACCGTAGCAAAGCCCTGATTGAATTTTCGCGCGGCAAGGAAGCGTTGCAACAGGTCGTCCGGCAGCGGCTCGCCGGTCTGGTAGTGGCGGGCGAACTTTTGCAGCACCTCGGGCCGCTCCTGCCAGTGCTCGTAGAGCTGGGACGGCAACTCGACGAAATCGGTGAACACGGAAGTGCCCGACAGCGAGGGATAGGTGACGTTGGACAGCATGCCGTGCAGGCCGTGGCCGAACTCGTGGAACAGGGTGCGGGCGTCGTCGGGCGACAGCAGCGAAGGTTCGCCGCCGGCACCCTTGGTAAAGTTGCAGATATTGAGAACGAGCGGCGCGACGTCGCCGTCGAGCTTCTGCTGGTCGCGCAGGGAGGTCATCCAGGCACCGGAGCGCTTCGACGGCCGGGCGAAGTAGTCACCATAGAACAGCGCCTTGTGCTTGCCGTCCGGCCCCTTCATCTCCCAGACCCGGACGTCCGGGTGCCAGACCGGAACATCCTTGCGTTCCTCGAAGGTGACGCCGAACAGGCGCGTGGCGCAGTCGAAGGCGGCCGCGATCATATGGTCGAGCGAAAGATAGGGCTTGATTGCGGCGTCGTCGAAATTGGCGCGCTGAAGGCGCAGCTTCTCGGCATAGAAGCGCCAGTCCCAGGGGGCGAGCTGGAAATTGCCGCCCTCCTCCGTGATCAGCGCCTGCATCTCGTCGCGGTCGGCGAGCGCGCGCGCGCGGGCCGGCTTCCAGACCCGCTCCAGAAGGCCCCGCACCGCCTCCGGCGTCTTGGCCATGGAGTCTTCGAGACGATAGGCGGCGTAGGTCGGGTAGCCCAGGAGGTTGGCGCTCTCCTCCCGCAGCTTCAGGACCTCGACGATGGTCGTGTTGTTGTCGTTGGCATTGCCGTTGTCGCCGCGCGCGATGAAGGCCTTGTAGACCTTCTCGCGCAGGTCGCGGCGCGCCGAGCTCTTCAGGAATGTTTCGACCGAGGAACGCGACAGCGTCACGATGGCCTTGCCTTCCATGCCGCGCTCTTCTGCCGCAGCCTTGGCGCCGGCGACGAAGCTCTCCGGCAGGCCCTGGCGATCGGCCTCGCCGAGCTCCAGGAACCATTCCTGCTCGTCGCCGAGCAGGTGATGGCTGAAGCCGGTGCCGAGCTGGGCGAGCCTCTCGTTGATCTCGGCCATCCGCGTCTTGGCCTCCTCGGAGAGGCCGGCGCCGGAACGGTGGAAGCGGGTGTAGGTACGCTCCAGCAGGCGCAGCTGCTCGGGAGCGAGATCAAGGCTGGCACGGTTCTCGTGCAGCTGGGCGATGCGGCCAAACAGCACGGCGTTCATCATGATCGGATTCCAGTGCCGCGCCATCCGCAAGGAGACCTCCTTATCGATCTCCAGGATGGCCGGGTTGGAATGCGCCGAGACAAGGTCGTAGAACACCGCCGCGACCTTGCTCAGCAGCTTGCCCGAGCGCTCCTGCGCCGTGATGGTGTTGGCGAAGTCGGGCGCGGCGGGATCATTGGTGATCGCCGCGATCTCGGCGGAGTGGTCGGCGAAGGCCTGCTCGAAGGCCGGAAGGAAGTGCTCCGGCTTGATCTCGTCGAAGGGCGGGGTCGCAAACGGCGTCACCCAGGCCCTCAGCAGCGGGTTGGTCTCGGGGTCCGTAATCTGGCGGGGTTCTGACATCGCAATTCCCGATTTTTGAGCTGAATTATTGCAGCCAGCTATAGCACGCGATCGGGCTTTTTTGGGCCGTTTGCCCTTGCTCCCGGCCGCCTTTTCGGGGAGATTGCGGCCCTCGAAGCCTTGCCTCGAAGCCTTGGGATCACTGAGCTCATGAACGCGCCTGCTTCCTCGTCCCGCCAGATCGTCTGGCCGAGCGTCATCACCGTCATCAGCGCCGCCATCCTGATCGGCGCGGAGGTGTTCGGCGCGGCGTTTGCCGGCGGCTGGGCGCTTGCGATCCTGTTCGGTTTAGGCGATCAGGGCGCGCACATCCTGCAGGCCGTGCTGTTCGCGCTCGGCGTGCTGGTGATGACCGCGTTCATCCGCGCAGCTCAGCGCATCGAGCCGTTCACGAAGCGCGGCTGACGCTTCTCGCGCGAGAGAGACAGACGCGCTCCTCAAAAACTTAACGCACGTTCATCTTCCGCGTCGCTCGCGCAACACCGCGCAAGCAGATGTTAGGCAATTCTGTCCGCAGCCTAAAAAAATTCTTGCGAACCAGAGTCAAAACGCTTATGTGCGGACTTGCCCAATTTCGCACGTGCCTGTGGTCGTGTGTCAGTCGGTAGGTATCCGGACAAGAGGCCGGACAGCCGCCAAGGGGTGAAGAAGCCGAGGGGTTCTTCGGAAGTGCGGAAGTCAAAAGGCCGAACGGCCGGACGACGAAGCAAACCCGGAGCGTCCAGCATCTCTCTCAAAGAGATGCCTTGTCGAAGGTGACTTCGCCCTTTGCAACCGTGACTGGCAGCCGGAGGCGAACCGGCGCACCCCGCTCTCAACGGGGGACGCGACTTAAAGCAACGACGGATCGGGCTTTTTTGGTCTCTACCGGCAGTCCAACGCCGGCGCGGGCTACTGAAAAGGCTTGTCCTTCATTGCCAGGTGTGCGGGCGGGAAAATTCCCAACCAATCCACGGCAGCACAGTCTGATTTGAGTCTTTGGCTCGTCGCGCCTCCATCGCGCGATCTGGCCGGAGCGCTCTTATCCGACGTCATTTTTTGAACGGATCCCCGTCGCTGGGCCGTTTGGGAGAGTGCTATGACCGAACGCATTCAGGAATTCCTGCGCAATCGCCGCAGCGAGGGCCGGGACACCGAGCCGTGCCTCGTGGTCGATCTCGAAGTCGTGCGCGACAATTACCAGACCTTCGCCAAGGCGCTGCCCGACAGCCGCGTGTTCTATGCCGTCAAGGCGAACCCGGCGCCGGAAGTGCTGGCCCTGCTCGCGTCCATGGGCTCCTGCTTCGACACCGCGACGGTCGCCGAGATCGAGATGGCGCTGGCCGCGGGTGCGACGCCCGACCGCATCTCCTTCGGCAACACGATCAAGAAGGAGCGCGACATCGCGCGCGCCTTCGCGCTCGGCATTCGGCTGTTCGCCGTGGACTGCACCGCGGAGGTCGAGAAGGTCGCCCGTGCCGCTCCCGGCGCCAAGGTGTTCTGCCGCATCCTCTATGACTGCGCCGGCGCCGAATGGCCGCTGTCGCGCAAGTTCGGCTGCGACCCGGAAATGGCCGTCGACGTGCTCGACGTTGCCAAGCGCCTGGGCCTGGAGCCGTGCGGCATCTCCTTCCATGTCGGCTCGCAGCAGCGCAAGGTGAAGGCGTGGGACCGTGCGCTGGCGATGGCCTCGCAGGTGTTCCGCGACTGCGCCGAGCGTGGCATCAACCTGACCATGGTCAACATGGGCGGCGGCTTCCCGACGAAGTACCTGAAGGACGTGCCGCCGGTCGTGACCTACGGCCGCTCGATCTTCCGCGCGCTGCGCAAGCACTTCGGCAACCAGATTCCGGAGACCATCATCGAGCCGGGCCGCGGCATGGTGGGCAATGCCGGCATCATCGAATCCGAGGTCGTGCTCATCTCGAAGAAGAGCGACGAGGACGAGGTGCGCTGGGTCTATCTCGACATCGGCAAGTTCGGCGGTCTCGCCGAGACCATGGACGAGTCGATCCGCTACGCCATCCGCACCCCGCATGACGGGGCGGACATGACGCCGTGCGTGCTCGCAGGTCCGACCTGCGACAGCGCCGACGTGCTGTACGAGAAGAGCCCGTATCCGCTTCCCGTCACGCTCGAGATCGGCGACAAGCTGCTGATCGAAGGCACCGGCGCCTATACGTCGACCTACTCGGCGGTGGCATTCAACGGCATCCCGCCGCTGAAGACCTACCACATCTGATCCGCCTCTCGTTCTGAGGCCTGACGAACCCGGGAGCCGGCTTGCCGGCTCCTCCCTCACATCTTCGATTTCTGACGACGTCTTGGACAGGCGTGCTGCGCGCACGTCGGTTCAAGCGGGGACTGACGCGCCATGACCACTCTTCGGAAGCCACAAATCGCCCTCACTTCGAAAGCCGCTCCGTTCGCGATCCGTGCGGAGCGTGCTGCCGACGTTGCGATGCGTGAAGCGCTGCTCGATGCCTGCTTTGGTGAGAACCGCCATGGCCGCACCTGCCAGCGCCTGCGCGACGGACGCGCACCAGCCGCAGGGCTTGCCCTGTCGGCCGTGCTCGAGGGGACGCTCGTGGGAACCGTGCGGCTGTGGCACGTCAGCGCCGGAGGCAGGCCCGCTCTGGTCCTCGGACCGCTGGCGGTCGACCCTGCCTGCCGCGAGCTCGGGATCGGCGCCGCGCTGATGCAACAAGCGCTGGCCGCCGCCCGGGCGCGCGGGCATGCCGCCGTGATCCTGCTCGGCGATGCCCCCTATTACGCCCGCTTCGGCTTCTCGGGCGAGAAGACCGGCGCGCTGTCGCTGCCCGGCCCGTTCGAGCGCGACCGGCTGCTGGCGATCGAGTTCGCGGACGGCGCGCTCGATGGCGCCGAAGGGATGATCGTGCCGACCGGCGCCACCCTGCCCAAACGGAGGGTAGTTCGCGCCCTCCACGCGCACGCGGCCTAAGGGATTGCCATGATGGCGACGACCGAGGCCGCCGTGAGCGGCAAGGCCCGGCCGCGCCCGCGCTAGGCCTGTCCCTTTGGGGTTGCACGAGCCCGAGAAACGCCCTTTAACCCCGCGAAACACCCCCTTTCAGTCGAGGTCCCAGAAATGTCCCGTCGCCTGATTTCCACCGGCTCACCTCTTGAGAAGACCGTCGGCTACAGCCGCGCCGTGATCGACGGCGAGTTCGCCTTCGTCGCGGGCACCACCGGCTATGACTACACCACGATGACGATGCCGGCCGATGTCACGGGCCAGTCACGCAACTGCTTCAAGACCATCGAAGCCGCCCTGAAGGAGGGCGGATTCGAGATGGCCGATATCGTCCGCGCGACCTACTACGTCACCGACGCCAGCTGCATCGATCCCCACTTCGCCGTCTGCGGCGAAGTTCTCGGCGACATCAGGCCGGCTGCGACGTTGCTGGTCGTCTCGGCCCTCGCCAAGCCCGAGATGAAGGTCGAAATCGAAGTCACCGCCAAGCGCCGCAGCATCTGAGAAACGCCGCAGCGCCTGATCCACCCCTCATCCTTTGCCCGCCAGCACGTTCCGGAGAAACCATCCCATGAGCCCTCCCTCGCAGATCTACGCGAAGATCACCGGTCCCATCGTCATGGTCGGCTTCGGCTCCATCGGCAAAGGCACTCTGCCGATGATCGAGCGGCATCTCGATTACGACAAGTCGCGCGTCACTGTGATCGATCCCAAGGACGAGGGCCGCAAGGCGCATTGCGAGAAGCAGAACGTACGCTTCATCCAGAAGGCCGTGACCAAGGACAATTATCGGGAGTTGCTGACCCCGCTGCTCACCGAGGGCGGCGGCCAGGGCTTTTGCGTCAATCTCTCGGTCGACACCGGCTCCACCGACATCATGGAGCTCTGCAACGAGCTCGGCGCTCTCTACATCGACACTGTCAACGAGCCCTGGCTCGGCTTCTATTTCGATGCCTCGAAGGGCCCGGAAGCGCGCTCCAACTACGCGCTGCGCGAAGTGACGCTGGCCGCCAAACGGGCGCGCCCGGCGGGCTCGACCACGGCCGTCTCCTGCTGCGGCGCCAATCCCGGCATGGTCTCGTTCTTCGTCAAGCAGGCGTTGCTCAACGTCGCCGCCGATCTGAAGCTCAATGCGCCCCGTCCGAAGACCAAGGCCGAGTGGGCCGATCTGATGCGCCAGGCCGGCATCAAGGGCATCCACATCGCCGAACGCGACACCCAGCGCTCCAAGAAGCCGAAGGAGCCTGACGTCTTCGTCAACACCTGGTCGGTGGAAGGCTTCCTGTCGGAAGGCGTGCAGCCGTCCGAGCTCGGCTGGGGCACCCATGAGAAGTGGATGCCGGAGAACGCGCGCACCCACGAGGCCGGCTGCGGCGCCGCCATCTATCTGATGCAGCCCGGCGCCAACACGCGCGTGCGCACCTGGTGCCCGACCCGCGGCGCACAATACGGCTTCCTCGTCACTCACAACGAGTCGATCTCGATCTCCGATTACTTCACGGTGCGCGACGCCTCGGGCAAGGCGGTCTACCGGCCGACCTGCCACTACGCCTATCATCCCGCCGACGATGCAGTGCTGTCGCTGCACGAAATGTTCGGCCGAGCCGCCAGGATGCAGGAGAAGCACCACATCCTCGAAGAGGACGAAATCGTCGACGGCATCGACGAACTCGGCGTGCTGCTGTTCGGCCACGACAACAACGCCTATTGGTACGGCTCGCAGCTCTCGATCGAAGAGACCCGCGCGCTCGCGCCCTATCAGAACGCTACCGCCCTGCAGGTGACCTCCGCGGTGCTCGGCGGCATGGTGTGGGCGCTGGAGAACCCGAACGAGGGCATCGTCGAGGCCGACGAGATGGATTTCGATCGTCTCTTGGAAATTCAATTGCCGTATCTCGGCCCGGTGAAGGGGTTCTACACGGATTGGACGCCGCTGACGGATCGTCCGGGCCTGTTCCCGGAGGATATCGACACCAGCGATCCCTGGCAGTTCCGGAATATTCTGGTGCGGTGATCGCGCGCCACGCCTGATTGATCGATCATGATGCCCGGCCTTGCGCCGGGCATTCTCGTTTCGCGGCCAGCCTCGCCTCGTTACTTCGCCAGGTAATCGAACGCCACGCTGCCGAGCCCGAGCGTCAGATCTGCCTTGAAGTGCAACGCCGAGACCACCTCGCGCACCGGCAACCGGGCGACATCGCAGAGCGCGTGAGGAAACAGGCCGAGCGCGGCTGGGCCGGTCCAGGCTTCCTTCAGCGTGATGTCCTCGAGATGGAAGCGCACCAGCTCGCAGATCCGAGGGCTCCCGTCGACATGCGGGATGATTTTCAGGATGAAGTTCGGTGCCTTCATCGGCTGCAGCACCCCGTCAAGATCGACCTTGCGGTGCTTGTAGCCCATGGTCGCGGAGGCACAGAGCACCGAACCATAATGCAGCGAGCCGACCAGCACGTCGCTCTCGACCTCGATCTTCGGCCGCGCCAGCTTCTTCGGAAAGCCCCACAGCTCGCGGCCGCCGGCGATCGGGCCTTCGTCGTCGAGATACATCGCGTGGGTGTAGGCACCGAGTTCGCCCTTGAAACGGACCGGGATCACCTGCCCGGTCTCGGTGTAGTCGCCGAAGCCGGTCGAATCGGGCATGCGGATGAATTCGTATTTCACCACCGGCTCCGCCACCTCGAGCGGCTCGGGCACGACGGCGGCAAGGGCTTCGGGATCGGTCCTGTAGGTGATGATGAAGTATTCGCGGTCGAAGAAGCGATATGGCCCGGGCGGGAATGACGGATTGGTGAGCGGCATCGAATAGGCGGTGCGGCGAACGTCTTCGATCTTCATGGGAGGCCCCATCTGTCGTTGGCGCGACGGATTATGGAACGGGCCGTTTGCCGAGGCGAGATCAAATGCGCGTCACAATACGCTGACCGTCGGGCTACTTCTCCTTGATCGGCGGCGCGATCTTCTCCGCGGGTGCCTGCGGCAATGCTGGTTTAGCCGCGCCCTGCGTCTGCGGCTCGGGGCGCGCGGGCTCGGGGGCCGGCGTGGTCGGCCGGTCGCCGCCGGGCTTGGCTTCCGCGGGCTTGTTCTGATCGTCGGACGGGGTGCCCTGAAGCGGCGGCGTTGCCTGCGCCACCTGCATCCGGCTCTCGGCGCGGATCTGCGCCAGCGACAGGCCCGACACCACGACGCCCGCTGCGAACAGCGAGCAGGCGATCATCAGGTCACGTTTCAGTCTGGGCTTGTCATTGCCGGTCATGTCGATCACCGCGTTTGTACGAGGGATCAACGAAATTGCCGGACGGCAGTTCCGCAGTCAGCAAGATGGGAACCCGGTCGTAGCGCGCTAAAACGCCGCGCTACTCCGTCGTGCTGACTTCCCAGGTGGCATGCCGCACGCCCGGCAAATGCTGCAAATCCGTGGCCGCCGCGTTCAGCTCATTGGGGTCGACCGCGGTCGCGACCAGCTTGGCAACGATCTCCAGCATATCCTCCCCGATCTCGACGACGTCGACATCGGCGACGGGATAATTCGCGGCCTCCAGCTTCTCGACGAGGCGGTCGCGCATGTCGGGCAAGGCATCGACCGCGACCGCAAGCTTGAAGTAGTAGGTTGCCTCCAGCGCCTTCTCGTTCAGGGGAATGCGGTTGATGGCATTGACCAGCAGGCGCAGCATGGTGTTGCCGGCGATGACGAACACGGTGAGCGCAGCCGCCTGCGCGACCATGTCGGCCCCGGCGCAGGAGCCGACCGCGGCCGAAGCCCACAACGTTGCCGCGGTGTTGAGCCCGCGGACGTCCATGCCCTGCTTCATGATGACACCGGCGCCGAGGAAGCCGATGCCAGAGACGACGTAGGAGATCACCCGCACCGCGCCGTCAGCACCGGTCAGATGCATCGCGAGGTCGACGAAAGCCGCGGCACCAACGGCAACAAGCACGTTGGTGCGCAGGCCCGCCGTGCGCTGCCGGTATTGCCGCTCGGCGCCGATCAGCGTGCCCAGCACGAAGGCCGTGAACAGGCTGACCAGCGTGTCCGCGAAGTCGGCAAGCTGGAATGTCGTCAGAAACCGCATGGCCCCCTATACGGCCGGAACCATGACAGATTAAAGCTCCAGCAGACCGCCGTCCCCACTTTCATCGGCAAAGGCCAGCAGCGTGCCCTTGGCATTCCAGGCGAGTGCGGCCACGGGCGGGGTGCCGTTGCGGCGGACCAGGATCTCGGCGCCGTCCTCCAGCCGCACCATCAGCACGGTGCCGTCGCTGTAGCCGGCGGCGAGGATGTCATTCTTCGGGTGGCAGGCCACCACGGACACGCGCGCCTGAAGCGGGGCGAGCATCGCGGGCTCCTTGCCCATCGGGCCATCCTTGCTGGCGAACGGCCACAGGATCACGGTGTCGGCGCCCGAGGTCGCCAGCGCCTTGCCGCCGGCGCTCCAGGACATCGAACGGACGCGGCCCGGATAGCCGGTCATCCGCATGTGCCTGTTGTCGGCCAGCCGCCAGCCGTGCAGCGCCGCCTCGTGCATCGCAGTGACCAGGAACTTGTTGTCGGGGCTGAAGGTGACGCCGAGATGCGAGCCCGTCCAGGGCAGGAATTCGGCCGATCCTTCCATGTTCGGAAACCACAGCGTCGCGCCGTTGTAATGCGCGATCGCGAGCCGCAGGCCTTTTGGCGCGAAGGCAAGGCCGCCGACGGTCGAGGGCACTTCCAGCGACTTCTCCTCGCTCTTGCCGCTCTTGACGGTCGCCGTCTTGCCGGCCGACCAGGCAAACGCGCCATCGGCGTGCAGCGCCACCGCGTCGATCCAGCGCCGCTTCGGATCGGTGGCGAGCAGCGTCACCTCGCCCTTGGCATCGAGCGCGACGACCTTGCCGTCGTCGCCGCCCATGACGAGGCGCTTGCCATCGGAAGCGGTCGAGAGAATGCCGCCGCTATGCACGGCGACCGTGGTGATCTCACCCTCGGCATCGACGAAGGCGACATTCTCCTCGCCGCCGACGAAGACGGCGCGTGGACCAAGGAAATGCACCGAGGTCACGGCCATCCCCAGCGTAACCGGCTTGACGCGGTCGGTGACGGAGACGATCGAGGTGGAATCGGGAGCCGGCGTAAACTCTTTCATCACGAGACGATGCAGCTTTCAAAGCCCTTGCGGATGGCCTCTTCCGGCAATTCGCGGCCGATGAAGACGAGGCGGCTCTCGCGCGGCTCGCCCTCCTTCCACTTCCGCTGATGATTGCCCTCCAGCATCATGTGCACGCCCTGGAAGACGTAACGGTCGTCGTCGTCGTGGAAGGCGAGGATGCCCTTGGAGCGCAGGATCTTGCCGCCCTCGACCTGCACCAAATTCTGGAGCCAGGGCATGAACACGTTCGGATCGAGCGGCTTGTCGGTCTTGAGCGACAGCGACTGCATGTCCTCGTCGTGATAGTGCTTCAGGCCGTGGCCGTGGCCGTGATCATGATGGTGATGGTCGTGGCCGTGATGGTGATGATGATCATGGTCGTGGTCATGATCGTCGGCCTCCAAAAAGTCCGGCTCGATGTCGAGGATGCGGTCGAGGTCGAACGCGCCGCGATCGAGCACGTCGGCCAGGGCCACCGAGCAGCGCTCGGTGCGGTGCAGCTTGGCATAGGGGTTGATGCCGCGAATGCGGGCCTCGACCTCGGCGAGTTCGCCCTTGTTGACGAGGTCGGTCTTGTTCAGCACGATCACGTCGGCAAAGGCGATCTGGTTCTTGGCCTCGGGCGCGTCCTTGAGCCGGTCGGACAGCCATTTGGCGTCGGCGACCGTCACCACCGCATCGAGCCGGGCGTTCTTCTGCACGTCCTCGTCGACGAAGAAGGTCTGGGCGACCGGCGCCGGATCGGCAAGGCCGGTGGTCTCGACGATAATGGCGTCGAACTTGCCCTTGCGCTTCATCAGACCGTCCATGATGCGGACGAGATCGCCGCGCACGGTGCAGCAGATGCAGCCGTTGTTCATCTCGAACACTTCCTCATCGGCGCCGATGATGAGGTCATTGTCGATGCCGATCTCGCCGAATTCGTTGACGATGACGGCGTATTTCTTGCCGTGGTTTTCCGACAGGATGCGGTTCAAGAGCGTGGTCTTGCCGGCGCCGAGATAGCCGGTCAGGACGGTCACGGGAATCTTCTGGGAGGTCGCTTCAGACATAACAACTCCGGACTTCTTACCTTTTTCGCGCGACGCGAGGCGGGGTGGCCCCTGCCCTAATGGTCAAGCGCGCTGGTCAGGGCCTTTATATTGTGCCTGACCATGTCAATGTAAGTGGGTGCAGGCCCCTTTTCGCCGGTCAAACTGTCCGAAATCAAGGTCCCGCCGACCCTTGCGCCGGTCTCGGCTGCGATCCGCCGGATCAGCCGGTCGTCGCTGATATTTTCCAGGAACACGGCCGGGATTTTTTGGGCCTTGATCTGGCCGATGATAGCTGCGATGTCGCGCGCGCTGGGCTCGGTTTCCGTGGAGACACCCAAGGGGGCGATGAACTGGATGCCGTACTCGGCGGAAAAATAGCCGAAGGCGTCGTGGGTGGAGATCACCTTGCGCCGGTCCGGTGGGATTTTGGCCACGGCTTCCCGGACCTCGCGGTCCAGCGTTTCGAGCTTTTCCAGATAGGCCTTGGCCTGGGCGCGGAAGACATCCGCGTCATCGGGAGCGGCGGTAGCCAACGCATTGGCGATGTGGGTGACGTAGATCTTGGCATTGGGGATGGACTGCCAGGCGTGGGGATCGGCGGCCGCACCTAATTTGAGGGGCGTGATGCCGGCACTCGCCGTCACGACTGTCGCCTTGCTCCCCGCGGACTGCACGAGGCGCGGCAGCCAGCCCTCGAGACCGAGCCCGTTGACGATGACGAGCTTTGCATCCGCGATGCGCTTCGCATCGGCGGGTGCCGACGTATAGACGTGGACGTCGCTGTCGGCGCCGACCAGCGTGGTTAGATTGATCCTGTCACCGCCGACATTGCGGACGAAATCGCCGAGGATCGAGAAGCTCGCGACCACGTTGAGCCGCTCCGCGGCATGCAGCGGCGGGGCGATCAGCAACAGCGCACACAACAGGATGAGCCGCATCGTCACGCTTCCAGATGCCGGCCGGGAAACAATTGCCGGATGATACCGCCGACGCGGCCGAACAACACGGAGACGGTGTAGAACACCGTCGCCACGAGTATGATCGCGGGGCCTGATGGCACACGGGTCTGGAACGACAGCACGAGGCCGGCATAGCCCGAGACGGCAGCAGCAATCACGGCAATGCAGATCATGGCGGTGAGATCGCGCGACCAGAATCGGGCAATGCCCGCGGGCAGGATCATGAGGCCGACCGCAAGCAGCGTGCCGAGCGCCTGAAAGCCGTTGACGAGGTTGATGACGACGAGCGCGAGGAAGGCGAGATGCGCGGGTCCTCCGGCGCGGCTGACGGTGCGCAGGAACAGCGGATCGACGCTCTCGATCACCAGCGGACGGTAGATCACCGCGAGCACCAGCAACGTCACCGTGGCGTTGAAGGCGACCACCAGCAGCGTCTGGTCGTCCATCGCGAGGATATTGCCGAACAAGACATGCAGCAGGTCGATATTGGTGCCCTTGATCGAAACGATGGTGACACCCAGCGCCAGCGAGGCCAGATAGAAAGTGGCGAGCGAAGCGTCCTCCTTCAGCCCGGTCGAGCGCGCGACCACGCCGGCGAGGATGGCGACGGCAAAGCCGGCGATCAGGCCGCCGGCGGTCATCGCAAACAGGTTGAGCCCGGAGAACAGAAAGCCGACCGCCGCGCCCGGCAGGATCGCATGCGCCATGGCATCGCCGACGAGGCTCATCCGCCGCAGCATCAGGAACACGCCGATCGGCGCGCCGGCCAGCGACAGCGCGATCACGGCGGCAAGCGCCCGCCGCATGAACTCGAATTCGGTGAACGGGCCGATCAGAACGTCATGGACCATGGGACGTCACGCCGCCCGTGAGCGGCCGTCCTCGGCACAAGCCGTGGCACTGTCGTCGAAGGCCTCGCACATCCGCATCGCGACAACAAGGTTTTCCGGCGTCAGCACCTCCGCCGTCGGTCCCCAGGCCACGGGGCCGCGTGCCAGCACCAGCGTCTCGCTGAAATGGGTACGCACCATCTCCATGTCGTGTAGCGCGGCCAGCACGGTGCGGCCCTCGGCGTGCCAGCCCTTCACCAGCGCGAGCAGATCGACCGTGGTCTTGCTGTCGATGGCGTTGAAGGGCTCGTCGAGCACGATCAGGCTCGCGTCCTGGAGCAGCACCCGCGCGAACAACACACGCTGCATCTGACCACCGGAGAGCGTGCCGATCGGACGGTTCTCGAAACCATTGAGGCCAACGGCGGCGATCGCGCGCAGGATTTTTTCGCGCGCGGTCTTGCCGATGCCGCCGAACAGACCGGTCCCGCGCCACAGCCCGGTGCCGACGAAATCGAACACCGAGATCGGAAAGCTGCGGTCGATCTCCGCGCTCTGCGGCAGATAGGCGATATCCCTGCTGTCGAGGCCGCCGAGATGGATGCTGCCGTCGAGCGGCTTGAGGATGCCGACGATGCCGCGCAGCAGCGTCGACTTGCCGGCGCCGTTCGGGCCGATCACGGCGACCAGGGCACCAGATGCGACGTCGCCGTTGAGATGGTGCACGGCCGGGTGCCGGTCGTAGCCGAGCGTGACGTTATGGAAGTGCAGCGCCGCCATGGTCACCTCATCGCCAGAAAGACCATGCCCCAGAGCACGGCGCAGACGGCGAGCGCGGCCGCGAGGCGGCCCGCCATGGTCATGCGCAGGATCGACCACGGCGCCGCCTGGGCGGGATGCGGCGAAGCCGCATCGTGGACATGGGCATGGGTGTGGTCGTGCCCGTGCGAATGCGCGTGGTCATGAGAATGACCCTGGGAATGGTCGTGATGATGGGCGTGAGACGCGGCGGGAACCATTTCAGGACGTTATATTATAACATTACCACTGTCCACGCCCGGCTCAGGGCCGGCCGATCACCATGGCAATGGCGGCGGCCACGAACGGAAATGGCACCGACACCGCACAGCGGAACCAGACGAAACGGGCCGGCATGAACGGGATTTCCCATAGGATCACCCGCTGGAAGGCGAACAGGGCCCAGGCGATGACGTAAGCCACCACCTGGGGCACCCCGCCACCGGACTTCAGCGCCACCGTGCCGATGGAAAAGCCAATGACAGGTCCGCCCGGCGTGGCGGCGCCCGCGACCACGGCGGTCGCGACCCCGAGCCAGCCACTGTCCGGCCCAAGCCAGCCGGTGATCACCTCCTGCGGGATGATGGCGGCGATATAGCCGGAGCCGATCACCCCCAGCGCAATCCGCGGCACGATGTTGATGAAGTCCATGGAGCCTTCGCGCAGCGAGGCCTTGAACACGGAAGAGCCACGGCGGAAGGCGATCAGGCCGACGCCGAGAACGGAGCCCCACAACAGGATGTCGATGAGAAGCGCGGCGCTCACGTCTCATCGTCCTTCATGGCCGGCTTTGGATAGAGCCGAACGTAGACGAAGCGGCCGAGCGCGCCGGCCAGCACCGGTAGCGGCAGCGAGATCACGATCCGCCACAGCGTGAAGTCGGTGCCCATGATCGGGATTTCCCAAGCCACCGCCCGGCCGTAGCCGATCAGGGTCCAGCTCACGACCATGGCGATGGTCGCGCCGAAATCGGCACCAACCGCGAGCAGCGCGCTCGCCACCGGATAGGCGGTGAAGGGACCGCCGGGCAGGATCGCGCCGAACGCGGTGCCGATCAGCAGCCCCATCAGGCCGGATTTAGGCCCGAGCGAACGCGAGACTTTTTCGTGCGGCAGGATCTCGGAGATGAACGCACCGAGCAGGCAACCGGCCAGCACGCGCGGCAGGATGCCGCCGAACAGCGAGAGGTCGTGGGTGAGAATGTCGAGAACACCGTCGGTGCCGTCACGCCGCCAAACCAGACCCGCGCTCACCGCCACCAGGACCGCGATGATGATGGTCGACCAGCCGATCGGCTTGCGCACACGCCCCGGCCGCGGCTCGGAGTCCACGTCCTCGGCAGGCGCCGGGTCTTTCGGAGAAGGTTCTGACAACGAGCTCGGGTCGGATCGAGGGATGCCCGTCCTGATTAGAGGCGGCGCCCACGCGATGCAAACAGTACGATGACAGAGCTGTGCGCGTGTCGTGCAGGGCAATTCCGCACAGCAAAAAGGCGGCCGCGAGAGCGACCGCCCTTCTGTCATTCCTGGGCGGCGCATCAGCACCGAGCCCGGAATCTCGAGATCCCGGGTTCGATGCTACGCATCGCCCCGGGATGACGGAGCAGAATTTACGCCTTGTCGAACAGGGACTCGACGTATTCCCAGTTCACGAGGTTCTCGACGAACGCCTTGAGATAGTCCGGACGGCGGTTGCGATAGTCGATGTAGTAGGAGTGCTCCCAGACGTCGCAGCCGAGGATCGGGGTGGCGCCGTGCACCAGCGGATTCTCGCCGTTCGGGGTCTTGGAGATCTCGAGCTTGCCGTTCTTCACCTGGAGCCAGCACCAGCCGGAGCCGAACTGGCCGACGCCGGCCGCCTGGAAGTCGGTCTTGAACTTCTCGAAGCCGCCGAGGTCCTCGTTGATCTTCTTCTCGAGCTTGCCGGGCAGCTTGGTGCCGCCGCCGTTGGGCTTCATCCAGCTCCAGAAGTGGATGTGGTTGTAGTGCTGACCGGCATTGTTGAACACGGCCGGGTTCTTGCCGAACGAGCCCTTGACGATCTCCTCAAGGGACTTGCCTTCCCATTCGGTCCCCTTGAGCGCGTTGTTGCCGTTGGTGACGTAGGCCTGATGATGCTTGTCGTGATGATATTCCAACGTCTCCTTCGACATATACTGGCCGAGGGCGTCATAGGCGTAAGGGAGTGGGGGCAGCGTAAAGGTCATGGGTTCTTGTCCGCAACTGGTGGGGAACGAGTTCTAACGGTCACCCCTTATAGAAGGTTCCTGCGTCGTTAAATACCGCCAATTTGCGAAAACGCGGGATGCGACCGCGTGGCCGGATTGCATAAAATCGACGCGAGCGCAGGCAGTCGCCCCGGACGCGATGAGTCGACGCAAAATGTCATTGCCTTTGAAGCGGTTATGACAGAACGAATGCAGCACGAACCAAAGATGCGAGAGACGGAGCAATGAGTGTCGAGATCGACATCCTGAACGGCGACGCCTCCTGGCCGATCGCAAAGCCGCTACTCCAGGAGGTCTGGGGACCGCTTATGGTCGCGGGTAAGCCCTGGGCTAACGTCAAGTGGGCCAATGCGGATCTGCGCGTCCTGATCGAGACGCCCGAGGACGGGCTGGTCTGCCACGTCGGCATCTACTTCCGGACCGTCAGCTGGAACGGACGCAAGGTTCATATCGGCGGTATCGGCGGCGTCTCCACGCGTGAGGACCAGCGCGGCCGTGGCTACGCAACCATGGCGATCGACGCGGCCGTGCACACCATGCGCGCCAACGAGGCGGTCCGGTTCGCGCTTCTGTTCTGCGAGCCGCACAATGTCGCATTCTACGAGGCCCGCAAATGGCAACCCTTCACCGGCGAGGTCTATTGCGAGCAGCCGGAGGGGCGCATCCGCTTCACCGCCATGGCCCCCTTCGTCCTGGACATCGTTCGCGCGCCGACGCAGGGCACCATCGACCTATGCGGCCCGCCGTGGTGAGCCCTGCGTGAGGTGAGGGCTGGTGCAGGCGCCCCCTTGCCCTATAATATGTCGATCATCATTCAATATTCCGCCCGGTGAACATGACGATCGACGCCCCGATAGATGCCGCGCCGCCGCGTGTCCCGGTCGCCTCCCCCATCGCCAGCCTGCTGACGGCGCCGATCCTGCCGACGCTGCTGCGGCTCGCGATCCCCAACATGATCGCGATGGTCGGCAGCACGCTGGTTGCGATCGCCGAGACCTCCTATATCGGCCGGCTCGGCACCATTCCCCTCGCCGCGATCGCGCTGGTATTTCCGTTCGCGATGCTGACGCAGATGATGAGCGCGGGCGCGATGGGCGGCGGCGTCTCCTCCGCGATCAGCCGCGCGCTCGGCGCCGGGGATCGGGACCGCGCCGCGACACTGGCGCTGCATGCCGCCATCATCGGCCTCTGCGGCGGGCTTTTCTTCACAGTGATGATGCTCGTGTTCGGCCGCTCCTTCTTCGCGCTGCTCGGCGGCCGCGAGCGCGTGCTCGAAGAGGCCAGCGGCTATTCGCAGGTACTGTTCTCCGGTGCGGTCGCGATCTGGCTCGTCAACACGCTGGCCTCGGTGATCCGCGGCACCGGCGACATGCGGCTGCCTTCGATGACGCTGATCGGTGCGAGCGTGCTCCAGATCGCGCTCGGCGGCAGCCTGGGGCTCGGGCTGTTCGGAGTTCCGCAATACGGTATGCCGGGTGTCGCGAGCGGTCAGCTGATCGCGTTCAGCTGCGCCGCGATCTTCTTTCTCTGGTATCTCTTGTCCGGCCGCAGCAGGTTGCAGCTCGACGTCCGCGCCTTCCATTTCGAGCGTGGGATGTTCCTGGACATTCTCAAGGTCGGCGCGGTGGCGTGTTTGTCGCCGCTCCAGACCGTGCTCACCATCCTGATCTTCACGAAAATCCTCGCGACGTTCGGCACCGAGATGCTGGCAGGCTACGGCATCGGCTCGCGGCTGGAATTCTTGCTGATCCCGATCACCTTCGCCTTCGGCATCGCCTCGGTGCCGATGGTCGGCATGGCGGTCGGCGCCGGACATTTGAAGCGCGCGCGGCGCGTGGCCTGGACCGCGGCGGCGGCCTCGGGACTCACCGTCGGCCTGATCGGCCTCGTGATCGCGCTCGATCCGTCGCTCTGGGTCGCGCTCTTCACGCGGGATCCCGGCGTCACCGCCGCCGCCCACAGCTATTTCCGCTGGGCAGGTCCCGCCTTCGTGTTCTTCGGCATCGGCGTGTCGTTGTACTTCTCCTCACAAGGCGCGGCGCGCGTCGGCGGGCCCGTGCTCGCCTCCACTGCGCGGCTCCTGATCGTCGCGATCGGCGGCGTCAGCCTCATGACGGTGCAGGCGCCGGCCTGGACCTTGTTCGCTCTGGTCGGCGGCGCCATGGTCGTGTTCGGGCTCTTGACCGCCGGCTCGGTCGCCTTCGTGCGCTGGGGCAAATGAGCGCAGGCAGAAGGCGCAGGCAAGTAAACGCAGGAAAGTGATTCCATCCAGCGTTGCACTATCCTGCCGGGCTGCTATGGAGGCGCCTCATTTTTCGGGGGCTCTCTCCATGTTCAGCAGATTCGCGCGTTCCTTCGTCGTCCTGGCTGCGCTGCTTGGCGCGACTGCCGCGCATGCGCAGAGCGCCGACGGGACCTGGCTCACCCAGGCGGGCGATGCGCGCGTGAAGATAAACAAATGCGGCGGTGGCATCTGCGGCCACATCGTCTGGCTGCGCGAGCCCATGGACACCGCGACCGGCCAGCCCGCGACCGACAGTAAGAATCCCAATCCGGCGCTGGCCCGGCGTCCCATGATCGGCCTGCCGCTGTTCAGCGACATGCAGCCGTCCGCTCCGAACAAATGGTCGGGCCAGATCTACAATGCCGACGACGGCAGCACCTATGCGAGCAGCGTCACGGTGACATCAGCGGATTCGCTGCGTGTCGAAGGCTGCGTCGGCGCACTCTGCGGCGGCGAAACGTGGACGCGTGCAGGGCGCTAGACTAGCTCGCCGCCATCATCGCCTTCAACGCCGTCGCCGCCGAGGCATAGCCGCCCCGCGCGCCATCGATGAAGTGGACGTGGTCGCTGCGCAGCGCCGAGGGCGTAAAGCAGGTCATCATCGCCGCGTCCTGCTGGTAGAGGCCGTAGCGCACGATGCCGTCGCGCGCAGCCGCAGCGAGACGATCGCTGAGGGCGCGTTCGAGCTCCGGCGTACAGTCGAGGATCATCCGCAATCCGTCATCATACTTCCTGAAGTCCGAGTTCTCGACCACCTGACGCTTGTAGACGCTTGGCACGAAGCCGCCGACCTTGAGGTCGAAGCGCATGATCAGATAGGCGAACAGCGTATAGGCCAGCACGCCGGCGCGGCGCGCGAGCAGCGGGCCGCCGCGTCTGGTGCGGGCTTCGTAATCCAGCCCCTGCGGCGGCCATTTCAGGGGCGGCCCCTGCGGCGGCACCGGGCGGCCGCCATCCGGACTGCGCTCGACGAGGTGGATGACGTCCTCGATCACCTTGCGGAAGGCCAGCGGATCGGCGCCGCGTGCCGGCATCACCAGCACCGACAGGATCAGCCCACGTGAGGCCGGCATCACCTCGAAGCGGCAGGACAGGCCGGAGAGATCGGGCTGCGTGCCGTCGGGCGCTTCGGTCACTGCGAACTCGCCGCGCTTCATGGCGGCATCGGCCCAGGCGAGGCCGCCACCGGAGAACATTGCATAGGACAAATTGGCCGACGGACCGAAGCGCGCGACGCGCACGTCGAGGCCATGCGCGCGGATGGCGCTGACCGGCACCAGGGCGATACGCATCTTCAGATCGAGATCTTCCCGCACCCAGGTCGCGGTTGCCGCCAGCGCGTCACGGGCAAGCTCGAGATCGTGAGGCGCGACCGCAAAGCTCGCGCCGTCGCCGCCGAAGACGAAGGGGAATTCGCGTCCCTCCAACGCGTTCGTCACCGCCGCGATCACGGCGGCGCCGGCCACGTTCACCGCCTTGTAGCGCTGCGCCGCGATGGCCTTGGTCGAATCGACGATGTCGGCAACGCCGATGCTCCAGTCGTCCGGCAGCGGCGAATACAGCACCGGATCCATCAGGCTGGTGAAGCCGCGGAAGACCGGAATGCCGCCGTAGAAGGATTCGCCTGATGTCATCGGGTGATGCCGGATGGTTGGGAGGGCGCGCTGCGAAACAGATACGTGGCAGGATCGATCCGGGTTCGCCGACCGACCCTCCGCGGCGTCCCGATCATTGGCCGAAATGGAGCCGGACAACAAGCTCGCACCGCGATGCAATGCCGCAGTTCGTCATTGATCGGCATCAAACAGCACGCCGCAAATGGCGTTTACTCTCGATTTAGCGAAAATGATTGTGCGGGATTATCGAAGTGTCCGACTTCGGCAACATGGATTCGACCTCACCCGTCCGCCGGCGTACCGGCCTCGATGCGGTCAGCGCGGTAGAGATGCCGGAAAGGCTCACTGCCGCCGTCGATGCCTGGGCAGAAGCCCGCCAGCTGTCGCGCTCCGATGCAATCTGCAAGCTCGTCGAATTGGGGCTGAAGATCGCGCCTGCCGAACCGGCATCAGCGCAGGCGCTCATATCGGATGCCACGACGATCGAGGAAATCGCCGTGCACGAGATCGAAGCGCTGCTCGATCCCGCATTGCCGGCAGACGAACGCGAGCGCCGCATCCGCCGCCTCACCGAGGGGCCGCCGGAATTTTCAAAGCAGCGGATCGATCTGCCGAAGCATCGGACGTGAGGACCTAATGCAGCTTCTCGTCCTGTCGCTTGCGCACCGTCGATGCGGGGACGTCGTGGCAGCCGACCAGTTGCACGAATTGCTGCGGATATATTTCGTTGCCGTGATCGCCGGAATTCTGATGCGACATCGGTTGGCAAGGGAGATCGTCGGGCCTCAAGCGAGACTGCTCTGCTGATGGCCGGCCCAGGTTCGAAGCGGTCATGGACTGCTCCCCGTTGATTAGGGCAGATCGATTGACGTAACCCAACCGATTGCGGGGACATCTTACGACCAAATCCGGTGAATTCAAATTGAGCCGGATCAACTCGATGTTGGTGGCAGAGTTCCGCTACGCCGTATTCCCCGCGTCGATCGTGAACACGGTGCCGGTGACGTTTCGGCCGCCCTCGCTGAGGAGATATTCCACCATGCGCGCGACGTCGTCGGTCTCGGGCAGGCGACGCAGCGCGCTACGGCCGGCGATGCGCTTGCGGCCCTCGTCGGAGAGATTGTGCGTGAGCTCGGTGTCGATGAATCCAGGCGCGATCGCGTTCACGGTGATGCCGAGTTTGCCGACCTCGCGCGCGAGCGAGCGGGTGAAGCCGGTGGCGGCGGCCTTGGTCGCGCCGTAGACGGAGAGGCCGTTATAGCCGGTGGTGGCGATGATCGAGGAGATGTTGATGATGCGCCCCGCACCATCCGCCATCATCTGCCGCGCGACATACTTGGTCAGGATGATCGGCGACAGCACGTTGAGCTGCACCAGCGCCTCGATCTCGGAATTGTGCATGGTGGCGAGCAGGCCTTCGGTGCCGAGCCCGGCATTGTTGACGAGACCGTAGATCGGGCCGAACTCGTCGCGGACCAGCTTGGCAAAAGCCGGAATCGCGTCGATCACCGCGAGATCGCAGGCGCGGAAATGCAGGCGCCCCTCGGACTCGGCGATCGCCGCCTTGAGCTCCTCGCTCTCGCGCCGCGCGGCCGCGATCACGTTGAAGCCGGCGCCGACGAGGCGCCTTGCGATCGCAAGGCCAATACCGCGGCTGCCGCCGGTGACGAGGACATTATGCATCGGTGCGCGCCAGTTTGCCAGCCGGAGTGACGTCGAGCGCCGCGACGAAGCGGATCACCGCCGGCACCTTGTGCGAGGCGAGCTGCGCGCGGCACTGATCCAGGATCTGGTCGCGGATCTCCTTCGCCCGCGCGGGATCGGAGCCGTCGGCGAGGATGACGTCGGCGACGACGATGCCGCCGGTGATCGGGCTGCGGCGAGATTTGGCCCGCGACATCCGCACGTCGGGATGGCGGTTGATCACCGCCTCGATCTCCTCGGGGTGGACCTTCAGCCCGCCGATGTTGATGATACCGCCGCGGCGGCCGACGAAGTAATAGCGGTCACCGCGCAGCTCGACGATGTCGCCGCTGTCGACAAAGCCGTCCGCATCGGTGAGGGCAGCAGCGTTGCGGCCGACATAGGCATGTGCCGTGCGCGTCGAGCGGATGCGCAGCGAGCCGTCGACTACCTTCATCTCGACGCCATTGCGGTTGCCGAGATAGTTGGCCGGAAAGCCTTCCAGCCCGTCATTGACGGCGAAGCCGACGCCGGCCTCGGTCGAGGCGTAGGCATGACCGACGGAGGAATTGGGGAATGCCGCCTTCAGGCCGTCGAGCACGGCCTGGTCAGCGATCTCGCCGGAAAGACGAACGTAGCCCGGCGCGAACTGCGCGGCCGAACCGCTCATCAGGAGCTTGCGCCAATGCGAGGGCGTTCCGGAGATGTGCGACACGCCACGCGCATTCAGCCGTGCGACGTGGTCCGCCAACGCCTCATGCGGGTCCGACAGCACCATGGAGCCGCCGGAGAGGATGGCGCGGAGGAAGATTTGCAGACCGCCATAACGGCGGATGTCGTAGAACGTCGCCCACACCGGCGCAGGTCCGCGCGCGGGGCCTTCAGCGACGATCGCGCCGGTGAGTGCTTCCAGCGTGTGCCCGACGATCTTCGGCACGCCCGACGTGCCCGAAGTCAACATCAGCCATTCGGTGGCACGTTCGGTCTTCGTCGGCGCGGTGATTTGAAGCGGCAATTGCGCGGTGACGACCAGCGGCACGCCGGTCTCGGTCCAGCGATCGGGCTCGTCGGTGACGACAGCATCGATCCCGGCATCCGCGATCAACGCGTCCAGATGCGCCGGATTGAGATCGGGCGGACACAGCAGCATGCGACGGGCAATGCCGTCGAGCTCGATCATGGCAAGGCCAGACCGGAGCTGGTCGGACAGCCTGAGCAGTACGCAGCGGCCGGACAATTCGCGCAGGCGGCCGCTCAGGACCGTCTGCGACAGGATGTCCGTCAGCGACACGACATGGTGCGCGTCGGAGAGCGTGCGGTCCTTCAGCTCCGCGCCGAGATGGTCGCGAAGCGCAAAGATCTCACGCGGGGACATTTTCGTAGGCTCGCACGAAATCGCCCACGGTGGCGGGGAACGCTGCGTCCTCGGAAATGGTGAAGGGGTCGACGCCGGTCTCGTCCTCGAGACGCGCGACGAGGATCGCGAAGGCAAGCGAGTCGAAGCCCGTCTCATGCAGGGATAAATCGTCGGAGAGCGCGGGAAGCGTGACGTGCTGCTCCTTGGCGATCTGCTGGATCGCTTCAATGACCTTAGACCTTACCGACATGGCTGGCTCGCTTTTCATTATCGTTTGTGTTGCGGCGGCTCTTGATGACCGCCTCCCCGTGACCGCTTATTTACCCGACAGAGGTAAATGGCTTCTTGGACAATTCAGATAAAATTGGACCTATCTCCGTATTTTCGCGGCGTTACAGCCGGATTCTGCCGTCGTTGATCCGCATACAGGCCTCGGTATCCAGCGCGACATAAGCGCCGGATTTCGGATCGAGCATGAACAGCGGATCGGAGATCGTGGTGGGATCGAAGCCTTCGAGGGCCAGATCACCCTTCTTCTGCTTGAAGGTTTCGGTCGCATCGAGCTCGCAGGAGATGCGGATGAAAACGGGACGCGCATAGACCGGCAGGCGCTGGGCGAGATGAGCCGGCAGCGCAGCCATGTCAAAGCCTTCGTTCACCACGATCGCACTCATGCCGGCGCGACCGTCGGTGCCGGGGATGCTGACGCCATAGGTGGTGGCGTCGACTACGCCGGCGAAATCGCGCACGGCGTCGTTCACCTCCGAGGTCGCGACGTTCTCGCCCTTCCAGCGGAAGGTGTCGCCGATGCGATCGACGAAATGGAAGAAGCCCTTGTCGTCGAGCCGCATCAGATCGCCGGTGCGAAACCAGGCATCCCCCCGGGCAAAGACGTCGCGCAGGATCTTCTTCTCGGTCTCCCCGGCGTCGGTGTAACCCTCGAAGCGGCCACCGCCTTCGTCGGCCAGGCCAATACGACCGATGGCTTCGCCCGCCTCGCCGCGGGCGGAGGCGATGCAGAAGCCGCCGTCGTTACGCAGCGGCAGGCCGCTGTCGGGGTCGAGCTTGACGAGGCTCGCCGGAAAGCGATGCGCGAGCAGCGGCGGAATCCGGCCGATCGCGCCCGGCTGGCCCTCGACGTTGAACAGCGAGAAATTACCTTCGGTCGCGGCATAGAATTCGAGGATGCGGGGAATGGCGAAGCGAGCCTGGAAATCCTCCCAGATATCCCCGCGCAGGCCGTTGCCGCAGACGAGCCGCAGGCGATGGCGGTTCTCGTACTCCGAGGGCGGCGCCTTGAGCAGATAACGGCAGAGCTCGCCGATATACTGGAACAGCGTGCAGTCATGCCGGACGATGTCGGACCAGAAATGCGAAGCCGAAAACTTCTCCGCAATCGCCACCGACCCGCCGGCGGCCAGCATGCTGCAGGGCGCGACGATGCCGCCGACCGAGTGAAACAGCGGCAGACAGTCGTAGAGCCGATCCTGCGGCGACGCGCCTGTGAGGCCGGCGAACCAAAAACCCCAATTGAGAATGCGGCGGTGACTGATGCTGGCGGCCTTGGGCAGGCCCGTGGTGCCGGAGGTATAGATCAACAGGGCACGGTCGTTGATCGTGACGTCGCCATGCTCGTCCGGCGAAAGAGAGGCATTGTCGAGCGCCGCCAGCGCGACGTCGATCGCGAGTTCACTGCGGGCGTCGCCATGGGTCCAGACTTTTGCCTGGGTCTTCAGATGCGGCGTTGCGCCCTCCAGCAGCTCCGCCAGTTCATGCGCGACGATGATATGCGAGGGCTTCGCGACGTTGATGCAGTGCGCGAGCGACTGTCCCACGAGCTTGGTATTGAGCAGCGCGACCACGCCGCCGACCCGGCTGATGCCCAGCCAGGCCGCGACATAGTCGATGCCGTTCGGCAGGATCAGGGCGACGGTGTCGCCCTTGTCCACACCGACCGAACGCGCCCAACGCGCATAGCGGTTGATCCGTTTCGACAAGCCTTGGTAGTCGAGCGTTGTTTCGTCTGCGATCAGCGCGACTCGGTCGGGCTGACGCTGCGCCCAATCGTCGACGATATCGGCGAACAGGCGGCCCGGCAGCGTCTCGATCCGGGCGGTGAGCTCGATGGCCCTCAGCCAGATCTTTGAAGCCGACGGCGCGCGTGCGGCTTTCGGCTGCGCGATGACGCCGGTGATCATGTCGTTCATTCTTTCGGGCCGTGTCCGCTTGTTGCAGCAGCTTAGCCCGTGCTTCCTGCCCAGATGTTAAGAGACAAGGTAAAACCCGGTTAGCTCTCGATTAACTCCAGTCATCCTTGGCCGCGGAGACCAACCGTTGGCGCAAGGTGGCGGAGCCGGGGCAGGAAGGAGTAGCAGCCGGACCTGCTTGCGGGGCGCCCGAACGTCCCCGAATATCGCAGCCGGGATCGCTAGTGCACTTTCTTGTGACGCCGACGCGGGGGCGGCTGTTCGTTGAAGGCATAATAGGGATTGACGTCGCACGTCGCGGCGAGGCCCGAGGCGGTGGCGCGGCATTGCTCCAACGAGGTGAAGGAGCAGTCGAAATAGTCACCACCCCCGCCACCGAAGCCGCCGCCCGTGTAGCGGTGCATGCAGACGGGATAGTTCGGATCGTACCTCTGCGCGCTGGCATCTGCCACGCCCAGAAGCGTCGCAATCGCGGTAAGGGTCAGGATCGACAGGCGCATCGGATATTTCCTCAAATCGGTGACGGCGGCATGTGTTATGCCATTTCGATATGGCACAACAACGCGGAAGAAGCGATTGTTCCTGTTCATACCTCTCTCGCTTGTGACATGCCTCGAAACGGATGAGACACCGCGCCGCAACGCTACAAAGCGAAAAAGCGCTCCGTTCCTGACCTGCACTGAACGCATATCTCGCGACAGCATGCCTTCGACAAAGGTTGCAAGCATTTGCAGCAGGAATCCGTTCGCACGCTGGTGCGAACGGACTAGTCTTTCGATCACAACGCTGGCCCCGGACCGACGACGTTCCGGAGCAATCAACAAACATATGGGCTGAGGGAAACGCACATCCGCGCTCGGGCTCTCGGGCGCGACTCCGCTGCGCGGGTGAAGGTGCGCTGGCCACTCGATGGTTTCAGGCATGCAAGAGAGCATCTCGTCTCCGTTCATCCGCTATCCGATCGGCACCTCGCTGCTGATGGCCGGCATCCTCTTCGTGGGCCTCGTGGCCTACCCGCTGCTGCCGGTCGCACCGCTGCCCCAGGTCGATTTTCCGACCATCCAGGTGTCCGCGTCACTTCCGGGCGGCAGCCCCGAGACGATGGCATCCTCTGTGGCGCAGCCGCTCGAGCGCCAGCTCGCGCAGATCCCCGGCATCACGCAGATGACCTCGACCAGCTCACTCGGCTCGGCCGCGATCACCATTCAGTTCGCTCTCAACCGCCTGATCGATGCTGCCGCCAACGACGTACAGGCCGCGATCAACGCGGCGAGCGGCCAATTGCCGAAGAACCTGCCCTCGCCGCCGACCTACCGCAAGGTCAACCCGGCGGATTCGCCGATCATGATCTTGTCTGCGACCTCGGACACGCTGCCCCTGACCACGGTCAGCGACCGCACCGACGCCCAGCTCGCGCAGCAGATCAGCCAGCTTCCCGGCGTCGCCCAGGTGTTCGTCGGCGGGCAGCAGAAGCCCTCGGTGCGCATCCAGATCGATCCGGCCAAGCTGGTCGCCAAGGGATTGTCGCTGGAAGACGTCCGCAGCCAGATCGCGATCGCGACCGCGGACAGCCCGAAGGGCAGCATCGACGGTCCCAGGCGGGCCTATACCATTTACGCCAACGACCAATTGCTCGAGGCCGCGCACTGGAACGACATCATCGTTGCCTATCGCAGCGGCGCCCCCTTGCGTATCAGCGACATCGGCGAGGCCGTGGCAGGGCCGGAGGACATGAAGACCGCAGCCTGGGCCGACGGCAAGCGCGGCGTGTTCCTGGTCATCTTCAAGCAGCCTGGCGCGAACGTGATCGACACTGTCGACCGCATCAAGGCGAAACTGCCGCGGTTGATCGCGGCAATCCCGCCTGCGATCAAGATCAAGATCATCAGCGACCGCACCATCACCATTCGTGCCGCGGTCGAGGACGTTCAGATCACGCTCATGATCACCATCGCGCTCGTGGTGATGGTGATCTTCATCTTCCTGCGCAGTTTCTGGGCCACGATCATCCCGAGCATCACCGTGCCGCTGGCGCTGCTGGGGGCTTGCTCGCTGATGTGGGTGGTCGGCTATTCGCTGGACAATCTCTCGCTGATGGCACTGACCATTGCGGTCGGCTTCGTGGTCGACGACGCCATCGTGATGCTCGAGAACATCACGCGCTATGTCGAGCAAGGCGAGAGCCCTATGGCCGCCGCCTACAAGGGCGCGGCCGAGATCGGCTTCACCATCGTCTCGATCAGCATTTCGTTGGTCGCTGTGCTGATCCCGCTGCTGCTGATGGGCGGCATCATCGGCCGGCTGTTCCGCGAGTTCGCGGTGACGCTGGCGATGGCGATCTTCGTCTCGCTGGTGGTGTCGCTGACCCTGACACCGATGATGGCCTCGCGTTTCCTGCGCGCCAACCACGAGGCGCGGCATGGCCGCTTCTACCAATGGAGCGAGCGGATGTTCGATCGTCTGCTCGGCGCCTACGAACGCGGACTGGACCTCGCGCTGCGTCACAGCTTCGTCACGCTCTGCATCTTCTTCGGCACCATCGCGCTTTCGATCGCGCTGTTCATCCATATCCCCAAGGGGTTCTTCCCCCAGCAAGACAACGGCTTCCTCACCGCCGTATCGGAGATGCCCCAGGACATTTCTTTCACCGAAATGAAGCGGCGGCAGGAGCAGCTCAACGCCATCGTGCAGGCCGATCCTGCCATCGATTCGATCGCGATGTTCATCGGCGGTGGCGGCACCGCACTGAATTCGGGCCGCATGTACATTACGCTGAAGCCGATCGCGGAGCGCGACGCCAACGCGCAGCAGATCATCGCGCGGCTGCGGCCGAAGCTCGCCGAGGTCGAAGGCGCACGCCTCTATATGCAGGCCTCGCAGGACGTGCGCCTCGGCGGCCGCGCCACCCGCACGCAGTTCGAGTTCACGCTCCAGGATGCCAATCTCGCCGAGCTGAACGAATGGGCGCCGCGAATCCTGGCCCGCATGAAGGAGCTGCCGCAGCTCCGCGACGTCGCCACCGACCAGCAGACCGAAGGCACGACGCTGCAACTCACGATCAATCGCGACACCGCGGCCCGCTACGGCATCCAGCCGCAGCTGATCGACGATACCCTCTACGACGCGTTTGGCCAGCGCCAGGTGGCACAATATTTCACCCAAACCAACACTTACCGCGTCATTCTTGAGATCACGCCGGCCCTGCAAGGCAAGCTCGACACACTCGACAGGCTCTACGTCAAGTCGCCACTGACCGGCGATCAGGTGCCGCTTTCGGTCATCTGCACCTGGACCAACGAACCGGTGCGACCGCTCGCGATCGCCCACCAGGGCCAGTTTCCCGCGGTGACCATCAGTTTCAACCTCGCGGAGGGCATAGCGCTGGGACAGGCGACCGACGCGGTGCTGCGGGCGGTCGCCGAGATGGGCGCGCCGCCGACGCTGGCGACGAGCTTTCAGGGCACGGCGCAGGCGTTCCAGCAATCGCTCGGCACCGTGCCGATGCTGATCCTCGCCGCACTCGTCGTGGTCTACCTGGTGCTGGGCGTGCTCTACGAGAGCTACATCCACCCGCTCACCATTCTCTCCACACTGCCGTCGGCCGGTGTCGGCGCGATCGCGATCCTGATGATCTCAGGCTTTGATTTCAGCCTCATTGCGCTGATCGGCGTCATCCTCCTGATCGGCATCGTCAAGAAGAACGGAATCATGATGGTGGATTTTGCCATCGCCGCGGAGCGCGAGCGGCATTTGACACCGGAACAGTCGATCCGCCAGGCCGCCCTCCTGCGCTTCCGCCCGATCATGATGACGACGATGGCGGCCCTGCTCGGAGGGGTTCCCTTGATGCTGGGCAGCGGAACCGGCGCCGAGATCCGCCAGCCGCTCGGCTATGCCATGGTCGGCGGTCTGGTGGTGAGCCAGGCGCTGACGCTGTTCACGACCCCTGTCGTCTATCTCTACCTCGACCGCTTTTCCAACCTGCTGTCGCGCTGGATGGAAGGGAAGCCGCAGGTGGAGGCGGAGGCAGCCAGCGCCAAGAAGGATGCGGCGGAATAGTCAGGACGACGCCACAGGTTCCGTCATCGCGAGCCAACGGGTCCGCGCGAGGCGCGGCCCGATGACAGGCTCCGCGAAGCAATCCAGGGCCGTCTCCGCAGGGACGGTCTGGATTGCTTCGTCGCTTCGCTCCTCGCAATGACGAGCCTTGGGAAGCAGGGCCTCCCGCCTATCCGCCGAGCCCCTGCAGTACCAGCCGGTTCAGCCTCGCCGCAAACGCGGCCGGATCTTCCGGCAATTCGCCGTCCAGGATCTGGGCCTGTTCGAGCAGCAACAGGCTGAGATCGTCGACCGTCTTCGAGCCGGCCTGCGCCTTGGTGATCGCCGTCACCAGCGGATGGCGCAGATTGATCTCGAGGATCGGCTTGGTCTTCATGCCGCGGTTCTGCTGCGCCAGGAGGCGCTCGAGCTCGCGACTCGGGCCCTGGCTGTCGGCAACCAGGCAGGAGGCGGAGCTTGTCAGCCGCGTCGAGGCCTTGACGTCGCTGACACGCTCGCCGAGGGCGGCCTTGATCACCGCGATGGTAGCGGCCTCGTCAGCGGCCGGCTCGTCTTTCTTCGCTTCGTCCGTCTCGTCGAGCCGCGGGATCAGGTCGAGATTGAGATCGCCCTGGCTCAGCGATTTCAGCGGCTTGCCCTCGAACTCTGAAGGCATCGAGGTCCAGAAGGCATCGACGGGATCGGACAGCAGCAGCACCTCGATGCCGCGCGCGGTCGCGGCCTCGAGCCGCGGATTGGACTTCAGGCGCTCGATACTGTCGCCGACGAGATAATAGATCTCGGTCTGGTTCGGCTTGAAATCGGCGATCACCTGCTTCAGCGATCGCTTCTCGCCCGACGTCGTGGTGAAACGCGACAGCGCCAGCAGCTTCTCGCGGCGTTCGAAATCCTCATAGATGCCTTCCTTCAGCACCGCGCCGAAGGCGTCCCAGATCTTGGCAAAATTCTCCGGATCCTTCTCGGCGAGGCCCTCGAGCTCGGACACGACGCGGGTCGCCACGGCCTTGCGGATCTGCGCGAGCTGCGGATTGTTCTGCAGCATCTCGCGGGAGATGTTGAGTGGAAGATCCTCGCTGTCGACGACGCCACGGATGAAGCGCAGGTAGCCCGGCAAGAGGTCAGCGTCATCGGTGATGAAGACGCGGCGGACGTAGAGCTTCACCCGCCCCTTGCGGTTCGGCTCGAACAGGTCGAACGGTTTCGTCGACGGCGCGAACAGCAGCACGGCGTAGGAATAGCGGCCCTCCGCGCGGTAGTGCAGCGTCATCGCGGGATCGTCGAAGGCGGAGGCGATCTGCTGGTATGCCTTCTTGTAGTCCTCCGCCGTCAGCTCGGACTTCGAGCGCTGCCACAGCGCGCTCGCCGAATTGATCTGACGCGGCTCGCCCTCACCAGACACGAGCTCGATGGGAAACAGGATGTTGTCGGAATAGGCCCCGACGATGCGCTCGATCTCGTAGGTCTCGAGATATTTCTTGGCGTCGTCCTTCAGGTGCAGGACGATCTCGGTGCCGCGCGCCACGCGTGCCGCGTCCTCGTCGCTGGCACGGGCGATCTCGAATCCGGAGCCGCCCGAAGAGGTCCAGGTCCAGACATCGCTTTCACCGGCGCGGCGGCTGACCACGACGATCTTCTCGGCGACCATGAAGGCGGAATAGAAGCCGACGCCGAACTGGCCGATCAGCCCGAGGCCGTCCTTGGCCTCCTTCAGTTTCGACACGAACGCCTTGGTGCCGGAGCGGGCGATGGTGCCGAGATGGTCGATCAGCTCTTGCCGCTCCATGCCGATGCCGTTGTCGGAGATGACAAGCGTTCCGGCCGTCTTGTCCGGGATGATGCGGATCTTGAGCGCGTCGCCCTCGCCCAGCAGCGCCGGACTTGCGATCGCCTCGTAGCGCAGCTTGTCGCAGGCATCGGAGGCGTTGGAGACGAGCTCGCGCAGGAAGATGTCGGTCTCCGAATAGACGGAGTGCACCATGAGGTGCAAAAGCTCGGAAACTTCGGCCTGGAAAGGCTGCGTATGCACAGCCGTGTCTGACGTCGTCATGCGTTTACCCGGTCAAAACGAAGGGGAAGAAACCCGGGATATAACGCGAGGGGGCATGGGATCAAGTGGACGTGAAGGATCGTCCTCCCGCCGGGAGGACGATTTGTCCGGCGACCTGAGCAGATCAGGTCACGCAGCGGCCGGGCTGGAGCAGTTTTGCGACTTCGGTCAGGGAGCTGACCATCGGCTCGCAGGCGATCGTCGGCTTTTTGCGACCCTGCTTCTGGTTCTGATTCTGGAGCAGCACCGGCGGCTTGGCATTGCCGGTCTCGATCACCGCGGGGACCCGCAGCAACACTGACGTGTCGGCGAGGTCGTTCAGCCGCATCGATACGGTCCGGGTGGGAACTGCTGCCTGCTTGATCTCGGCAAGGCGGTCGGCCTTGCCGGCACGATTGACGTTATGGCTCGGCGCTAAGTTTGAGCTGTGGCTGGGTATGTCGGCGACCGCCTGCCAGCGGTCGGCCAGATCGTGGCCCGAGGCCAATTGCACCGCGCCGAGCGTTGCGGCAATCGCGATGGCGCCCAAAAATACCTTTTGAAACTGTGACATGGCTGTCGATCCCTCGCCCCATGGCGATCGCGGGAACAACGCTGGCGGAGGATCAGGGGTTCTCAGCTGTCATGATCACTTAACCGTGTGCGAAAAAAGTCGTGGGCCTGCAAAATAATTCGCAAGCCGTGGAACGAGTCCGGCGGCTGGGAGTCGTCTCAGCAGCCGGCTATTCCCCCCTGCCCCATAAGCCGGCGACGTAGGGCGCGACTGTGGTGATGCCAGTCGCGCCTTACTTTTTTCTGGGGGTCACTTTGCTTCGCGTTATTTCGCCTTCCCCGCCAGCCAGTCGCGGCCTTCGCGATAGAGCTTCTCGACCTCAGGCCCGGTGAGGCCCGGCATGTCGCGCTTGACCTTGTAGCCGATCAGCTCCTGCATATAGGCGAGGTGGCGGTAGCCTTCAGGGAGCGCGGCGAGTGTTTTCTGGTCGAGCTGAAGTGTCGCAGCGGGATCGACCGGATCGATCCGGTCCTTCTCGTAGATCGGCTGGCGGCGGACGATGCCCCATCTGCCAACACCTGATTGGTCATGCCGCTTCTCCAGGAAATCGTAGAAGCGCCCGGTGCAGACGACGTCGCAGAGCACGTCGTGCACCAGGGCCCGCTGCGAGATCGTCATCTTAGTCTGGGCGATGGCCCGCACGCCCTCGAGGTCGATGCTGGTGCCGCCGAGGAAGTGCAGGATGCGCACGCCCCTGGCGAACCCCTCCTGGCTGACGCGCATGAAATCCCGCGCCGGTCCCTGAAACCAGGTGGCGGACATCCAGCCCTCGTCATGCCAGACCGTGGCAAAGCGCTCCCAGTCGCCGGCGTCGCGCCACACCGCCCAGTTCTCGACGAGGTCGCGGATGGCGAGGCGATCGAGCAGTTGCGGGTCCATGGGCAAATCTCCGATTGGATCGAGGCACGAGGTATGAGCGGCGAATTCGATGCACGTCAAGCAGAGCTGACGAGCATGAAAAATCCGGCGTGCCTTGCAGCACGCCGGATCAGTAGAACTCAGGCTGCAGCTTCTTACGCCGCCGGCGCCTTCGGCGCGCGGTTGCGCGAATTGCGCTGGAAGAACAGCGCCTGGCTCGCGACCGCCGACACCATTGCGGGCTGGAACGGTTTTGAGATCAGGAACGCCGGCTCGGGGCGCTCGCCGGTGAGGAAGCGCTCGGGGTACGCGGTGATGAACACCACTGGCACCTCGAAGGTGCGGAGCAGCTCGTTCACGGCGTCCAGACCCGACGAGCCGTCGGCGAGCTGGATGTCGGCGAGGATCAGGCCGGGCCGCTTGTTCTTGGCCAGCGCCACCGCATCGGCATGGGTGCGCGCGACGCCGACGACGTTGTGGCCGAGATTTTTCACCAGGCTCTCGAGGTCCATGGCGATGAAGGTCTCGTCCTCGATGATCAGCACGTCGGTGGCGATCTCGGCCGCCATCTCGCGTCCCGCGGCATCCGCGAGCCGCCGCGTCTCGGCGACGTCAGTGCCGAGGATGAAGCCGACTTCCTCCTCGGAAAATCCCTCGAGCGAGAGCAGCAAAAAGGCCTGCCGCGGCAGTGGCGTGATGTTCGACAGCCGCCGCTCCGGCGGCATCGGCAGCGTCGTCACCTCGGCATCGTCATTGACGGAAACGGAATTCCAGATCTGGGTGAACAGCCGGAACAGGCCAGCGCGCGGCCCGTGGCTCTCGTCGAGCACCGACGGATCCCCCAGCATGGCTTCCAACATGGCTGCGACATAGGCGTCACCGGAGGCCTGGCTGCCCGTCAGGGCGCGTGCGTACCGGCGCAACAACGGCAAGTGTTCAGCAACAAGCTGTGAACGGGACATCCCCACTCCATTCATCTTCGGGCCAACCTAGAAGACAGGCGTTACGCGGGGGGCCCGGGTTCCCCTGCTTGGCTGACTACGCCGCAGCCCAAGAAAAGTTCCGTATTGGGGGGAACTTTTTCTCGAACCTGGAATTGAGCCTATCCAGGGAACGGCTCCCGGTTGAGAAAAATTCTCGATTTTGCAGTCACTTAACTCGGGGAAACGTGGAACAGGTCATGAAAGATCTCAAGTCTCAAGCCAGCAAAAGCACGACCCCCGGCAAGGGAGGGCTCACTCCGGAGATCCAATCCCGGATTGGGCATCAGCTGCGCGCCATGTACGACGACGTGGTGCGGCAGGGGGTTCCGGATCGGTTCGCGGAGCTGATCAAAAAGCTTGATGCGCCGGGAGCGACGCCCCAAGTGGAAAATGGTGGGGGATCCAACGACAACAACAATGGGAGGGATTAATGCCTCTCACGGACTCCCTGCGTAACGACATCCTGGCGGCCGTGCCGAGCTTGCGCGCGTTCGCCATCTCGCTCAGCGGCAATGCGGACCGCGCCGACGATTTGGTGCAGGAGACGCTGCTCCGTGCGCTTGCCAACATCGATTCGTTCCAGCCCGGCTCCAACCTGCCGGCGTGGCTGTTCACGATCCTGCGCAACCTGTTCCGCTCCGATTATCGCAAGCGGCGGCGGGAGGTCGAGGATGCCGAAGGCAACTACGCCAAGACGCTGAAGACGCAACCGTCGCAAAACGCGCATCTTGAGTTCGAGGAGTTTCGGACGGCGCTCGACAAGCTTCCGCAGGACCAGCGTGAAGCGCTGATCCTGGTCGGCGCCTCCGGCTTCTCCTACGAGGACGCGGCCTCGATCTGCGGTTGCGCAGTCGGCACGATCAAGAGCCGCGTCAACCGCGCCCGCTCGAAGCTCGCCGCACTGCTCTATGTCGAGGGCGCTGAGGACTTCGGCCCGGACGAGACCGTGCGGGCCGTGATCGGCGGCAGCGGCGGCTGACGGCCGGCGCCATCAGGTTCGAGACAACATGAAGGCGGCCGCTTCCGCGGCCGCCTTTGCTTGAGTGCGAAAAACCGATGGCGCCAAGCTCGCGGCGCCGGTCACTCGTCCACGAAGGTCACGGTATCAGCGACATTGGCCCGCGAGGTGCGGTAGCTATTGACCTTGTGGGTGTGGTCGGCATAGCCGAACGAGATGCCGCAGACGACGCGGCGATCGTCGGGCAGGTTGAAGTGGCGGCGGATCAAACCGGAGTGCCTCGCGAGCGCCGCCTGCGGAATGGTGCCGAGCCCGAGCGCCTGCGCGGCCAGCATGAAATTCGAGACATAGGCGCCGCAATCGATCGCGCCGTAGATGCCGAGCGGCTCGTTGGTGTGGATGACGGCCACGTGGGGTGCGCCGAAGAAATTGTAGTTCTCCAGCGCCTGCCTGGCGTAGGCGGCTCTGTCTCCGCGGGCGATGCCCAGCGTGTTGTAGAGCTGGAAGCCGCTCTCGCGCCGGCGCTCGAGATAGACGCCGACATATTCGCGCGGCGGCGTGAAATCGTAGTCGTCGCCGAGACCACCCGCGGCCTCCTTGTAGATCGCCTGGCGAAAGCGCTCCCTGGCCGCGCCGCTGGCGATGACGACCTGCCAGGGCTGGCTGTTGCACCATGAGGCCGTGCGCTGCGCGGTGGTCAGCACGTGCTCGATGGTGGCGCGGTCGACCTCCCTCGGGAGGAAGGCGCGGACGGAGTAGCGCTCGTTGAGAAGCTCTTCGAGCACGCCGATGCGGTCGTCTTGTTTCACTTTAGCATCCATGGATCAGCTCGCGCCCTTCTGGTAGGGTGGGCAAAGGCGCATCGCGCCGTGCCCACCGACAGACTTTCCCCGGCGCATCTGCATATGGTGGGCACGCTTTGCTTTGCCCACCCTACGAGATGCAGCGAGAGGCTGGATCACCGCCCCTTGGTCGGGATCTTGTTATACGGAACGTCCTTGTCGACGCGAATGTCGCCCGGAAGACCCAGCACCCGCTCGGCGATGATGTTGCGCAAGATCTCGTCGGTGCCGCCGGCGATGCGCATCGAGGGTGAGGACAGCAGCATCTGCTGGAATTGGCCCTGCACCGTCTCCTCGTCGCCGCCGGTGAGAACACCGGCCGCGCCCTGGAGGTCCATGGCGTAGGTCGCGATGTCCTGGAGCATCATGCCCGACACCAGCTTGCCGATCGAATTCTCCGGGCCCGGCCGCTCGCCCTTGGACAGCGCCGAGATCGCGCGATAGCTGGTGTATTTCAACCCGCTCGATTTCACCGCCCAGCTCGCGAGCTTCGAGCGCACGGCGGGATCATCGATGGCAAGCCCGTCCTCCAGCATCAAGCTGGAGCAGAACTCGAACATTTCAGGCACGCCGGTCGCAAGCCGCGAGCCGATCGACATGCGCTCATTCATCAGCGTGGTCAGCGACACGCTCCAGCCCTCACCGACGGCGCCGAGACGCTGGCTGTCCGGAATCACCACGTCGGTGAAATAGACCTCGTTGAACTCCTGCATGCCATTGGCCTGCTTGATCGGGCGCACCTCGACGCCTGAGCTCTTCATGTCCAGGAAGAACATTGTGAGGCCCTTGTGCTTGGGCACATCAGGATCGGTGCGCGCGATCAAAAGGCCGTAGTCGGAATAATGCGCGCCCGAGGTCCAGATCTTCTGGCCGTTGACGACCCAATTGTCGCCCTTCTTCTCGGCGCGCGTGCGCAGGCCCGCGACGTCGGAGCCAGCCGACGGCTCGGAGAACAGCTGGCACCAGATCTCCTCGCCTGAAGCCAGCTTCGGCAGATATCGGCGCTTGGCGTCCTCGCTGCCGAACGCCATCACGGTCGGGCCGCACATGCCCTCGCCGATCTGGAACGGCTGCGTCAGCTTGCCGTAGACGCCCTCCTCCTGCTGCCAGATCACGCGCTCGATCGGCGTCGCGCCGCGACCACCATACTCCTTCGGCCAGTGCAGGCAGGCCCAATTGCCCTCGAACTTCTTCTTCTGCCAGGCCTTGCCGACATCGACCATGTCATGCTTCGCAAGCTTGATGCGGCCGAGCGAGGATTTTGACAGCTCCTGCTCGAATTCCTTCGGTGCGTTAGCGGCGACCCATTTGCGCGCGGTCTCGCGGAATGCGGCTTCCTGCGGGGTGTCGTCGAAATTCATGGCGGACCTCTACCCTCTTCCCTTGGTCGGGATCTTGTTGAACGGCATGTCCTTGTCGACACGGATGTCGCCGGGCAGGCCCAGCACCCGCTCGGCGATGATGTTGCGCATGATCTCGTCGGTGCCACCTTCGACGCGGGTGCCCGGCGCCCGCAGCAGCATCGCCTGGAAGCGGCCGGCGAGCTCGGCATCCTCGCCGCTGACCACGCCGCTCGCGCCCTGCAAGTCCAGTGCGTAGGTCGCAACGTCCTGGATCATGGAGCCCGCCACCAGCTTACCGATGGAATTCTCCGGTCCCGGCCGCTCGCCCTTCGACAGCGCGGAGATCGCGCGCATGCTGGTGTATTTCAGGCCGCTTGCCTTCACCGCCCAGTTCGCCAGTTTCGAACGCACCGCGCGATCCTCGATCGCCGGGCCGTCGTCGAGCATCAGACTGGAGCAGTATTCAAACAGTTCGGGGAAGCCGGTCGAGACGGCCGCGCCGATCGCGCTGCGCTCGTTCATCAGCGTGGTGAGCGAAACGTTCCAGCCGTCACCGACCTCGCCGAGGCGTTGATGGTCGGGGATGCGGACGTTGGTGAAATAGACCTCGTTGAAGTCGGAGGCGCCGCTCGCCTGCTTGATCGGCCTGACCTCGACGCCCGGGCTTTTCATGTCCAGGAAGAACATGGTGAGGCCCTTGTGCTTGGGCACGGTGGGATCGGTGCGGGTGAGCAAGATGCCGAAGTCGGAATAATGCGCGCCCGAGGTCCAGATCTTCTGGCCGTTGATGATCCAGTCGTCGCCGTCCTTCTCGGCCCGCGTGCGAAGCCCTGCGACATCCGAGCCGCCGGCCGGCTCGGAGAACAGCTGGCACCATACCTTCTCGCCGGACGCGAGTGGCGGCAGATAGGTACGCTTATGCTCCTCGCGCGCGAATGCCATCATGGTCGGCCCGCACATGCCGTGGCCGATGATGAACATGCGGGACAACTGGCCGAACGGCCCTTCTTCCTGCTGCCAGATCACGCGCTCGATCGGTGACGAACCGCGGCCGCCATACTCCTTCGGCCAGTGCAGGCAGGCCCAGCCGGCGTCGGCCTTCTTCTTCTGCCAGGCTTTTGCCACTTCAAGGATGTTGGCGTTCTTGAGCACCGTGCGGCCGAGCGAGGATTTGCGCAGCTCGTCCTCGTACTGCTTGGGCGCGTTCGCACCGATCCACGCGCGGGCGGTGGCGCGGAATTCGGCTTCCTGCGGGGTGTCGTCGAAGTTCATGGTGCTCTTCTCTCCGTCATTCCGGGGCGCGCGCAGCGCGAACCCGGAATCTCGACGTTATTCACTCATCTCTAGATTCCGGGTTCGCCTCTTTGCGGCGCCCCGGAATGACATCACGCCGCGTTCTTCTTGCGCATGCGGTCGATCAACTGGTCTTCCCAATAGGTGAGGCTACCGAGCCCGAGCGCCATGGCGTTGGCGCGGCGGTAGTACATGTGGCAGTCGAATTCCCAGGTGAAACCCATGCCGCCGTGAACCTGGATGTTGTTCTTGGCGCAATGCTGGAACGCCTGCGTCGCGCTGATGCGCGCGGCAGCGGCGGCTTCCGGCAACTCGGCTGCGTTGGTCGAGAGCGCCCAGGCGCCGTAATAGCTGTTGGAGCGCGCCAGCGTTGCCGACACATACATGTCGGCGAGCATGTGCTTGACCGCCTGGAACGAGCCGATCTGCCGGCCGAAGGCGATGCGGTCGAGCGCGTAGTCGCGGCCCATCTCCAGCGCGCGGTCGGAACCACCAACCTGTTCGAATGCGCACAGCACCGCGGCACGGTCGAGCATCTGGCTGAGAGTGCTCCAACCCTCGCCAGCGGCGCCAAGCGGCTCGGCCTTGCAATCCTTGAAACTGATCTCGGCTTGACCGCGGGTCGGATCGAGATTGGTGAGGCTCTTCACCTCGACGCCAGCAGCCTTGAGATCGACCAGGAACAGCGCGATGTCGCTGTCGCGACCGCTCGATCCCGTGCGCGCAGCGACCACCGCAAAATCGGCGATTGCGCCGTCGGCAACCGGCTTCTTGACGCCGTTGAGCACGCCGTTCGCGGCCGTGAGCTTGATGTTCTTCGGCGACGGATTGCCCTTGCCCTCGAACAGCGCCAGCGTGCCGATCGCCTCGCCCGACGCGATCGCCGGCAACCACTTCTTCTTCTGCGCGTCGCTGCCCGCGATCAGCAGCGCTTCGCCGGCGAGATACACGGTCGAGGAGAACGGCACTGGCGCATTGGCCCGGCCCATCTCCTCCGCGATCACGCAGAGCTCGAGATGGCCCGCACCCGCACCGCCGAACTCTTCCGGAATGGCGACCCCGAGAAAGCCCATCTCGGCAAGGCCCTTCCACAGCTCCTTGTCGTAGGGCGCCTTACCGTCGAGCACGACGCGCACCGCCTTGGGCGAACATTTTTCGGCGAGGAATTTGCGCGCCTGGTCGCGGAGCTGTTTCTGGTCGTCGGAGAAATCGAAATTCATGGCGGGCTTACCCTTGTTTATTCGTCTTGTTCATTGAGACCGTCATTCCGGGGCGCGACGAAGTCGCGAGCCCAGAATGACGAGGGGAGAGAGTTGCGCACTCATCGCAGCACGATCACATCTTCACCGGGCTGATCCGCATAGAGCCGCTCCACCAGCGCGGCGCGGCGCTCCAGGCCGGCGCGCTGGTTGATGTAGCCCTTGTCGGTCAGCTCGTTGCCGTCGATCGAGGGCGGATCGACCATCAACATTGCGCGCGCGATGATGCGGCTGCTGCCGCCCTCGCATTCCCGGTTGTGCGTCTCCAGGCCGCGCCTGAAGCAGGCGATCACATCGGGATGCTTCACCGCATCGGCAAAACTCAGATCGGGATTGCCGACGAGCTGACGGCAAGCATGCAGATTGGGCCAGGCCAGCAGACCGATGCAGGCGCGATCCTGCCCCGCCACCAGCGCGTCGTGCACCACGGGCGTCGCGGCCGCGATCGTGTCGGTGCGGAGCGAGCCGACATGCACGAAAGTGCCGGTGGTGAGCTTGAAGTCTTCCACCACGCGGCCGGCAAAGATGATTCCCTTCACCGGATCGGCGTCATCAACGAAGATGCCAGCATCACCAATGCAGTAAAAGCCCTCCTCGTCGAACATCTTCTTCGTCAGCTCCGGCTGGCCGAAATAGCCGGGCGTGACGTTGACGCCGCGCAGCCGCAATTCGTATTTCGAGCCGCACGGCACCATCTTCAGTTCGACGCCAGGGAATGGCAGGCCGATCAGGCCGACGCGCTCGGTGTCCCAATACGTGCCGGTCGAGGTCGGCGCGGTCTCGGTCGAGCCCCAGCCGGTGTAGAACACGATGCGCTCGCCGGTGGTCTTCACCGCGAGGGCCTGCATGCGATCGTAGAGATCGTCAGGCAGCCGCGCACCGCCATAGGCCATGATCGAGAGATTCTTGAAGAAGGAGCGGCACAGCGCGTCATCCTTCTCCATCGCCGCCGCGAGCGCGGCATAGCCGGCCGGTACGTTGGCGTAATAGGTCGGCGAGATCTCGCGCAGGTTTCGCAGCGTCTCCTCGAACTGACCCGGCATCGGCCGGCCATCGTCGATATAGAGCGTACCGCCGTCGACCAGGATCGGATGGAACGCCGCGTTTCCACCCATGGTGTGATTCCACGGCATCCAGTCCAGCATGGTCGCGATCGGACCGCCGGGATCGCGCGGCCGCACCTGCATCATCATCGCCGCATTGGCGCACATCATCGCTTGCGTGTTGATGACGGCCTTCGGCATGCCGGTCGAGCCGGAGGTGAAGAGTAGCTTGCCAACCGTCTGCGGCGTGATCTGTGCGATCGAGGTGTCGACATCGGCGGTCACGGGCGTTGCCGCAACCTCGGCAAAGCTGACGCTCTTGATGCCGTCACAGGGACGCGCGACGTGAACCACGGTGACGCCGCTGAGATCGAGCGCCTTCAGCGCTTTCTCGAAGGTCGGCCCGTCCTGCACCATCACCACGGCCGGCTTGATCAGGTCGAACAAATATTTCAGCTTGACGTGATCGTGGCTCATCAAGGAGTAAGCCGGCGACACCGGTGCCGCCGGGACGCGCGCCTGCATCGCCGCCTGCGTCATGAGCGCATGCTCGATCGAATTGCCGGAGAGGATCGTGACCGGCCGTCCCTCGAGCTTGAGGTTCAGCAGCGCCTGTGTCAGCGCATCCACGGTGCGCTTGGCGTCGCCGTAGGACACCTTGCGCCATTCGCGATTGGGACCGCCGCGCTGCGCCAGCCAGATGCGCTCAGGTGCTTGCCTGGCCCATTTCGCCAGCGAGGCCGGAATGTGCTTCTCGTAAGGTTGCAGCGGAATGCGCGACTTCAACACCACCGTGCCGTCGGCATGGCGCGTGACGTCGATGTCGCGCGCGATCCACTCGACCTTGCGAAAGGCGGGCTTCGTCATCGCCGCCGCCGCGCTTCCACTCATTTGCGTCTCCCGGAATTACTGTCCTTTACGGATCATTCTCGTTCAGCGCTTGATATAGACAGGCTTTCGCTTCTCAAGGAAGGCCCTGATGCCTTCCGAAAATTCCTCGGAGCGGCTGCACAGGACCTGGTTGCGGTCCTCCATCGCGATCGCCGCTTCCAGCGATCCCGCATCGACGCTCATGTTGAGACATTCTTTTGACAGGCGCAGTCCAACAGGCGAAGCCGTCATCATCGCATCGACATAAGGCTCGGCCGCCTCGTCGAGCCCGTCTTCGTCGACGACTTCCGAGACCAACCCGACCGCTAGCGCGCGCTCGGCGCCGATGAAGCGCCCGGTGAGGATAAGCTCGGATGCGACGGACACTCCGACGAGCCGCGGCAGAAAGTAGCTGGTGCCGATGTCGCAGCCGCCAAGGCCAAGCTTGATGAAAGCGCAATTCATCCGCGCCGATTTCGTCGCGATGCGGATGTCGGATGCAAGTGCCAGCGCAAAGCCACCGCCGGCTGCCGCGCCCTGCACCAGCGAGATGATCGGCTGCGGACAGCGCCGCATCAACATCACGATGTCGGCGATACGGCGTTGCGAGTCCAGCGACTCCGTGACGCCGGGCGGCTCCTGTTGCCCGGCGCGGCGCGTCATCGCCGCCTTGAGGTCGAGGCCTGCGCAAAAATTCTTGCCGGCGCCCCTGAGCACGACGACGCGGGTGTCACGGTTGCGCTGGATGCCTTGGAAGTAGGTGTTGAGCGCATCGATCAGCGCCGGATCCAGCGCGTTGAGGCTTTCGGGCCGATTGAGCGTCACCCGGTCGACGCCGTCGTCATGCTCGATCAGCAGCGGTTGGGACATGGGCGACTTTCCTCGATCCGCAACGATGGTACCGATTACTACGCCCTCTCCCCTTGTGGGAGAGGGCATGTATGTCGCTAACCAAGAACTCGCTTGGGTGAGGGGTCTGTCTCCGCGGACTCGTTTGCAAATGCGAGTGCGGAGAGAACCCCTCATCCGGCGCTTCGCGCCACCTTCTCCCACAAGGGGAGAAGGAAAAAAGAGAACTACCTCGGCGCCATACGGATCGCGCCGTCGAGACGGATAGTCTCGCCGTTGAGCATCGGGTTCTCGACCATGTGCACCGCGAGAGCGCCGTATTCCTTGGCATCGCCGAGGCGCGAGGGATGCGGCACTTGCGCGCCGAGGCTCTTGCGTGCCTCTTCGTTGAGGCCCATCAGCAGCGGCGTGAAGAACAGGCCGGGCGCGATGGTGTTGACGCGGATCTTCTGGCTGGCGAGGTCGCGCGCAGCCGGCAAAGTGAGGCCGACGACGCCGCCCTTCGACGCCGAATAGGCGATCTGGCCGATCTGGCCTTCGTAAGCGGCAACCGAGGCCGTGTTGATGATGACGCCGCGCTCTTCACCAACGGGCTCGATGGTGACGAGCCTCTCGGCGAACAGCCGCAGGCAGTTGAAGGTGCCGATCAGGTTGACGTTGATGATGCGCGCGAACTTTTCCAGCGGATAGACGCCGTCGCGACCGACGATGCGCTGCGAACCGCCGATGCCGGCGCAGTTCATCAGCACGCGGGCAACGCCATGCGCGGCTTCCGCCTTGGCGATCGCGGCCTTGATCTGCTCTTCGCTGGTGACGTCGGCATGAAGCGCAACGCCCTTCACCTCAGCGGCGACCTTCTCGGCGTTGTCCTTGTTCTGGTCGATCACGCCGATCCTGGCGCCCTTGGCCGCCATGGCGCGGGCGGTCGCTTCACCGAGGCCCGAACCACCGCCGGTGATAAGAACGGCTACGTCTTTCAACTGCATCGCAGATACCTTTCCTTGGGCGTTTCTTCTCTAGACTTCTGAAGCGTTGGCCGGATCATCCGGCCGCAACGGCTTCCCCGGCTTGCGTGAGGATGCCGCCGCAGATCAGCGTTTCCATGTGCTTGATGTATTGCCGGCAGACTTCGTCGGTGACCGGGCCGACGCCGGTCGCGCGGGACATCGCGTGCCGGCCGAAGAACAGATGATCGCAGGCTCCAATGAGGCTGGTGTAGAACAGCACGGGATCGGTCTGCCGAAACTCGCTGCGGCTGACGCCGTCGGCGAGCAGGCGGCGGTGGAAATCGAGCAGCGGCGCCACGAAAAACTTCGAGACCTCGTCCGCGCATTCCGGCTTGGTCTCATGCAGGAGATAATGGATCAGCCGGTTCATATAGGGGAACCGATAATAGGCACGGATGATGCCGCCGATATGCAGCTTCAGCTTCGCTGTCGGTGTGATCGGCTGCGCCAGCAGATATTCGAGATTGGAGAGCTCGGTTGCCGCGTTGCGCTCGAGCAGCGCCAGCAGCAGGCCGTCCTTGTTGCCGAAATGATATTTGACCAGCGCGGCATTGGCACCGGACTTCTGCGCGATATCGGAGAGCGAAATCTCGATCGAGGAGCGTTCGATCATCAGCTCGCTCGCGGCCACGAGCAATTTCTCTGCCGTGGAATTTCTTCCGCTGGGGAGCTTGGTCGGTACGCTGGTAGCCACAGAGATCCCTGGACATGCCTGATGAGGCGCGCAGATAAGCCCAAGCCGCGCCGCATCACAAGAGTTAATTGATCGATTGACTAAGCGAGCTCGCGCCCCTTAAATCCGCCCCCGACAACCAACCCAATCAAGAATTCAGGGAGAGACCGACATGGCCGAGGCTTACATCGTCGCCGCTGCGCGTACCGCGGGCGGGCGCAAGGGGGGCCGCCTCGCCGGCTGGCATCCGGCCGATCTCGCCGCCAAGGTGCTGGACGAGCTGGTCGACCGCACCAAGGTCGATCCGGCCCTGGTCGAGGACGTGATCATGGGCTGCGTGATGCAGGTCGGCGAGCAGTCCAACAACGTCGCGCGCAATGCGATCATGGCCTCGAAGCTGCCGGAGAGCGTGCCGGGCACCTCGATCGATCGTCAGTGCGGCTCCTCGCAGCAGGCGCTGCACTTCGCGGCACAAGCCGTGATGTCCGGCACGATGGACGTGGTGATCGCGGCCGGCGTGGAATCGATGACTCGGGTGCCGATGGGCTTGTCGTCGCAGCTGCCGGCCAAGAACGGCTTTGGCAATTACAAGAGCCCGGGCATCGAGCACAAATATCCGAACATCGTGTTCAGCCAGTTCACCGGCGCGGAGATGATGGCCGAGAAGTACGGCCTGTCGAAGGATGAGCTCGACGAATACTCCTTTGGCAGCCATCAGCGCGCAATCGCGGCGACGCAAGCCGGCCACTTCAAGAAGGAGATCGTGCCGCTCGAGATCACCCGCGCCGACGGCAGCAAGGACACCCACCACATCGACGAAGGCATCCGCTTCGATGCCACGCTCGACGGCATCAAGGGCGTTAAGCTGATCGCCGAGAACGGCAAGCTCACCGCGGCGAGCGCCAGCCAGATCTGCGACGGCGCCTCCGGCGTCATGGTGGTGAACGAGCGCGGCCTGAAGCAACTCGGCGTCAAGCCGCTCGCGCGTATTCATCACATGACCATGACCGGCGGCGATCCCGTCATCATGCTCGACGCGCCGCTGCATGCGACCAAGCGCGCGCTGGAGAAGGCCGGCATGAAGATCGGCGACATCGACCTGTTCGAGGTCAACGAGGCCTTCGCCTCGGTGCCGACCGGCTGGCTCAAGACAACCGGCGCAGATCCGGCGCGCCTGAACGTCAACGGCGGCGCCATCGCGCTCGGCCACCCCCTCGGCGGCTCCGGCACCAAGCTGATGACGACGCTGGTCCACGCCCTGCACCAGCGCGGCAAGCGCTATGGCCTCCAGACCATGTGCGAAGGCGGCGGCATGGCCAACGTGACGATCGTGGAGCGGCTGTAGGCCTCATCCACATAGATGGTGTCGTCCCGGCGAAGGCCGGGACCCATTACCGACGGAGCCCGTGTGAGCATGGGCGGCATCGTGTTTCGACAATCTGGATCGGTGGCTATGGATCCCGGCTTTCGTCGGGATGACACCTTTTTTGTTGCGAGATCTCGACCATGACTCACCCCTCCGTCTACGCTAAGACCACACCCGACAAGATCGCCTACGAGATGGCCGGGACCGGCAAGGCGATCACCTATCGCGAGCTCGACGAGCTCTCGAACCAGGGCGCGCAACTGTTCCGCTCGCTCGGGCTGAAGGCCGGCGACCACATCGCACTGTTGATGGAGAACCGTCTCGCCTTCATGGAGATCTGCTGGGCCGCACAACGCAGCGGGCTCTATTACACCGCGATCAGCCGCTATCTGAAGCAGGACGAGATCGACTACATCATCGCAGATTGCGGCGCCAAGGTCGTGATCACCACGCCCAAATGCGCCGACCAGATCAAGGCTCTGATCAAGGGCACGCCAGGCGAGCCGATCTTCTACATGATGGACGAGCCACAGCCGGGCTTCCGCTCCTACGACAAGGAAGCGGGCGTGCAGCCGACGGCGCCGATCGCGGACGAGGCCGCCGGCTACGACATGCTGTATTCGTCCGGCACGACTGGCCGGCCCAAGGGCATCAAGAAGGCGTTCGAGGGCAACAGGATCGATGTGCCAAACGCGTTCCTGCGCGTGCTCTGCGCCAACATGTGCGGCATGAACGCCGACACGACCTACCTTTCCCCGGCGCCGCTCTATCACGCGGCCCCTTTGCGCTTCAACATGATGGCGATCGTGCTCGGCGGCACCTCCATCATCATGGAACACTTCGACGCCGAAGAGTTCTTGAAGCTGGTCGAGAAATACAAGGTGACGCAGTCGCAGCTCGTGCCGACCATGTTCGTACGCATGTTGAAGCTGCCCGATGACGTCCGCACCAGATACAACGTCTCGACGCTGAAGGGCGCGATCCACGCTGCCGCGCCCTGCCCCATCGACGTCAAGGCAAAGATGATCGAGTGGTGGGGGCCGATCCTGATCGAGTATTATGCGGGGTCGGAAGGCAACGGCGTCACGGTCTGCAACTCCAAGGATTGGCTGGCGCATCGCGGCAGCGTCGGCCGCGCCGTGGTCGGCAAGATCAAGATTTTGGACGAGAACGACGAGGAACAGCCGCTGGGCGAAATCGGCACGGTCTATTTCGCCGATGCGCCTGTTTTCACCTACCACAACGACCCTGAAAAGACGAAGAAGGCCTACAACGCCAAGGGCTGGTCGACGCTCGGCGACGTCGGCTACCTCGACAAGGACGGCTTCCTGTATCTCACTGACCGCAAGTCCTACATGATCATCTCCGGCGGCGTGAACATCTACCCGCAGGAGACCGAGGACGTCCTCATCACCCACCCCGAAATCGCCGACGTCGCCGTGTTCGGCGTGCCGAACGAGGAAATGGGCGAAGAGGTCAAAGCGGTGGTGCAGCCGCACGACATGAGCCGCGCCGGCAAGGCGCTCGAGGCCGACCTGATCGCCTATTGCAAGACCCGCCTCTCCGCCATCAAGTGCCCGCGCTCGATCGATTTCGAAGCCGAGCTGCCGCGCACGCCGACGGGGAAGCTGGTGAAGCGGCATCTGCGCGATAGGTATTGGCCGAAGGTGGCGGCGAAGATTTAGCCGCCTCTTACCCTCCCCTGGAGGGGGAGGGTCGCTGTGCATGCAGCGAAGCGGAATGCGCAGCGGGGTGGGGTGATCTCTCCACACGAAACACTGCGCGAGTGGAGGAATCACCCCACCCCGCTCGCGCTGCGCGCGATCGACCCTCCCCCTCCAGGGGAGGGTAAGAGAGCCCTCAATCAAACAAGCTCGGCGTATGGTTCACCAGCGCGCCTTCGATCTCGAGCATCTTCAGCTTCGTGACCACGCCGCCATTCGCCGAGAAGCCGCCGGGCTTGTTACCGGCCGCGAGCACGCGGTGGCAGGGCACGACGATCGGGCACGGGTTGCGGCCGAGCGCCTGGCCGACGTCGCGCGACAGCTCGACACCGCCGAGCTGCTTGGCAATGTCGCCATAGGTGATGGTCTTGCCCGGCGGGATGGCGCGGGCGATCTCGTAGACGCCGCGGTTGAACTCGGGCACGCCGTCGAGGTCGAGCGGAATGTCGGTGAGGTCATCAGGCTCACCTGCGAGCAGTTTTGTGATGCGGTCGATCGCCTCTCGCACCTCGGCGGTCGGCTCGGCTTCGGTCGCCTCGGCATGACGTTGGTGGATACGGGTGCGGATCTTCGGCTCACCGCCCATGGGCAGTTGCGTGCCGTTGATGCCGCGCGGTCCCCAGACGATCGCGCAGAGGCCGATCCTGGTGTCGAACAGGGCAAAACGCCGGTCGGTCATGGCTTGGTTCCTGGCTCGCGTCCTTGTCGCATGCCCCCATTGTGATCTCGGCCTAAATCTAGGCTTGGAATTAGTTGCGATCCACCCGGTTTCCGGGAATCTTGCACAGGAGTTCCAATTCCCTCGCGAGCCCAGAATGCAAAGCCTCCACGTCAACGGTTACGACATGCCCTATCTCGACGTGGGCGAAGCCAAAGCCGGCCCGCCGCTGCTCTGCGTGCACGGCTCGCTCTCCGACTTCCGCATCTGGGGCTGCGTGCTCGGGCCGCTGACGCAGCGGCACCGGGTGATCGCTGTCAGCTTGCGGCACTTCTTCCCGGCGCGATGGGACGGCATCAGTGACACCTATTCGATCGCCCAGCATGTCCAAGACGTCATCGCCTTCATCGAGAAACTCGACCTCGGGCCGGTCGACCTGATGGGCCATTCCCGCGGCGGGCACATCTGCTTCCGCGTGGCGCAAGCGCGCCCCGACCTGTTGCGGCGGCTGATCCTGGCCGAGCCCGGCGGCGAACTCGATGCAACTCTGGATCCCGACTATGTCGGCGGCCCCTCGCCGCTGCTGGCACGCTTTACGGCTTCCGCAGAGAAGATCGCGGCCGGCGACGTCGACGGGGGCCTTGCCGTCTTCGTCGACACGCTGGAAGGGGCCGGCACCTGGCCGCGACTGTCGGCAATGGTGAAACAGAATCTGCGGGACAATGCGATGACGCTGATCGGCCAGGTCCGCGACAATCGCCCGCCCTTTTCGAAGACGGACGCGGAAGCAATCAAGATGCCGACGCTGTTCATCCTGGGCGCGCGGACCAAGGGCCTGCTGCCCAAGGTGCTGCACGCGTTGGCCGCGCATGTGCCCTACTCCAAGACGGCGATCATCCCGAACGCGACGCATCCGATGTTCGAGCAGGCGCCGCAAAAATACTCTGAAGTTGTCCTGGATTTTCTGGCGAGCTGATCATGCAGACCTTTCGCGTCAATGGTTACGACATGGCCTATCTCGAAGTCGGCGAGGGCCCGCCGCTGGTCTGCGTGCACGGCACGCTAGGCGATTTTCGCACCTGGTATTCGGTGCTGGGCCCGCTGTCGAAAAACCACCGCGTGATCTCGGTCAGCCTGCGGCACTTCTTTCCCGAGCATTGGGACGCCGTCGGCGACGACTACAAGATGGCGCAGCATGTCGCGGATATGATCGCCTTCATCGAGCAGGTCAAGCCCGCCCCGGTCGATCTGATGGGCCACTCACGCGGCGGCCACATCGCCTTCCGCGTCGCGCAGGCGCGGCCGGATCTGTTGCGCAGGCTGGTACTGGCCGAGCCCGGCGGCGATCTCGACGCCAGCCTGCCGGTGCCCGAAGGCACGCCCGCGCATCCGCCGCTGGCCGCACGCACGGCCCGCTCGGTCGAGATGATCCGTGCCGGCGATATCGAGGGCGCGCTGCAGAACTTCTACGAAGGCATCGAAGGCGACGGCTCCTGGCGGCGCGTGCCGGCAGCGGCGAAGCAGCAACTGCGCGACAATGCCCTCACCTTCCTCGGCCAGATCAACGAGCAGCGCAGGCCCTACACGCGCGCCGATGCGCAGGCGATCAGGACGCCGACGCTGCTGATCGGCGGCGGCGCGACGACGGGAAGCCTGTCGGTGATGTGGCGCGTGCTCGCCGAGCACATCGCCGCCAGCAGCACGGCGGTGATTCCCAATGCCGGCCATTGGATGTTCGAGCAGGCCCCGCTGGAGTTCGGCGAGGTGGTGAGCGCGTTCCTGGCGGAGTAGGTGCCTCTTCGCCTCTCCCCGCCTGCGGGGAGAGGCCGGATCGCATCGCAAGATGCGATCCGGGTGAGGGGGAGCTTCCGCGAGTCCAACTCTCACCGTCCCTGCGGAGGCTCCCCCTCACCCCACTCTCTCCCCGCAAGCGGGGCGAGGGAGTGCACGGCCGGTGCTCGCCTCACTCACACCTTCCAAACGCCGACCGGCATCTTGATCGTCGCATTAAGACGGTTCCAGACATTGATCGTCGCGATCGAAAGCACGAGCGTTGCGAGTTCGCGCTCGTCGAAATGCTTGGCCGCCTCGTTCCAGATCGCATCCGGCACCGGGTCTTCGCGATCGGCAACCCGCGTCACCGCCTCGGTCAGCGCCAGCGCGGCGCGCTCGGCGTCGGTGAAATAGGGCGCCTCCCGCCAGGCGGACACCGCGAACAGCCGCTCATCGGTCTCGCCCAGCTTGCGGGCGATCTTCGGATGCATGTCCACGCAGACGCTGCAGCCATTGATCTGGCTGGCGCGAAGGTGCACCAGTTCCAGGAGCTTTTCCGGCAGGCCCTGCTTGGTGACATTGCCGAGGGCTTGAAGGTGGTTCATGGCCTCCGGCAGGACCATGACGGGGTGGTTCATGCGCGCGTGCATCATCTTGTGTCTCCGTTTGCTAATTTAGAAGGTTCCGGTCACATCGGCCGGACTGGCTTCGTCATGGGCATGACGGATCGCGATGAGGGAATGTGACCGATGACTGAAGAAAATCTTCTCACCCAGCAGTTCGAGGCTAGCCGGGACCATTTGCGCGCAGTCGCCTACCGGATGCTGGGGTCCCGCGCTGAGGTCGACGACGCCGTACAGGAGGCCTGGCTGCGGGTCAGCCGCTACGACATGTCAGATGTCGCGAATTTGCGCGGCTGGCTGACCACCGTGGTCGCGCGCATCTGCCTCGACATGCTGCGCGCGCGGAAGTCACGCAAGGAAGATCCGATGGGCCCGCACGTGCCCGAGCCGGTCGACGAGACGCGGGAGCGCGAGGTGGAGCTGGCCGATTCCGTCGGCGCAGCGCTGCTGGTCGTGCTCGAGACCTTGCAGCCGGCGGAACGGCTCGCCTTCGTGCTGCACGACATGTTCGCCGTGCCGTTCGAGGAGATCGCGCCGATCGTAGGACGCTCGGTCGATGCCTCGCGGCAGCTGGCGAGCCGCGCACGACGCCGCGTGCAGGGGGTGCCGGTGCCCGAGGCGGACCTGTCGCGCCAACGCAGGATCGTCGATGCATTCCTCAAAGCCTCGCGTGAAGGCGACTTCGAAGGCTTGCTCGCCATGCTCGATCCCGACGTCGTGTTCCGTGCCGACGACGCCGCGGTGCGGCTCGGCACACTTCCGGAGATCCGCGGCGCGGATGCAGTCGCGCAGCTCTACAAGGGCCGCGCCCAGGCCGCGCGGACAGCGCTGGTCGACGGCGAGATCGGCGTTGCTGTCATCCTCGGCGGACATCTGCGCATCGCGCTGCGCGTCACCTTCAACGGCGACCGGATCGCAGCCATCGAGGCGCTGGCCGATGCGGAGCGGGTCGCGGCGCTGGACGTAGAGGTGCTCGAGCGCTAGGTGGCAACGGGCTCCACCCGATGCTAGGCTTTCGGCCAATCGCGTGCGCCAGCGCGCGAGACGCGAAAGGATGCTCCGATGAAATCTCGCCTCACCCCGCTGCTCGCCCTGTCGCTGCTCGGCCTCGCTACCGGGGCGACGTCGGCATTCGCTGCCGCCGACGAAAAGATCAAGGCCGCCGCCGAGCAGGAGAAAGCGCCGCTGATCGAGACGCTGCGCGACATGGTGATGATCGAGAGCGGCAGCGGCGATGCCGAGGGCCTCGCGAAGATGGCCGATTTCACCGAAGGGCGGCTGAAGGCGCTGGGCGCGACCACGGAGCGGCGCAAGACCACCGCCGGCACGCGCGCCGACATGGTGATCGCGACGTTCAAGGGCACCGGCACCCGCAAGCTGATGCTGATCGCGCATATGGACACGGTCTATCAGCGCGGCATCCTTGCAAGCGAGCCGTACCGCGTTGACGGCAACCGCATCTACGGGCCCGGCATCGCCGACGACAAGGGCGGCATCGCGGTGGTCCTGCATGCGCTCAAGATCCTGAAGGACGCCGGCTGGCAGGACTATGCCCAGCTCACCGTGTCGTTCAATCCGGACGAAGAGGTCGGATCGATCGGCTCGGGCGAGATCATCGCGGAGCTCGCCGACCAGCACGATGTGGTGCTCTCCTGCGAGCCGACGGCGGCATCGCCTCCGGCAAAGAACGACTCGCTGCTGCTGGGCGCGAGCGGCACCGCGACTGCGAAGATGGAGGTCAAGGGCCGAGCCTCGCATGCGGGCGCTGCGCCCGACCTCGGCCGCAACGCGCTGATCGAGCTCGCGCATCAATTGCAGCAGACGAAGGACGCCGCCAAATCGATTCCGGGCACGCAGCTCAACTGGACCACGGCGCAGGCGGGCACCGTGCGCAACCAGATCCCGGAGAAGGCCGAGGCCGGCGCCGACATTCGCCTCACCATCCCTGACGGCATCGCCAAATTGCAGGCGGCGCTCGACGCCAAGGTGAAGGAGAAACTCGTTCCCGACACCGAAACCAAGGTGACGATCACGGCGGGCCGGCCGCCCTTCGTCGCCAGCGATCGCGGCCGCGCGCTGGCGCAGGAGGGGCAGGCGATCTATGCCGAGATCGACCGCAAGCTCGACATCACCGAGATGACCGGCGGCGGCACCGATGCGGGCTATGCCAATCGCAGCGGCAAGGCGGTCGTGGTCGAGAGCTTCGGCCTCGCCGGTTTCGGCTATCACGCCCGCGACGAGTTCATCGACACCAACTCGATCGTGCCGCGGCTCTATCTGATGAGCCGGACGCTGATCGAGCAGGGCAAGAAGAAATAGGACGACATCCTTTTTCTCGAAAAACAACCCCATGCACAGTAGACGGTGCAAGCAATATCAATAGCTTAGCCGTCGCAGAAAACGACAGCCAGTCATCCATCCGGTACCGCTTGACGGCCTCGGCCATAGCGCGTAGTTTCGAATACGGAATTCCGTATTCCTTTGAGCATCTTCGGAGCTGCCGGCGTGATTCCTCTCGACCCGCTCCCGAACCTGATCGACCAGGTCTATGCCCGGATCCTGGAGGCGATCTCCGACCGCACCCTGCAGCCGGGCCAGCGCATCCGGCAGAACGAGCTCGCCGACAAGCTCGGCGTATCGCGCCAGCCGGTGTCGCACGCGCTGCATCTGCTGCACCGGCAGGGATTGGTTGCCGAGAGCGGCAAGCGCGGATTTGAAGTCACCCAGCTCGACCCCTCCCGCATTCGCCAGCTCTACGAGGTGCGCGGCGCCATCGATGCGCTCGCCGCCCGGCTTGCCGCGGAGCGCGCAGCCGCCGATGCCGCGGGTCGCGCGCGGCTGGAGGCGGCGCTCGCCGCCGGACGCCGCATCGACCGCACAACGACGCTCGCCGAGCTCATCGTGCTCGACGTCGACTTTCATCGCGCGATCTATCGGCTCGCCGGCAATCCCGTGATCGAGGAGACGATCGCGCCGCAATGGCCGCATATGCGCCGCTCGATGGCGACGGTGCTGTCCGAGCTCGACTATCGCGGCAGCGCCTGGGCTGAGCATGCCGACATCGCCAAGCACATTCTCGCAGGCGACGCGAAAGCAGCCGAGCGCGCCGCGCTGGCGCATGCACAGACGGCGGGACGGATGACCGAGGAGAGATTGCGGGCGACGGAAGAGGCGGCGGCGTAGCGACGCTGTCGTTCCGGGGCGATGCGCAGCATCGAGCCCGGAATCCATTGGGCCGCAGTGACTGTAGATGAATGGATTCCGGGTTCACGCTTCGCGTGCCCCGGAATGACAAAACAAAACCACAGGAGGAGGACGACCCATGAAACTGTCCCAGGAGCAATTGGAGTTCTTCCACCGCGAGGGCTGGCTGTTCCTGCCCGAATTGTTCAAGCAGGAGGAGGTCGATCTCCTCGCGCGCGAGGCGGTCGGCATCTATGACGCCAACCGGCCGGAGGTCTGGCGCGAGAAGAGCGGCGCACCACGCACCGCCTTTGCCGCGCATCTCTACAACGAGGCCTTCGGCCTCCTGGGCGCGCATCCGCGCATGATCGAGCCGGTCGAGCAGCTCTTCGGCGAGCCGGTCTACATGCACCAGTTCAAGATCAATGCGAAATCGGCCTTCACCGGCGACGTCTGGCAGTGGCACCAGGATTACGGCACCTGGAAACGTGACGACGGCATGCCGGAGCCGCGGGCGATGAACATCGCGATCTTCCTCGACGAGGTGATGCCGATCAATGGTCCGCTGATGCTGGTGCCGCGCAGCCAGAACGCCGGCGACCTCGAGGCTTCGCATGATCTCGCCACCACATCCTACCCGCTGTGGACGCTGGACGAGGACACCGTGACACGCCTCGTCAAGCAGGGCGGCATCGTCGCGCCCACTGGCAAGCCCGGCGGCATGCTGATGTTCCACGGCAATCTCGTGCACGGCTCCAGCGGCAACATCACGCCCTATCCGCGCAAGATCGTGTACCTGACGCTGAATGCGGTCTCGAACTACATCCGAACCCCGACGCGGCCGGAGTACATCGCGCATCGCGATTTCGCGCCGATCAAGACGGTGGAGGACGACGCGCTGCTGCGGCTTGCCCGTGCGCCGCGGCAGGCGGCGGAGTAAAACAGGTCTCGTGCAACCTTTACAGGCGTCATGCCCGGGCATAGCCGTTCGAAGGACGGCGTCGCTTCCGCTATCCTATGACCCGGGTATCCACGTCTCAACACGATCGCCGACAGTAAGACGTGGATGGCCGGGTCAAGCCCGGCCATGACGGACTGATAGAGACGCGCGTCTCACGAATTTCTGTATCACCGGAAACATTCCCATGAACCTCTTCGGTCTCCTCCAGGCCCGCGCGTCCGCTGGCAAGCCCGTTCGCATCGCGCTGATCGGCGCGGGCAAATTCGGCTCGATGTTCTTGGCGCAGGTGCCGCATACGCCGGGGCTGGAGGTGCCGGTCATCGTCGACATCGACCGCGACCGTGCACGCGAGGCCTGCCGCACCGTCGGCTGGACTGCGGAGCGCATTGCCGCAACCACCTTCACCGATGACGGTGCACGCGCCATCGCCGGCGGCACGATTGACGTGGTGGTGGAAGCGACCGGCAATCCCGCCGTCGGCATCAAGCATGCGCGCGCGGCGATCGCCGCGGGCAAGCATATCGTGATGGTCAATGTCGAGGCCGACGTGCTGGCGGGTCCCCTGCTCGCCGAGGAAGCGCGAAGAGCCGGCGTGGTCTATTCGCTCGCCTATGGCGACCAGCCGGCGCTGACGGCGGAGATGGTGGATTGGGCGCGCGCCACCGGCTTTCGCGTCGTCGCCGCCGGCAAGGGCACAAAATACCTGCCGGCCTATCACGACGTGACGCCTGACGGCGTCTGGCAGCATTACGGCCTCACCGCCGGCGAGGCGCAGTCGGCCGGCATGAATCCCCAGATGTTCAACTCCTTCCTCGACGGCACCAAATCGGCGATCGAGATGGCCGCGATCGCGAATGCCTGCACCCTCGACGTGCCCGCGGATGGCCTGCTGTTTCCGCCCTGCGGCGTCGACGATCTGCCGCATATCATGCGGCCGCGATCGCACGGCGGTGTGCTGGAGCGAGCGGGCGTGGTGGAGGTGGTCTCCTCGCTCGAGCGCGACGGAAGGCCGGTGTTTCGCGACCTGCGCTGGGGCGTCTATGTCGTACTGGAAGCGCCGAACGACTATGCAGCCGACTGCTTCAGGCAATATGGCCTGAAGACCGACGCCAGCGGACGCTATGCTGCGATGTACAAGCCCTATCACCTGATCGGGCTCGAGCTGAACATCTCGGTGCTGTCGGCCGCGCTGCGGGGCGAGCCGACCGGACAGGCTGGCGGCTTCCGCGGCGATGTCGCGGCTGTGGCAAAACGAAACTTGCGCGCCGGCGAGATGCTGGATGGCGAAGGCGGCTACACGGTATGGGGCAAGCTGGTGCCGGCGGCCGCGAGCCTGAAGGCCGGCGCGCTGCCAATCGGCCTCGCGCACGGGGTGAGGCTGAGGCATGACGTCGCGCACGGCGCGGTGGTGCACTGGGACGACGTCGCGTTCGATGCGGGCAACGAGGCGATCAGGACGCGGAAGGCGATGGAGGGGGCTTTCGCGAAAGAGGGGTAGGGCCTCCGCTGCGTCATGGCCGGGCTTGACCCGACCATCCTCGCCTCTCCTCGCGGCACCAAGAACGTGGATGCCCGGCACAAGCCCGCATGACGAGCCGCGCTGCAGCAACCTCTACGGCAACAACCTCTCCTCCTTCGCCTGCCTGAACCACTTTCTGAACATGTCCTCGGTATCCATCATCTCGGTGAAGCCGGCACGGTTGATCTTCACGGTGGAGACGATCGAGGGCGGGCCTGACGCGGTCTGGCCGTAGCGCATGCTGTAATCGGCGTATTGGAATGAGAGGCCAACGAAGTCCGCGAGGCCGGGCGACGCGAGGTTGTGCTTGGCCCGTAGCTTGTCCCAGGGAGCGACCCAATTCGGGAACTCCCTCGCAAGCGACAGCGGCACCGGTTTGCCGCGCTTCATCTGCAGCGCGTCCGCCACCGCGGGCCAGATGTTTTCCCAGGTGAAGACATCGCCATTGGTGACGTTGAAGGCTTCGTTCTGCGCTGGCCTGGCCTCGCCCGACCAGGCGATCGCGCGGGCGAGGAGATCGACATCGACGGCTTGCGCCACGCGCGCGGCCCCGCCGGGAAAATCGAGTGGCCTGCCCTGCTCGCGCAGCATCGCGGCGTAGACGCCGAGCGGCGGGATCAGATCCATGGCGCCGCCCATGGCGAGGCCGACGATCAGAACGGGGCGCAAGATGCTCCAGTGCCAGGCCTTGCCAGCCTGGAGCTCGCGCAGGAAGTTCTCCTGCGCCCAGTAGAAATTGGGCTGCTCGTACATCTCGGAGCGGCCCTCGCGCGCCGGCACCGTCAGCGGGCGAACGTGGACGCCGTATGCCTTCGTGCCCTGCAACAGGGCGACATGCCTGAGGTCGGGCGCCACTGGCTCGAGCACGCCCATCAGATTGCGCAGCATCAAATCGTTGGTCCTGATCTGCTGCGGGTCGCGCCAGCCGTCGACGAGCTGCGGCGCCTCATAGAGCGCGGCGTAGATCAGATGGGTGGCGCCCTGAAGCTCGGCCGCGGCGCGGCGGCAATCGGTCTCGCTGGTGAGGTCGATCGGGACGTGACGGGCGCCATAGAGGTCGCGCGGCTTCCGCCGCGACAGCGCCACAACCTCGCAAGGCTCCGATGTGCCGAAGTGTCGCAACGCGGCGTTGCCTACGAGACCGGTTGCCCCGGCGACCACGACCTTTTTGCCCGTCATCCGCGAGCCTCCCTTTCCTTGTCTGTCCGAAAATTAGCAGGACGTTGATAGTCCCGACTTGCGTTTGACCGGTGTCGCAGCTGCGAGGGCACGGCAGGAGCCTTGATTCTATCAGTGCGCCCGGTCATCCTCGGGCTGGAACCGCAACGCTCGGCTTCCAGCAACAAGAGCCCATCAGGGCCATTCGGAAACGCTCAAATAATCTCAACAAGAGAACGCCGATCCTCGACCGAAAAAGGACGACACCAAGATCGTCCCCCGGTCGAAGCATCGACGCAATGGAAGGGATACATATGAAACGTCGTGATTTCCTGAAAGTGACAGGCGTTAGCCTGGCTGCAAGCACCGCCGTCGCTGCACCCGCGATCGCGCAGTCGTCGCCCGAGGTCAAGTGGCGCTACGCCACGAGCTGGCCGAAGGCGCTCGATACGCTCTATGGCGGCTGCGAATATTTCTGCAAGCAGGTCGCCGACATCACCGACAACAAATTCCAGATCCAGCCGTTTGCGGCCGGAGAGATCGTCCCGGGCCTGCAGGTGCTGGACGCCGTCTCCAACGGCACGGTCGAGATCGGCAACACCGCGCTCTATTACTATTGGGGCAAGAATCCGGCATTCACCTTTGCGACCGCATTGCCGTTCGGCTTGAACACGCGCCAGCAGATTTCCTGGCTGTTGTGGGGCGGCGGGCAGGATCTCGTCAACGACCTCTTGAAGGAGCACAACGTTTACGGCATCCCGACCGGATCGACCGGCGCGCAGATGGGCGGCTGGTTCAGGAAGGAGATCAAGACCGTCAACGACCTCAAGGGCCTGAAGATGCGCATCGGCGGTTTCGCCGGCACGATCCTCGCCAAGCTTGGCTGCGTGCCGCAGCAGCTCGCCGGCGGCGACATCTATCCGGCGCTGGAGAAGGGCACCATCGACGCCGCCGAGTGGGTCGGACCCTACGACGACGAGAAGCTCGGCTTCGCCAAGGTCGCGAAGTACTATTATTATCCCGGCTGGTGGGAAGGCACGAGCCAGGGCCACAACATCATGAACATGGAGAAGTGGAACGCGCTGCCAAAGCATTACCAGGCGGCGATTGACGCAGCATCGCGCGACACCTTCACCTGGATCACCGGCAAATACGATGCAGTGAATGCTCCGGCGTTGAAGCGGCTGATCGTGAACGGCGCGATCATCAAGGGCTTCCCGCAGGAGGTGCTCGAGGCCTGCTACAACGCAGCCAACGAGATCTACGCGGACCTCTCCAAGTCCAATGCTCATTTCGGCAAGATGTACGCGAGCATGATGGCCTACAAGAACGACTCGCTGCCTTGGACGCAGGTGGCGGAGCTGAGCTACGACAGCTTCATGGCGCGGATGCGCGCCAAGACCTGAGGCGCTGAGCCAATCCCACGACTAAAGACGGAGAAGCCCCGGAGATGCAGCCATCTCCGGGGCTTTGTACGTTTTTCGCCGTCATTTCGGACCGAAAACTGGCCGTCCCGCCCCGGCTTCGCAACTGCGAGCGCACCGACGACGCTTGATTATCGCAAGGCGACCGGTCATCCTGACGTTGTACCGCGATGCGCGGAATCCAAAAAGAGCCCGAAGGGGCCTTCGGAAACACCAAAATCGTCACAATTACACGTCGATTATCGGCGACGCCAAAACGACAGCAAGATCGTTCCCTTGTCGAGTAATCGGCACAACGGAGGGTACGCATGAAACGTCGTGAATTCCTGAAAGTGACGGGCGCTGGACTAGCGGCAAGCACGGCCGTCGCTGCGCCGGCCATCGCGCAATCTTCGCCGGAAGTGAGATGGCGGCTCGCGGCGAGTTGGCCAAAGGCGCTCGATACTCTCTATGGCGGCTGCGAATATTTCTGCAAGCGCGTCGCAGAGGCGACCGACAACAAATTCCAGATCCAGCCATTCGCGTCCGGCGAGATCGTCCCGGGC